>NZ_JASATF010000001.1:0-561765 GCF_038440175.1 Cupriavidus sp. OTU4054
TCTGCGAGAGCGCATTCGCGATCAAGGCGGCCGTGGGTGTGGCGCGGCCGGGCCCAGGGGGGCCCCCCCCCGCCCCCGGGGGGCCCACGGACATGCTCGCACTCGACCACCTGATCGAACAGCTGTCGTTCGATACGGAGAGCCGGGAGACGGTGGCCCGCGCACGTACGCTGCGCGCGCGCATGTCCAGCGTCATGCCCATCCTGTCCGGGCTGGAGAGCGTGCTGCATGCCATGCGCGACGATGCACCGGCCCGGCTGCCACGCGCCGCGCTCGAGACGGCCGCGGCGGGCCTGCGGGCACGGCTGGACGCCCTGATGGCCAGTTGCACGGCGTTGCAGCAGGGGATCGGTGACCGCGGCGTCCGGGGTGCAGAGACGCCCGTCCGTCCGCTTGCGGCCGGCGGGCGGGACGCCGCCGCGGACCTGCACCACGATCACGCCATGCTGCTGTTCAACGCCATGTCGGCCGGGCTGGCCGTTTTCTGCGCCGGAATGCTGTGGATACTTTCCGGCTGGGAAGAGGGTGGGGGACCGGTGGCGCTGTCGTCCATCGCCTGCTGCTTCTTCGCGACCGTCCACGAGCCGCGACCCGTGGCCCGTCTGTTCGTTCGCTGGGGCGCGGTCTGCGCGGCCATCTCCCTGTTCTATCTGTTCGTGGTGCTGCCTTGCGCCGAAACGTTCGAGACGCTGGCCGGCATGCTGGCCATGCCTTACGTGGCCCTGGGCGCCCTGATCGCACGTCCGGGCTACAACGTGGTGGCGATGCTCCTGGCCATCACGACGGCATCGTTCACCAACGTGCAGAGCGTCCATGACGCCAACTTTCTTGGCCTGTTCAACACATATCTCGCGAACGCGGCGGCCCTGCTGTTTGCGCCGCTGTGGGCCATCCTCGTGCGCCCGTTCGGCGCGCAGGTCGTGGCGCGCCGGCTGATCGGCGCCAGCTGGCGCGATCTCGCGCGCGCGGCCACATGGCATGCCGCCGACAGAGGGCTTCCCGATGAGCGCTCCCGGCTGGGCGCGCGCATGCTCGACCGGCTGGGGCAATTGATGCCGCGTCTTGGCGCGACCCGCGGACGGATCGCATCGGATGGGTTCGCCGAACTGCAGATCGGCTATTGCACCGTGGCCCTGCAGCGTGCGATGCCTTCGCTGACGGGCCCGCTGCGCCGGTCGGTGCGGCGCGTGCTCAGCATTGTCGCGCGCCATTTTCGCGCGCAGTCCCAAACGGGCGATGCCGCGCCCGTCCCGCCGGAACTCGAGACATGGATCCGTGCGGCGATTGCCGAGGCATCGCTGCTCGGCGATCGGGACCTGGCACTGCGGGTCGAGAGCGCGCTCGTGGTGCTGAGCCTGACATTGTCGACCTCGCGAGCCTGACCTGCGAACCAGCCTAGCGCACGAACCTTACGGCAGCGTTAATTGCGCCACGCAAGCGATGCCGGAGAGCGCGCCGCGTCGCATGGGCGCGACCTCGCCGGCCGCCGGGGTAGCGTCCGGCATCCCATTGCGCATATGCTCAAGCCATATGCAATGGCGGAGGAGGATATGGGGTTGCGGGTCTCCGGGATGGCTGGCGTCGGGCGCGGGCCGTTTTCATTGAGCGTGGCGCGCGGGCAGTGCGTCGTGTTGAGCGGGCCGTCCGGATCGGGCAAGAGTCTGCTGCTGAGAATGATTGCCGATCTCGATCCGAACGAGGGCGACGTCGCGCTCGACGACACGCAGCGATCGGCGGTCAGTGCGCCGGAATGGCGGCGGCGCGTCATTTATGTGCCCGCCGAGTCCGGCTGGTGGGAGGACGAGGTGGGCGCGCATATGTCGGATATCGCGGCTGCCAGCGCCTTGCTTGCACCCCTTTGCCTGCCGCCCGCGATCCTGTCATCGCCGGTCAGCCGCGTCTCCACCGGCGAGAAGCAGCGGCTCGCACTGATCCGCGCGCTGGTGCGCCGGCCGGACATCCTGTTGCTCGACGAGCCGACCTCGGGTCTGGATCAGGCGTCCACGCGGGCCGTCGAAACCGTGCTGCGGGAGCGGCTGGAAGAGGGCGTGGGCATCCTCATGGTGTCGCACCACGACGAGCAGGCCGCCAGAATGGGCACCGCGCACTATCGGATGGGCCCGCACGGACTGGAGAACGGACGATGACCGGCACCATCGCGCCCGACCCGCTCTCCGCGATGGACCTGGTTCTCGCCAGCGGGTTCGTGCTGGCCAGCGCCGGAGCGTCGCTGCTGCTGTCCCTTGGCGTCCATCGCACGCTGATGTGGTCGGCCATCCGCATGGTCGCGCAGTTGCTGGTCGTAGGTTTTTTGCTGCGGATCGTGTTCGGGCTGGCATCGCCGTGGGTCACTGCGCTGACCGTGGCCGCGATGATCGCGGCGGCCGCGCGCGAAGTCGGCGCGCGGCAGGAGCGTCGGTTGTCCGGGCCGATCCATATCGCCATCGGCGCGGCCTCGGTGTTCCTGCCCACGGTCGTGGTCACGGTGCTGGCCCTGACGACCGCGCTGCAGCCCACGCCGTGGTACGACCCGCGTCACGCGATTCCGCTGGCCGGCATCGTGCTGGGCAATGTCATGAACGCCGCGAGCCTGACGCTTGGCGCCACGTTCAACGCGGTCTGGCATCAGCGCGCGGCCATCGAGGCAAGGCTGGCGCTCGGCGACGACCGGTTCACGGCCCTGCGGGGCGTGGTGAAGCAGGGTGTGAGGACGGGACTGATGCCGACGCTGAACACGATGGCCGCGGCCGGCATCATCACGATGCCCGGCATCATGACCGGTCAGATCCTGGCGGGCATGGATCCCATCGCGGCCGCCCAGTATCAGATCCTGCTGATGTTCCTGCTGGCCGGCGGCAGCATGCTCGGCGTTACCGTGGCGGCGCTCCTTGCGGTGGCGCGGCTGACCGACGAGCGGCATCGGCTGCGGCTCGACCGGCTGGTCCGCCGGTGAGACGGACCGGCCGGATTCATCATTCAGCGCGCCCAGGATTCCAGAAGCGCTTCCTCGAATGCCATCTGGCCGGCGGTATCGAATAGCGCATCGATCGTCGGCGACATGGCGGGGCTCTCCGCCGTCGACGCGGAAGCTGGCTGCAATGCCTCCTGCAGCGTGCCAAGCGACTGCCCCATGCCGCGCATGGCGGCCAGTGGAAGCAGGGTAGTGAGGCTGGCGCGCCGCACGCCAATCTCGCGCATGCGTTCGAGCGTGAGATGGCCGGCCGATGCCGCGGGCTGCAGGCCGGTACCGGCGCTCAGCGTCACCGGAATCCGGAGCGCGCGCACGAGTGCCTCGACATCGGCCTCGCATGTCGCGCTCACCGGTCCGATCGGCAACAGCATGTCGGCGCCCGCATCCTGATACGCACGGGCCCGCGCCATGATCTGCCCGATCGGCTCCACGCCGAACGCGTCGGTGCGGGCAATGATCATGAAGTTGTCGTCGACGCGCGCCCGCACGGCCGCCGCCAGTTTGGCGACCATCTCGCCGACGGGCACGACCTCCTTGCGGCGCGTGCTGCCCCACCGGCGCGGCACGACCTGATCTTCGATATTGAGTCCGGCGGCGCCCGCATCCTCGAACAACTCCACCGCGTGGTGCACACCGCGTGGATTCCCATAGCCGGCATCGCCGTCGGCCGTGATGGGGATGCGGGCATGTCGCGTCAGGCGCCGGCAATGCTCCACGCATTCGGTCAGCGTCAGCAGGCCGATGTCCGGAACGCCGAGCAAACTGTAGGAGAGCATGGCCCCGCTGATGCAAGCGCTGTCGAAGCCCGCCTGTTCGGCCAGCCGCAGGCTGAACATGTCGTGCACGGCCGGCGCGACGACGAACGGGGTGTCCGTCAGCAGGCGCCGCAGGGCAGCGTTCTTCTGTTGCCGCGTGGATTGCCGCATGGATGGGCGCATGGATTGCCGCATAGAGGGCGCGATATCGATTGCCATAGAAGTATCCGTGAATGAATCAGCGTTCCGCGGGCCCATAGACCGCATTGACGGTCGCCACCTGCGCAGCCGTGAGGCACGTGGCGACGCGGAAGCCGAACTCGCGCGAGCGCGCCACCATCGCGGCAAATGCGTCCGGTCCGGACTTGTCGGCCACGCTCGCCAGAAAGCCTATCGGTGTCACGCCGCCGGCAAACGCCGCATAGATCAGTTGCTGCTTGAGCGGCAGCAGCGTCTCCGCGCTCGCGCGGAAGCCGCACTCCCGGGCAATATCCTCGCCGCCCAGTCCCACTGCGCGCAGCCGCCCGCCAGCCTGGCAGATTTCGGCCATGCGCTGCGTGGCGGCAGCCGTCTCGATCAGTGCGATCAGCTTGATACGCCCGTGCGGCAACCCGCGCGCGTCTTCGAGTTCGCCGACCAGTTCGTCCAGCAGCGTCAGATGATCGGCCCCCATGACCTTGGTGACCATGATGGCGTCCACCGCTTCCAGCACAGCGCAGCGCAGGTCCGCAACGGCCTGCTCGAGCGACCGATTGATGCGGACCACGACGCCCATACCGTGCTCGCGCAGCGTCGCTGCGCTGTTCGTCAGCGCATCGCGCGCAGCGGGCTTGGACGCGTCCGGAACGAAATCCTCGAGATCGAGAACGACGGCATGCGCGTCACTGCCGAGGGCGGCGCGCAACCGTTCCGCGTCGTGCGCGGGCACGTAAAGCATCGACTGCCACGGGAACTGCCGGATCTCTGCCATGCTCAGTCCGCCGTGATGTGCTGTTCGGTAACGATCGTCTTGCGCAGCGCGTACTCGTGCTGGATCACCTCGACGAACGCCGCGGGCGGCTTCGCTGCTGCGTTGGCGCCATTGCGACGGAGCACGGCGATCAGCTCCGGACTCTGCACGGCCTGCAAATTGGCATCCGCAAGCCGTTTGGCGACGGCCGGGGGCAGGTTCTTTGGTCCCACCAGTCCGAACCACGCCATATTGTTCAGCTTCGGGAAACCGGCCTCGGCGTAGGTGGGTACGTCCGGCAGCTCCGGAATGCGGCTGCTCGACGCGACGGCGAGCGCGCGCAGCTTGCCGGCCTTGATAAAGGTCAGCGACGACGAGACGTTATCGAACTGCGCGGTCACCTGGCCGGCAACGGTATCGTTGAGCGCCGGGCCCGAGCCGCGATACGGGATGTGATCCATCTGGGTATGGGTCAGGCTCTTGAACAACTCGCCGTCCAGATGCGCGATGCCGCCCACGCCGGAACTCGCATACGAGTATTTGCCGGGATTGGCCTTGAGCAGCGCGATGAATTCGGCGAGGTTCTTTGCGGGGACCTGCGGATTGACGGTCAGCACATTCGGCACGAAGGCGACCAGACCGATCGGTGTGAAATCGGTAAGCGGATTGTAGGCCGGCTGGCGCGTGGTGAGCGGCGCGGTGGCCAGCGTGCTGACGGTGGCAACGCCCAGCGTATAGCCATCGGCCTCGGCCCGCGCCACTGCGGCCGCGCCCAGCATGCCGCCGGCACCGGCCCGGTTGTCCACCACGACCGGCTGGCCCAATCTGGCCGACAGTTCGCGGGCGAGTGCGCGACCGACGATGTCGGTGGTGCCGCCGGCAGGATACGGTACGATCAGCCGAATCGGCTTGTCGGGAAACTCGGCGGCGGAGGCGGGCGTAACGGGCGCGAGCGCGGCGAGGCAGGGCAGGCCGATCGCGACAGCACGGCGGAACAGGGCGATGGGATAGGGCATGGCAGGGAAGAATGAAACGACGGAAAGCGTGCGCGCGGACTCGAGGTACCGCCTATTCCTTTGGCATCGCGGCGGCAAGCTTGCGCATCATCTCCGCGCGGCCGGCGATGGCCTGGGTCCATGCCGCACCGGGCAGATATGCCAGCGCGGGCGCATCCTCGCCGGCACGCTTCAGGTACTCGGGGTCTTGCATGGTGGCCGCGATCGCTGCCTGCAGGCGTTCGCCGATATCCGGCGGCGTTCCGCGGGGCACGGCAAAGCCGCGTTCGGCCGGCATGACGTCGTTGAAGCCTTGCTCGTTGGCCGTGGGGATTTTCGGGAGCGCTGGCGAGCGCTGGTCCGCCATCTGGGCGAGCACCTTGAGCGGCACGGCCTCTTTGCCCGCTTCGCGCAATTCGCTTACCGTGATCGCGGCGAAATCGATATGACCGCCGAACAGCGCCGTCTTCGATTGCGTGGTGCCGTTGAACGGAATCTCGTTCATCTTCACGCCTGCGCTGCTGGCCAGCTGCATCAGCGCCAGATGGCCATTGGTACCGACGCCGTTATGCCCAAACGACAGCGACGACGGATGGGCCTTGAGGGCGCTCACGACGTCCTTGAGCGTCGCGTAGGGGCTGTCCTGCTTCGCCACGAGAATCGTCGGGTCGCTCATCACGCGGGCCACGAGCGTCAGCGCGGCTGGGTCGAAGCTGGTCTTGCGGTACAGCGGCGAGAATGCCATCGCAGGCAGATTCACCACGCCGATCGTGTAGCCGTCCTTGCGGGCGTTCATCAGGCTCAGGTTGGAAATCTCGCTGGCGGCACCGGGCTTGTTGACGACGATCAGGTTGGCGCGCGGCCCAAGGTGGCGCGCGATGACGGGTGCCATGGCACGGGCCATCGTGTCCGTGGCGCCGCCGGCGGCAAAGCCGACCAGCACCTGGATGGGGCGGTCGTCGGGCCATTCCGCCAGCGCGATCGAGGGAAGGGCGAGGGCGGCGCAGAACAGCGAGGCTGCCGAGGCAAGGTGCGGGAAGCGCATGCAATCTCCTTGGGGCATCGAACCTGCCCGATGCATGGAGATTACGGAGTGGACGTCCGGAGAAAAAGCGAAGAATCTTCACCCCTCCCCATGCATAAAGCGAATGTGCGGACGAAAGGAACCCGGAATTGACCATCAAGCAGCTCGAAGCCTTCTTCTGGGCCGCCAAACTCGGCAGCTTCTCGCTGGCCGCCGCGCGGCTGTGTGTCACCCAGTCGTCGCTGTCCAAGCGTATTGCTGAGCTGGAAGCCGATCTGGGCAAGCCGCTGTTCGACCGTGCGGGCCAGCGGGCAGTGATCACCGACGCCGGCGTTCGGCTGCTCGAGCACGCGGGCCGCATGCTCGAACTCGAAAGCCTGATCCGCTCGGACCTCGACACGCAGGGCACGTTGCGTGGATCGTGCCGGTTCGGCATCAGTGAGCTGGTGGCATCGACGTGGTTCCCGGCGTTCGTCGCCCGCGTGCGGCGCGAGCATCCGGATCTGGTGCTGGAGCCGCATGTGGAGTTGACCAGCAAGCTCGAGCGGATGCTGGAGCGGGGCGAACTCGATTTCGCGATCGTGCCGGGCCCCTCGGCGTCGCCCAACCTCTCGCACGAGAAGGTCGGCGAGCTGGAATACCGGTGGATGGCATCGCCCGAACGGCTGCCTGCCGGCACGGTGCTGACGCCCGCGCATTTCAGCGAGCATCCCATGATCACGCTCAGCGCCGACGCCAGACTCTCGCGCGAAGTGGAACGCTGGCGCGCGCACGTCGGCGTGGCCATTCCGCACGCACTCGTCTGCAACAGCCTTGCGGCGTTGATCACGCTGGTGATGGCGGGCGTGGGCATCAGTACGTTTCCCACGGCCTACGTGGCGCCATTCCTGGCATCGGGCAGACTGGTCGCGTTAGTCAGCGATCCGCCGCCGTACAACCTGAACTATTGCTTCCACTGGCGTACCGACGACCCGCGAGCGGTGGTCCGCGTCCTCCGCGAGATCGTCCGCGCCGAAGCGAATTTCCTGATGCCTTCACCGCTGTGGCCGGCTGCGACATAGCGATGTGGACAGTGACGGTTCGCTGACTCACACCCATCTTCCCACCGATACCGAAAGCACTGGATGTCAGCCCATTCGCCTTCTCGTGCAGCACCGCGCAACAAGTCGACGCAACTGTTCTGGCACGACCCGAGTATGCCTTTCGTCGAGAGCCGCCGTGCCTGCCATAGCCGAGCCTGCTACAAGCCGCACCACCATCCCACCTTTTCCATTGGTGCCGTCGACGACGGCCACAGTGTCTTCGACGGCGGCACCGACGGTCCGGTCGCGCTGCACCCCGGCACGCTCGTATTCGTGCCCGCGACACGCGTGCATGCCTGCAACCCGGCACCGGAAGCGGCTTGGTGCTACCAGATGCTGCACCTGGACGCGGCCTGGCTCCAGGCCGTCCGGATGGAGTATGCGCAGGCCCACCCGCTAGCTGCCGAGCCAATAAGGATCGTGGCCGACCCGTCGGCCTACGCACGCTTCTGCGAACTCAACGCGTTGCTGTTCTCCGAGGCGCGCCCGTGCGAGAAAGAAGCCGCGTTGATCATGTTCATCGGCGACTGCGACACGGGGCAGGGCCTGCGCATCGAAGCGCCAGACGCGCCGTCGAACCTGCTCGCGCAAATCCGGCCAGCCCTCGATTGCCTTCGCACCGCGCCCGCTTCCAACATGCCTTTGGACGAACTGGCGCAACTGGCGGAGATGAGTCGCTACCAGCTGATCCGCGCTTTCCGCGCAGTCACCGGCCTGACGCCGCATGCGTGGCAACTGAGCCAACGCATCAATCTGGCAAGGGAGCGGATTCGGGCCGGAGACCGCATCGCGGACGTGGCGCAGGACCTCGGCTTTGCCGATCAGGCGCATTTTCAGCGGGTTTTCAAGGCGCATGCGGGCATCACGCCAGGCCGCTTCCGCGCGTAGCAGCGGAAACGGTACGACTGCAATTTCCTTCAATACAGAGCGCGCCGCGCTCGGCACACTGCGAGAAATGTTCGCAGGTGTAAATTGAATGCAGCAGTTCTTGATGATCGCCGCAGCCCATTTCCTGGCGCTGCTGTCTCCCGGCCCTGACTTCTTCCTGATCGCCCGAACATCCCTGTCGGCTGGCTGGCGCATCGCCAGCGGCGCCTGTCTTGGCATCGCCATCGCCAACGGGGTGTTCATCGTTGCGGCATTCGCCGGCACCGCCGTGCTGCGGCCGGACACGACCGTGTTCGTGGTTCTGCAGTTGGCCGGCTGCGCCTATTTGCTCTATATCGGCGCGCTGTTCGTGCGGTGCGCCGGCAGCAATGACCTCAGGGGGGCGGCATCCGTTGGCCGGGACGCGCCGCTCACGCATCCACTCGTCGCCTGGCGACGTGCCGCCGGCATGGGGTTCGTCTCTGGCATCCTCAACCCGAAGAACGCGCTGTTCTATGCCAGTCTGGCCGCGATGCTGACAGGTCCGCACGCCAGTGAGGGGTGGAAGGCGCTCTACGGGACTTGGATGTTCAGTGTGGTGCTGCTTTACGACCTGGCGATAGCCGTCCTGATTGGCCACCAGCGCGTGCTGCGGCGCTTTGCACGGATGCTGCCTTGGCTGGAACGCATCTCCGGGCTAATTCTGATCGTGCTCGCACTTGGCGTGATCATGGTGCTTTTGCTGCGTTGAGCCATGCCACCGCAGCTGGGTTTCCGCTGACGAGAGAGAAGGTGCAACGGCAGGGGGCATCTCGCAGCCGGCCATATACGTGGGTTGAGCCGTCTCTTGTCTCCAACACCCCACTTCACGACACTGCTGCGCCGAGATGCGTTCTGCTAGGCTCTCCGCCGATAGAACCTGCCAAGGCCGCGTCGCCCCTGATAAAACATGCCGAGACTCGATCCACGGTTGTCCCTTCTCGCGGTAATAACTGCTGTCGCCGGCTGCGCGACGCCGCGGGTCGAGCCGCTAACCGACGCAGAGGCAGGCAATATCGCCACCGTATTTTTCGCCGAAAAGGCGCGCTCGAGTCTGGCTCGCGACTACTGGCGGCAGGAGCGGATGAAGTGGGCAGTGAGCTGTGTGGGCGGATGGAGCGCCGCGGACATGGGCCAACGGCTCGTTCCCGCCCTTCGTCGCGAGCTGACGGAGGACGAACTGCATCAGGCACGGCGGTTTCTCGCGACACCCACCGGCCAACTCTATGCGGAGCAGGCCGTGTACCGGGCCCCGCGCGCGGCCTTGACGCCCGAGCAGTCCGTCGACTTGCGCGTGTTCGCCGAATCGGACGCTGGGCGCAAGCTCATGAACCCCGCCACTGTCAGCCAGATGGTCCACGAACTCGCATCGGCGTCAGAGGCTACCTTGGAGGCTTGCAAGACGCGGCATGCGTCGGCACCCGGGCCAAGCTTCGAGCCGATCACCGACCCTCGTATCCTGGAGCGAGCGATAGGCGAGATCGCCTGCACAAGACCGACCCCCTCGTACCCCAGAGAGGCCATCCGAGACAACCAGACCGGCAAAGCCAACGTCCGCGTCTGGATCAACCCGCAAGGCATCGTGTTCATGACCTTGGTCGTCAAGTCCTCGAACTTTCAATCGCTGGACGACGCTGCAGAGAGAGCGGTGCAAGCGATGCGATGCGCACCGTTCATCCACGAGGGCAAGGCAATTTCGGTCACGGCCATCCAGCCCATCAGCTTCGAGCTGCGCTGACTAGGAGTTCAAAACACTAAACTTCGATACACCGGCAGAACGATTCCATCATGCTGTTGCATCGACCGGTTGAATCCACAGTCGGAAGCCGCCGGTCATTCGACATGAGGTCCGACCTGAGTCGGGTCATCGTCCGACACCTTGGCCAGCGGACTTTGGCGCATCGCGCGCTCGAGATCGAGGCGGTTGATCTGTCGCTGACGACGCGCATTCGGCGGAACAGGTGGGGCGCCTGGCGGCACGCCTGACATGGTTCGTGACGGCCCCTCGTGATGGCGGTTGTCGCGTAGCGCCCGTACCTTCTGCGCGATCTCCAGTACGTGGCCGAGCCGTATGTTCGCGACGATCGCGTCTTGGTCGAGGACTGATCCTTATTGCTACCTATTTTAGTAGCAATAAGGAGTATTTGGTCGTAGAATGTGCGCTATGCATGGAAACACATACACGGTTGAGGAAGTAGCCAGACAACTGAAGTTGCACGTCAAGACAGTGCTGCGCCATATCAAGGAAGGGCGCCTGCGCGCCTCTAAGATCGGTAAGTCCTATCGGATCTCCGGTAAAGACTTGGATGGCTTTGCTGGTTTGGCGGCACCGACGTCCGAGCAGGGCAGAGTCGTAGTACGCACGACGAGCATCATCGATGTGCCGAAGATTTCGGCGACATTTGCCGACCGCATTGCAATCAGCCTTCAGGCTTTACTGATCAGCCGGCAGGAACGCGACGGGCCGATGCACGTTGATACGGTTCACAACCCGCTTGAGGGCGATCTGAAAATCATCGTGGTTGGGTCACCCAAGGACGCCGCAACCGTGCTGGAGGCGCTCGCGTCTTTCCTGGACGCGGCGCGATGATGGCGATGTTCAAGACGAACCATGCCGAACGCGTGGCCTTGACGCGCTATCGCGAGCTGCTGGACGAATGGGACATCACTCATACCCAGCGCATGGTGCCGAGTGGTACCGGAGAAACCTTCGTGCTCTCATGCGGCCCTGTCGACGGGCCGCCGCTGGTGCTGCTGCACGGTGCCCAGGCCAACTCGGCTAGCTGGCTGGCGGATGCGGCCACATGGTCGCAGCAGTTCCGTGTCCATATCCTCGACATTCCAGGTGAACCCGGCCTGAGTACGGCTTCCCGTCTTGTCCCGATCGATGGCGCGGCCGTGCCCTGGCTCGACGAAGTGATGGACGCGCTGGGACTGGCGAAGGCCTCCTTCGTTGGCATTTCACTTGGCGCGTGGATAGCGTTGAACTTCGCGATATCGCGTCCTGCGCGGGTCGCGCAGTTGGCCCTCATCTCGCCTGCGGGCATAGGGCGGCAGCGTCCATTCCTGCTCAAGGCCTGGCCTTATCTAATGCTCGGACAGTGGGGGCTGCGCAGGATCCGCACCATGGTCATCGGTCCTGTTGCCGGCAAGCTGTCGCCTTTCCATGCCAAGGTTGCAGCGCTCATGGAGTACATCGGCTTGCATGTGCGCATCCGGCCCTTCGTGCTACCAAGATTCAGCGATGCCGCGCTGCGTTCGCTGGGCATGCCGGTCGTGGCCGTGCTGGCGGGAAAAGACGTGCTGCTTGACTCCGGCCACACCCAGGCTCGGCTTCAACAGTGTGTGCCGCACGCCCGTATCCACTGGAGGCAGGACGCTTTTCACTTCATTCCCCGTGAAGCGGCAACCATCCATTCATTCCTCCTCGCGCCTCAGACGCGCAGAGCATCATGAGAAGCGTGATCGTCCAGTTCGGCTCGACCCGGGTATTGCATTGCCCCGCCGAGGAAGAGCGTATTGCCAGCGAAGGCGATACGGACGCCGTCCTCGGCGCAGCGTGGGAGCATCGCGCGCATCTGGTGGCCATCGATACAAGCCGCCTGGACGATGCCTTCTTCGATTTGTCGTCCGGACTGGCGGGCCGCATTGTCCAACGCTTCGTGAACTATCGCATACCGCTCGCCATCCTCGGCGATATCGGTCCCCACCTGCATAGGAGTCGGGCACTTGCAGACTATTTGCGGGAATCCAATCGTGGCAGCGCCGTTTGGTTTCTTGACAGTCTCACGGATCTGGAAACCCGACTCCTGGAGAAGTAGAAATGCGTAAGACATCGATTTTTGCGCTCCTGATCGTAAGTGGACTTCTTTCGACCGCGGCGTCGGCGCGGACGATATGCACGATCGTCGCCGATGCGTCGAAGAGCGGTGCCGTCCTTCAGAGTGGAGACTGCACCAGCCGGGTCACGCCGGCCTCCACCTTCAAGATCGCCATCAGCCTGATGGGTTTCGATGCAGGTGTCTTGCAGGACGAGCACACGCCGGCGTGGCCATATCAGCCGGGATATCCAGATTGGGGCGGCGATGCCTGGCGCCAATCCACCGACGCCAGCCGATGGATGCAGTATTCGGTAGTCTGGTTCTCACAGCGCGTGGCGCACCAGCTGGGAGAGGCAAAATTCCAACGCTATGCGCGCGACTTCGGCTATGGCAACCACGATGTGTCGGGGGAACCGGGCAAGCGCAATGGAATGGAGGGGGCCTGGATCAATTCATCGCTGCGCATATCGCCGTCGGAGCAGATTGTCTTCCTGCGCAGGCTGGTGAACCGGCAACTGCCCGTCAGCGCGCAAGCGTATGAAATGACCGGCAGGATCACACTGATTGCGGCTGCACTGGACGGGTGGGAAATCCACGGCAAGACCGGTACGGGTTCACCGGGTTCGGATGGTCGCTACGATCCGGCACATGCCTATGGTTGGTTTGTGGGTTGGGCCATCAAGGGAGGCCAGAAACGCCTGTTCGCACGCCTCATCCAGGATGACAAGCCTACTCAGCCCAACGCCGGACTGCGAGCCCGCGATAGCCTGCTGGCGGACTTTCCCGTACTGGTGGAGGCAATGGACGACAATCGCGCGAGTCGCCAGCGATGAGCGTCGGCCAGCGCAATGCACATATCGACGCGCTGCGCGGCGTGTCCATTCTGTTGGTGCTGTTCCATCATTTCAACATCGCTTATCCGCTCAAAGAAACGCTGCTGGCGACAGTCCTCGGTTGGCCCGTCGTGCACGCGATTGCCCGCAACGGCAACTACGGCGTGACCATCTTCTTCGTGATTTCCGGCTATCTGATGACGGCCAACACCTTGCGTCGATGGGGGCGGCTCGAAGCCATCGATGCAATCCGCTTCTACGCGCTGCGGATGGCGCGCATTTTGCCGTGTGTCCTCTTGCTGCTGGCGATCGTTACTAGCTTGGCAGCGCTCGGCGGGACACTCTTTCAGAACCGGGGATTTGGCGAGCCACCGTTACCGATGTGGATGATCTGCCTGGCGAGCATCACGTTCTGGATGAACGTACTGATTGCGCAGCATGGCTGGGTGAATTATCCGCTGGGGGTGCTTTGGTCACTGTCCGTCGAGGGGGTGTTCTACCTGGTGTTTCCTCTTGTTTGCCTGATGTTCCGCAGCACACGCCGCATCTTCGCCTTCTGGTTGCTGTTCGTCGTGACGGGCCCCTTGTACCGCCTCGCGCATCAGGGGGATGAAGGCGGCTTTCTCTATTCTTACATGGCGTGCTTCGACGGAATCGCCATCGGCTGCTGTACGGCGATCCTGACTCAACGAGGCACGTATCGATGGATCTCGAAGGGCTGGCTGCAGGGCATGGTGATGCTGGCAATGGCGCTGCTATACCTGTGCTGGCCCATTGCGCGGAGCAATGTGCTGGGCGTGACGGGAATGGCGCTGGGGACGAGTTTCCTGCTAGCTGGCGCCTCGAGGCAAACTACATCGACGGGTAGTGCCGGTCGCCAATGCCTGACCTTTTGTGGTCGGCTCAGCTACGAGATCTACTTGTTTCACTTGATCGTCTTGGGACTGATGCGCACCGCCATTCCGGCGAACACTGCCTCATCCGCCCTAAAGATGGGGCTTCTCGCGACGTACTTCGTTTGCTCTTTAGTGGTGGCGCACGTCGTAGCCAATTTATTTTCGCGCCCCTTTAGCAGGCTTGCATATGAATGACCACTTCTGGCGCCGATGACGGACGCCTCGCGGCGGGCTAGCGGCGGAAAACTGTGAGCATAGCCCGTCCGTGGACGTCTCAGATCGGCCAGGAGCGGACTGTCGACGGAAAAGTCCGGATCGTCGACAATTTCACATCTGGCGTTCTAAGGACCTCTCATGATTGAAGATGAGGAAGCCAGTTTCAACTTCATACGGCGACTCGAATTTACTCCGTTGCGGGGAGACGAAGATGGTATGGGTTAGAGATATTGATTCGCTCTATAACTTCATCGGATACGTGGTGCTTCGCGCTCCCAATCGCTTTCCTATCGAGGACTATTTGGCCCCGGACGTGCAAATGGATCTAGATAGGGCTTTCGTTGAACTTCGTCGGGGAATAGCGTTTGTTTGCCCGCGAGACTCAGATCAGGAAGAGACACTATTCAGACTATTGGACGCCTCGCTCATAGCCTATAAGACGGGAAACGAAGTGAGTGGCGCCCATCTTCTTCATGCCTTTCAGGACAGCATCTTTAAGCAATAGGCGCCCACGCATGATCATGTTTGCTATGGCGCATGGTCGACTGTTGACCTTCTCTGGATAGCTGATGAACGTCCGCTATGGAAAGACACTGAAGGACCGCTATGGGTCGGAAGCCGCCGGTCATTCGACATGCGGTACGACCTGAGTCGGGTCATCGTCCGACACCGTGGCCAAAGGACTTTGCCGCATCGCGCGCTCCAGATCGAGGCGGTTGATTTGTCGCTGGCGTCGCGCGCCCGGTGTGACAGGCTGAGGGCATGGCGGCACGCCTGACATAGTGCGCGAGGGCCCCGCGTAGTGCCGGTTGTCGCGTAGCGCCTGCACCTTCTGCGCAATCCCCAGTACATGGCCCAGCCGCTTGTTCTCGACGATCGCGGCCTGGTCGACGTCTGGATAGCGATAGTGGGTGGTGTAGGGCAGGGAGGTGTCGTCCGCCCATAGCTCGATTGCGCCGTCGGGATATTCGGCCACCTCGATGTAGCGATGGATCAGCTGCCGGCCGGAAGATCCTCGAGCAGGTACAACGTCTTGTCGTACTGGAGGCTCAGGCTGTGAGTGACCTTGCACCATTCGCGCCAGCAAAAGACGCGCCGTAAGTCCTCATGGTTGTGTATCGGCCGGTGCGCGTTGAAATCGCTGCGTGGAACCCTTGGCGAACCGGGCGTTGAAGTCGGCGATGAAGGCGGGCGCATAGGCGTTGGCGTCGGCCATCGAGCTGATGCCGCGTAGGCGCAGCTCCTTCACCAGCCGGTCCTGCAGCGTGCCATTCATCCGTTCGACACGGCCCTTGGCCTGGCTCGTTTTGCAACCGCGGCAGCTGGCGGTGCCCGGGCTGGCCGCGCTGATGCGACACCAGGCCATCGGGCCGTCCCGGTTCCAGCTCAGGCGCTACCCGTATAGGTCCGGGAAGCGGACACTCTGATTTGGCCCTGACAATCGAAATGATGTACAACACGTATTATGTCAAATGCGGGCAGTCGCGGCAGCGAAGCCGACGACAGCGCCGTGAGCGGCAGCACGCCACCAAATTCAGCACCTCTCGCTTCGATACGCCTGCATCCAGCAGGCGTTTTTTTTCTGCCGCAATCCTGCGGTAGTAGCGTCGCCGCAACGCATCGAAGCGCCCGCGCGGGTACACCCGGATGAACCAGTAGAGCCGCCTGATCTCGCGGGCGACAAGGCGCGTTTCGTCTTGTGTCATGCAGAAAGAGAACGGCGCGTGCACGCTCGATTGCATGCGCCCTCAGTGGGATTGACGCCGTGGGCTGGCTTTTAGGGAGGGGTTGCTCTTGAAACGGACCTGCGCCTAACGACGACCGCCATCGCGAGGCCCGCTACTCGGTCAGCGGAGTGCCCTTAGAGGGCGGAACCGATACGAGCACAGGGATATGCAGTCGCGCTCTATCGTGCGGACAAGCGCGCTGACACTCCTGACGCTAGACGCCTGCCACGGATACATCTGGCGCTGCGCGCGAAGCCGCAGGAGCGTCTTTCGCATCGGGGATAGGCGACCCCACGGGGTCACGGTACGGATCGAACGGCGGACTCTTGAGCCAGTCCTTGCATTGCATGTCATCGAGCCCTGCGTCAGTACCCTGCTGGTTGTAGCACTTGCAGTGCCCTTTCATGCATGCACCACCAGAAACGATCGGCATAGCCTTGACCTGGCGAAGCTCCGTATAGGCCGGTGCCGACTCAGGCCGACCCGGCGCGACCGGCATGAAGGCAGCAAGGTACTCGCCACCATCGTTTGTCCGGACGCTTGGCGGCGCTGGCTGCGCCGCTTTCACGACCGGCACCCCCTCCACACCCGATGCACCCTTAGAGGCCTCATGCACCGTCGCCGTCGTTGCCGTCGCCGGTGCCACTTTCTCAGAGAAGCTAGAGAACATCCGCCACCCCAGAACCAACAGCAGGACCGCACAAGCCGCGATCATGACCATCACTGGCGGGATCGAATACTTGCGCTTGATATGCAAGCTCGACGACTTGTACAGCGGAAAGCTTTCCTTCGGCAGCGCCCACTTTTTCTTGATCGGCGCCGTGCTAAAACTCTCAGGATTCGCACACTCCGGCCACTCGTAGTACCAACGACCCATCAAGCCCACATCGCGCAGGTGGATATGCTGGCCCACGAGCTTGCGGATATGCGAATCGAGGAACGACGGATTCTGCGTCATGAGCAAGAACGTCACGCCGGTGTGACGTACCGTCTCAAACGCAGCAACATGATCCGGAACCTTCGCACCATTAGGCCTGACCCGGAAAATTCGCTGCGCCTCGTCCAAAACAATGAGGGAGTTTTCAGGAAACGTGAAGTACGGCAGTTCGTTCTGATCCGGATCATCGGGATCAACCCGAAGCTCTGTCCAGTCCTTCACCGCGGGCGTGGGGATATACGGCAGCTTGAGATCCGGAATGCCTAGCTGGAAAATCGGTCGGCCCTTGTCCGCAGCCTCCTTCATGATCTTGACCGCCAAAGCAGTTTTGCCACCACCCGGCGTAGCAGTAATCAGCGTAATTGGTTGCGTGCCAGCGCTCATACGACCCGTCCCATCCGTTTGAGAATCATCATCGAAACACGCGCGGTGATACCACCAGCAATGACCGACATCGCCGTGAAAAGCCCACCACGTGCACACAGTGTGGCGATATCCGCCGGGACCTGTCCCATGTAACCCTTAGCCGCCGTAAGCGCGCCCGTGACAGCCGTATCCACGCCAACATAGGTGATCAACCCAATGCCGAGCGCCACCAGCGCCTGACGCGCAAGCGGGCCTATCAGCCCCATCAAGAAGCCAGCGAGACCACCCATCACTCACCCCTCCGGTTGACGCCCAACGCAATGAGCACAGCAGCTACCCACGCGAGACCAAGTACGATGGGCCTGAACATGTCGGCCGCCTTGCAAACAGGCTGATAGGAAAACACCGCAGGCTGAGCCCCGGGCGTGCGCATCGACACAACGACATCCGCAGGACAACCGGCGTTATCCGCGCCCCACCCCGTGTCCGGCGTGATGCTGACGTTGATCTCCTTCTCGTTCAGGTTCGGACCCTCCGGGATATCGCCCGCTTCCATGCAACCGAGCTTCGTCGAGCCCGCACAATCGTTCTTCGTCGCCTCAGGCGGTTTGTCCTGACCCGTAGTGGGATCCGTGACAGGCTTGCCGGTCGAATCCACCTCCTGCCGAACCACCTGTAAATCGCCCTTGGTCACGTCAGGACCGGTCACAGTGACATACCCCATGTCCACGTACTGTTTGCCCGTCACAGGGTCGGTATAGCGCTGCGAGAGCTCTACCTTGACTGGCAACGTCGAAGGCTCAGGAGACAGAGGGATAAGCCCGCGCTCCTGAGTAAGCACGTTCGCGACTCCGTCAGGCAACGTGTTTGCTGGCACCTTGGCCCAATCAGCATCGGTCGCCGGCACCGACGAGTTTCCGGGCACATAACCGGGCGGAACACACATGCCATTCGACGTTGCATAACCCGAGGGACATGGGCCGACGTACTTCGTAGTACTGCCCTGTGAAAACTCGCTACCGCCAGCAGGTGTCGCAAAGCACTGAAAATTGCCGCCAGAAACGGGCACAGCCCGAAAGCCAGAGAACGCCCTGCTGTCGTAATTGCTGGAAATGTAGGTGCAGGCGCCAATGCCATCACTGAGTTCAAAATACCTCACAGGAGCCTTGACCGGCGAAGCACGCAACGCACCATCAGCGACCGGAAACGGCTTTCCGTTCGGTGCCTGCTCACTTGTCGGCTTCGTACACCACGTACCGTCGTTGCATTTCTGAATGCCGTAATCCAGCAGCCAATTGGCTACCACGCCGACGCCAAGCCCAATAGGATTAAGACGGACAGCGTTGGCAGCAATACGGCCCGCACCGATGCCAATGCGCCAATTCACAGGCACCGTGACGGCCCTTCCCCCGACCGTCGCAGCAACGCCCGATGACATGACACCGCCAGCATAGGAAGCAGCCCCGCCGCCTGCGTAGGCGCCGCCCTGCGCCACCACGTTTGCAGGTAGCTGCATGGGTATCGTGGCGGCATCCACGGGGCGGACGGCGACCGCCGCGAGTACCATCGCCAACACCGCGAGCCAAGGCATCACAGCCCCTTAAAAATGACAACTGCCGGAAGCACCGGCAGTAGGAATCCGGCCCAAAGCCAGAAGTCAGTAGCGAGCATCACAGCCCCCTTTTCATCACGGTCACAGCCCACGCGATAGCCATCGCGGCGACTACGCCCCACCCCATCGTCATGCCGTCCTTGAAATCCCCTGAGGGATCGCACGGCGCGAAAGACATCACAGGCATCGTCGCGTCAGAAAGCATCGCGATACCTCCGCTCGAGTCAACCTGATACCGCCGCAGCTTCCACACACCAGAATCCTTCACAAACGCCGAGAGGTACGTGGTACCTCCCGGTGTTTGCGACGGGGCCGCGCCGCTGAAATACGCATCGGCGGCAGCGTCCTGGCTGACGAAGCAGCGCCCGCCCACCAGAGCCCCGTCCATGCGTCAGATACCCCGACGCATCATCTTGAAACCGACCGCCACGATGATCACGATCAGAGCGGCGGCGGCAATCGACGCAACGTCGGTCTTCGCATCGGTCAGAGCGGTCGTGACTTCGGTCGGAACCGCAGCCTGCACCGAGGTGGCAGCAGCAGCCAGAGCAGCGATAGCTGCGGCGATCAGAGCCTTGGAACCGTTGAGCTTGTTGAACATGTTGACCCCCGTATGGTTAGGGTTGGAAAAAGCGTGGTGGATTGTTCAAGCCCACCACACAGGAAAAATCTGATTGACCCCTCTACGACCCCCGCCCGCTTCGGTTACGCCGGGCGCGCCCGCTACGCTGTCGCATCCCGCCGTCACCTACACGGCACACGCCTACTGCACCGCGCGCAGAACGTTGGTGTACTTGACCCACTGGCCCTGCTTGCCGTTGATGCGCTGACGGAAGCCGCGCACATCCACCAGCACGTTGACCGTTTCGCCCTTCTGGCCGATGCGCTTGTCGGAGTAGACGTGCACGAACGAAGGCGACGTGAACGAATCGGGCGCAGGCATCGCCAGCGAGGTATCGAAACCGCCGTTATCGAGCGACGTCACGTCTTCGATACGACCAACGATGAGCGCCTGATTCGCGCCGATTTTGGGTTGTGCGACTGCTTCAGCCATGAGCTATCTCCGGGAAAAAACCACTGGGAAAGAAGGTGTCCGTTTCCTTCAGGACGAACGGCACCATGCGCTTCGGAGCGCCCTCGCGCCGAAGCATTGAAACGATTTGTTCTGCTGAAAATTTGGCGCGCACAAGCTGGTGAATCAGCCTGCCGTATGCATCGCGCCCGTGGGTGACAAGCTTCTCCGCCACGATGGCCGCGCCCTTAGAAATCGTCTTGACCATGCGCGGGACGGAAGCCAAGACAGTGGAGAAAAAATCCGCAGCACCCACGAAATAGGCATCGGTATCGACCAAGGCGTCATAGGGGATCACGCGATCACGATTGCCCCATTGCACTTCAAGGCGCAGCCACGGCGAGTCAGGATCACCCAACTGCTTGCCCTTCTCATAGCACCGGATCAGCTTGCCGTTTTTGGCCTTGCCGATATAGAGCGTGCGCCCCCTGCCCTGATGCTCAAGCCAGTCTCCGGCCTGATCGTACGAAGGCTGCGTGCCACGACCACCGTACGCATTGAACCGGCCCGCCTGATATGCGGCCCAACAATCGAGCACGCCGAGCGCTTCCGTGTCGAAGCAGATATCGAGGCGCGTGATAGTGGCGTTCACCGATTCGAGCACGGTGCGCAGGTTGAGACGATCGATACGATCGTCGTTCAGGTGGAGGGCATTGCAACCCGTGCCGGTGACCTGCAAGAAAGCCATGTCAGCCTGCTTGCCCTGCCCTCCCCACGCGATCACCGCAACGCGTTGTAGCTCGCCGCCGACGCGATACATGATGTCTTCCGACTCAGCGAACCCGAACAGCCCCTTGCCCTCGCGGCGGATGAACGAAAAGCCCTCGGTGAACAGCATATCGCGCACCCACACTGGGTCCCCATCCGTGCCCTTCACCTGCCACGACGCATGCAGCCAGTCGATTTTCGTTCGAACACCGTCGAGACCATCGGCAAGTTCCAATTCCCCCCGTGTTACAGGACGGGGGGTAGAACCATCGCGGCGCGAAGGCTCCAAAACATCGAGCACAACGTCACCGAGGGAGCGAGAGAACGGGCTCACGCCGAGAAGCTCGCCGGTGTGGGGGTTGACCTGCACTACGCGTTTGCTCGCCATCACAGGCTCCGCTTAAAGCCGCGCACCAACCAGATGGCTGCAAGCACGATGCCGACGATCAACAGCACAGCGGCCACGACTTGCGTGCTGTCAGATGCAGGGGTAGAGGACGACGCGGACGCGCCGATGAGATAGCCAAGCAGGAATTCCAACATCACGAACCCCACACCGAGCCGAGGATTTGGGAAGCGAGCCAGCCGGCGGCATGCCAGCCGAGGCGTGCGGCAGCGAGCGCCGCCAAAGTGGTGACCACGAAGAACATCGTTTACCCCTTCCCGTTTTGTCGTTATGCTTGTGACGTCATCTCGATGGAGATTCCATCTCGATCGAGATAGTAATCTCCATCGAGATTGTCACAAGTACTGCTTCCGAGGGGTAGACATGCGAATCGAAAAATATATGGACGCGGCAATTGAACGCCACAACCTGACGAGCGATACCGCCCTGGCGCGGATGCTCGGGGTGAGCCAAAACACCGTGAGCCAATACCGCACAGGAAAACGGATCCCAGACAACGAGGCGTGCCTAAGCTTGGCGCAGGCCCTCGATATGGCCGACCCCATGCCGATCATCATGGCTGCTGACATGGACCGCGCTGACCGCGCTGGCCAGCGCTCGCTGTGGGAGGTTTTTTCGAAGAGGATGGCCCACGCAGCGGCCCCGGCCAGCCTCGTCGTCGTGGCCGCTAGTGTCACAAAATTTGTGACATCCCCTCCCCTGCAAGCCAGCATTGACGCCGTTTTGCTTGGGGTACGCCACGTATTATGTTAAATGACGTAGAAGGATAGGAACCGACGACCCCCCTTCGCATATCGGAATATTCCGATATACTCCCGGCCATGGACTTGCTCGAAGTATTCAAAGCCCTCTCGAATCGCACGCGTCTCGAGATCCTCAAAGGTTTGAAGGATCCCGAGAAGCATTTCCCTCCCCAGGACGAAGGTGACGTCCACACGGTCGGCGTGTGTGTCAGCAGCATCCAGGAAGGCGTCGGACTGTCGCAATCGACCGTGTCCGACTACCTCGCGACGCTGCAACGTGCGGGTCTGGTGGAAGTCCGGCGCATCGGTCAATGGACCTATTACAAGCGGGACGAAGCCGCCATCCGTGCGCTGGCCGAGCATATCGGGGCTGACCTCTGAGGGGTTGCCCTGTTTTTTTGACGGTTTATATCGATATTTCTCGATATCCCGTTTTTTCGAAACAAAGGAATGCTATGAAAGCCCTCGTACTCACATCATTTGGCGGCCCGGCGTCGTTCGAGCTTCGCGACGTCCCGAAGCCCGTCCCGCACGCTGGCCAGGTTCTCGTCCGGGTCCATGCGACGTCCATCAACCCGCTGGACTATCAGGTCCGTCGTGGCGACTATCCCGATCTGGTGCCGCTGCCGGCCATCACCGGCCATGACGTGTCCGGCGTGATCGAGGCCGTTGGCCCCGGTGTTACCGCCTTCGCGCCGGGCGACGAGGTCTGGTACACCCCGCAGATCTTTGACGGACCCGGCAGCTATGCCGAGTATCACGTGGCCGCCGAAGGCATCGTCGGCAGAAAGCCTCGCTCGCTGAGTCATCTCGAGGCGGCGAGCCTGTCCCTGGTCGGCGGAACCGTGTGGGAAGCACTGGTCGTGCGCGCGGGCCTGCGCGTCGGCGAAAGCATCCTGATTCACGGCGGCGCGGGCGGTGTCGGGCATGTGGCGATCCAGGTCGCCAAGGCGATGGGCGCCAGAGTCTTTACGACCGTGCGCGAGGCCAACTTCGAGTTCGCCCGAACGCTGGGTGCCGACGTGCTCATCGACTATACGAAAGAAGACTATGTGGACGCCGTCATGCGGGAATCGGAAGGCCGCGGCGTCGATGTCGTGTTCGACACCATCGGCGGCGACACGCTGTCACGCAGCCCCGACGCCCTTGCGCAGCTCGGCCGCGTCGTGTCGATCGTGGACATTGCCCAGCCGCAGAACGTCGTGCAGGCCTGGGGCAAGAACGCGAGCTACCACTTTGTCTTCACGCGACAAAACCGCGGCAAGCTCGACGAGCTGAGTGCATTGGTCGATCGCGGCCTGTTGCGGCCCCACGTTGGCGCCGTCTATTCGCTGGCCGAGATTCCGCTCGCGCATGCGCGGCTGGAGACGCCCAATAACGGCATCAAGGGAAAGATTGCGATTACCGTGTCGGAGGGACGTCATGATCTATGAGATCGCCCTGCTCCCCCTGCGCCACGACCGCGTCGACACGTTCAGAGACGCATTTGCCAGGGTCGCCCCGCTGCTCGAGCGCGCAAAAGGATACCGCGGTCACATGCTCGCGCAAGGGGTCGAAAGTCCCCTCCTATTCAACCTGATCGTGCAATGGCAATCGCTCGCCGATCATTCGCCGGGATTCGAATCGAGCGACGATCATCGGCGATTCATGCTGGAACTGGAGCCATATTTCTCGGAAGAACCGAAGGTTTATCACGTTGCAGGGGACTGGAAAACGTAGATGACTACAGCACCAGCGTGCCGCCGGCAGACGTGCGCTGAATGGCCTGCGGCGATTGGCCGAACGCACGCAGAAACGCCTGTCGCATGCGTTCGCGATCGCCGAATCCCGTCTCGCGCGCGATGACTTCGATCGGGTGCCGCGTCGTCTCCATCATCAGCCGCGCGGCCTCGACGCGGAGGCGTTCGATGGCCTTGGCCGGCGACTGGCCGGTCTCTTCGCGAAAGACGCGGCTGAACTGCCGCGGGCTCAGCCGTGCCACCTCCGCCAGCGATTCCACCGAGAGGTCGGTGCCCAGATTCTCCTTCGCGTAGGTCACCGCCATCTGCACGCGATCGGACTTGGCATCGAGTTCCAGCAGCGCAGAAAATTGCGATTGGCCGCCACCGCGCCGCTGATACACCACGAGCTTGCGCGCGACCATGCGCGCCGCCTCCACGCCAAAGTCTTTCTCGACGATGGCAAGCGCGAGATCCACGCCCGCGGTCATGCCCGCCGAAGTCCAGATGTCGCCATCGACCACGAAGATGCGGTCTTCATCGACCTGCACATTGGGGAATTGCTTCCGGAACGCCTGCGCATGCAGCCAGTGCGTGGTCGCGCGTTTGCCGTCGAGCAGGCCCGCCGCCGCCAGCACGAATGCCCCCGTGCAGATGGAGGCGACGCGCCGGCTCGGCGCGGTCCGGATGTAGTCGAGCAGGCTCTCCGCCGGCAGCCGGCAATCGTTGTCGCCCGCCACGATCAGCGTGTCGTACGTGGCGTCCCGGACCCGATCGGTGTTGACCGAGAAACCCTGGGACGTCATTACCGGACCACCGTCTTCCGACACGAGCCGGAACTGATAGGCCACCTCTCCGCGCATGCGATTGGCGTATTCGAACACGCTGCCCACAGCCAGTCCCATGACCTGAAAATTCGGGAACACGACGAGTCCGACGGTATGCATGGCCACTCCGAACGCAATGACAGGGTTCACGGAATATAGCAGAGGCCATGACCTAAATCATTGCATCTACGTCATTGAGGATATCGCGCCGGGATACCAGAATGGGTTCCAGGCCCGGCACGCCGCCGGGTGACCCAAATCGGTTATCCCTTATCGAGACAATGACCATGACTTCGACCGCCATCACCCCGGACACCCCCTCCTCCAAAGGCACCGCCCTGATCACGGGGGCATCCGCCGGCATCGGCGCCGTGTACGCCGACCGCCTGGCCAAACGCGGCTACGACCTCATCCTCGTCGCCCGCAACGCCGCCCGCCTCAGCGCGCTGGCCAATCGACTCACCACCGAGACCGGACGCTCGGTCAGCACCATCGCGGCCGATCTCAACCGCAAGGAAGATCTGGCCAGCATCGAGGCCGTCCTGCGTCAGGATCCGAGCATCACCATGCTCGTGAACAACGCCGGCGTCGGCTCCGTCGCCTCCGTGCTCGCCAACGACGTGGACGATATGGAAGCGATGATCGGCCTGAACATCACCGCCCTCACCCGCCTGACCTATGCCATCGCGCCGGTCTTCGCGGCAAAGGGCGCCGGCACGATCGTCAATATCAGCTCCGTGGTCGGCATTGCCGTGGAAATGCTCAACGGCGTCTACAGCGCTTCCAAGTCCTACGTCCTGAGCTTTGGCCACACGCTGCAGCGCGATCTTGCCGACAAGGGCGTGCGCATCCAGACCGTACTGCCGGCAGCCACGGCTACCGAATTCTGGGATGTCGCCGGCTACGCGAAACAGAAAGAGGCTGCCAGCACGATGACCGCCGACGACCTCGTGGATGCGGCGCTGAGCGGCCTCGATCTGGGCGAACTCGTGACCATCCCGACGCTGCAGGACGACGCGGACTGGACGTCGTGGGAAGTCTATCGTCGTGGGCTGGCGCCGAAGTTCGCCAACGCCAGGCCCGCGCCCCGCTACGCCGTTGCGGCAGCCAAAGCCTGAACCCGGCCAACGCGCTGGCGCAAGCTGGCGCGGAAGACGATACGGTGGCAAGCTGGCATGGCAACGTCATGGGGCAGCTTGACGCCTTATCGCCATGGATTCGAATCATCGGAGGATGACATGCCCTACCTGCAGCTGGACGTCAACGACCATTACTCGACCGAACAGAAAAAACGACTCGCGGCACGCATGAGCGAGACCTATGCGGCCATGATGTCGGTGGATATCCGCCGCATCTCGGTGGCCATTCGCGAGCTTGGCGAAGGGGGCGTATGGCGCATTCCCGAAGTCGGGCAGGAGCCGACGCCCGTCGCGCTCATGATGCTCGACATCCGGAAAGGCCGTCCGCCCGAACTTCGTATGGAAGTCGCCAAGGCGCTGTGTGCGCACTGCATCGAGATTCTGGGCCTGCGTGAGGACCGACTCAATGTCGAGTTCACCCAGCATTCCGGGGACGAGATGTACCACCCGACGCTGGGCGGCTATAGCCCCGACTGGCAGCCTGGCGAGGCATGAGCCTTACCCCGCGCGCGCTCACCGACGCCGATATACGGTGTTCCCCTTTATTGGCCATCCTTGGGCGCGTATTGCATCTCGCCCCTGCCGAACGACCAGTCCTCGCGGGCAACGTCGATGAGGTTGATCCAGACGTCGTCGATACGCATGCCCGTCTTCGCGGCGATGCCCTCGGCCACGGCCTTGTAGAAGGCCTTTTTTACGTCGGTGCTCCGGCCCGCATTCCACGTGATCTGGATAAACACGATATTCGGCGTGTAGCTGACACCGAGATAGCCTTCCTGCGGGTAGATCAGTTCATCCTCCGCATGGCGCGTCACGATCTGAAACTTGTCGTGGACGGGAACGTTGGCGACGGACGTCATGGCGTCGTAGATCACGTTGCCGATGGCGCGCACGGTGTCGGCGGATGCGGTTTTGGCGATGTTGATGCGGGCGAGAGGCATGATGGCTCCGGGATGATGAAAGTCACCGTACAGGTGGAGGTGAAACAGTAGGCCGGGCCATACGATTCCTCAAGCGAATGTTTTTCATCTTTAGTATGCTGATGGCGCATGACTAAAATCGATGCCATATGCTTGAAGAACTGAAGGCCTTTATCGCCGTCGTCGATCACACCTCGCTCACCAGGGCGGCGGAGAAGCTCTACCTCACGCAGTCTGCCGTCTCGCGCCGTGTCCAGCAGCTGGAAGACTTGCTGGGGACGACGCTGCTCGACCGGTCGAGCCGGCCACCGAGCGTCACCGCCGTGGGACAGCGCGTCTATCAGTCCGGGGCCGCGATCCTGCGGGACCTCGACCGTCTGATGCGCATTACCAGGGATGACGAGGAGCCCAGCGGCACGTTCCGAATCGGCCTGCCGCAGGTCATTGCGGACGTTGCATTGTTCGAGATCGCAAGGCGCCTGAAGACGAGCTTCCCCCGGCTCGAACTGCGGTGCCGCACCGAATGGAGCGCAACGCTGCAGCAGGCAATCGCCGCCGGCGATCTCGATGCCGCGATACTGATGCTGCCGATCGGGACCATGCCGTTAGACGGCATGGAGGCCGAGCACATCGCGAGGTTCGACGTATTGGTCGTGCAGAGCAAGGCCACGCCGCTCGTGACCAGCCCCGCGCGCATCGCCGAGCTCGCCGACCACGAGTGGATCCTGAACCCGCAGGGGTGTGGCTATCGTGCATTGCTGCAAGGCGCGATGGAGGGCGTGGGCAAACAGCTGCGCCTTGGCGTCGACGTCCATGGGACCGAGACACAGCTGCATCTGGTCGCGGCCGGCATGGGCCTGGGACTGGCACCGCGCAGCCTGCTCTCGGCCAGCAGCCATTTGCCGGCGTTGTCCGTCGTGGATGCCATCGACATCTCGCTCGTTTTCGACCTGTGGCTGGCGCATGCGAGAACGCTCGGCAATCTCGCGAAAGCGCTCGGCGTCCTTCATCAAGCGCTCGTCGATCCCGTGCAGCCGGCCTAGATTGCAAACTTGGCACGATCCGGATGGCATTCGCACGCCGGGTTCGTATCGCAACGTATCCCGCCGCCCTGCTCTGGCCACATGGGCCGCGAAATCGCTTACCGTTGTTCCGCTCCGGCCGAATCGGAGCGTATCGCCGCTTTCTCGGGACAATGGACAAGCCGCTTCTGACGTTGACTTACGACCAGCTCGATCAATGGATCGAGTCGTTACAACCCGCATTGCTTGCGGAATCGTTTACAGCAAGCATTGGCATTCTTCGCGGTGGTGCGCCGCTGGCGCTGATGGTGTCGCACGCCATTGGTGTGCCGGTGGCGTTCGTCGGCTATGAGCGTCAGGCACGCAAGGTCTCGTGGCAGTCGGCCACACCGATGCCACCGCCGGGCTCGAAGGTCCTGCTCTGCGAGGATATCGCTGGCCGGGGCTTTACGCTGGCCGACAGCAAGGCGTTTCTCGAGAGGCACGGTCTTGTCGTCAGAACATTGACGGGCGCGTTCGATGACATCAGCCGCCTCCGGCCGGACTATGCCAACGACGCACGGGGCTACTTTACGATCTTCCCGTGGGAGCGACAGGCTTATACTGCGGGATATCGCGCGGACTGGGAACGCATGGCATCAGGCGCGGCGGACAGGATGGCGGAAGACCACGAATACGCGGCCTATGCCATCGACCTCGACGGCATTCTGCTCCCCGACGTGCCGCTATCGCGCTACGACGACGACCTCGCTTCGGCATTGCGCGAGCGCGACGCCCTGCTCCCCTTCGAGGTGCTGCCCACCCGCCGCCTGAAGAACGTGCGGGCCGTGATCACGGGGCGTCCCGACATCGACCGGGACCGCACCGAAGCATGGCTGCGCCGGCACGGTTTCGACCATCTGGACCTCGTCATGCGGCCCCGCGATCAGGACGACAGCCCCGCCAGCACCGCCGCGTACAAGGCCGCCGCCGCGCGCCGCTGCGGCGTGACGCACTTTATTGAAAGCGATCCGGTGCAGGCGCTGCTGATTGCAAAAGAGGAACCTCTTTTGCGCGTGGTCTGGTGGGACGCCGCAAACCGAAGCGGCATGCTGATCAATACCGTCGGATGGAACGCCACGGCCGTCCCTGCTTGATTACAGCGTCCAGCCCCCATCGATGGTCACGCTCGTACCTGTGACATAGCGCGCGTCGTCGCCCGCCAGATACGACACCAGTCCCGCGATTTCCGAGGGCTGGCCGACGCGCTTCATCGGGCTGATGCCCTGCAGGGCGTCGATGGCACCGGCATTCATATCGGTATCCGTCGGGCCCGGCTGGACATTGTTGACGGTGATCCCACGCGGCGCGAGGTCGAGCGCAATACCTTTGACCATGCCGGCCACGGCGGTCTTGGTCATCTGGTAGACGCTCGAGCCGGCGAAACCACGGGTGTGAATCGCGACATTGCTGCCGATGGTAATGACGCGCGCGCCATCGGCGAGGTGCGGCACCGTTGCCTGAATCGAGAGGAATACCCCGCGCACGTTCACGTCGAGCATCTGGTCGAGCTCTTCCAGCTTGACCGCATCGATCGCACCGACGCGGAGCAGTCCGGCATTGACCACCACGACGCTCAGTGTGCCGACCTGCGCCACCGCTTGCGCGACCGCATCGCGAATCTCGGTCGGGTCGGCACTGTCGGCGCGGATGGCAAACGCTTCGCCACCGTCCGCGGAAACGCGATCCACCAGGGCCTGCGCCTTGTCCGCGCTCGACATGTAGGTGAACGCCACCACGTATCCATCCTTCGCGAGGCGGGCGACAGTCGCCGCACCGATGCCGCGCGAACCGCCAAACACGAGAGCGGCCTTGCGTGCCGCGGAAGTTGTCTGTTGCATTGTTTGCTCCTTTATTGACTATTCAGTCCAAAATAAACCAAAAAAAACGGCCACATCGCGGGGTGCGTGCCGATGCTTGCCGATGCGTGCCGATGCGTTCTATGCCGCCGCCAGCCGGCCGACCACGAAGTCGGCAAGCTTGTGGAGATCCCCAACGCTGGCCCCTGCGCGCGCCGCGACCTGAAAGCCGGTCATCGTCGTCTGCACGAAGGCCGCGCCTTCGACGGGATCGACGTCTGGATCGATCTCGCCGCTGCGTTGCCCCTCTCGAATCCGTTCCGCGATATGCGTGCCAAGCGTCTGGGAAATCTTCTGCGCCAGCTGGCGCAGCACCGCCTCGCTCGTGCCGAATTCGCCCACCGCGCTGACGCCCAGGCAGCCGAGCCCGCGCAGCGCATCGTCCGCGGGTGCCAGTCCCCGCAGCAGTTCCCGAATGCCATCGAGCGGCGACGCCGGACCGTTCAGGCGCGTGAGATGCGCGCCCAGCATGTTCTGCTGGTAGGTCTGCAAGACCTCCAGATACAGCTTCCACTTGTCGCCGAACGCGTTGTACATGCTCTGCCGGCCGATACCCATGGCCTTGAGCAGATCGTCCGTGGACGTCGCGGCAAAGCCTTTCTGCCGGAACAGGGTCATGGCGCTGGTCAGCGCGGCATCGCGATCGAATTCTCTTGGTCTCACCATGGAGGCAAGACTATACGTTGTAGACTGATTAGTCAAGAACGTTGAACTCGCGGGTCTCGGGCGAGCCGGGCATATCGGGCGCAGCGGACAAGCTCCTCCGCGTAAGGCGCGACGACCAGCACCAGGATGGCGACAAGCAAACCGGCGATCTCCGCGGCGGGTAACGGTACCGCTTTCAGTGCGAGCGAGTAATCGGGCGTTGCGGGTCCGGCTCCGAACAGTGCGAGGAACTGCTCCCAATGCACGCTGGCAATCAGCGCCACCGCGGCCAGCGGCAGGACTTCGAGCAGGCTGTGCATGTGCTGCTCGATCGGCCGGATGGTGCGGTGATCCGTGGCGTAGGCCACATCGATCCAGGCCGTGATGGCGTGAACGGCTGCGCCGGCGAGCATCGCGGCGAAGACCATGGCGTTGATCTCCAGAAAGAGCGCCATCAGCACCGGAATGCCGACCTCGATCATCATTGCGCTATGCATGGCCGACTCGCGCAGCCCGGCATTGCGTTCGATCGCGGTCCGCCGATGGCACCACCAGTCGCCGAGGCCGGCCAGTATCCACAACGGCACGAGTCCGTACATCAGGATCGTGCGGACGGCGTCGACCATGGGTGCTCCTTCGCTGCGTTATCCGTCGTCTCTGGCACGCGCGGCCGGCACGACTTCCGCCCACATCTCGCGGGCCGTGGCGCGCAGCACGGCCCGGCTCTGCGAGTCTCCGCTGACCATCGCCTTCAGATAGTTGCGGACCGCCTCCGCCGGCATATGCGGCGGAACCGGCGGCACAGCCGGATCGGTGAGCACATCGAGCACGACGGGCCGTTTGGCCGCCAGCGCATGCTCCCACACGGGGCCCAGCGCATCCGGCGTTTCCACGCGGATGCCTTCGAGTCCCAGCATTCGCGCGTAGGCCGCGTAATCGAATGGCGGCACCGTTTGCGACGTGTCGAAGCGCCGGTCGCCGGCGAGGGAGCGCTCCTCCCACGTGACCATGTTCAGATCGCCGTTGTTGAGCACGAGCACGATCAGCCTCGGGTCGGACCACTCGCGCCAGTAGGCCGCGACCGTGATGAGTTCGTTGATGCCGTTCATCTGCATGGCGCCGTCCCCTTCCAGCGCGAGCGCCGGACGATCGGGGAAGCAGAACTTCGCGGCTATCGCGTAAGGCAACGCCGGTGCCATGGTCGCGAGGCCACCGGACAACGAACCCTTCATCCCTCGCTGCATGCGGATATCGCGCGCATACCAGGTGGCGGCCGTGCCCGAGTCCGCGCAGAGGATGGCATTCGCGGGCAGACGCGACGACAGTTCCCAGAACACCCGTTGCGGGTTGATCGGTACCGCATCGTCGAGCGCACGCTTCTCCAGCACGCGCCACCAACGCTCGGTATTGGCTTCGACTTCCTCGCGCCAGGCGAAGTCGGTACGGGTGTCCAGCAGCGGCAACAGCGCGGCGAGCGTCTCTTTTGCATCGCCGACCATCGGCACTTCCATCGGATACCGCATGCTCAGCTTGCGGCCATCGAGGTCGATCTGCACACCGCGCGCCTGGCCCTCCTGAGGCAGGAATTCCGAGTACGGGAACGAAGAGCCGACCATCAGCAACGTATCGCACTCGCTCATCAGCTGCCAGCTGGCGCGTGTCCCGAGCAGGCCGATACTGCCCGTGACATAAGGCAGGTCATCGGGCAAGACCGCCTTGCCGAGCAGCGCCTTGGCCACGCCCGCGCCAAGCCGCTCCGCCACGGCGATCACTTCGTCGGTGGCGCCGAGCGCGCCCGCCCCGACGAGCATCGCGACCTTCTTGCCGCCGTTGAGCACGGCCGCGGCGCGCGCGAGCGTCTCGGCATCGGGCACCACGCGCGGCTTGACGTAGCCGACGCCGCTATGCACGGTGCCATGCTCCGCCGGCGGCGTGGGTACGGCGTCCATCTCCTGCACATCGTTCGGCAGGATCACACAGGTGACGGTACGCTGGTCGAGTGCAATACGTAGCGCCCGATCGACGAGATGCCGGACCTGCCCCGGCGTCACGGCCATCTGCACATATTCGTGCGCGACATCCTTGAACAGCGACAGCAGGTCGACTTCCTGCTGATAATCGCCGCCCAGCGCGGCAAGGCGCTGTTGCCCGATCAGGCAGACCACGGGCTGGTGATCGGCCTTGGCGTCGTAGAGTCCATTGAGCAGGTGGATCGCGCCGGGCCCCGACGTGGCCATGCAGACGCCGACCTCCCCGGAAAATTTGGCGTGCGCGCAAGCCATCATGGCCGCGCTTTCCTCGTGACGCACCTGAATCAGCCTCGGCCCGTCTTTCCGCGCCCGGTCGAGCGCGCCGAGCATGCCGTTGATCCCATCGCCGGGATAGCCATAGATGCGTCCGATGCCCCAGGCACGCAGCCGCTCGAGAATGAAATCTGCCACGGTGGCCATGTGGAACCCCTCAGAAAAGCCGTCAGCGAGGCGGAGATTGGTAGCGTGCGCGGGCGCTCTTTACACGCAGGGGGTAAAGATTGCCCGTCTCCGCCGCCGGCGGCCCGGCAGGGGAAGCGTCGCGGCGGCTCACCAACCGGATGCCGGACATCGGTGCGAAATGCATGCCATGTCCGGCCTGCGCTTCCGCCGCGTCGTGTAGACGCGTGCGTGGGGCGGGGCCTATGTGGCGGCCCAGCCGTGCACCTCGAGCACCGCATCGGCAAACGCTTCCGGCGCCTCCTGCGGCAGGTTGTGACCCGCGTTCTCGACCAGGCGGCGCTGATGGCGCCCCGTGAAGCGACTCAGGTTGGCCTGATTGTTGGCCTGATCGTTGGCCTGATTGCCCGCGGGTGGCATGACGCCGTCGGCGCCACCGTCCATCGTGATCGCGGGTACCGTGATCGATGGGCTGGCCGCGAGGCGGCGCTCGATGTCATCGTAGCGCGGGTCGCCCTCCACGAGGCCGAAGCGGTGACGGTAGGAATGCACGACGACGTCGACGAAATCGGGATTGTTGAACGACGCGGCCGAGCGCGCGAAGGTGTCTTCCGCGAAATGCCACGTGGGCGACCACAGGGACCAGAGCAGACGGCAGAACTCGCGCCGGTTCTCGCCGAGTCCGGCACGGCCCCGTTCGCCGTGGAGGTAGTACTGATACCAGAGCCGGTACTCCTGCTCCGGCTTCAGCGGCTGCATGGCGGTGGCCAGATGCTGGATGTTGTAGCCGTTGACCGAGACCAGCCCCTGCACGCGCGAAGGATAGAGCGCCGCCACGATGCACGCCGCGCGGCCGCCCCAGTCGTATCCGCCCAGACAGGCCCGATCGATCCGCAATCCATCGAGCAGCGCAAGCAGGTCGGCGCCCAGCGCCGCCTGTTGGCCGGAACGTGGGGTGTCCGCCGAGAGAAAGCGCGTAGGGCCGTATCCGCGCAGGTAGGGCCGGATGACTCTCGCGCCCTGACGCGTGAGGCGCGGCACCACATCGTCGTACGTGTGGATGTCGTACGGGAACCCATGTAGCAAGACGACCGGCCATCCGCCCGCATCGCCCTGTTCGTCATAAGCGATATCCAGCAGATCGGTTTGGATATGTCTGAGCATGACGCCTCCTGCTCGCGCGGCCCTCAGCCACGCATCGGGCACTGGTTGAAGCGCTCACGGAAGTCGGCGGAGGCCTCGTACACGTGTCTGCGCACGCGCATGATACCGCCGAGCGGGCGGTGCGCGGCCAGGCCATGCCACGGATTGAACGACATGCAGTCGTCGATCGCCGTGACGCGCGACTCGGCCCACGTATCCTGCGGCTGCGCGCGAATGCGTGCCACGGTAAGGTACGGACTGGTGTCCTCATCCCACTCGACCGACGCATCCTCGATGGGCATCGCCTCCGCGCTGGTGGCCAGCTGCACGCGGACTTCCCATTCCGCGCCCTGCCGCGCGAAGAATGCGTGAACGGCCTCGCGCAAGGCGTCGGGATGATCGCGCAACGCGATGCGCGCATCGGCCAGCGCCGCAATCTCCGGAGACACCGGTGTCAGGCTGAGCTTTGCGTAATACGGGCCGTACAGCACCGGTACGCAGGTATAGAACGTTTCGCCGAGGATATGCGTGGGCGGATGGCCGCCCAGGCTTTTCAGCGTCGCGCTTTCGCCGCCGACCGCTTCGATCGCATGCTCGACGCCGCGCAGCATTGCCGAGAGCGCCTTTTTCGCGCGCGGTGCGCGGTCCGTCGTCTTGGCCAGCAGACTCAGGTTCGCGAGCAGCTTCGCCGGGGTCGCGGCGGAAAAAGCCGGTGCGTTCACCATGACGAAGTTCTGCGTCGCCCTGCCCTCGCTGCCCGGCAACCGCTCACCGGACACCTCGCTGACCTTGATGGCCAGTCCGCGCGGGGTCGAGACGCTGTCGTCGAGAATATCGCCGGGATTCGTGGAGAGCCGCATGACCACCGGATACAGGCCGGGCTTTGCAAACAGGCCTTGCGCGAGTTCGGGCGGCAGGCCCTCGAGGACCTCGATCTCGCCATCGAGCACGCCATGGCATTTCGCATGCACGCTGCGCACGGCGTACCCGTAGTCACGCGCGGTCGTCTGCTGGATCTCGTGCAGCACCTCCATCAGCTTGATCACCGTCGTAGCCTCGTCCTCCGGCACCTGTTCGAAGCTGGGGTCGAAGGGAAGCGGACGGATGGGAAACGGGGCGGACATGGAGGCTCCAGGCGGAATCGGATCGTCACGGGAACGCAATCTTCATTCCAGCGGCGCGCGTTACCTGCCGCAGCGATGTCCGCCGCGCGCACACGCAGCATTTACATCGGCCGATCGGGATTTGCCGGTACGTTTTGCTCGACCTGGCCACTGGCGCCTTCCCCTCCCCCGTTCCAGTTCGCGGAACATCCATGCGAATCCGCGCGCGTCGCCCAGAATCGTTTCAGGCCGCAATGACGGTCTGGCGATCGCTGTCTGGCGGTCCATGACAAGGAGACGACAATGACGATAACCCTGCGACGCGCGCTCGCTCGCGCACCGGCTGCTGCAGGCGCTGGTGGACGAGCGTTATGTCGTGCGGGTGCCGCCGGCCAGCTACACCGTGTCCATCAAGCTGTGGGAACTGGGATCGGCGGCTCTCTGGAGCTTCGACCTGCGACGGCATGCCGACGCGCTGATGGAAGCGCTGATGCAATCCACGGGCGAGTCGGTGCACCTCTCCGTACTGGACGGACGCGAGGTCGTGTACGTCCACAAGGTGGAATGCCCGAACCCGATTCGCGCGTATAGCCAGATCGGCGGGCGCGCGCAGGCGCATTGCGTGGCGACGGGCAAGGCCATGCTGGCGTTTCGCAATCCGCAGTGGCTCGCCGAGATCGCGCATGACCTCACCGCCGCCACGCCGCGCACGATTACCGACCCCGACGGATTCCAGCAGGAAATGCAGCGCGTGCGCCGCGCGGGCTATGCGATCAACCGCGGGGAATGGCGCCCTGGCGTGAACGGCCTGGCGGCCCCCATCTTCGACGGCACCGGCGCCGTCATCGCCGCCATCGGTATCTCGGGGCCCGATACGCGGCTGCGCATGGCACGGTTGCGGGACCTGACGACGCCGGTGCGCGAAGCCGCGGAGCAACTCTCGACGGAGCTCGGCGAAATCGGCCCCCACGCGTCGTTGATGCGCGTCACCAACCATTGGGGCGCGCTGGGGTAATCGACGTAAGCCGTCGTGACACCAGTCATGTTTGCAAATAAGAACAATTCTCGATATCATCCGTCGCTCAGCACCGCCCCGGGTTCACGGCCATGTCGACCACCATTCGCGTTCTGTACGAGGACAACCATGACTGGCTCTGCCAGTGGTTGCGTCGTCGGCTCGATTGCAGCGAAGAGGCGCTCGACCTGGCCCAGGACACCTTTCTGCGCCTGCTGCGCAAGCCCGATGACGTGCCCGGGATCAAGGAGCCGCGCGCGTTCCTGACGACCGTGGCGCGTGGGCTGCTCAACGACCACTGGCGGCGGCGTTCGCTCGAACAGGCGTGGCTGGAGGCCCTTGCGGCCTTGCCCGTCGAAGTCGCCATCTCCCCCGAGAATCTCGTGTCGATGCAGCAGGAGTTGCAGCAGCTGGACGCCATGCTTGCCACGCTCGCGCCGCAGGCACGCGAAGTCTTCGTGCTGTCGCAGCTGGAAGGCCTGACCTACGTGCAGATTGCCGAGCGCACCCGGCTCAGCGACCGGACCGTCAAGCGGTACATGGCGCAGGGCTTCGAGCTCTGCCTGACGCTCCTCCACTGATTGCCGCGGTACCGACCTGCCGTGTCCCCCTCCGATTCCTCTCCCGCGCTGGATCCCGCCATCATTCGCGAAGCGGCGAACTGGCTCGTGCGGCTGCATTCCGGCGAGGCAGGCCCCGCGGAGCTCGAAGCGTTCGAGCGCTGGCGCCGGACCGGGCCCGATCACGAACGGGCCTGGGAGCGCGCCGAGCGGCTCAGCGCCAAGTTCGGCGCGGTGTCGCCCGCGCTGGGCGTGCCCGTGCTGACGCGTCGCGATGCCACCCACCGCGCATCCAACCGCCGCGCGGTCCTGAAAACGCTGGCCGTGCTCGGCGTGCTGGCACCGGCCGGCTGGCTTGGCGCCCGCCTGTGGGCAGACGAAGCAGGCGACGTCTATCACGCCGCCGTGGGCGAGCATCGGCGCATCGCGCTTGCCGATCGCAGCGTCGTCCAGCTGAACACCGCGACCCACCTCGCCGTGCACTACGCCGACGACGCTCGGGTCCTGCATTTGCGGCAGGGCGAGATCTATATCGAGACGGCTCCGGACTTCCGCAGCCCCGCACGCCCGTTCCTCGTCGATACGCGGCAAGGGCGCCTGCGGGCGCTGGGGACGCGCTTTACGGTCAGGGCACTGGCGACCGGCGGCCAACCGGTGACCGCGCTGACCGTCCTCGAGCATCGTGTCGAGATCTCGCTCAAGGCCACGGGCGAACGCCGGATCGTCGGGGCGGGCGAGACGGCCCGCTTCTCCGACCGCGCGTTCGAGTCGGTGGAACGGACAAGCCCCGATGCCGGCCCGACGGCGCCGGTGTCTGCCGACGCGCCCGGCTGGACGCGGGGCATGCTGCAGGCGGACGACATGCGGCTGGACGCGTTCGTCGCCGAACTGTCGCGCTATCGCAGCGGCATCGTGCGCTGCGATCCGGAAGTGGCCGGGATCAAGGTGTCTGGCGTCTTCATGCTCGGGGACACCGACCATATCCTCGACATCATCGGGCAGACACTGCCGGTGCGCGTGGTCCGGCGGACCGGTTACTGGGTGACCGTGACAGCTGCTTCCTGAGGATTTTTTTCCTTTTTTGTTTGACGCCGTGTCCCCTTTTGCTGTCGTCGTTCGGCATATGGGGCATTGACGAAGGACATGAAGAGGAAACGAAGTGGTGCCGTCGGAATTTGAAGTCATCGAGAACACTGCCGGGCGCAAAACCGCCTGTCGCAACACTGCCCGCCGTTTTGCCCTGACCGCCATCGCGGCCTGCATCACCGCCGGCGCCGCCACGCACGCGCCGCGTGCCCACGCGCAAGCCGCGGTACAGGAAGCGCGCGACTACCGGATTCCCGCCGGCCCCCTCGCCTCCGCCCTCTCCGCCTTCGCCCGCGACACCGGCGTCACGGTCGCGTTTCGCCCCGAAGATACGGCCGGCCTGACGACCGGGGGGCTGCAGGGCCGGTACACGGCGACGGAAGGCCTGACCGCGTTGCTGGCGGGTACGCGCCTGCGCGCGGTGCCGCAGGCGCGCGAAGGGTTTGTGATTCAGGGAAGCCCCTCATCCGCACCGTCAGCGGCAGCCACGCGCGCGCAGGTCGACATCGACAACGATCCGCTGCAGAACGCGCCCACGCTCGAAGCGATCACCGTCAGCGGCGACTGGCTCGGCACCGGGCTGGAGAACAGCGTCCAGACCTTCGGCGGCGCGCGGACGCTGGTCAAGCGGGACGAGATCCAGAACAGCGGCGCCACGAATATCGGCGACGTCCTGCGGCGCATTCCGGGCGTCCAGATCAGCGGCAGCACGAGCGCCACCGGCGCCTCGGTGGGCCTGCACGTGGGCATTCGCGGCCTGAATCCGCGCAATTCGTTCCGCTCGACGATGCTGATCGACGGCATTCCGCTGGCCATGGCGCCATATGGCCAGCCTAACCTCGTGATGTCGCCCGTCAGTTCGGGCAATCTGGATTCCATCGACGTGGTGCGCGGCGGCGGCGCGGTGCGCTACGGCCCGCAGAACGTCGGCGGCATCATCAACTTCAAGACGCGCGCGGTGCCGACCACACCGGGCCTGACCGCGGACGGTTCGCTGCGCTACAACGCCTATGGCCATGGCGGCACGAACCGGCAGTACAGCGCGTTTGCCGGCACGCAGACGGACTACGGCCTGGGCGTCGCGGTGCTGTATTCGGGTCTCGATGGCCAGCAATGGCGCGATGGCAGCCACGACAACTACAACGACCTCGCCGTGAAGTGGCGCTATGAGATCAGCCCGACGTCCGAGGTCTACGGCAAGTTCTCGCACTACGACGTCAAGTCGATGACGCCGGGCGGCCTGACCGTGGCCCAGTATCGGCAGAACCCGTTCCAGAACACGCATCCGACGGACTCGTGGCGCGGCGACCGCAATCAGGTCGATATCGGCTATGTGAATTCAATCTCGGACACGCAGGAGTTCGAGATCCGCAGCTACTATTACGAGAGTTCGCGCAAGAGTTCGCTGATCAATCCGGCGCAGGGCCGCAACGATTTTCAGCCGCGCGACAATCAGGTGGTGGGCGTGGAGCCGCGCTATACGCAGCGCCTGCAATGGGGCCCGACCACGCACGACGTGACGATCGGCTATCGGTATATCCACGAGTCGGGTACCGACACGCGCTATGCCACGTCGCTGACCACGGGCAATCAGATCGGCGTCTCGCAGATCTTCGACAACGGCACGAACGCGCACTCCATCTACCTCGATGACCGCATCGCGTATGACCGCTGGCGCATCACGCCCGGTATCCGCTACGAGAAGATCAACAGCGACCGGCAGCCGAGCGGCACCACCGACGACACGCCGTTCCACGTCGGCAACAGCCGCGCGCTGCCCTCGCTGAACGTCTCGTACCTCGTCAGCGACAAGTTCACGCTCTATACCTCGTACAGCACGTCGTTTGGCGCGGTCCAGTACACGCAGCTGAACTCGATGTCCGCGACGAATCCGCTGAAGCCCGAAGTGGCCAAGACCGTCGAGATCGGGGGCCGCTACAACGGCGATCAGCTGCATTCCGAACTGACGCTGTTCGATCTGCGCTTCGACAACCAGATTCTGTCGATTCCCGGCACGAATCCGGCCGTGTTCCGCAACCTCGGCGCGACGAACCACAATGGCGTGGAGTTCGCCGTCGACTACGACTTCGACCGGTCGGGCTTTCTGGCGGGCCTGAATCTCTACGCCAACTACACGTATGTGCGCGCGATCCAGAAGTCCGGGGAGTTCGATGGCAACGACGTGCCCTTCTACTCGCGGCAGACGGCGACGTGGGGGGGACGCTATACGCGCCAGAGCTGGGCACTCAACGTGTTTGCCACGGTGCAGAGCAGCCAGTACTCGGACACCGCCAACACCGTGCAGGAATCGGCGGACGCGCTCAATGGCCGCGTGCCGGGGTTCAGTGTGTGGAACGCGCAGGTGAGCTACAAGATTCCGGGCCGCAAGAACAGCGACCTCGCGTTTGGCGTGAACAACCTGTTCGATCACCGCTACTACACGCGTAACGTCGATACCAACGGCGGCCGGATGGTCGGCGCGCCGCGGATGTTCTACGTGCAGGCGCGGCTCGCGTACTGATCAGGCCCGCGACACCTGCTGCCGGCGCTGCAGCCGCATGGCACTGAAACCGCAGCCCAGCAGCGCGGTGCCCCCGCCGATCCACAGTGCCATGACCGGGCCGCCCGCCGCCCATGTGTGAAAGCACTGCGCCACGAGCGCGGCGCCGATGGTTTGTCCCATCAACCGCGAGATGGCCACGATACCGCTCGCGCCGCCGCTGCGGCCCGGCGGCGCATTGCCCATGATCGCGCGCATATTGGGCGCCTGAAACAGCCCGAACCCCATGCCGCAGATGGCCAGCCGCAGCGCGATATCCGCTTCCGACGCGTGAACGGGCGCCAGCGCCAGCGACCACATGCCGGCCGCGAGTACGGCGAGGCCCGCGCTGCAGAGTACCCCCGGCGAGAAGCGCCCGCCGTCGCTCAGCGGCGCGACGAGCGCCGCCATGATCGCCACGACGAGCGGCCATGCGGCGAGGACGAACCCCGTGCGAACCACGGTGATGCCGAGCGTGCCCTGCAGGAAGAACGGCAGCGACACCAGCGCGAGCGATTGCGTGGCGAAGGCGCAGACCGACGTCAGCGACGAGAAGCCGATCGACCGCATCGCCAGCAGATCCACGGCCAGAATCGGCGCGGGATGCCCGCGTTGCAGGCGCAGCAGCGAAAGCAGCAACACACCTGCCGCCGCAACGAACAGCCATGCGAGGACCGGCGCGCCGCCATTCTCCACGAGGCAAAGCCCGAGCGTCAGCAGCCCCAGGAACGCCGTGCAGAGCATGGCCGGCGCGGGCTCGAACCGGTGCCCCGCCTGCACGCCGCCCGGCAGGTAACGCCATGCCAGCGCAATGGTCGGGATCGCGAGCGGCACGTTGATCAGGAACAGCCAGTGCCAGCTGGCGACGGACAGCACCGCCGATGCGACCACAGGCCCAAGCGTAAAGCCGATGGCGACGACCAGCGCATGCGCGCCCAGCCCCCGGCCCAGCATATGCGGCGGATAGATGTGCCGGACCACCGCCGCCGCCACGCTCGACATGGCTGCGGCACCCACGCCTTGCAACGCGCGCCCGAGTATCAGCACCCACAACGCCGGTGCGCCACCGCAAATGGCGGACGCGATGGCGAACAGCGCGACACCGCCCGCAAACACGGTCTTGTACCCGACGCGTTCGCCCAGCGAGGCAAACGGCAGCAGCATCGCGATCATCGCGATCTGGTAGGCGTTGGCGACCCAGATGATCGTGGCATCGCTGGCGCGGAGGCTTTCGGCGATCTGCGGAAGCGCGGTATTGGCGACGGTCGTATCCAGCGAGGCCAGGATCGATGCGCACATCAGCGCGGCCATGGCGATACGTCGTGCGCGGGCGGGAATCGGGGGGTCTTGTGGCGTCATGATGCGTCGATCATCCCGCCGGAGTAATATCTACGTCCAATATTGTTTTGACAATGATTGATACATCGCAGGTATGATGGATCTGCGCCGACTCCGCTATTTCGTCGTTCTGGCCGAGACGCTTCACTTCAGCCGCGCCGCGGCGCGGCTCAATATCGCCCAGCCGCCGCTGAGCCACCAGATCAAGGTGCTCGAGGAAGAGCTGGATGCGAAGCTGTTCGAGCGCAGCAACCGGCGCGTCGAGCTGACGCCCGCCGGCAAGGCGCTGCTGCCCGAAGCGCTCGCGCTGCTTGCGCAAGCCGACCGCGCTAGCGGCATCGCGGCCAGCGTGCAGCGTGGCGAGCTCGGCGAATTGCGTGTGGGCTTTACCAGCGGTGCGGCGCTCACGGACGTCATTCCGCGCCTCATCCTTGCCTTCCGGCAGCGGCGCCCCGGCGTGCGCGTGCGCATCGAGGAGATGACCACGCAGGCGCAGCTGGTGGCGATGCTCGAGCGGCGGATCGATATCGCATTTATCCGGAGCGCGCAGGCGCCCGACCTGCCGCCGACGCTCGGTGCCATGCGCCTGTTCGAGGACGCGCTGGTCGTGGCGCTGCCGCCGAAGCATCCGCTTGCGGCCGGCAGCGGCCCGCTGTCCGTGAGCGCGCTGGCCAACGAGGAATTCGTGATATTCCCCCCCGAGAGCGGCACTGGCGTGTTCGAGCAGATCGTCTGGCTCTGCCGCCTGTCGGGCTTTGCGCCCCGCGTGGTGCAGGAAGCGCTGACCGCCGTCACCATCGTGGGCCTCGTCGCGGCGGGCCTCGGCATCGCATTGGTGCCTGCGTCGTTCAGGCGCGTCGCGGTGACGGGCGTGTCCTATCGCCGGCTGCGCAACAAGGAAGCGAAGTCCGCGATGTGGATGGTCTTCCGGACCGGGACCGTATCGGAGCAGGAGCGTGCGTTCCAGGAACTCGCGGGGGCCTGATTGCCCGTCGGCGCCTCAGAAGAAGTGCCGTACCCCGACGCGCACCACCACCTGGTCGGGGCCCGATGCGACGTTCGCCGCGCCGGCCACATACGCGGCGTCGAGCACGCTGTCCGTCTTGTCGCCGCTCACGTGCTGATACACGGTCTGCAGATACACGTCCGTGCGCCTGGAGAAGACATAGTCCGCCATCAGGCCGACCGAGTGATAGACCGGATGCTTCTCGCCCGACGTGGCATCGAACGTCGCGCGCGTGTAGGCGTACATGGCGCCGAACCAGTATGAACGGGTCGGCTGGTACTTGATGTTGGCCTCGACGTTCTGGAAGCGCAGTGCCGCGAGCGTGCCCGCGGCCGGCGCGATATCGCCGACATATGCGGAACCGCGCGGGTCGGCCACATCGGTTTGCGCGTACGAGACGCCGAACTGGAACTTGCCGATCTCGTAGGCCCCACCCGCGCCCCAGATCCTGAGCTTGCTGCCCGCGAGATTCTGGTCCGCGCCGTTGTCGAGCGCGCCATAGGATGTCGCCGATGGGCTGTCCGCCTGCAGGTACGCGGCGGCCAGCGTCAGGCCACCGGTCGCATACTGCGCGCCGCCGCTGAACACGCGATTGTTCGAGAACTTCGCGTCCTCGCTGAGCCCGACCATGCCGCCGAACTTGAGGCCGCCCAGCGCCGGGCTTGTGTACTTCACCGCGTTGTTGACGCGGAACGTGTTGATGAGGTTGTCGTTGTCGTACGGGTGCGCGAACATGTAGCCACCCCACGTACCGCCGGCCGTCGTTTGCGCGAGATAGTCCACCACCGAGTCGTACTGCCGCCCGAGCGTGACCGCGCCCCAGCGCGCGTCGTTCACGCCGACGAATGCCTGACGGCCGAACAATGCGCCGCCCTGGTACGCGCGGCCGTTGTCGACGTCGAAGCCATTCTCGAGCTGGAACAGCGCCTGCGTGCCGCCGCCCAGATCCTCGGTGCCCTTGAGGCCCCAGCGGCTGCCATGCGGGAACCCGCTGGCCATGGCCACCTGGCTGTGGCCGCCGACGTTGCTGGTGTAGTTGATGCCTTCATCGATCACGCCATAGAGCGTGACACCACTCTGCGCCGAGGCAGACGTCGTGGCAGTGAAAAGCGCTGCCATGCACAGCCATCGTGTGCGTGTGTCTCTCTCGGTAATCATGGGAACTTCCTGATCGGGGTACATGGCCCCGGCGCGGACTGCTAGGTCGTCTGGCTCGAACGTGTCGATGTCAGTGCGGCAGCGCGGCCGACAATGCGGCCGATGGCACCGGGATGAAGCGCGGCACGCGGGTCACCGCCGCCACGTTTCCGCGCGGGATGCCGGCATTGCGCGCCGCTTGACCGAAGCCCACTATCCGCGCGGTTTGCGCGGGGGTTCACGCCGTTGACGGCTCAGTGGCGCGCTGGGCGTGAACAGGAACTTCGTCCCGCAGCAAGGGTGCCGCGAGAATGCAAAAGAGCTGCACAAGGCAGCCCCGAAGGTGAGGGAGTATACCAAAGAGGCACGGTACAGCCCCATCATGGGCCCAGATGACTCGCCAGATAATCGATCAGCGCCCGTACCTTCGAAGGCAAAAAACGGTTGGGCGGATAGAGCAGCCACACCGGGCCCATGTACGCGCGTGCCTCGAACGTCCAGTCGTCGAGCACCTGCACGAGCTGGCCATCGCGCAACGCATCGGCCATCGCAAAATCCGGCAGGGCGGCAACGCCGATATCGTGCAGCGCCGCATCGAGTCGCGCGCTGACGTCATTGGCGATATAGCGCCCGCTTACCTCCACCGACTGCGTCTCGGTTCCGCGCCGGAAGGTCCATCGATTGTCGTCCACGGTTTCGCCGAGGAACAGGCATTCGTGATGCCGGAGGTCCTGCGGCGCGGACGGTGTGCCCCGCGCCGCGAGATAGGCCGGCGATGCGCATAGCAGCCAGCGCGCGACGCCGAGTTGGCGCGCGGCCAGACCCAGCGGCGGCGTGTCCGTCAATCGGATCACGAGGTCCACGTCCTCCCGTAACGGATCGATCTCGCGGTCCACGAACATCAGTTGCACGTCGATCTCCGGCCAGCGGCGAAGAAACCCGGGCAGCAGCGGATGAATGACCGACCTTGCATACGAGATCGGCGCGCTGAGGCTCACCCTGCCCTGCGGCGCGCTCACGAGATTGCCCGCGACATCCACCGCGCCGGACGCCGCGCCGAGCATGTCGCGGCAATGGCGATACACCTGCGCGCCCGCGTCCGTCAGCCGCACGCTGCGCGTGGAGCGCTCGAGTAATCGCATGCCAAGCGCTTGCTCCAGCCGCTTGATTTGCCGGCTGATCGTCGAGGGCGTGCTGCCGAGCTGCCTGGCGGCCTCGGAAAAGTTACCGGCTTCGACGACGCGGGCGAACGTGGCCATATCGGGGAGCAACGCAAAAAACTCGCTGGGATGCATGATGGGGCGCTTTATTTGTGCATCGGTAGCATAGATGCTGTTCCGAATGACCCGATTATAGTTTTCCGCGCAATACCCCACAATCCGGGTGTTCGATCGTCAAGCCGAGGCCCGCCATGTCCGCCCCCAACCGTCTGCTCTGGATTTCCGACCTGATGCTGCTCGCCGTCGCCGTGGTCTGGGGTACCAGCTATGGCGTCGCCAAAATCGCGCTCGCGTTCTATCCCGTGCTGGGATTGCTGGCGCTGCGGTTCGGCATCACGTTTATCGTGCTGTCGCCGGCGTTGCGCGCGCTGCGGGGCGTGACCCCTTCCACGATCGCGGGCGCGATCCTGTGCGGCGTCCTGCTGCTGGGCATCTTCCTGGCGGAGACCTATGGCGTGGCCAACACGCACGCCTCGAATGCCGCGTTCCTGATCAGCCTGTGCGTCGTGCTGACGCCGCTCGTCGAATGGGCAATGCTGCGCCGGCGGCCCACCGCGATGGACTGGATTGCCGTGGCGCTGTCGCTCGCCGGGGCCGCGATGGTCACCGGCGGCGTGCTCGTGCCGACCGGCGGCGATGCGCTGATCCTGCTCGCGGCCATGCTCCGCGCCATCGTGGTCTGCGTGACCAAGCGCGTGATGCGCGATTCGACGCTCGCGCCTTTGACGGTCACCGCGATCCAGGCCGGCACGGTGGCCCTCGGCAGTCTCGTCGTCGCACTGGCGATCGTCCGGCAACCGTTGCCGCCGCTACCCGCGTTTGCTGGCCATGGCGCGTTCTGGCTCGCCATCGCCTATCTGGTCATTGCCTGCACGCTGTTCGCGTTCTTCGCGCAGAACTATGCGGTCAAGCGCAGCAGCCCGACGCGCGTGGCGCTGCTGATGGGCGGCGAACCGGCGTTCGGCGCGTTGTTCGCCTACCTCTGGCTCGGCGAGCAGTTGTCGGGCTGGGCATGGTGCGGCGGCGGGCTGATGGTGCTCGCCTCGTTGCTGGCCACGGTGCAATGGCCGGCCCCGGCTAACGCTTCGACGGCTAGTGCGTCGAAGGCTAGTGCGTCAAAGGCTAATGCGTCAACACATCGACCGCGCCAGGCGTGACCATCTCGATAAAGGCGCGCATATACCCACGGATGAAATGGTCGCCGCGCAGGCTGAAATGCGCCTGCGACGGCGGAAACACATCGCCCATGTCGATGATCGCCAGATCCGTATCGCGCGCGGGATCCACGGCCACGCGCTGCACGATCGCCACGCCGAGCCCCGCCGCCACATAGGCCTTGATGACATTGACGTCGGTCGCGCGCACCACCACGCGCGGTTCCAGCCCCTGCCGCTGGAACGCGCGCTGCACGACCCATCCCGAGTTGAACGATTCGTCGTACGTCACGAGCGGATACTGCGCGATGTCCTCGATCTTCACGCGTCGCCTGCGCAGCAGCGGATGGCCGAGCGGCACGATCAGGCAGCGTGAGAACGCATAGGCCTCGGCGGTAACCAGCCCCTCCGGCGTCGCGCGCGGCAGCGTCGAGAGTCCCAGATCGACGGCGCCCTCGATGACCCATCGCACGATCTCGCCCGGCGGCCCCTGCATGACCTCGAGGTTCACGGCCGGGTACTCGGCCGTGAAGCGCCGCACGACATCGAGCAGCGCATAGCGTGCGTGGATATGCGTGGTGCCCACGCGCAGCGTGCCGCTGTTGGCCTCGCGATCGGCCTGCGCCAGCGTGGTCATGGCCTGCGTGTCGTTGAGCACGCGGCGGGACAGCACCGCCGCCTCCCTGCCCCCATCGGTCAGCCCCACGAGCCGGTTGCCGCGCCGCACGAACAGATCGATCCCCAGTTCCATCTCGAGCGAGCGAATGAGCTTGCTCACGGCCGGCTGCGTCGTATGCAGGGCCTCCGCCGCGCGCGACACGCTGAGCTGATGGTTCAGCACCGCCTGCAGGCAGCGCAATTGCTGCAACGTCATACCATGCCTTTTTGGTAATGATTGTCTACAAACATGTCATTTTACAGAATGATCGGGGATGGCCAGAATGGCTCGCATCGATAACGATCTCCGCCCCTCCCCGCCATGACCTCCAGCGTGTTCGACCAGCCGCTCCAGCAACACATGTGGACCACCGATGCGATGCATGCGGTGTTCGCTGAAACGAACCGCATCCAGAAGTGGCTCGACCTCGAGGCCGCGCTCGCAATCGAGCAGGCCGCGCTCGGCATCATTCCCGAATCCGCCGCGCGCGAAATCGCGCGCCAGGCCGACGTGGCCCATATCGACCTGCGTGCACTGGCCGGCGAGATGCGCCGGACGCGGCATCCGGTCGTCCCCGCGGTGCGCGCCTTGCAGCAATGCTGCGCCGAGGGCCATGGCGAGTTCGTGCATTTCGGCCCCACGTCGCAGGACGTGTACGACACCGGCATGGTGTTGCAGGTCCGGCAGGCACACGACCTGCTGATGCGCGATCTGATCGCCGTGGGCCGCGAGCTGTATCGGCTGGCGCGTGCCCATCGCGATACCGCGATGGCGGGCCGGACGCACTCCGTGCAGGCGCTGCCCATCACGTTCGGCCACAAATGCGCGATCTGGCTGTCTGAGGTGGAGCGGCATCACGACCGGATGCGCGCGCTGGAAGCCCGCACGTTCGTGGGCCAGCTCGTGGGTGCGGTGGGCACGCAGGCATCGTTCGGCCCGCACGCGGCCGTCCTGCAGCGCAGGGTGATGGCACGGCTCGGCCTCGGCGTCGCGGACATCAGCTGGCAGCCCGCGCGCGACCGGCTCTGCGAATACGTGAGCGTGCTCGGCATGATCGGCGGCACGCTCGGCAAGATCGCCAACGAGATCATGAACCTCTCGGGCGATGAAGTGGGCGAACTCGCGGAGCCGTTCCACGACGGCAAGGTGGGCTCCTCGACGATGCCGCACAAGCGCAATCCCGCCGTGGTGGAGACCGTGGTGACACTGAGCCGCGCGATCCGCTGCAGCGTGGCCATGATGCTCGATGCGCAGATGGGCGAGCACGAGCGCGATGTCTCCGCCGTGCGGCTCGAATGGAAGGCCGTGCCCGAGGCCTGCATGATGGCCCATGCGATGCTCGAGATGATGCGCGAGGCGCTGTCCGGCCTCGGCGTGGACCGCGAACGCATGCGCGGCAACCTCGACCTGCTCGGCGGCTTTCTGATGTCCGAACGCGTGATGTTCGCGCTCGCCGAAGCCGTCGGCAAGCAGACCGCGCACGAGCGCGTGTATGCGGCCGCGATGGCGGGCGTGGAAGGCGGCCGCACGTTCGAGCAGGCCCTCAACGACGACCCCGTCATTCGCGATGCGCTGACGCCCGCACGCCTGGCGGCGTTGCTCGACCCCACGACGTATGTCGGCCATGCGCCGGACATCGTCGATGCCCTGCTCGCCAAGACAGACGAGCGCCGCTGGCTGGAATGAACGCGGCACGGCCGCGACATAACGACAAAGGAGACCCCACCATGAAACGCATCACCGCGCTGTTTGCCGGCACATTGGCCGCCACGCTGCTAGGCGCGCTGCCGCTGGCGGCGCACTCGGAGACCTATCCCGACAAGCCCATCCGCCTCGTCGTGCCTTACCCCGTGGGCGGCGGCGGCGACACGCTTGCGCGGCCGCTGGCCCTGTATCTGTCGCAGCGCCTCGGCCAGCAGGTGGTCGTCGACAACCGCGGCGGCGCCAACGGCAATATCGGCATGGACATGGTGGCCAAGGCCCCCAGCGACGGCTACACGCTGGAACTCGCGCTCACGTCGCAACTGGCCGTGAACCAGAGCCTGTATCGGCAACTGCCCTACGACCCGATCAAGGATTTCGCGCCGATCTCGCTGGTGGCGTCGGCGCCGTACTTCCTCGTCGTCCATCCTTCGGTGCCGGCGAAGACTCTCAAGGAGTTCATCGCGCTGGCCAAGGCGAATCCGGGCAAGTACACATACGGTTCCTCCGGCAACGGCAGCGGCCCGCATCTGTCGATGGAACTGCTGAAGTCGATGGCCGGCATCGACCTCATGCACGTGCCGTTCCGTGGCACTGGCCCGGCGTTGCCGGCATTGCTGTCCGGACAGGTCAGCGTGATGTTCGTGAGCTATGGCGTGGGCGCGCAGCAGATCAAGGCGGGCAAGCTGCGCGTGCTGGCGGTCTCCACGGACAAGCGCGCGGCATCGATGCCCGAGGTGCCGACGATCGCCGAGGCCGGGCTGCCCGGCTATGCGTCGGGCGTCTGGTATGCGCTGCTCGCGCCGCGCGGCACGCCGCAGCCGATTGTCGACCGCCTGGCGACCGAGTTGTCCAACTCTGGCAATAGCGCCGATTTCCGCAAGCGGCTGCAGAGCGACGGCATCGTGCCCATCGGTTCTTCGCCAGCCGATCTCGCTGCGTATATCCAATCCGAAAGCGTGAAGTGGGCGGAGATCGTCAAGCGCTCGGGTACCCATATCGACTGATCCGTTCCCCTTACACGACTCACGACCCACGACCCACGACACCATGAAGATCGAACGCATCGAAGCCATCGCGATCAGCATTCCGCTCAACAAGACGTTCTCCGGGAGTTCCTATCAGGTGACCCATCGCGCCACGGTGGTCACGCGCATCCATACGGAGAGCGGCCTGGTCAGCGAAATCTACAACGGCGACGAGCGCGAGCACGGCGCGGAGATCGCCCGCATTATCGAGGAGGAGATGGCGCCGCTGCTCGTCGGCGACTCCATCTTCGCGTGGGAACGCAGCTGGGAGAAACTGTTCCGCCTGACCATCCGCGCGGCCCACCGGCCGCTCGTGATGCAGGCGATTGCCTGTGTGGACGCGGCGATCTGGGACCTGATGGGCAAGGCGCTCGGCGTCAACGTCTGCCGCCTGCTTGGCGGCTATCGCGAAGAGGTGCCCATCATTGCCATCGCCGGCTACTACCTGCCCGGCAAGACACCGCGCGATCTCGCGCCGGAGATGGAATGGCTGCGCTCGGTCGGCATGGCCGGCTGCAAGGTCAAGGTCGGTGGCGCCACGCCCGAGGTCGATGCCGAGCGCGTGCGTTATGCCCGCGAAGGCGGCGGCGCGGACTTTCTGATCGCGGTGGACGCCAATCGGGGCTGGAGCGTCGAAGAGGCGAGCCGCTTCGCGCGGCTGGTCGAACCGTACGACATCGCGTGGTTCGAGGAACCGTGCCACTGGCATGACGACGCGCGTGGCATGGCGCAGGTACGGCGGGCCACGTCGATTCCGATCAACGCCGGGCAGAGCGAGGTCAGCGGCGCGGGCATTCGCCGCCTGCTCGACGCGAGCGCGGTCGATATCGTGAACTTCGACGCATCCGAGGGGGGCGGCATTACCGAGTGGCGCCGCGTGGCCGCGGCGTGCGCGCTACAGGGCGTACGCATGGCCCATCACGAGGAGCCGCAGATCGCCTCCCATATGATCGGCGCGGTGCCGCACGGCATCTGCGTGGAGTGCTTCCCCGATCCCGACCGCGACCCGATCTTCCCCGGCATGTGGGTCAATCCGCCGAAGATCCACGAAGGCATTCTGTCGATTCCGCAGGGGCCGGGGTTCGATGTGCGGCTCGACTGGGACATGATTCGTCGCTATCGGATCAACTGAACCGTCAGTGGGTCCGCGCCAGCTGATCGGCGAGAAAACGCGCGGTCTGGCTGTCCGCGCTTTTCGCAATTTTCGCTGGCGGTCCGCACACCACGATCCTGCCGCCCGCATCGCCCGCGCCGGGGCCGATGTCGAGTACCCAGTCGGCCTGGGCGGCCACACGCATGTCGTGCTCCACGACGACCACGGTATTGCCGTTGTCCACGAGACCCTGCAACTGCACGAGCAGCCGGTCCACGTCGGCCGGGTGGAGCCCGTTCGTCGGCTCGTCGAGCACGTACAGCGTGTCGCCGCGATGCGCGCGCTGCAGTTCGGTGGCGAGCTTGATCCGCTGGGCTTCGCCGCCCGAGAGCTCGGTGGCCGGCTGGCCCAGCCGCAGATAGCCAAGCCCGATATCGCGCAGCACGGCCAGCGACTTCATCGCCTGCGCCTCGTTCGCGAAGACCTCGCAGGCCGCATCGACGGTCAGGTCGAGGACCTGCGCGATATTGCGCCCCTGCCATTCGATCTCGAGCGTCTGCGGCTTGTAGCGCGTTCCGTGGCACGTCGAGCATGGCGCATAGACACTCGGCAGAAACAGCAACTCCACGCTGACGAAGCCCTCGCCCTCGCAGGTCGGGCAGCGTCCCTGCGCGACGTTGAACGAGAAGCGACCGGGCGTGTAGCGTCGCTTGCGTGCCGCGGGCGTCTCGGCGAACAGCTTGCGCACGACGTCGAACAGGCCGGTGTACGTGGCCAGATTCGATCGCGGCGTACGGCCGATTGGCTTCTGGTCGACGCGCACGAGGCGCCGGATATTTTCCATGCCCTCGGCGATATGGCCGTGCGTCGGCACCTCGGCCGCGGGCAGCAGGCCGCCCTCGCCCGCCTGTTCCTCGTCCTCCGCGGGATCGACAATCTTGCCGAGGTATCGGCCGACAAGTTCGGGCAATGCCTGACTGATGAGGCTCGATTTGCCCGAGCCCGACAGGCCCGTCACCACGGTGAAGCAGCCGAGCGGGATGGCCGCATCGACGTTGTGCAGGTTGTTGCGCGAGACGCGCGCCAGCTTGAGCCACGCACTGGCGGCCCGCGGCTCGCGCGCAACGGGTGCTTGCTCGTCGAACAGATAGCGGGCCGTGTGCGAGGCGGCAATGTTGGCCAGACCGTCGGGCGTGCCGCTGTAGAGTACGCAACCGCCGCCCTCGCCCGCGGCCGGTCCGACATCGACGATCCAGTCCGCGCTGCGCACGGTCTGCATATCGTGCTCGACCACGAACAGCGAGTTGCCGCTGGCCTTCAGGCGCTGCAGCGCGCGCAGCAACGCCTCGCCATCGGCCGGATGCAGCCCCGCCGACGGTTCGTCGAGCACATACACCACGCCGAAGAGTTGCGACGATAGCTGCGTGGCCAGCCGCAGGCGCTGCAGTTCGCCCGACGATAGCGTCGGCGTGCTACGGTCGAGCGACAGGTAGCCCAGGCCGAGATCGGTCAGCGCGGACAGGCGTTCGAGCAGTTCCTCCGCAATGCGCTGCGCCGCGAGACGCTTCTCTTCGGTGCCCGTCGCGGCATGCGTGCCCGTGGCGACTCCCTCCATGATTTCGGCCACGCGCGCGAGCGGCAGATGCGAGAACGCGGCGATATCGAGTCCGGCGAACGTGACGGTCAGCGCGGCCGGCTTGAGCCGCTTGCCATGGCAGAGCGGACAGTCGCTACCCACCATGTATTGCGCCACGCGCTTCTTCATCAGCGCGCTCTGGGTATTCGCGAAGGTCTGCAGCACATAGCGCCGCGCGCCCGTGAACGTGCCCTGATAGCTCGGCTCCATCTTCTGCTTCAGCGCCGCGCGCACCTCTTTCGGGGTAAAGCCGGCGTAGACGGGAACCGTGGGCTGCTCGTCGGTGAAGAGGATCCAGTCGCGATCCTTCTTCGGCAAATCCCGCCAGGGCTTGTCGATGTCATAGCCAAGCGTGACGAGAATATCGCGCAGGTTCTGGCCGTGCCATGCGGGCGGCCATGCGGCAATGGCGCGGTCGCGGATCGACAGCGAATCGTCGGGCACCATCGATTGCTCGGTCACGTCGTAGACGCGGCCCAGACCATGGCATTGCGGACACGCGCCCTGTGGCGTGTTCGGCGAGAAATCCTCGGCGTACAGCATCGGCTGCTTCGCGGGATACTTGCCGACGCGCGAGTACAGCATGCGGATGTGGCTGGACAGCGTGGTGATGCTGCCCACGGTGGAGCGCGCGTTCGGCGTGCCGCGCTGCTGCTGCAGGGCGACGGCGGGCGGCAGTCCTTCGATCGCATCGACATCGGGCACGCCAACCTGGTCGATCAGCCGGCGCGCATACGGCGCGACCGATTCGAAGTAGCGCCGCTGCGCCTCGGCGTACAGCGTGCCGAAGGCCAGCGACGACTTGCCCGAGCCGGACACGCCGGTGAATACGACGAGCGCGTCGCGTGGAATATCCACATCCACGTTCTTCAGATTGTGCTCGCGCGCGCCGCGCACGCGCACCATGCCCGCGGCGCCTGCCGCGATGGCCGTTCTGGAAGGAAGGGGGCGGGTCATGGCTGCGGGCTCGGTGATGGGTGCGCCTTGGCCTTGCGGGCCTCCATCATGCCACGGATGTTCAATGCAGCGAGCGCAAATTGCAACGTGACCAGCGCATAGGCGGACGTATGCAATCCCCACACGACCCACATCAGGTTACTGGCCAGGAATACCCAGAAGCCGATCCTGCGCCGCCCCGCCCCGCGCGAGCCGACAAGCCACGTCGCCGCCACGGTCACGGCCATTGCCGGCCACTGCATGATGTTTAGCCAGTCCAAGACCTCTCCCTTCAGCCGGCATCGGTGCCGATAGCCTTCAGGGAAGCAATGTCCGTTCCAGTCGCGTGGGCTGCCAGCGCACGGTTGGTGGATTCGACGTGCTGACCGCCTTGCCGCACGCGTCGGCATCAGGCTGATGTCGATCACATGCAGCCGGTCCGGCAGCAATTGCAGATAGAGACGCCCGGCCGGCTCGCCATCGTGCAGGGCCAGCAGGAACCGCGCATCGGGGTACGCGAGGTAGGCACGTTGCTGCGCGGCGAACTGCGATTGCAGGAAGATCGATTGCTGCGCCGCGCTCCAGCCCGTCATGCGCATCTCCGCCTCGCGCGTCGAGGCATATAGCCGCGCGAGGAACGGGCGAGCGTCGTCATGACCGGTGCCGGCGAATCCGTCACCGACAGATAACGCCTGGTTGTTGCGCACCGGGAAGCGCGCGGGCAGGCGCCCCGCCGGCTCCGGCGTGGACGGGCGCACGTTGTCTACGTTGGCCGGGTGCGTGTGCACGGGCATCTCGTCAGGCAGCAGCGTCACGCTGTTCGTGCCGCGCGGGTCGTTCAGCTGGCTCGCGACAGGACCCGACACCGCGCAGCGGCCGCCGCCCGCATTGCCGCATTCCATCGCGTGCAGCGCGAACGCGGAGCCCTGCGGCGCATTCGCATAGAGCGGCTGGCCCGGACCGGTGACTGTCATTTCCGGCAAATTCACTGTCGGCTAAATCGCACGGTCGCCATCCTTCGGTAGGGTTCCGCTGCTGTTTTACGTGCGCGCACGCGTGTTTTCGTCTATGTTTCCGCTCTGTAAGCAGAAGCGCACAAAAAGATAAATATCAAAAATGTAATTTCTTCGACCGCGTGGGCCATACGGGGGCTCACCGAAGAAAAAAGACGGGCAGCCTGCCTGCGAGCGGGCATTAGGGAGAATCGGGTTGGTTACGCTAGTCAAATTTGCGGACAGGACGCTTGCCGTCCGTCGCTTTCTACTGGGCGCGCTCGCGCTGTTTCTGGTCCTGCTGGCACCGCAGGCTTACGCCAAGCCCTGCACGATCAACGTCAGCGCGCAGTCCTCGCCGACAAAGACGGTCTACGAGTTCAACGCCACCGATAACTCGACGTGCGACAACGGGCTCGGCGACGGCGCGTACTGGGGCATCGCGGACAGCTCGGCGGGATTTGCCAACAATGGTTCCGAAGACACGTACGTGACGACGACCAATAACGGCAGGCTCTACATCTTCAGTGGCACGATTCCGGGCAGCTCGAACCCCGGCAAGATCCAGTCGGGCTTCGTCTACTACCCGCCGGCCGGCTTCGTCGGCACCGACAGCGGCACCTTTTACACGCAGAACACGGCCGGTGGACCCTGGATCCCCAACGGCGTGGTCAACTTCATCGTGCCGGCCAGCGCGAGCGCGCCAACCGTAACCAACGTCTCGCCGAACTCCGGCGCGTCGGCCGGCGGCACGGCGATCACGGTGACGGGCACGAACTTCACCGGGGCCACGAGCGTGACTGTCGGTGGTGTCAATGCATCGGCGCTGTCCGTCGTCAATGCCAGCACCATCACGGCCACCACGCCTTCCGGCGCGGCCGGCACGGTCGACGTGCGCGTCACCACGCCGAGCGGTACCAGTGCCATCAATGCGGGCGCGAAGTTCACCTACATCGCCCCCAATCCCCCGATTGCTTCTTCGTCGTCCGCCAGCGTGGCGTACAACAGCGTCGCCAACCCGATCACGCTCGCGCTGTCGGGCGGTGCCGCGACGCAGATCAATCTGATCAGTCCCGCGAGCCATGGCACGCTCATCGTCTCGGGTACCAACGTCACCTATCAACCGAACACCGGTTACGCGGGCCCGGACAGCTTTATCTATACGGCCAGCAACGGGGCGGGCATATCGAGTCCCGCCACCGTGTCGATCACCGTGGGCACGGCGACGATCACGTACGCACCGTCCAGTCCGACGATGGCCACGGCCGGTGTCGCCTACAGCGGCAGTGTCGCCGGTGCCAGTGGCGGCGCGACACCCTACAGGTACACGATCGCCTCGGGCGCCTTGCCGAGCGGGCTCGTGCTGAACACGAACGGGTCCATCACGGGCACGCCGCGGGCCATCGGCAGCTTTACGTTCCAGGTCACGGTCACCGACAGCAGCACCGGGGTCGGTCCGTTCTCCGTGACGAGCGGTACGCTGACGCTGAACGTCGCGGCGCCGACGCTGTCGATGTCGCCTGCCCCCGGCCCGATGGCGGGGTCCGTCGGCGTCGCCTTCTCGCAGACGTTCTCGCCGTCGGGCGGCACATCGCCCTATTCGTTTTCGCTGAGCGTGACGGGCGGCACGATGCCGTCAGGCATGACCTTCAATACGGCCACGGGCGTCCTGTCCGGTACGCCGACCTCGGCAGGCACCGTGTCGTTCAATATCAGGGCCACCGACAGCACCGGCGGCGGCAGCTTCAGCATCACGAACAGCTACGCGCTGACGGTCACGGCGCCCACGGTCATCGTCTCGCCGCCCTCGCTGACGAATCCGCAGGCGGGCGTGTCGAACACCCAGACGGTGACCGCAAGCGGCGGCACGGCGCCTTACTCCTTCGTCGTCTCCAGCGGCGCGCTGCCACCGGGCATGACGCTGAATGGCAGCGGCCAGTTGTCCGGCACGCCGACGGCGGTCGGCACGTTCAACTTCTCGATCCGCGCGGCCGACAACAACGGGTTCACCGGCGATCAGTCCTACTCGCTTACGGTCACCGCGCCCGCGCTGGGCCTCGCACCGGGCTCCCTCGGCAACGGCGTCGCGGGCACCGCATACAGCCAGACCTTCACCGGATCCGGCGGCACCGCGCCGTACACGTTCGCGATGACGGGCACGCTGCCGGCAGGCATGTCGATGAACACCGCCGGGGTGTTGTCGGGCACGCCGACGGCCACGGGGTCGTACCCGATCTCGGTCTCCGCAACGGATTCCACCACCGGTACCGGCGCGCCATACGCAGTGACCCGCAACTACACGCTGGTCGTCGTGGCGGGCGGCGTGACCATCAGCCCGGGCTCTCTGACGAATCCGTCCGTGGGCGTCGGCTATAGCCAGACCGTCACGGCGGCTGGCGGCATTGCCCCGTACACGTATGCGATCTCCGCGGGCGCGCTGCCCGCTGGCCTGTCGCTGAGCACCGGCGGGGTGTTGTCCGGCACGCCCACCGCGGGCGGCACGTTCAACTTCACGGTGCAGGCGACGGACAGCACCACGGGTGGCGGACCCGCCGTCGGCACACAGGCCTACACGCTCACCGTCGGCGCGCCGACGATCGCCATCGCGCCCGCGACGCTGCCGGCTCCGACGATCGGTACGGCCTATTCGCAGACCGTTACCGCGAGCGGTGGCGTGGCGCCCTATCACTTCTCCATCAGCAGCGGCACGCTGCCGGTGGGGCTCGTGCTGAGTCCGGGCGGCGTGATCTCCGGCAACACCAGTGCCGCGGGGACGTACAACTTCACGGTCCGCGCGGCGGATAGCGCGACCGGATCGGGTCCTTACGCCAATACGCAGGCGTACACGTTCACGATCGGCGCGCCGACCATCGCCCTGAATCCGGCCACGCTGCCCGACCCGGCCGTGGGCATCGCCTACAACCAGACGATGACGGCCAGCGGCGGCATCGGGCCCTACACGTACTCGGTATCGTCCGGCACGCTGCCGGCCGGGTTGTCGCTCAATGCGAGCACCGGGGCGATCACCGGCACGCCGACGGCAATGGGTACGAGCACATTCGCGATCAAGGCGACCGACAGCAGCACCGGCACGGGCGCACCGTTCAGCGCGACGCGCAACTTCACGCTGAACACGACGCAGACCGTGCCTACCGCCCCGCCGGTTTCGGCCACGACGGGTTCCAACGCGCCGGTCACGATCGCGGCCGCCGCCAACGCGACCAACGGGCCGTTCACGGGCGTGTCCATCGTCTCGCCGCCGGCCACGGGCACGGCGCGGGTCGAGGGACTCAATATCGTCTACACGCCGGCGGCCTCGAGCGCGGGCGTAGTGACCTTCAGCTACGCCCTGCTCAACGCCGCGGGGGCATCGGCACCGGTGCTGGTCAGCATCACGGTGACGCCGGTGCCGATTCCGATCGCGCAACGCCAGGCCATCACGGCGTCGGGCAAGGAAGTGGTCATCGACCTCACGGAGGGCGCGGCGGGCGGTCCGTTCACCGGCGCGGCGATCATCTCGGTGTCGCCGTCCAATGCCGGCACGGCCGTGCTCGCCGCGGCCGCGCCCAAGCAGACCGCATCGGCCTCCGCGGAAGGCTCGGCCAGGCAGTTGTCGGCGGGCCAGACCTATACCGTCACGTACACGCCGGCGGCCGCGTTCGCGGGCACGGCGGTCATCACCTACACGATCAGCAACGCCTCGGCGACCTCCTCGCCGGCCGCGCTGCAGATCTCGGTGGCGCCGCGTCGTGACCCCTCGACGGATCCCGATGTCTCGGGCCTGATCAACGCGCAGATCCAGGCCGCGCGGCGTTTCGCGACGGCGCAGATCGCGAACTACAACCAGCGTCTGGAACGTCTGCATGCCAATGGGCGCGCGGCCTTCACGAACAACCTCACCATCGTGATGCCTTCCGCACAGGGCAATTCACAGCAGCAATGCCAGGACCTGCAGAGCCTGTCCGCGCGCGATGCCTGCCAGCGTGGCGTGTCCACGCAGACCACGAGCCGCAACAACCGCGGATCGGGCGGCAGCGCGTTCGGCACGAGCGGTCTTGCGGCGGGTACGACGAGCGCATCGGATACCTCGGGATCGGCGGACAGCGCCGCGGCGGGCAATGCGGGCAGCGGCACGGCGGAAGGCGGCCTCGGCAGGCTGGCCGCGGGCACGCTGCTGGCCGCGCTGCCGGGCTCGCCCGATGGACTCGCTGGCCTCTCCGGTGCGCCCGATCTTCCCGGCGCGGACGCCACGGGACCGAACCCCGACGACGCGCGGCTCGCGTTCTGGACCGCGGGCAGTGTGGACTTCGGCTTCGCCAATATCGGCACGCAGCGCTCGGGCTTCCGCTTCACCACGGGCGGCGTGACGGTGGGCGCGGATTACCGCGTGTCCGACCAGCTGACGGTCGGCGCGGGCTTTGGCTACGGACGTGACGGCACCGATATCGGTTCGTTCGGCACGCATAGCAGCGGCGATTCGTACAGCATCGCGCTCTACGGCAGCTATCGTCCCACGCCGTCGTACTTCGTTGACGGTGTGGCGGGCGCGGGCCTGTTGCGCTTCGACTCGCGCCGCTGGGTGACCGACGAGGCCGCGTTCGCGAATGGCCAGCGCGACGGCCATCAGCTGTTCGCCTCGCTGTCCACGGGTTACGAGTACCGGACCGACACGTGGCTGTTCTCGCCGTACGCGCGGATGCTGGTTGCGGAGAGCAAGCTCGATCCGTTCTCGGAGTCGGGCGCGGGCCTCGGCGCCCTCACGTACTTCGGGCAGACCGTGACCACCGTGTCCGGCGCGCTGGGCCTGCGCACGGAGTTCGCGAAGGAAACGCGCTACGGCATCTTCCTGCCGTTCGCGCGCGTCGAGTACCAGCACGACTTCGAAGGCCAGAGCGCGGCCAACCTCGCGTATGCCGACCTGGCCAGCGCGGGACCCGCGTACACGGTCTACGGCACACCGTTCGGCCGCGATCGCATCCAGGTCGGGCTCGGGGCCAAGCTGCGGACCAAGACGCTGACGTTCGGCCTCGACTACAACGTGCTGTTCGGCATGAGCGGGCTGCAGCAAGGCGTGCGCCTGACGTTCACCGCGCCGTTCTGACGCGACCTGCCTCGCTGCCTGCCTCGCTGCCTGCGTCGCTTTCGGCGATACTCTCTGCCTGAACAGCAGAGAGTATTGGCCGGACGGCAGATGGAAGAACAGGGTTCGAGTTGGGAGTTCTCCGCGCACATGCACGCGGAGGTCACGCAGACGATCGTCAGCCACGCGCTGCCTTACGCGCCCATCGGCATCTCGCGGGTCCGTAGCACGCGGCGCAACTCCGGCCTGACGGACCCGTACGAGCGCGAACCCTCGTACCTCGTCGTCCTGCAACTGCGTCCGTTCGGCGAGCAGAACCTGTGGCTCGCCGGCCGGGCCGCGCCGCACGTGCCGTTCGACGCCGGGTCGCTGGCCATCTACGATCTCGAGCGCAACTGGGTGGCGGACCTCATCGGCGAGTACGACTGCATGCAGTTCTATATCCCGCAGTCCGCGCTCGACGAAACCGCGAACGATCTCGGCACCCGTCCCGTTCAGCGCCTGCACTGCCCGCCTCATCTGGCGACGCCCGATCCCGTCGTCCACCACCTGAGCCGGGCATTGCTGCCCGCGCTCGCGCATCCGGAGCAGGCCTCGACGCTGTTCGTCGATCATATGGCGCTCGCGCTGCGGGCCCATCTGGTCCAGTCGTACGGCGGCGTGCACGTGCCGTCACGCCGCGTCTACCCGGGCCTGTCGCCGTGGCAGGAGCGGACGGCGAAAGAGCTGATCCTGGCCAACCTCCACGGCGAGATCTCGCTCGACACGCTCGCGCGCGCCTGCCGGTTGTCCCGGGCGCACTTCGCCAAGGCCTTCCGCGCCTCCATGGGCATGCCGCCCCATCGCTGGATGGTGCTGCAGCGGGTCGAGCTGGCAAAGCACTACCTCGCCAGAGGGACGATGCCGCTTGGGGAGATCGCCCAGATGTGCGGTTTCGCCGACCAGAGCCATTTCACGCGGACGTTCGGACGGGTCGTGGGCGCGGCGCCCGCGGCATGGCGGCGGGTCAATCGCTGACATTTGCGCGGGCGATCGGAATTAACCCGAATGGAATAAATTGCGACCACAAATCCAGTCGCAATGAAGTCGCAAAAACCCTAATTGTTGTCCACCCCACGCGAGTTGTAACGCCAGTCTACGTTGCGGGTGCGCCACTTCAACCCCCGTTCATATTCATCGAACGTCGCTTATCTTCCGAATCGTCGGTGCCCTGTGAACGTTGGTGCATCGAGGGCTGGCGGTTTTCGTCATATTTAGACAAGCATTTTTGCCACAGTAACAACATTTTCGACTTTGGCACGGTGTCGATTGAGTAAAATGGCGCCCCACGCTTCCGCCATAACCCCTTGTTCCACCGTTATTTGCCGTTGATTCGCATCATGATTCGCTGCGGAAACCGTCCGTTCCAGGGGTGCCACCCACAATGACGCCGCAGTTCGCCATTCGCGGCTGGTCGGCATGGGCCGGCGGGCTGGATACCCCCGAGGCATGGCGCGCGTGGAGCCAGGCGCCGGTCCTGCCGCCGGCGGCCCCGCAGGTGCCGGCGCTCGCGGAAGTCGCGCCGATGCTGCGGCGGCGCGTGCCGCCGCTTGGGCGCGTGGCGCTCGCGCCCGTTTATGCCGTGGATGAAGCACGCGAGGTGGGCGAAGCAGGCCCCGTGCCGGCCGTCTTCTGTTCGCGGCACGGCGATACGCAACGGCTGGTGCCGATGCTGAACGAACTGGCGGCGGCAGCGCCGCTGTCGCCGACCGCGTTCGGCCTGTCCGTCCACAACGCGATTGGCGCGATCCGCTCGATCGACCTGGCGGACCGCACCAACCTGCTCGCGCTTTCCGCGGGACGCGATACGGTGGAGACGGCGGTGTTCGAGTGCTGCAGCCTGCTGGCGGATGGCGCCGCCGAGGTGCTGCTGGCGTATTACGAAGCGCCGCTGGCCGCGCCCTACGCGCCGTTCGTGGACGAACCGGAGGCGTTGTACGCGTGGTGCTGGCGCCTTGCCCTGCCCGCCGAAGGCGAGCCGCACTACACGCTGGCGCCGACGGACGAGGCGCCGGTCGAAACGGCCTCAGGCCTGCCGCATGGGCTCGACGTGCTGCGGTTCGTGCTGGCCGGTGACGATTCGCTGACCCATCGCGGCGAAAACACGATGTGGAAGTGGAAATTTCATGACTGAGCATCTGATGCCGCTAGAACGTGCGTGGCGTACCTGTGCCACGGGCCTGTGCTTCTCCAGCTTCGGGCTCGGTGGACTGCTGCTGCGCGTGCTCGTGTTTCCGGTGCTCGCGCTGCTACCTTGGAGCGCCACGCGCCGCAAGCGCATCTGCAAGGATGTGGTGCATTACGCATTCCGGCTGTTCGTCTGGCTGATGTGCACGTCCGGCGTCATCCGCTGCGAAGTGCGCAATGCCGAGCGCCTGCGTCGACAGGGCCTGCTGATTGTGGCCAACCATCCATCGCTCGTGGATGTGGTGCTGCTGATCGCGCTGACGCGCCGCACCGATTGCGTGGTCAAGGCAGCGCTGGCGGACAACCCGTTCACGCGCGGACCGGTCAGGGCGACGGGCTACGTGCTCAACGATTCGGGCGTGACGATGGTGCAGGGTTGCATCGACTCGCTGCGCGCGGGCAACAACCTGCTCATCTTCCCCGAGGGCACACGCACGCCCGCCGACGGCCAGATCCGGCTGCAGCGCGGCGTGGCGAACATCGCCGTGCGCGGCGGGTTCGATCTGACACCGGTGGTGATCCGTTGCGCGCCACCGCTGCTTCGCAAGGGCGACAAGTGGTATCGCGTCCCGGTGCGCCGGCCGCGGTTCGTGGTCGACGTGCAGGAGGATCTCGATCCCACTCAGTTTTTCGCCGCCGGAGCCGATGATGCAATGGCGGTGCGCGCCGTGACGCACGCACTGACAGAATATTTTTCCAGGGAGGTACGCCGTGGAGGCGCTTGAACAAGAAATCAAGGAACTGATCGTGACGTCGCTGGCGCTTGAGGAAGTCGCCCCGGCGGACATCGATACGCATGCACCATTGTTCATTGAAGGGCTCGGGCTCGATTCGATCGATGCGCTGGAACTGGGACTGGCGCTGCAGAAGCGTTTCGGCGTGACGATGAGCGGCGACAAGGACGAGGTCCGCGCGCGCTTCGCGAGCGTGGCGGCCCTTGCCGCCTTTGTGAGCGCCCATCGCAACGAACGCTCCGAGAGCCAGGCGGCCTGAACCGCCCGGCACCCCCGACACTATCCAGCTGGCAGGCATGGCCATGACTCACGACGAAATCTTCGCGCGGATCTCCGCGGTGCTCCAGGACTCCTTCGAGATCGATGCGGACCGCATCCGACCCGACGCGCGCCTGTATGAAGACCTCGACATCGACAGCATCGACGCGGTGGACCTTCTGGTGAAACTGAAACCGATGCTCGACAAGCCCCTGAAGCCCGAGCACTTCAAGTCCGTCCGTACCATTCAGGACGTGGTGGAAGCGCTTGCGCTGCTGATCGACTCCGATACTTCCGCGACGGCCTGATGTCGTGGCGCAAGATCGGCCTGGTAGCGATGACGCTCTGCTACCCGGTTGTCGTCTATGTGGGGCTCCAGTACTGGCCGCCCCGCATCGTGGCGCTCTTCCTGATCGCCATGCTGGTGCTGCGCCTCGCCACCGGCAGGCAGGCCGGCGCGCGCGCCATGGCGCTGGCCGCCGGCGCCGTGGCGCTCGTGGTGTTCGCCTCGGGCGACGCGATGCCGCTCAAGCTCTATCCCGTCTTTATCAATGCGCTGATGCTCGCGCTCTTCGGCTGGAGCCTGTGGCATCCGCCGACCGTGGTCGAACGTATCGCACGTTTGCGGGAACCGGATTTGCCGCCGGCCGGCGTGGCCTACACGCGCAAGGTCACGATTGCGTGGTGCGTGTTCTTCTGCTGCAACGGCGCCATGGCGCTGCTGACCGCGCTGTTTGCCGATGACGCCACGTGGGCGCTCTATAACGGCGCGATCGCCTATGTGCTGATCGGCACCATGTTCGGTGGCGAGTGGCTCGTGCGGCGCCGCGTCATGGCGGGGAGCGGGCAAAGGAATGGACATGCCTGAGGTGCGAACGACGGACGGCGCGTGGCACGGTGTGCGCGGCGCGATGGGCGCGCTCGCACGGCGGACCGCGCACGGCCACGCGCAAGAGCCGACGCAAGACCAGACGCAAGACCCGACGCAATCCGCCTCGCTCCTCGCGAGCACGGCCGCGTGGCGCGCGGCATTCGCCGCGGCGCCGGGCCGCCGGTGGGCCCTGTACATCGAGTCGCCGCAAGAATTTGCCGCGGCCCTGTTCGGCGCATGGCACGCGGGCAAGCACGTCGTGCTGCCGGGCGACCTCCGCGCCGATACGCTCGATGCGCTGCGCGCGCATACCGATGGCTGGGCCGGCGAGATGCCGGGCGGCCTTGTGCCCTCCCCCTCGACGGCGTCGCCGGCATATGGCTCCCCCCCGCTGGACTGGCTCCCGCTGCCCGAGGACGCGGGCATCACGCTGTTTACGTCGGGCTCGACCGGCACGCCGACCGCGATCGAGAAGCGGCTTGCACAGCTGGACGCCGAGACGGCCACGCTGCAAGCTGCATTCGGCGCGCGCCTCGCCGCCGGCGCGCACGTGCTCACCACCGTTTCGCATCAGCATATCTATGGGCTGCTGTTCTGCGTGCTGTGGCCGCTTGCCGCGGGCAGGCCGCTGCCCGATGACCGATTGGCGTTCAACGAGGAACTCGTGACGCGCTGCGGTGCGATGCCGCGGACGGCCGTGCTTGTCACGAGCCCCGCCCATCTGCGCCGGTTGCCCGAAGGGCTCGACTGGGGACCCGTGCGCGAGCGCGTCGGCGCGGTGTTCTCTTCCGGCGGGCCGCTGCCGCCCGCCGCGGCCGACGACGCGCTGCGGCAACTGGGCCAGTCGCCGATCGAAGTCTTCGGCAGTTCCGAGACCGGCGGCATCGCGTGGCGCCAGCGCGCCGCGCATGGCGACCGCTGGACGCCGCTGCCGGGCGTCGCATGGCGCATCGAGGACCGCTTCCTCGCGGTACGTTCTCCGCATCTGCCCGACGAGGGCTGGTACGTCTGCCCGGACCTCGCCTACGCCGACGCGGACGACAGCTTCGTGCTGCAGGGCCGCGCCGATCGCGTCGCGAAGATCGAGGAAAAGCGTATCTCGCTGACCGCCATCGAGCAGGCGCTCGTGGCATCTCCATGGGTACGCGAGGCGCGCGTGCTGCTGATGGACCTGCCCGTCGGCACGCGCGTGGCCGCGGCACTTGCATTGACCGACGAAGGCGATGCCGCGCTGGCGGAACGCGGCCGCGCGGCATGGATTGCCGCGCTCAAGGCATCGCTGGCCGGCAGCGTCGACCCGCTCGCCGTGCCGCGCCGCTGGCATGCCACGCGCGACGACCTGCCCGCCAATACGCAGGGCAAGACGACCGACGCCGCGTTGCGGGACCTGTTCCGGCAGACGCTGCCGTCCGTGACCTGGATCGAACGCGAACCCGGCAAGGCCGCGGCGATGCTCGACGTGCATGCGCATCTGGCCGTGTTCGACGGGCACTTTCCCGGCGCGCCGATCGTGCCCGGTGTCGCCCAGGTCGACTGGGTCATGACGCTGGCCCCGCAGGCGCTGCCCGTGCCGTCGCGCACCGCGTTCATGCGGCTCGACGTGCTGAAGTTCCAGGGCATCATTCGCCCGGGCATGCAGGTACGGATGGACCTCGAATGGCATGCGGACAAGCACGCGCTGGCCTTCCGCCTGACCTCCGACGCGGGCCCGCACGCGAGCGGGCGCGTCGCATTCCGGAGCCCCGCATGACCGCCGCAGCCGACTTCCGCCCCGTGGTGCTGGTGCCCGTGTACAACCACGAACGCGCGATCGGTGCGATGGTCGATGCCATCCTCGCGCATCCCGTGCCGTGCCTGCTGATCGACGATGGCAGCAGCGCATCCTGCGCGGCGGTGCTGCGCGACCTCGCGGCACGCGCCGACGGCCGTGTGACGCTGATTCGCCTCCCGCGCAACCAGGGCAAGGGCGCGGCCGTGATGGCAGGCTTCGATGCCGCATGGCAGGCGGGCTATACGCACGCCCTGCAGATCGACGCCGATGGCCAGCACGATGCCGACTGCATTCCGGCGTTCTTCGACCTCGCGCGGCGCCACCCCGAGGCGATCGTATGCGGCACGCCGCTCTACGACGCATCGGTGCCGCGCGGACGGCTGATCGGCCGGTATGTCACGCACGTCTGGGTCTGGGTGCATACGCTCTCTTTCGCCATCCGCGATTCGATGTGCGGGCTGCGTGTCTATCCGCTTGCCGCGGTGGTGCCGCTCACGCGCACGACGCGCATCGGCCCGCGCATGGAGTTCGACACCGAGGTGCTCGTGCATCTGGTGTGGCGCGGCATCTCCGTGCTGAATATCGCCACGCCCGTGACCTATCCGAGCGATGGCGTTTCGCACTTCCGCATGTGGCGCGACAACGTGCGCATCTCGTGGATGCATACGCGACTGTTCTTCGGCATGCTCGGCAGGCTGCCGATGCTGCTCGCGCGCAAGCTCGCCTGAGCACACGGAGACGACGGCCATGCGATCCCTTGCCCCCGACAACCTCGCTGCCTCGCGGGATGGCGCGCGCCATTGGAGCCGCATTGGGGAAGCGACGTGCGTATGGGGTATCTGGTGGCTCTATGCCGTGCATCGCGTGCTGGGCCGCTCGGTCTTCCGCGTGGCCCTCTATCCGGTGGTGATGTACTACTGGCTGGCACGGCCGGTGGCGCGACGCGCGTCGCTGGACTATCTGCGCCGGCTGCATCGGACTGCGGGCGACCACGTCGTACCCGGGGCGCGGCATACGTTGCGGCACCTGTACGCGTTCGCCGAGACGCTGCTCGACAAGCTGCTGGCCATCAGCGGCCGCTATCCGTTCGAGAACGTCGCGCGCGAAGGGGTCGAGGTGCTCGAGCGCCAGCTGGACACCGGGCGTGGCGGCATCATCGTCACCGCGCATATGGGGTGCCTCGAACTCTGCCGCGCGCTCGCGCAGAAGCGCGCGGGACTGCGGCTGACCGTGCTCGTGCACACCGCGCATGCGCAGCGGTTCAACCGCATGCTGTCGCGGCTCGATGCCGACAGCACGCTGCAGTTGCTGCAGATCGACGACATCACGCCGGCGACCGCGCAGCAACTGGCCGATCGTGTGAACGCGGGCGAGTTTGTGGCCATCGCGGGCGATCGTATTCCCGTCCACGGTGGACGCACGGTCACCGTGCCGTTTCTCGGCGCGCCCGCGCAGTTTCCGATCGGTCCATACGTGCTGGCCGCGCTGCTCGACTGCCCGTTGTTCGCGATGGGATGCATCCGGCAGGGCGACGGCCATCTGCTCCGCTTTACCGAACTGGCGCGCGAAGTGGCCCTGCCCCGCGCGCGGCGCACCGAAGCCCTGGCCCATCATGCGAGCGCCTATGCCGCATGGCTGGAGGGGCTGCTGGTGCAGTCGCCATACGACTGGTTCAACTTCTACGACTTCTGGGCAAGCCCGAACCCATGAACCCAGTACTGAGTCACGACATTACGCTGAGCCCCGCGTTCCACGACCTCGATCCGATGAACGTGGTGTGGCACGGCAACTATGCCCGCTACGTCGAGCTGGCGCGTACCGCCCTGCTCCAGAAGTTCGGGTATGACTACCCCGCCATGCGCGACTCGGGCTATGCATGGCCCGTGGTCGACCTGCGTCTGCGCTATGTGCGGCCGATCGTCTATGGCCAGAGCGTCACGGTTCGCGCGACGATCGTCGAATGGGAGCATCGGCTCAAGATCGATTACCTGCTGCGCGATGCCGCCACGGGCGAGCGCCTGACCAAGGGCTACTCGGTGCAGGTCGCCGTCGATATGCAGACCGGCGAGATGTGCTACGAGTGCCCGCCGGTGCTGTGGGAGCGGCTGGGAGTGAAGCCATGAGCCGGATCGTCGACCGCCGCGCGATCGTGCTGGCGATGACCGCGTGCGTTGCTTTCGCGGGGACGGGCACGCTCGCCGTGGCAGCGGAGAAGACGTCCGGAAAAGGCCCCGACACGCTGCACGACATCACCGCGCGGCTCTCGGATGCACCGGTCATTCGCGGCCGCTTCGAGCAACGGCGGCAGTTGGCGGGATTCGCCACGCCCCTCGTATCGAAGGGCGACTTCGTGCTCGCGCGCGAGCACGGGCTCGCGTGGACCACGCGCGAACCGGTGGCGTCGAGCCTCGTCGTCACCCCGACGCAGCTCGTCGTGCGCGGTGCCGATGGACAGGTGCAGCAGCGCATGGCGGCCGACAATCAGCCCGCAATGCGGATTCTGGGCGAATCGATGGTCGCGCTGCTGCGCGGCGACTTTTCGTCGCTGCTGCCGCGCTTCAGTGTGGACGCGCGCAAGACGGGCAAGGACGGCTGGGCCTTGACGCTCACGCCGACGGATGCGGGAATCCGCCGCGCGTTCACGCGCATCGACCTGTCCGGCGACCGCTTCGTGCGCAGCATCCGCATGGATGAGGCCGGCGGCGATACCACGCAGATCCGGCTGATCGATCCCACCGCGTCACCGCAACTTTCCGCGGCGGAGGCACAGCGTTTTGAGTAAGCCGATTCACCACGCCTCCGCCGGTGTTGCCGATACCGGGGCAAGTGCCCTGGTGCCGATGTCCCCGTTCGCGCGGGTGCTCGCGGTCCTCTGGCTGCTGGCCGTGCTCGCGCTCGGCTGGCATCAGGCGAATTTCTGGCGCGACGGGCGCGTCGATACCGACATCATGGCCCTGCTGCCGTCGAGCGAGCGCACGGCCACGGCGGACCGCGTGCTGCGGCAGCTCGCCGAGGATGTCTCGCGCGAGGTCGTGGTGCTCGTCGGGGCCCCGGACTGGCAGGCGGCACGCCACGCGGCGGACGGCATTCGCGCGGTCACGGGCGCGCATCCCGAACTGCTCAAGCCCATCGACAAGCTCGGCACGTTCGACCTCGATGCGGCGCTGGCGTTCTATCGGCCATGGCGCGGCCGGCTGCTGACCGACGCGCAACGCGCGCAACTGACCCACGCCGATGCCGATGCGTTGTCGCAGCAGGCACTGGCCCGCCTCTATCAGATTTCTTCGGGCTCCGCGCTCACGGGCTGGGCTGCGGATCCGCTCGGCCTCTGGCAGGACTGGTGGCTTGCGCGCGCGGACGTGACGCGCGTGCGCGAGCGCGACGGGCTGCCTTCGTTCACCGCCGACGGCATGCAGTGGATTCTGCTCACGTACCGCATTGGCAAGCCCGCGTTTTCGGTCGGGGGCGACACCGACTATGGCGACCTCCTTGCCGCGGCGGAAGCCCGCGCGCGGCGGGACAACGCGGGCGTTCGCGTGGTATCGGCCGGCATTCCGCTGCATGCGGAAGCGGCGGCGGCGCGCGCGAGCTTCGAGATCAACGTGATCGGTTTCGGTTCGCTGGCCGCGGTGCTGCTGCTGGTCTGGCTGGCATTTCGTTCGATGCGCCCGATCGTGCTGGTGGCGCTGTCGCTCGCCATCGGCACCGCGGCCGCGATTTCGGTGACGGCCATCGTGTTCGATCGCGTGCATCTGATCACGCTCGTGTTCGGTGCCAGCCTGGTCGGGGTGGCGGAAGACTATGGCATTCATTACTTCGTGACGCGGCAGGCCAATGGCAACCGCTCGCCGGCCAGCACGATGCGGCTGCTGCTGCCGGGCATGGCGCTCGCGCTTTCGACGAGCGTCGTAGCCTATCTGGCGCTCGGCGTGGCGCCGTTCCCCGGCCTGCGGCAGATGGCGCTGTTCTCGGCGGTCGGTCTCGTTGCCGCGTTCCTGACCGTGGTGCTCTGGTTTCCGCTCCTCGACCGCGGCCGCCTGCGCCCGACGCGGATGTCCGAATGGCTGACGCGCGGGCTTGCGCGCTGGCCGCGCGCGCGCATGGACCGGCCCACGCTTGTCGCCGGGGCGGCGCTTGCGGTCTTTATCGTGAGCGGCCTGCTGCAGGTGCGCGTGGTGGACGATGTGCGGCAGTTGCAGAACTCGCCCGCGCATCTGGTCGATGCGCAGCGCACGGTCGGCCGTCTGCTCGGCAGCCCGAGTCCGACGCAGTTTCTGCTGGTGCGCGGTGCTTCGCCCGATCAGGTGCTCGAGCGCGAAGAAGCCGTGAAATCGCGGCTGCGCGGGCTGGTTGCGCAGGGTCGTCTCGATGGTGTCATCGCCTTGTCCGACTGGGTGCCCTCGGCTGCCACGCAGCGTGCCGATGCCGCGCTGACGGGGCCGCTCGAGGAAGCGGTGCGCGAGCGGGTGGCCAAGGCCTTGCGCACGACGCGCGTGGCCATGCCGTCGGACGATGCGCAGCCGAACGATGTCCTGACGCTGTCGGCCTGGCTGGCGAGCCCGGTGTCGGCGGCGCTGCGGCATCTGTGGCTGGGCCGTGAAGGTCATTCGACAGGGCCCTATGCCAGCGTGGTGCTGCTGCGCGGTCTGGCGGACCCGGCTGCCGCGAGCGCGGTGGAGGCGGCGGTGTCGGGGTCGCCCGGGGTCGAGTATGCCGATCGCATTGCCGATCTCACCGGTCTGCTCCATCACTATCGGGTGCTGATGACGTGGCTGCTGCTGGCCGGGGCGGTCGCGGTGTCGGTGCTGCTTGCGTGGCGTTATGGCCGGGCCTCGTGGCGCGCGCTTGTGCCGACGTTGCTGGCGGGCCTGTGCAGTGTGGCGTTGCTCGGGTGGCTGCAGGTGCCGCTTCAGCTGTTTCCTGTACTGGCGCTTGCGTTGCTGCTTGGCGTGGGGGTGGACTATGGCATCTTCCTGCTGGAGCATCCGGGGGATGGGGTGTCGTGGACGGCGATCGTGCTTGGCGCGGCGAGCACGCTGCTGGCTTTCGGGCTGCTTGCGCTGTCCTCGACGCCCGCGCTGCACGCGTTCGGCGTGACCATGCTTGCGGGGGTGGGGGCGGTGTGGGCGTTGTCACCGTGGTTCCGGCCATGAGGCGGGCGACGCTGCTTGCCCTCCTCGTCCCGGCATGGCTGGCCGCTTGCGCGGGCCCGGCCGGACCGGGCTCGGCCGCGCCCATGGCCTCGACACCTGGCGCACCCCCTGGGGCTCCCATGCCCGTGCCGCTGCTGCGGTTGCCGCCCGCCTCGCTGGGCCGTGCGCTGACGCTGCAGCAATCGATCTCCGCGGACTTCATGCACGCAGGCCGGCGCGAGCATCGCGAGCTGCAGGTTCTGCTCGAAGCCAACGCCCGGCACACGCGGCTTGCCGCGATAGGCGGTGGGCAGGTGCTCGCGCGCCTCGACTGGGATGGCGCGGATCTGCGCATCACGCGCTCCCCGTGGACGCCCGATACCGTGCAACCCGAGCGCATCCTCAGCGACCTCCAGCTATCCGTATGGCCCGCCGAGGCGATTCGTGGCGCGCTGCCGCAGGGCTGGACCCTCGACGACGCGCCCGCGCAGCGGCGTCTGCGCCAGGGCGACGAGGTCGTGGTGGACATTCGCTATCCCGACCCCGCCACCACGTTGATCGAGCAGCGCCGCGATGGCTATCGGCTGACCATCCGCACGTTGCCCGCTGCCATTTCCGGAGCCGACCAATGACCGCTTTTCTCGATACCGTCGGCGTGACCTGCGCACTGGGCCGCGGCCGCGACGCCGTGCGCGATGCGATGTGGAAGACCGACCTCGCCGGCATCGGCGAAGTCACCGACCGCTACAGCACGGGGCGGCCACTGCTGCTTGGCACGGTGCCAGACCTCTCTGACGACGCTTCGCTTGCGAGCGCGCTGCCCGATGCGTATCGCAGCCGCAACAACATGATGCTGCTCGACGCGCTGTCGCAGATCCGCGAAACCGTGGACGCCGCCATCGCGCGTGTCGGCCCCGCGCGCGTCGCCGTGATCATCGGCACCAGCACCTCCGGCATCCACGAAGGGGAACGCGCGATCCAGCATCTGTCCCGGCACGGCACGCTGCCCGCTTCCTATCACTATGGACAGCAGGAACTTGGCTCGCCGGCCCTGCTGCTGGCAAAGGTCCTCGGCACGCGCGGCCCCGCCTATGCGATCTCCACCGCGTGCTCCTCCGGCGCCAAGGCCATGGCCGCCGGCGCGCGGCTGCTGCGCCACGGCCTGGCCGACATCGTGCTGGCCGGCGGCGTCGACACGCTGTGCGCGTTCACGGTGGCCGGCTTCTCGGCGCTGGAATCGGTCAGCGCCGCACGCTGCAACCCGCTGTCCGCGAACCGCAACGGCATCAACCTCGGCGAAGGCGCGGCCCTGTTCCTCATGTCGCGCGAGGCAGGCCCGGTACGGCTGGCCGGATGGGGCGAATCGTCGGACGCCCACCATGTCTCCGCGCCCGACCCGCAAGGCGAAGGCGCGCGCCTCGCGATGCGGCAGGCGATCGCCACCGCCGGCATCGAGCCGAACGCCATCGACTACGTGAATCTGCACGGCACCGCGACGCCCGCCAACGACGTCATGGAAGCGCATGCGGTCGCCGACCTGCTCGGCACCGATGTGCCCGTCAGCTCGACCAAACCGCTGACCGGCCATACGCTGGCGGCGGCCGGCGCCGTCGAGGCGGCCCTGATGTGGCTGACGATAGCGGGAAATCCGCGCGGGCAGTTGCCCCCGCACTGGTGGGATGGCGCCGCCGACGGCGCGCTGCCGGCGCTGCACGTCGCGGAACCCGGTGGCACGCTCGGCCGCGCGCCGCGCTACGTGCTGAGCAACTCGTTCGCGTTCGGCGGCAGCAATTGCACGCTGGTCATGGGTGCCGCATGATGACGTCGAACCTTCCACCGCCCAACGCGCTACCCCCGGTGCGCGAGGTCGTCCCGCACGGCGGGGCCATGCTGCTGCTCGACGCGCTGGTGTTCGCCGATGACGCGCAATGCATCGCGCGCGCCGAAGTCCGCGCCACGCAGCTGTTCGCCGACGCCGGCGGCATGCCGGCATGGGTCGGCATCGAGTACATGGCGCAAACTATCGCCGCATGGTCCGGCATGCGGGACCGGCGCGACGGCAAGCCGCCCGGCATGGGCTTCCTGCTCGGTTCCCGCCGCTATGAATGCGACCTGTCGCACTTTCCCGTGGGCTGCACGCTGACCGTCAGCGTACGGCCCGAACTGATCGGCGACAACGGTCTTGGCCAGTTTGCGTGCCGCATCGACATGGACGGCCGCGAAGTGGCGCGCGCGAACGTTTCCGTTTTCCAGCCTGCGGATGCGCGGGCGTTTCTGCAAGGACAAGAGGTATGAGCAATCCCACGGTTCTGGTCACGGGATCGTCGCGCGGCATCGGCCGCGCCATCGCGCTGCGCCTGGCCCGCGAAGGCTACGACGTGGCCATCCACTGCCGTTCGCGCCGCGATGAAGCGGAATCGGTGGCCGACGCGGCGCGCGCGTGCGGCCGCAAGGCTCGCGTGCTGAGCTTCGATGTTTCGCAGCGCGAGGAAACCTCGCGCGTGCTGCTGGCCGACATCGAGGCGCACGGCATGTACTACGGCGTGGTCTGCAATGCGGGCATCGCGCGCGACGCGGCGTTTCCGGCGATGACGGGCGAGGAATGGGACGATGTGGTCCACACCAACCTCGACGCGTTCTACAACGTGCTGAACCCGCTGGTCATGCCGATGGTCCAGCGCCGCCAGCCTGGCCGCATCGTCACGCTGTCCTCGGTGTCGGGCCTCGTGGGCAATCGCGGCCAGACCAACTACAGCGCGGCCAAGGCCGGCATCATCGGCGCCACCAAGGCACTCGCGATCGAACTGGCCAAGCGCGACATCACGGTGAACTGCGTGGCGCCGGGCCTGATCGACACCGATATGGTGGAGCCGCACGTGCGCGAGGAAGCGTTGCGCATGATCCCGGCGCGCCGGCTCGGCTCGCCCGACGAGGTGGCGGCGACGGTCGCCTTCCTGATGTCGCGCGACGCGGGCTACATCACGCGCCAGGTGATCTCGGTCAACGGGGGGATGTTCGGATGAAGCGCGTCGTCGTGACAGGTGCGGGCGCCATCTCGGCGCTCGGCAATGACTGGGCCGCGGTGCGCCAGTCGCTCGCCTCCGGCCGCAACACCGTGGTGCGCATGGCCGACTGGGATGACATCAAGGGCCTCAACACGCGGCTGGGCGCGCCGGTACCGGAACTCACGCTGCCGCCCCACTACACGCGCAAGGCCACGCGCTCGATGGGCAAGGTGGCCTTGATGTCCGTGCTGGCGAGCGAAACCGCGCTGCGGGAAGCGGGGCTGCTCGGCCATCCGCTGGTATCGGGCGGCAAGCTTGGCATCGCCTACGGCTCGTCCACGGGCACGCCCGAGGCCGTTGCCGATTTCGGCCGCATGCGCACGGAGCGCACGACCGAGGACATCAGCGCGACGACGTATATCCGCATGATGCCGCATACCACGGCCGTGAACATCGGCGTGTTCTTCGGCATTACCGGACGCATCGTCACCACGTCGAGCGCATGCACGTCGGGCAGCCAGGGCATCGGCTACGCATACGAGGCGATTCGCAGCGGGCGGCAGATCGCCATGCTGGCCGGCGGCGCCGAGGAACTCGATGCCACGGAAGCCGCGGTCTTCGACACGCTCTTCGCCACGAGCACGCGCAACGATGCGCCCGAGACCACGCCGCGCCCGTTCGATAGCGAACGCGACGGGCTCGTGCTAGGCGAAGGCGCCGCCACGCTGGTGCTCGAGGAACTCGAGCATGCACGCGCACGCGGCGCGCGCATCCTGGCCGAGATCGTCGGCTTCGGCACCAATAGCGACGGTGCCCATGTGACCCAGCCCAAGGCCGACACGATGGCCGTGGCGATGCGCCTGGCGCTGGAAGACGCCGCGCTCGACGCGGGTCGCATCGGGTATATCAACGCGCATGGCACCGCCACCGACCATGGAGACATTGCCGAGTCGCACGCCACCCACGCGGTGTTCGGCGCGGGCGTGCCCGTGAGCACGCTCAAGAGCTATATCGGCCATACGCTCGGCGCCTGCGGCGCGCTGGAAGCGTGGATGACCATCGAGATGATGCGCGACGGATGGTTCGCGCCGAACCTCAACCTGCGCACGCCCGACCCGCGCTGCGCGGAACTCGACTACATCATGCATGCGCCGCGCGAACTCGACACCGAGTACGTGATGAGCAACAACTTCGCATTCGGCGGCATCAACACGTCGCTGATCTTCCGCCGCTGGAACGAAGATACCGAGTGAAATCCCATATCAACCAATAACAAGGTCCATCGATGAAACTCACGGCTTCCCTGCTCACCGCCGCAACCTGTGCCGCCGCACTGCTGGCCTCGCCCGCTCACGCGCGCGACACCAGGTACATGCTGCCGCTCAAGGACGTACTGTCGATGCCCGAGGCAAAAGACAAGCTGGACCCGTCGTTCCGCTTCTTCCTGGCGGGTCAGACCACGCCGCCCGTGCTCGAGCGCTTCGACTCCGGCGTGACGAACCGCAAGACCAACGGCGTGGGCAAGAGCGACGAGGATGGCTGCCGCTGGGCCGCGCTGTCCGCGCTGGTCGCGCTGCAGGACACCGCCAAGTCCAAGGGCGCCAACGCAGTGATCGATATCGTCAGCTACTACAAGAAGAACGAGGTGACGAATCCCGCGGAGTACGAATGCCATGCCGGCGCGGTCGTGGTCGGCGTCGCGCTCAAGGGCACGTACGCGAAACTGGGACAGTAATGACCATCCGGATCCGCCATGGGAGCGTGGCGGCGCTTGCCGAGCAGGCGCCGTCGCCTTCCACATGGATGTCCGAGAGCGAATGCGCGCGGGTGCGGTCGACCCATGCCGCAACGCGCCGCGCGCAGTTCATCGCGGGGCGATGGCTGGCGCGCGTGCTGCTGTCGGAGGCCATGGGCGGATCATGGCACGACTGGACGCTGACGGCCGAAGACGATGCGCCGCCGCGCGTGTCGGGTCCCGCCACCGCTTCCGCCTTTCCCTCCGCCACGCTGTCGCTGTCGCACAGCGGCGACCTCGTCGCGTGCGCGCTCGGCACCGCGCCGCTCGGTATCGACGTGGAGGCCTGCACGCCGCGCAAGGGGCTCGATGCGCTCTACGATGCCGTCACGACCGCAGACGAGCGGCGGGCCCTGGCCGCGCATCTGGGCACCGACACGCTGCAATGCTTCCTCCACGCATGGACGCTCAAGGAGGCCGGTCTCAAGCGCGAAGGCGACGGCCTCTTCGCCACCATGCTGGGCCACGCCCTGCAGCTCGAGGCGGCCACCGATCCCCCGCGGGCCAATGCCTGCACGTGGCAACTGGACGGTCACGTACTCGCCCTCAGCGCCGAGGCGCTGGGCACCTGCACCCTCCCCGGCTTTCCCCCGCCGCGCTACTGGAAGCTCGCGCGGCACACGTCTTCCCGCTGAATCATGTCTGAAATCACCGTACCCGACCTTCCCGACAACACCGTCACGCCTTCGCAGGTCGTCTTCGACGGTACACCGCTCGCGATCGAGGCGATCGTCGCGCTCGCGCGCCGCGAGGCCACGGCCGTGCTGTCCGATGCGCCGGACTTCCGCGCGCGCATCACGCGCGGTATGGCGTTTCTCGATCAGCTGCTCGAGGAAGATGGCCGCATCTATGGCGTGACGACGGGCTACGGGGACTCGTGCGAAACCGCGGTGCCCGTGGACCGCGCATGGGAACTACCCGTGCATCTGTACACGTTCCACGGCTGCGGGCTCGGGCGGCTGCTGGAAGCGGACGAGACGCGCGCCGTGCTCGCGGCACGGCTGGCGTCGCTGTGTCAGGGTTATTCGGCGGTCAGCCCGGCGCTGCTCGAACAACTCGCCGCGTTCCTCGCGCATGACGTGCTGCCCTGCATTCCGGCCGAAGGCTCGGTGGGCGCAAGCGGCGACCTCACGCCGCTGTCGTACGTCGCGGCCGCGTTGTGCGGCGAGCGCGAGGTCGTCTACGCGGGACGGCGCCAGCCGGCGGCCGAGGCGCTTGCGGCAATCGGCCGCGCGCCGCTGCGGCTGCGGCCCAAGGAAGCGCTGGCGATCATGAACGGCACCGCCGTGATGACGGGCCTGGCCTGCCTCGCATGGTCGCGCGCCGCGCATCTTGCCGCGCTCTCCGCCACGCTGACCGCCGGTGCGGTCGCGGCGGTCGATGGCAATCCCTATCACTATGACGAGACGCTGTTCCGTGCCAAGCCGCATCCCGGGCAGTTGCGCGCCGCCGCGCGTATCCGCACGCTGCTCGGCGATTCGCGCGCGCCGCGCCATGCGAGCCGTCTGCAGGACCGCTATTCGCTGCGGTGCGCGCCGCATGTCATCGGCGTGCTCGAAGACGCGCTCGACTGGTCGCGCCGATGGATCGAAACCGAGCTGAACAGCGCGAACGACAATCCGCTAGTGGATCCGGACGAGCAGCGCGTGCTGCATGGCGGCCATTTCTACGGCGGCCATGTCGCGCTGGCCATGGATGCGCTCAAGACGGCGGTGGCCAGCGTGGCGGATCTGATGGACCGCCAGTTGGCGACGCTCGTCGATACGCGCTACAACAATGGCCTGCCCGCGAACCTGTCGGGCGCCACCGGCGACGAGGCGCCGCTGAACCATGGGCTGAAGGCCGTGCAGATCGGCGCGTCCGCGTGGACGGCGGAGGCGTTGAAGCTGACCATGCCGGCGACCGCGTTCTCGCGCTCGACCGAGTGCCACAACCAGGACAAGGTCAGCATGGGCACGATCGCGAGCCGCGATTGCCTGCGGGTGCTGGAGCTGACGGAACAGGTGGCGGCCGCGATGCTTGTGGCCGTGCGTCAGGGCATCGGGCTACGCCTGAAGATGGGTGGTGCGCTGCCGCAGCCGCTGCAGCCGTTCTTCTCGCGGCTCGAGGCCGCGATTCCGCTGCTGACGCGGGACCGGGCCCTCGAATCCGAGCTTCGCGCGCTGCTGGCGCAGATGCGCGCGGGCCGCTGGCAGGACGCTTAATCCTCGCGGCAACTGCCGTCGGCACAGCCGTCGCGCGACTCGCGCGGCGGATAGAGCGGATAGCGCAGCGCCGCATAGATCAGGACGACGACGCCCGCGGCGGTGATCCAGTCGAGCAGATCCTTCATGATGCCGGCTCCATGAGGGTGTGCCTTCAGTCTAGGCGCTCGCGGACATCGCGGGAACGATCGATTCCGCGAGAGCTTATGCGGATCGGGATCAGAACGCCGGCAGAATCGCGCCCTTGAACTGCCTGTCGAGGAAATCCTTCACTTCCTGCGACTGATACGCCGCAACCAGCGGCTTGACCCATGGCTTGTCCTTGTCCTGCGCGCGCACCGCGATCAGGTTCGCATACGGGCCGCGCAGGTCCTCGATCGCGATGGCATCGCGCGTCGGCGACAGGTTGGCCTTGACCGCGTAATCGGTATTGATCGATGCCGCGGCGAGGTCGCTCAGCGAACGCGGCAGGATCGCCGAGTCCAGTTCGACGAACTTGAGCTTCTTCGGATTCGAGGCGATATCGAGCGGCGTGGCGTTCTTGCCCGCGGCGGTTTTCAGCGTGATCACGCCCTTGGCCTGCAGCAGCCGCAGCGCGCGATTACCGTTCGACGGATCGTTCTGGATACCGACCTTCGCGCCTTCCGGCAGGTCCGACAGCGACTTGTACTTGCTCGAGTAGAAACCCATCGGCGCTACGTAGGTCAGGCCCACATTGACGATCTTGTAGCGGCGCGCCTCGATCTGGCTGTCGAGGAACGGCTGGTGCTGAAAGCCGTTGGCGTCGAGATCGCCGGCATCGAGCGCGGCGTTCGGCTGCGCATAGTCGTTGAACTCGACGATGCGGATGTCCAACCCATTGCGCTTGGCCACCGTACGCACGACCTCCCAGATCTGCGCGTCCGGCCCGCTCATCGTGCCGAGGCGGACGACCTGGTCGGCGGCGAGGGCCTGCGTGGCGGTCAGCGCCGCCAGCGCGGAAACAGCGGCGGCGGTGAACAGTTGGAACAAACGGCGGCGATGCATGATGGCTCCTGTAGGGCGTTGTATTGGCTCGCCCCCGCGCGGGTGGCACGAGGGCGTCACGGATGGTAAGGACGCCCACGCCATCAGGGAATGAATAAGTTCGGCTATCGATATGCGCCACGTACGTACGCTCATGATTCGACCGGAGCTAGCGCGGTAATAACGTCCGGCAGCGCCGTAGGACGGCGACGGATATGCATGGACCTCGAACCGGGAAATCATCGGGGTAACGCATCCAGCCGGAGACTCTTCATGATGTTCCACCGCTTTCTCATCGGCTCGGCCGGATCCGATAGCGTGCAGGAAGTGCATCTGATTCGCGCGCTGCCGCAGGACTGGGCGTGCCTCGCCCGCATCGATACGGGCATCCAGTCGCTGCGCGAGACCCGCCGCGATATCCCGCCCTACCTGCTGATCCACGATCGCGACTGGCAGCAGGCGTCGTTCCAGCCGGACAAGCTTATCCGCACCGCGCGCAAGTTTTCCTATGACTCGGTGGGCGAATTCGTCGATCTGCATCTGCGGCAGACCTTCCACGAGCACGCGCTCGCGGTATTGTCGCCCGCGTGGAATCCGACCGGCGTGACGCGCGCCATCACGCGCGCCGTGGCGCCGTCAGCCCGCCGCCGCCGCGCGCGCGTCGCGGCGTAGCGTTTGCGGAGACTCGCCAAAGGCGCGCTGGAAGGCCTCGCGCAGATGGCCTCGGTCCCGGAACCCCGTCTCGCGGGCAATCACTTCGAGCGAATGGCGGCCCCGTTCCACGAGATTGCGGGCCGTCTCGATACGGATGCGCTCGATCGCCCGCGCCGGCGACTCGCCGGTCTCCGCCTGGAACACGCGCTGGAACTGCCGCGTGCTCAGGTGCGCGGCATGCGCGAGATCGGCAACCCGTAGCGGCTTGCCGAGGTTCTGGCGCACGAACTCGAGCGCGACCTGCACCTTGTCCGACTTCGGTGCAAGCTTGAGCATCTCCGAATGCTGCGTTTGCCCGCCCGCGCGGCGGTGGTGCATGACCAGCACGTGGGCCACCCGGTTCGCGACCTCGTGACCGAGGTCCTTCTCGACGATGCCGAGCGCGAGGTCCATCGCGGCCGTCAGGCCGGCCGAGGTCCAGATCGCGCCATCGACGATAAAGATGCGGTCGGCGTCCACTTTCGCCAGCGGGCAGCGCTGCTTCAATGCCTCCGCGAAAGCCCAGTGCGTGGTGGCGCGCCGGTTGTCGAGCACGCCCGCATCGCCGAGCGCGAAGGCGCCCGTGCACATGCCGACCACGCGGCGCGCGCGAACCGACGCTTCGTGGATAAATGCCGCTTCGTCCGGATGCGTGGGGCGTCCGGTCGGATCGACGATCCCGCTGATCATCCAGGTGTCGGCATCGTCGATATTCGCCGGCAGCGTGCCGACCGATGCGCCGACCGACGAGCGCACCTCGCCGCCAGCCATCGAGTAATTGGTAACCTGATAGACGGGCTCGCGCGCGACGACGTTGGCGAACTCGAACACCGACTGCGTGCCCAGGGCCATCACCTGAAAGCCTTCCGTCAGCAAATACCCAATCCGATGCATCTTTCCACCGCGCGCTACATGTCCGAGAAGCGGATTATAAATGTCGCGTGTAAATCCTGCATTTCACCGATCATGGGTGCTCGACATGCCCGAGGTTATTACCCATGACCGCATCGCTACACGAACTGGGGCTGTCGCTTCTGCACGATACGACCCCTCCCCTGACCTCGCTCACGCTGCTGGCCGCGGCAGGTCAGCGTTGGCTCGATGGCGACCGCCCCGCCATCGACGAGGCGCGGCAGTGTCTGACCGACATCGCCGCGCACACGCGACTGCTTACGGAACTGCTCCACGCACTGGTCCATCTGGCGCCCGTCGCCATGCCACCGGCGGCATTCGATCTGCGCGCGCTGCTGGAAGAGACGGCCGCCGAATGGCGACCCTTGCTCGCGCGGTCCTGCACACCGCTGCGGCTCGCATTGCCGCCGGAACCGGTGGAGATTCTCGGCAATGCCTGGCAACTGCGGCAGGTGCTGGTCCGCAGCCTTCATGCCGCCGCTTCCCTGCTGGCAGGTCCGGATGCGGGCGATGCCTTGCATCTCCGGCTGGAGGCCACGAATGCGCACGCCATCGTCTCGTTGGACCGTGCGGCCAGACCACGCGCCGGTCTGGGAACCTGCGCCGCGATGATAGCGCCGGCCGAGCTGGCCGTGCTCGGCGCCGTGCTTCGCGTGCACGGCGCACGGATACTGCACGGCAATGCCGTACCCGGCCAGCCGCCGCTCGCGTTTGTCTGGGACCGCGCGCCCTGAGCTTCGGCCGATCCGTGGCGGAACACCCGTTTTGGGCTAGCATCGCGGGTGTCCCGATTCCGAGCCGAAGCCCATGTCATCGTCCCCATCCGGTCCCGCGCGGCTTGCGCTGGCCGCCGCGTCCCTGATCGTGCTATCCACGCCTGCGTTCGCCGCAGGCACGGCAACGTCGATCGACAAGGTCCCCGGCAAGCTGACCACGCCCGAAGGGCGCGCCGTGTTCGATCGGGAGATTCGCGGTACACCGCAGGCGGACGGCTTCGGCACGCAATTGCCGGAAGGCTTCACGGCGGCGCAGCTGGTGCGCCAGACGGTGCCCGGCGCGAACCCCGCCGCGCTGGTGCTCGCCGGCGTCAAGCCATGGCCTGGACAGCCCGACCGGTATGTCGCCGTGGCATGCCTCGCCGAAACACCGGAGCGCGCCACGAACGAACGCAAGTACTGGAAAGACCAGTGCCGTACCGATTCGACCGAAACATGGTTCGCGATCTTCGCGCGCGCGGCGGGCGAGGAACCGACGCTGATCGCGCGCACGACGGCACCGGTCCGGACGCCGACCGACTGGAACGGATCGAACCTCGACGCCCCGCAAGCCGTTGACGACGGCGGCGGCCCGCCCGAATCGTGGCTGCGCTTCGACCTCGCCGCCTACAAGCTCGGCGAAGGCCACCCCGCATTCGGCGTGCGCGCGGGCTGGAGCGAAGGCTACGCCGGTGGCGGCGCCTCGTTCGAGGCGCTCTACCTGTTCATGCAGGACGGCAAGACGCTGCGCGCCGTATTTGCCGCGCCGATGTCCTTCATGAAGATGATTGCCGGAGACTGGAACAAGGACGGCACACGCAATCACGACGTGACCGACGGCAGCAATGTGCTCGTCGTCTCGGATCGCGCCACCGCGGGCTACAGGGAGCTGCAACTGCGCGAGCGCAAGGGATCCTGGCGGAAGACCTATCGCTGGTCGGAGAAGGACGGCCTGTACGTGCCTCGATGACCTTGCGTGACGGCAGGCGCCTGTACGCGTACACGCCTATGACGTACACCCTGCCCTATAATACGGCGCGCTCCGTCCTCCACTCATGCCCGCGACCCGCACCGCCCCCCCGACCGACGACGATTCCACGCCGCTCTATATCCGCATTCGCGACGAACTGCGCGCGCGCATTCTCGACGGCAGCCATCCGCCGCGCAGCCAGATGCCATCGGAGAGCGAACTCCAGGAACGCTTCGGCGTCAGCCGCATCACCGTGCGCCAGGCACTCGGGCACCTCGAGCGCGAAGGCCTGATCTTCAAGAAGCATGGCAAGGGCTCGTTCGTTTCGCAGCCCAAGGCGTTCCAGAACGTGACGTCGCTGGAAGGCTTCGCGGAAGCGATGTCGCGCATGGGGCACGAGATCGTCAATCGCGTCGTGTCGTTCGATATCGTTCCCGCGACGGCCGCCGTCGCGCACCGGCTGGAGATCGGCGAAGGCGAGCCGGTAACGGAGATTCATCGGGTCCGGCTGCTGAACCGCGCGCCCGTGTCCTACGAGGTCACGTATCTGCCCGAGCCGATCGGCCGCCAGCTTCAGCGCGCGGACCTCGTCACGCGCGATATCTTCCTGATTCTCGAGAACGACTGCGCGCTGCCGCTGGGCGCCGCAGACCTCGCGATCGACGCAGTCCTGGCCGACAAGGCGCTGGCGCGCGCGCTGGAAACCACCGAGGGCGCGCCGCTGCTGCGCATCGAGCGGCTGACGCACGATAGCGCCGGCCGCCCCATCGACTTCGAGTACCTGTACTTCCGCGGCGATACGTTCCAGTACCGGCTGCGCATCGACCGCCAGCGCACGCGCGCGCGCCGCGCGGGCACCGCCTAGGCACCGCCGGGCGACATCCAGGCGACACCCACGCGACACCGGTCACGGCGCATATGCGCGCCGCGCACAAGCAAGCGCGAAACCATTCATTGGTGCCGCGACGCCGCACTCCTACAATCTGGTCCTACTTGTTATAACAAGTTGATCCCCACAGGACCATGCAGACACACGAACTCGACTACGACATCGTCGTCATCGGCGGCGGCACGGCCGGCCCCATGGCGGCGATCAAGGCCAAGCAGCGCAATCCGGCGCTGCGCGTGCTGCTGCTCGACAAGGCGCACGTCAAGCGCAGCGGCGCCATCTCCATGGGGATGGACGGCCTGAACAACGCCGTGATCCCCGGCCACGCGACGCCGGAGCAGTACACGAAGGAGATCACGGTCGCCAACGACGGCATCGTGAACCAGGCCACCGTGCTCGCCTACGCGCGGCACAGCTTCCGCACGATCGAGGAACTCGACCGCTGGGGCGTGAAGTTCGAGCGCGACGAAACGGGCGACTACGCCGTCCGCAAGGTCCATCACATGGGCGCCTATGTACTGCCGATGCCGGAAGGCCACGACGTCAAGAAGGTGCTCTATCGGCAACTGAAGCGCGCACGTGTCGAGGTCACCAACCGGATCGTCGCCACGCGGCTGCTGACGGGCCCCGCCGGCGAGGCCGCGGGCGTGATGGGGTTCGACTGCCGTACCGCGGATTTCCACGTGATACGCGCAAAGGCGGTCATCCTCTGCTGCGGCGCCGCGGGCCGCCTCGGCCTGCCCGCATCGGGCTACCTGATGGGCACGTACGAGAACCCGACCAATGCCGGCGACGGGTACGCCATGGCCTATCACGCGGGGGCCGAACTGGCCAACCTCGAATGCTTTCAGATCAATCCGCTGATCAAGGACTACAACGGTCCCGCGTGCGCGTACGTCACCGGTCCGTTGGGCGGCTATACCGCGAACGGCAAGGGCGAACGGTTCATCGAGTGCGATTACTGGAGCGGCCAGATGATGTGGGAGTTCTATCAGGAACTCCAGAGCGGCAATGGGCCAGTGTTCCTCAAGCTCGATCACCTCGCGGAAGAAACCATACAGAACATCGAGACGATCCTGCATACGAACGAGCGTCCGAGCCGCGGGCGCTTCCACGCGCTGCGCGGCAACGATTACCGCAAGCGCATGATCGAGATGCATATCTCGGAGATCGGCTTCTGCAGCGGCCATAGCGCCTCGGGCGTGTGGGTGAACGAGCATGCGGCGACGTCCGTGCCGGGACTGTACGCCGCGGGCGACATGGCCGCGGTACCGCACAACTACATGCTCGGTGCGTTCACCTACGGCTGGTTCGCCGGCGAGCAGGCCGCCGAGCGTGCCAGTGGCGGCGCCCTGCCCGCCATCGATCGCGCGCAGGTCGAAGCCGAACGCACACGCGTGCATGCGCCGTTGCATCGCGCGCACGGCCTGCCGCCCTCGCAGGTCGAGTACAAGCTGCGACGCTTCGTGAACGACTACCTGCAGCCGCCGAAGGTCACGCGGCGCATGGAGATCGGGCTGCAGCGCTTTGCGGAAATCCGGGAGGACGTCGCGCAGCTGTCGGCCGCCAATCCGCACGAGCTGATGCGCGCGGCCGAGGTCTCCGTGATTCTCGACTGCGCGGAAATGGCGGCGCGCGCGTCGCTGTTCCGCACGGAGAGCCGCTGGGGCCTGTACCACTACCGCGTCGACCATCCCGTACGCAATGACGAGGAATGGTTCTGCCATACGCATCTGAAGAAGGGCGAAGACGGCGCGATGACGTCGTTCAAGCGCCCCGTCGAACCGTACCTCGTGCCGCTCGACGCGAACGAACGTACCGCCTACTCGCGCCTGCGGGTCGCGGCCTAGCTCACAAGGAATCCAACCATGGCCCTCGTACCCCGCGACGCGCAGACGCGCACCGCCGTTCCCGTGACGATCGACGAAGACAAGTGCATAGCCGACAAGGGCTGCACGGTCTGCATCGACGTCTGCCCGATGGATCTGCTTGCGGTGGATCCGGAAACCGGCAAGGCGTTCATGAAGTTCGACGAGTGCTGGTATTGCATGCCCTGCGAGCGCGATTGCCCGACCGGCGCCGTGCACGTCGACATTCCATATCTGTTGCGGTGATTGCGCTGCGTGCACCGTACCGATTTCCCAATGCCCCCGCACCCATCGACTTCAAGGAACGCAAAATGAAAGCGCTGCCCCTGCCCCTTACCCTGACCCTTCCCCTGCGCGTCGCGCTGCTCCTCACGCTGACGCTGCCGGTTGCCCATGCGGAAACGATTCGCGTGGCACTCGGCACCCAGGACACGACGATCAACACCGCCAGCGGCGGGTTGCTCGTGCGCGAACTCAAGCTGCTCGAGAAGTACCTGCCTCGTGACGGCAAGTACAAGGATGCGGTCTATGACGTGCAGTGGAAGAACTTCACGAGCGGGGCGCCGATCACGAACGAGATGCTGGCCGGCAAGCTCGACTTCGGCTCGATGGCCGAGTTTCCGGGCGTGCTAAATGGCGTCGCGAACCAGAAGGCCGGCAAGGGCAGCATCTTCATCAACGTGCTGTCGGGCAGCACGCTTGGTAGCGGCAACGGCATCGTCGTGCCCAGCGATTCGCCGGCGCAATCGCTCGCGGACCTCAAGGGCAAGACCATCTCCGTGCCGTTCGCCTCCACGGCCCACGGCATGCTGCTGCGCGCCATCGCGGCACAGGGATGGGACCCCGAGCGCGACGTCAACATCATCACGCAGGCCCCGGAAGTGGCGGGCCCAGCGCTGCAGGCACGCAAGATCGACGCGCATGCGGACTTCGTGCCGTTTGCCGAGCTGTTCCCGTATCGCGGCTTTGCCCGCAAGATCCTCGACGGGGCGCAGACGCAGACGCCCACGTTTCACGGTACGCTCGTACAGAAGGAATTTGCGCAGAAGTATCCCGAGGTCGTGGTGGCGTACCTGCGCGCGACCATCGAGGCCAACCGGCTGCTGGCCGCCGAGCCCGAGAAATACAGCGAGCTGATCGCGAAAGTGACGGGCGTCGAGCCCGAAGTCAACTACCTGTTCCATGGTCCGCTCGGCCTGCAGACGCGGGACCTGACGTGGAAGCCCGAGTACCGCAAGGCCGTGCAGACCTCGTTCGACACGCTCAAGCTGCTCAAGCGCGCCGATGGGGACCTCGACGTCAACGCATTTATCGACGACAGCTTTGTGCGCGCCGCGTTCAAGGCGGAGAAGCTCGACTACGACGCCGCGCTGCGCGACTACGCACAACTGCCGCTCAAGGCGAACGATGCGGCCACGGGCAAGCGCATCGACCACTTCGACCGCGTGGCACAGGTGTGGGTCAAGGGCGAAGCGCGCGTGCGCAGCTACGCGTCGCCCGAAGCCGCGGTGCAGGCGCTGGGCGCGTTGCAGCGCGACGGGAAGGAAGTCCGCGCGTTCTACGCACAGGACAGAGAGTCCGGCATCAAGCTGCTCGGCAGCCAGGCATGGTTCACACGCGATGGCGAGGGCCGCCTCAACGCGTTCCTGCTGAAGGCGCGCGCGCAGGCATGGGCCAGCCAGCACGGCGGCCAGGTCATCGATTACGCGGCGGCGCGGCAACCGTCCGCACTCGCCGCACGCTAGGAGGGCACGATGACGAGCCACGCCCTGCCCGGCACCTCCGGCAGCTCCGGCGCGCCGTCCGCCACGGCCACGCCCGCCGTTGCCGCGCGGCGCATTCGCCCGGCCCGCCTCGCGCTGCAGATCGCGTCGCTCGCGCTGTGCCTGCTGGGGTGGCACGTCGCGACCCGCTACCGGCTGCACTTCGGCGTGGTCACGTTCGAGAACGTGCCGACACCGTCCGAAACATTCGAGGCCGCCTGGACGCTGCTGCAGTCCCCGAAGCTGCTGCGCCATCTGGGCAGCAGCCTCTCGCGGGTCGGCTGGGGATACCTGTCGGCGGCCGTGCTCGGCACGCTCGCCGGCCTGCTGATCGGCCGCTCCACGTGGATACGGCTCGGCCTGTTGCCGCCGCTCGAGGTATTGCGGCCCATTCCGGCCGTCGCGTGGATTCCGCTTGCGATCCTGATGTTTCCGTCATCCGAGGTGTCGATGATCTTCATCACGTTCACGGGCGCATTCTTTCCGATCCTGCTCGGGGCCATTCATGGCGCCGAGTCGGTGGACCCGCGCCTCGTCGCCTCGGCGCGCAGCCTGGGTGCCGGCCAATGGTCCGTCCTGCGCGAAGTCGTGCTGCCCGGCGCCGCACAGGGCATCGTGACTGGACTCGCCATCGGCATGGGCACGTCGTGGTTCTGCCTCGTCACCGCGGAAATGATCTCGGGCCAGTTCGGCATCGGGTACTACACGTGGGAGTCGTACACAGTGCAGCGCTATCCCGACATCGTCGTTGGCATGCTGCTGATCGGCCTGCTCGGCATGGGCAGCAGCGCGCTGGTGCGCATGGCGGGCCGGCTCGTCACGCCCTGGCTGGCGGTATCCGGGAGCGCGCGATGAGCGGCCCCACGCATGACGCGCGCCAGGGTGCCGTGGCGCTCGACGGCCTTTCCATCGCGCTGGGCTCCGGCGCGCAACGCTTCACGGCGGTTCGCGATGTCAGCCTGTCGATCGCGCCCGGCGAATTCGTCTGCGTGCTCGGCCCGTCCGGCTGCGGCAAGTCCACGCTGCTGGGCGTGCTGGCCGGGCATATCGCGCCCGCCGCGGGACGCGCCACGCTGGATGGCACGCCGATCGACGGCCCGCATCCCGAACGTGGCATGGTATTCCAGCACCACACGCTGTTCCCGTGGCGCCGGACGATCGACAACGTGGCATTCGGACTCAAGATGCGCGGCGTGGGCCGCGAGGAACGTCGCCGCCGCAGCGCGGCCTTGCTCGGCCGCGTGGGCCTCGCCGATTTCGCCGATCGCTATCCGTCGCAGTTGTCGGGCGGCATGCAGCAGCGCGCGGAAATCGCCCGCGTGATGATCGGCGGTCCGCGCATCCTGCTGATGGATGAACCGTTCGGCGCGCTGGACGCGCAGACGCGCGCCATGATGCAGGCGCTGCTGCTCGACGTCTGGAGCGACTATCGGCCCACGGTCGTGTTCGTCACGCACGATATCGACGAGGCGCTGTTCCTCGCGGACCGCATCGTCGTGATGAGCCCGGGCCCCGGCACCATCATCGAGGATCTGCGCGTCCCGTTCGCGCGGCCGCGCGAACGCAGCGAGACGCGTGACCTCGTGACCGAGCCCGCGTTCATCGAGCTCAAGCGGCATCTGCTCGCGCTGCTGCGCCATCGCGAGCCCGCCTTACCCGCGGCCCGGCTGAGCCCGCTTGGCGACGGCCGCGCATCGCCCCCCTCTTCTTCCGTTTCCAGCTTCTGATCTCCGTGACCATGACCGACCCCCGCTTTGCCGCTGCCGATCCCGCCGTACGGCGTCTTGCCGTTATCGATGCCACCGAAAGCGAGGACGAAGCGCTGCTGCCAGAGGTCGCCGCCGCGCTGCGGCGCGATGCCGATGCCGGCGTGCGGCGCACGGCCGCCGAACATCTGGCCGCATGGGAAGCGCCGGCGGCCGTTGCCGCCCTGTGCGATGCGCTCGGCGACGCCGACGCGCCAACGCGCCAGGCGGCGGCGGACAGCCTCTCCGCGCTCAAGGACCCCGCGCTCGGGCATCTGTTGCTCGCGCGTCTGGCCGGGACCGATGCGTTCGCGCGCGCGGCGCTGCTGCGTGCATTGCGCGAGTTGCGATTGCCGGAGAGCATTGCGGCCGCGCAGGGCGCGTTGGCCGATCCTGTATCCGCGGTGCGGCGCGAGGCCGTGGGCGTGCTTGGCTGGCTGCGTCACGAGCCATCCCTGCCCGCGCTGTCCGCGCTCGCGGGCGGCGACAGCGATGCCGATGTGCGGCGCGCCGCGATCGGCGCGCTCGGCTTTGCTCACGACGACAGCGTGCTGCCACCGCTGCTCGGCGCGCTGCGCGATGCGCACTGGCAGGTGCGCGAGGAAGCGGCCGTGACCCTTGGCAAGCTGCGGCTGCGTGCCGCGCGCGCGGGGCTCGAGGCCGCGCTCGACGACGAATACTGGCAGGTCACGCTGCAGGCCGCGCGGGCGCTGGGCCGGCTCGGCGAGCGGGCCAGTGCGACGGCGGTGGCGGGTCTGCTCGCGTTTCCGCTCAGCAACGTGCGCAAGGAGGCCGCGCTCGCGCTGGGCGAGCTGGCCGAGGCGCGTGACACGGCCATCCTCGCGGTGCTCGAGGCCGCGCTGGGCGATGGCGATCCCGAGGTGCGCAAATCCGCGCGCATCGCCATCGCGCAGATTCGCGAACGGGTGTCGGCCGCCTAGGCGGGCCCCGCTGCCGGCTGCGCCGGCTTGGGCGTCAATCCACGTGAATATTCGCCTGCTTCACGATATCGCCGTACATGCGCAGATCGGCATCCACCTGCTTGCGGAACTCGGCCGGCGTGTTGCCTGACGGCACGATGCCGAGCGTCAGCAGCCGATCGCGGGTCTCCGGTTCGCTGACCACGGCGTTGAGCGTCTTCTGCAGCTTGTCGACGATCGGCGCGGGCGTCTTCGCCGGGGCGAACAGTCCCACCCACGAGTTCACCTCGATGTTGGCGATGCCGGACTCGATCATCGTCGGCACGTCGGGCAGCGACGGCACGCGCGTGGCCGACGAGACCGCGATCGCGGTGGCCTTGCCGTTCTTCACGAACTGATGCGCGCCGGCCACGGCCGTGTACAGCACCGGCAGATTGCCGCCGACGAGGTCGCCCATCGCCTGTCCGCCGCCCTTGTACGGCACGTGCGTCATCTTGATGCCCGTGCGCGCCTTGAGCAGTTCACCGGCAAGGTGTGGCGTGCTACCGGTGCCCGCGCTGCCGTACGACAGTCCATCGGGCAGCGTCTTCGAGTACGCGACGAGGTCTTTCAGGTTCCTGGCCGGCACGCCCGGATTGGCCACGAGAATCAGCGCCGCGTCACCGATCTTGCTGATCGGCGCGAAATCCTTGAGCGTGTCGAACGGCACCTTCGCATAGACATGCGGATTGATGACCATCGTGCCGTCGAAGCCCAGCAGCAGCGTATAGCCATCGGGCTCCGACAGCGCGACCTGCTGCGTGCCGATATTGCCCGACGCGCCCGGCTTGTTCTCCACCACGACCGATTGTCCGAGCCGCTGCCCCAGCCGGTCCGCCACCACGCGCGCGCTCGTGTCCGCGACCCCGCCCGGCGCGAACGGCACGATCAGCCGTATCGGCCGCGCGGGATAGCTCTGCGCGTGCGCGGGCACGGCTGTCCCCATAGCCGCCGCCATGGCGGCTATGGCCAACATCATCTGACGTCGTTGCATCATGTCTCCCCCTTATTGTTGTTTGCAGCTTATTCAGGCTGAATCCCGCCGCGTTGCGCGACGGCCGCCCACTTTCGCGTCTCCGATACGATGAATTCGTTGAACTGCGCCGGCGGCGTGAGCACGACGTTCGCGCCCTGGTCGTGCATCTGCTTGGCAACCGCGGGGTCCGACGTCACGCGGCGCAGGTCCGCATTGATCTGGTTCACGACCTGTTGCGGCATGCCCTTCGGTCCGAACAGGCCATACCAGTTCAGCGATTCCACACCCGTGAGGCCCGCTTCCTTGAACGTCATGGCGTCGGGGAAGATCGACATGCGCTCGTCCGCGGCCACGCCGATCACGCGCAGATTGCCACCCTGCACATGCGGCATCGCGGTCAGCACGCTCGTAAAGCCCATGTCCAGATGGCCGCCGATGACATCGACCATGATCTGCGCGCCGCCCTTGTACGGCACCGAAACCGTCTGCAGCTGGCCGATCTGGCGGAACAGTTCGCCGGTCAGGCGCGTCGTCCCTTCCGAATACCCAACGCCGAGCGGCTGCTTGCGCGCGGCCTCGACGAGGTCTTTCAGATTCTTGTACGGGCTCTTCTTCGACACGACGAGCACCATCGGCGAGATGGCCAGCCGCGTGATCGGTGTAAACGCGGCCGCGGTGTCGTACGGCATGCTCTTCATCAGCACCGGGTTGATCGCATGCGAACCCACGACCATCATCAGCGTGTAGCCGTCGGCCGAGGACTTCGCGACGTGGCTCGTGCCGATGACGCCGTTGGCGCCGGGGCGGTTTTCCACCACGACCGACTGGCCCCATAGTTCGGAAAGTTTCTGCGCGACGAGGCGGCTGACGATATCGGTGCCGCCGCCAGGCGCATAGGGAACGATCAGCGTGACGGGCTTTTCCGGCCATTTGCCGGCGGCCTGCGCGGGCAGCATGGCGCCAGGCAGGCCCAGCGACAATACGAAAAGGGCAATACGAATCCAACTGCGATGCAGCATGTCTGTCTCCGGAATGTTGTCGTTGTGTTCGGTGTTTGGGGTACGGCGGTCGTTCAGGGTTATGCGGCCTCCCTGTTGCGTTCCGCTTCCTTCGCGTAGTGCCTGCGCAGCCAGGCGATCGATCGGCCGCCGAGCGGTCGCCCGAGGACCGATTCGGCAAACGCCACGGCATCGAGCAGCCCGCGCAGATCGATGCCCGTGGCGAATCCGCTGCGCTCCGCCATCAGCACGAGGTCTTCCGTGGCGAGATTGCCGGCCGCGCCGGGCGCGAACGGACAGCCGCCGATACCGCCCACGCTCGCATCGAAATGCCGAATGCCGGCTTCCAGCGCGGCCCATGCATTGGCGGCACCGAGTCCGCGCGTATCGTGGAAGTGCACGGCCAGCCGATCGGCACCGATCGATGCCACCAGTTCGTTCATGCGGATCTTGACCGCGCCCGGAGCGGCGGCACCGATGGTGTCCGCGATGACGATGCGATCGGCACCGGCCGCCTGCATGCGTCCGGACAGGCGCAGCACGACGTCCAGCGGCACGTCGCCCTCGAACGGGCATTCGAACGCCACGGCGACATAGGCACGCGTGCGCAGGCCAAGGCGCCGCGCCTCGATCAACGTGCGCTCGCTGACCTCGGTGGCCGCGTCGAGGTCCATGTTGATATTGCGTTCGTTCATCGTGCGCGTGGCCGACAGCACCACGGCGATCTCGCGCGCGCCGGCCGCATGGGCACGTTCGAGGCCCTTGAGGTTGGGCACCAGCGCGGAGGTCTGCAAGCCGGGCAGCGCGCTGTTCAGCCGCGGGACGAGGTCGGCCGCGTCGGCCATCTGCGGCACGGCCTTCGGCGAGACGAAGCTTGTGACCTCGACGCTCGGCACGCCCGCGGCGGCGAGCCGCCGGACGAGTTCGAGCTTGTCGTCGGTGGACACGTGGATGGCCTGGTTCTGCAGGCCGTCTCGCGGCGAGACGTCGGTAATGACGATGCGATCGGTGGTTGCCATGATGTCTCCTCAGCCGATCGCGCCGTCGGCGCGCAGCGCCTCCACGCGGCCCGCGTCATAGCCGAGCCAGTCGCGCAGCACGGACTCGGTATGCTCGCCCAGCGAAGGCGGACACGTATAGGCAGGCTCGGCCACGGCCGACAGCTTGACGGGGTTGCCCGGCATGCCGATGGTCTCGCCGGTCTTGAGCGTGACCTCGCGCACCATGTCGCGCGCGCGGACCTGGCGGTCGTTGAGCGCCTGCGCAAAATCGTTGACGGGACTGCACGGGATGCGCGCCTGGCGCAGCTTGTCCAGCCAGTATGCCGACGATTCCTGACGCAGTTCATCGGCGATGATGCCGTCGATATGCGCCTTGTCCGCGTAGCGGCCCGGCTGCCGCGCGTATTCGGGGCGGCGCAGGTCCGGATGCTCGATCACGCTCAGAAAGCGCTCGAAGAACGCGTCGCCGATACACGCGATGACGATATAGCCGTCGCGCGTCGGATACGTGTTGTACGGCACGTGCACGAAGTGGCTATTGCCGATACGGTCCGGCACATGGCCCGACATCAGGTGCATGGTCGCCATGTAGTTGAGCATCGAGATCTGCGCGTCGAGCATCGAGATATCGACGTGTTGCCCACGCCCGGTCTGCTCGCGCGCGCTCAATGCCGCGAGCACGCCGATGGCGCCGAAGATGCCGCCGCCGAGGTCGCCGATGGGAATGCCGCTGCGCACGGGCGAGCCATCGCTCATGCCCGTGATGGACATGCCGCCGCCCATGGCCTGGACGACCTGGTCGAACGCGGGATGCTGCGTGTCCGGGCCCGTCTGGCCGAAGCCCGTTACCGAGCACGTGATGATGCGCGGGTTGATCTCGGAGAGCGTGGCGTAGTCGATACCGAGGCGCGTGGTCACGCCGGCGCTGAAGTTGTCGAACACCACGTCGGCGCGGCGGACCAGATCGAGAAAGACCGCGCGGCCCGCCTCGCTCTTCAGGTCCACGCAGACGCTTTCCTTGTTCCGGTTCAGCGTCAGGAAGTACGCGCCCATGCCGTCACGCGCGTAATCGTCGCTGTCCGCCAGCAGCTTGCGCGTGCCCTCGCCCGCGCCCGGCGGCTCCACCTTGATGGTTCGCGCGCCGAGATCGGCGAGCAGCATGGTTCCGTATGGGCCGGACAGCATATGGGTCAGGTCCAGCACGGTGATGTGTTCAAGCGCCTGCATCGTCTCCTCCATGTATGGTTGAGACACCTATCGCAACCTGCATGCCATGGCAAATCGCATTGATTTTTAAGCGTTTTTTCTTTCGTATCGATCGATGCGACGTTGCATGAGACGTTTCATGAAACAATGGCGCAACCTCCATGCAACGCCGCGCCCATGACCGCAGACCGCCCGTTCCGCCCCCGCCTCTGCTTTATCAGCTACCGTCATCTGAGCCATTTCGCGATGACCGTGCTCGACGAATATGCGGACCGCGCCGATATCGAGGTCGTCAACGGCTCGTTCGACGCGGCGCTGACGTTCGCGCGCGAGCGCATGCGGCTGGGCACGGCCGACGCCTTTATCAGCGCCGGGGCCAACGCGACCATCCTGCGTACCGCGTTGCGCGCCCCCGTGGCCACCATCAAGCTCAGCGGCTTCGACCTGCTGCTCGCGCTGATGAACGCGCGCCGCGTTTCCAACCGCGTGGGCGTGGTGATGTACGGCGCGCCGATTCCCGAGCTCGATGCCATCAGGGACCTGCTCAATATCGAGGTGGCGCAGTATGCGTACCGCACCCCCGACGAGGCGCGCCATTGCTTCGCGCTGCTTGCGCGCGATCGCTATGAAGTCGTGGTGGGTTCGAGCCTGGTACTCGAGTTTGCCGAGCAATACGGGATGCAGGGACATCTCGCCTATTCGCTGGCGGCCGTGCGCCAGGGCGTGGAGGACGCCATCGAACTCGCGCGCGCGGCACGGCAGGAAGCCAGCCGATACGAGCAACTGAACGGCGTGGTGCACAACCTCCAGGAGGCGGTACTGGCCGTCGATCGCGATCATCGTATCGTCGCGCTCAATCCGCCGATGGAGAAGCTGCTCGGCCGGCCGCAGGCGCAGCTGTTACGGCAATCGCTGGAGACGATCGAACCGGCGCTGTCGCTCGCGCATACGCTGGAGACCGGCGCGCAGGACCGTGCCGCGGTCATGCGCCTCGCGCAGCGCGACTGGATCGTGAACCGCACGCCGATTCGCGAGCACGGGCAGATCGTCGGCGCGGCCATCACGCTCTACGATGCGCGCACGATCCACGATGCCGATGCCAGCCTGCGCAGCCAGCAGCGTCATCGGCAGCCCACCGCGCGCCATAGCTTCGACAGTCTGATCGGCCGCAGCGAGCCGTTCCGGCGCGCGTCCGCCACGGCGCAGCGGTTCGCGCGCACCGACATGACGATTCTGCTCTCCGGCGAGAGCGGCGTGGGCAAGGAACTGTTCGCGCAGGCCATTCACAACGCGAGCGCGCGCGCCGCGCGGCCCTTCGTCGCCATCAACTGCGCGGCGTTTCCCGAGTCCCTGCTGGAGAGCGAACTGTTCGGCTACGACGAAGGCGCCTTCACGGGCTCGCGCCGCGGCGGCAAGCGCGGGCTGTTCGAGGCCGCGCATACGGGCACGCTGTTTCTCGACGAAATCGGCGATATGCCCGTGTCACTGCAGACGCGGCTGTTGCGCGTGCTGCAGGAGCGCGAGATCGTGCGGCTGGGCGGCGCGCTGCCGATTCCGGTGAACGTGCGCGTGATTGCGGCCACGCACCAGCCGTTACGCGAACTCGTCGCCACGCGTCAGTTCCGGCAGGACCTTTATTACCGGATCAACACGCTGCATCTGCATCTGCCCGCATTGCGCGAGCGGCCCGAAGATATTGCGCCGCTGGCGGAAGCGTTGTTGCGGCGTAGCCTCGGACGGCTGGGGTCCTCGCTCGATGCCACGCGCCTGCTGCCGCGGGTGCTGCCGCGGCTTGCGGCATTTCCGTGGCCGGGGAATGTGCGCGAGCTCGAGAATATCTGCGACCGGATGGCGGTGTTCTTCTCGCAATGGCACGACGAGGACGCGATCGACTTCACCGAACTGCGGCACGATTGCGCGGAGCTCTATGAAGACGCGGTGCCGCAGCCGGGCCACCACCAGCGTGCCGGGGCGCCGGCACCCGCGCCCGCACCACGGCGCGATCGCGCGCGCGAGGTGCTCGATGCATGCGGCGGCAACCGGCAGGAAGCCGCGCGCCGGCTCGGCATCAGTCGCGCGACGCTCTGGCGATGGCTACGCGAGGACTAGCGCGGCTGATTACCGCGCTCACTGCACGGCGATGCCCACCGTCTTCACCAGCTTCTCGATATTGACGCTGTCGTTGCGGATCAGTGCGGCGAATTCGGGCGCGTCGGCGTAGTTCACCTCGGTGCCGCTCTCGGTCAGGCGCCGGCGCAGGTCGGCATCGGCCAGGCTGGTCGCGAGCGCGGTACGGAGCTTTTGCTGGACATCCTTCGGGGTGGCCTTGAGCACCGTCATGCCGTACCACGGGTACATCTCGAAGCCCGGATAACCCTGCTCGGCAATGGTCGCGAGCGAAGGCATCGCCGACGAACGCTTGGGCGTCGTTACGCCCAGCGCGCGGAACTTGCCGCTCTTGATATGCGGCAGGCTGGAGACGATCGTATCGAAATAGGCGTCGACGCTGCCGGCCATCAGGGCCGGAATCGCCTCGGCGGCGCCCTTGAACGGCACGTGGACCATATCGATGCCGGCGGTCTGCTTGAACATCTCCCCGGCCAGATGCGAGGTGGTGCCCTGCCCGAACGATGCGTAGTTGACCTTGCCAGGATGCGCCTTGGCATACGCCACGAACTCGGCCAGCGTGTTCACGGGCATCGAGCTATTGACGACGAGCACGAGCGACTGCACGCCCACCTCGCCGATGGGCTCGAAGTTGTCGGGGTTGTAGGGCAGCTTCGAGTAGAGGAACCGGTTGCTGACGAGCGTGCTGTTCGAACCCAGCAGCACCGTATAACCATCGGCCGGCGCATTGGCCGCGGTCTGCGCACCAATGATGCCCCCCGCACCAGGGCGGTTCTCGATCAGCACGGGCGTCTTGAGCTCCAGCGCCATCCGCTCGCCCAGAAGGCGCGCGATGCTGTCGGTACCTCCGCCCGCGGGAAACGGCACGACGATCTTCACGGGCCGTGTCGGCCATTTCTCCTGCGCATGCGCGAACGACGCGAGCGAAAAGAGGGAAACAAGCACTGCACCTGCTGCGGCAAGCTGTCGGAGTGTTCGGTTCATTCCACGCACCATGAGAGTAGTCGGCGCCACTCCTGCAGCAACTTGCATGCCATGAAAGATGCATCAATGCGGTGCGGTGGCGTCCAAAAGTATTGTCAATTCATCGAAGGCGGCTGCCTCGCGCTCCTAGACTCGCTCATCGTCAATGACAAAGGGAGTACGGCATGTTGCATCGGACCCTGGTGGCGCGCGCGGCGTTGTGGGCTTGCCTGACATGGACTGGACCGGGTATGGCGGTCAGCTTCTCGCTCGCCGACCTGAGGGAAAATACGATTCCCGTGTCGGATGCCGACGCGCGACTGACGCTTGCGAATGGCATGTGGACGCCAGTGGTGCGTCTGCCGGACCACCATCCCCGTGATGGCATCCAGTATCACATCGCCACGTCGGCGGCGTACCCGACCACCTTACTGACCCGAAACACCGACCTTGGCATCGACTCGCTCACGCTTCATGCGGGTAACCAGATTTCGTTCCGATACCGGAAGGACGGGAATGTCTGGACAGTCGTGGCACCGGTTCAATCGCCGAGAGGTGGCAGCGATATGGTCGCGTCCGCCGCCGATGCACTCGTCTCGCTCTATGAGCTCCGCGATGGCGACTGGACCGGCAAGGTCCGGCTGCCTGCCGACGCCACCGACGGCGCGCTCGTGCTGATTCGTTCGGCAGCGACGTGGCCATCGGCCATCGACCCGGCGCATGCATTGTTTCCGAGTTCGCTCAGGCTTCAGCATGGCGACGCATACCTGTTCCAGTTCAGCAAGGCACGCGGCCGCTGGATGCCGCTGAGGACCGCGCGGCGGATCGTGCAGGCGCGCACGGTCGCCGGGCGTCTGCCGCATCCCACCGCGCCGGTCACGGAGGTCCGTTTCGCCGACGGCAACTGGACGCCGTCCATTGCACTGCCGGCGAGCGCCAGCGATCGCGACCGCATCGTGTTCACCTCGCAGGCCACGTGGCCCGCCACATTGCTACCGGACGCGGCCAACCCGCGACATGCCGTGCGTATCGCCACGGGCCAGCGGTACGATTTCACGTACGTCAAAGCCGAATCGGCATGGAAGATGACATCGCACCCGAGAAGGCTACTGCTGGTAAAGCACCTGCCTCAGGGCGTGATACCGCAGCCGACGACGCCGATCACGGACGTGCTCGCGGGGGATGCCAACTGGGCGCGTGAACTCGTCCTCCCGCAAACCGCGAATCCGGGCGATGCCATTGTGGTCCGCAGCACCGCGGCATGGCCGTTCGCGGTACGTAGCGCGACGAGCGCGACGCCGCGTCATATCAAGACGGGGGATACCGTCAGGTTCACCTTCAACGAGGGCAAATGGGACACGGGTACGCATGTGGTCGATATCCTGCTCGTGTACAGCGATGCCGCGGCCCAACGGCTCGGCGATCAGGGCATGCGGATGCGCTTGTATGAAGGCCTGCGCCTGACGAACGAGGCGCTCGAGAACGCGAAGGCGAACCTTTACTACAACCCTGTCGCGGTCGTACGCCGTACGGTCCGGAATGGCGGCACCACGCTTGACCAGGCCTTGTCCGCCATCCGCTTCGACCCCGATATCCAGGCCGAGCTGCGCGACCGCAAGGCCGATGCCATCTACTATGAAGGGACGGAAGCCGGATGCGGCCTGGCCTATATCGGCCCCAACAGCTTCAGCATGGTCGGGACGGGTTCTCTGGCCTGCGGGACCACCGTCATGCGCCACGAGCTCGGGCACAACCTTGGGCTATCGCACGGCGGCGAACGCTATGCCAATCCCCGCTACGCTGTCGGCAACACCCTTCACGGCACCGTCATGGGCGGTAACGCCATCCCCTACTACAGCACCCCACACATCCTCCACCCGATTACAGGCGAGCCGCTCGGCATTCCGGAGCAGATCGACGCCGTCCGCGTCATCAACGAGCGGTCGCAAGAGATCGCTGCCTTCCGATGAGCAGGTCACCACGCCTTGCGACGTTCGCCCTCGCCCTGGGCCTGCTGGCAAGCCTCGCCGCGTGGCTGGCCATGCGGCCCGGCGCACCGGACACCGCAGTCCCTCGCAGATCGGATGTGCCGGTGCGCACCGTGGATGGCCCACGCGAAATCGGCCCCACCCTCCCCGACGAACCGACGGACGCCGACCGCTCGGCCAGACTCGAGCAGGTGCTCCACTACCGTGACGACCCGACGCTCCGCCAGCATGCCGACGACCTCCGCGCGGCCATCGGCAAGACGCTGCTCGCCACGCCGATGTCCGCGCAGGAGATCGCCGCGGCCGCCCGCGGTGTCTCCGACGACCGGACATGGGTCACACTCGACCCGTTCGTCCTCGAGACCAGACTGCCCGGCGACACCATCCGGCTCGACGTCCCCGGCGCGGGCGACGTTACGGGAACGATCGAGCATGTGGCCACGGAGAACGGCTTCTCCCGGTGGGAAGGCACGATTGCCGATACCGACCCGCCCGCGCGGTTCTCCATTTCGCAATCGCTATCGGATCGCTATACCGTCGGCAACTTCCACGCCGCCGGAGGCGGCTTCACCATCGAAGCGACGAACGGCGTGGGATGGATACGCTCCCACGCGCAGGACGCCGCGCGGCTCGTGCACGATACCGTCGACGCCCCGCATTGAGCGTTGGCTACGCCTCGGGCCGTCTGCGGATCCATTCGGCAAAGGCCTCGTCTTCGATGCGGTAATCGCCCATCGACAGGCGTGTGACGACGTTGTCCGCCATGAGTCGCCGTAGTGCATGCGCCGCCGTATTGCGCGTGGCCGGCTTGCCGAGCATGGCACCCAGCTTTTCCAGCGTCGCGGCCGAGTGGAGGTCGGGCTCGCCGCGCGCAATCAGGTACAGGATGGCGCGGTCCGCGGCCCGGATCTCCTGCCATTGCTGCAGCGAATGCTCGTCCGAGAACACGGACGCCTTGGTGTGGGCCAGCGCCGCGGCGTCGCCCTGCGTCTGGTAGAGCATGTACCGTTCGATGAATCGCTTGAAGAACTCCGGCGTGCGATGCAGGGCTTCGAACGCGCGCAGCCCCTGTTCCAGCGTGAGCTTGTTCCGCGCCATGCTGTTGAGCAGCTTGATGCTGTAGGCCACGAACTCGTCGCCGAGCAGCGGGAACGGCTCCAGCGGGGCCCAGTTGTAGAACGGCTCCGAGGCCCTTGCGAACATCGCGCGCAGCGTCGTCTCGGAACTCCCGGCGAAAATGACCTTGATGCGGTCCTTGCGGATATCGAGCGCGGCGCGCAGGGCATGCGCGAAATCGCTGTGGTCGGCGCGTGCGAGGACCTGGGCTTCGTCGATGACCAGCAGCAGGGTTTTCTTTGCGCCGTCCAGCTGCTTCAACACCTCGTGCAGCGCGCTGGTCCTGTCGGTGCTGGCCTTGCCGAGCTCGGCTTCGAGCGTACCCTCGAGTCCGCCCGGTAACTTCGCGCCTGCCTTCAGTTTCCTGACCGGGCCGCGCAGCCGGGACAGGACTGCCGCCGCCCCTTTCGGCTCCAATGCCTCGCCGAGCGCGGCAACGAGCGCCACCTCGGGCGAGGTCCGGCGGTCCCACAGATTGGTGTAGGCCGTGAGATAGCCACGCGCCAGCGCGGCAGGTATCAGGTCCTGGCGCAGAAACTCGGTCTTGCCCATGCGGCGGCGCGCAAACAGGCCGCGCGCGGCGGAGAGCTTGAGTTCGAAGGCCTGCAGATAGGCATCGGCGAGGTCGGGCCGCGGAAAATGCCAGGGGTCCTCGGGCAACGTGTCACGGCTTCTCATGGCTTCTCACGGAAATTGATACTTCTCAAATGTTCTGAGAAGTCATGATACAACCGGCCGGCGACGCAGGTAAAGCCGCGCCTGCGTCACCGGGCTCGGCTATGCTGCGGGATCTTGCTGCCATCCCGCCGGCCATGCCCGCTCCGCCGCCCCTCGACCGTCTGCTGCACACCGTGGCCCGCCGCTACCGGCTGCCCGGCCTCTCCGCGCTGGCGGCCGCGGCGCGGACACCGGCCATGGAGATCGCGCTAGCGATCGAGCAGGCGCGCGTGGCGCTCGCTCACACCGACGCGGGTGGGATGGACGCGCTCCATGCCGCGAAGGCGCGGTTCCTCGACGCGCTTGCCGGGCTCGTGCGCCAGGCATTGTGCGACGATGCGGGCGACCCGGTGTTTCGGGCGATGATGCTGCGGCATCGCAATCCGCGCGTCCGTGAGTATGCATCGCTCTCCACGCATGCGGAGCAGGACCGGCGCCAGTTACGGACCGCCGTCAACGCGGTGGCGCATCCGGGGCGGCGGCAACGCACGGCCGACGATAGCCTGCGCACGGCACTCGCGCAGCTGCACGACGCCGCGGCCCATGGCGACTGGCACGCGATGGAGAAGACGGCGCGGCGGCTGCTTGCCAGGCATAACGGTTACCGTGCGCCCGGCACAGCCGGGCCAGCCGCCGCAGATCGAGCAGCCGAGCCGGCCGCCGCAGATCGAGCAGCCGAGCCGGCCGCCGCAGATCGCGCAGCCGGGCCGGCCGCCTCAGACGGCGCAGACGGCGCGCTCGACGAGGCCGGCACGGTCGGCGCGGTCAGCGCGGTCAGCGCGGCCGGCAAGGCCGGCACGGTCGGCGCAGTCGGCGCAGTCGGCACAGTCGGCGCGGTCAGCGCGGTCAGCGCGGCCGGCACGGTCGGCGCAGTCGGCGCAGTCGGCGAAATCGGCGCGGTCGGCGCGGTCGGCGCGGTCGGCGAGGCCGGCACGGTCGGCGCAGTCGGCCAGGTTGGCGAGGTCGGCGAGGTCGACGAGGCCGGCGCGATCGGCGAGGTCGGCGAGGTCGGCGAGGTCGGCGAGGTCGGCGAGGTCGGCGAGGTCGGCGAGGCCGGCACGGTCGGCGAGGTCGGCGCGGTCGGCGCGGTCGGCGAGGTCGGCGCGGTCGGCGAGGTCGGCGAGGTCGGCGAGGTCGGCGAGGTCGGCGAGGTCGGCGAAGTCGGCGCGGTCGGCGAGGCCGGCACGGTCGGCGAGGCCGGCACGGTCGGCGAGGCCGGCACGGTCGGCGCGGTCAGCGCGGTCGGCGAGGGTGGCGTAGTCGGAGCGGTCGGCGTTACCGGCGATGGCTCTATTGCCCCGGGCCTCCAGAAGCTGCTCACCCACCCCGCCCTCGCCCGATTGCAGCGGCTCGATGCGCTAACGTCGGACCCCTCCGTGAAAGCCTATCGCGCCCTCTGGTCACGGCATGGTCCCAGCGCCGGCAGCCCCATGGCCACATCGGCCGGCGTCGCATCGCGCGAGCGGGGCGCCGCGGCGGAGGCCGCCGCCGCGCGCGCGCTCGATGCCATTGCCCGGCGGCTCGATGCCGGGATGTCCTACCGCGTCGTCACCTCGATGCGCGTCCCCGCGACGATTCCCGCCAGCCACGAGCGCGCCAAGAGCGAATGGGACGTCGTGCTGCTGCGGCAGCGACCCCGCGCGGACGCACAGGACCCGCCCGTCTGGGACATCTGCCTGCTGCTCGAGGTCAAGGCCTCCGTGGAGGCCGCCACGTCAGACTTCCCGCGGCTGCTGCGCGGACTCCGCCTGCTCGGCCACGCCGATGCCACGCAGACCTACGTATTCCACACGCACGAAGGCACGGTGCGGCTGCACGGTGAGTCCCTGCACGCCCTCGGCGACATCGAGCGAAGCCATGACCCAGACCTCGCGAACACGGTGCTCTACTGCTGCGACACCCAAACCGAACCCGCTACCCGCGTACTCGGCGCGGCCAGCCGCATGCAGTTGCTATCGGCCCAGGCCAGCCTCGACTACGCAGGCGCCATCACCGATGGCAAGAACCCGGCGGTGTCCATGCTGGAACCGGTCTGGGAGCAACTGCTGACCTCACCGCGATGGTCGGCCGTGCTCCATCAATACCCGCTGCTGCGCCAGATCCGCGGACTGATGGTGCATACGGCCGATCTGCTCGCCGCCGCCGGGTAGCCCTGGCCCTAGCTCGGCACGTGCACGGTATCCCGCGCCCGGTACGCGCTGGTCTGCCGGGACGTGGAGACTTCCTGCGTGACCACCGCATCGATCCAGTAGTTGAGGCCCAGCTCGGTACGTTCGCCATTGACCTCGTTGACGTACAGGAAGCGCGGCCCCCAGCTATCGGGCGCGACCGCCACGGCATCGAGCTCGGCGCGCAACGCGGCGCGTCGCTCGTCGCGCTGCGCGGGCGGCAGCGCTTCCGCGTAGGAGAACGCGGCCAGCAACTGGTCCATGCGCGCACGCGCAGCCGGCTGAATCACGACGCGCTCGGCAAGCAGGAGCCTGCCGTTGTCCACCCCGCCGCGCACACGTGCCAGGTAGTCGTCGAGGCGCGCCTCGGCGCTGCTGGTGGCGCCCGGCTGGTCATCCGCCTCGGCGCGCGTCCACTGCAGCCACTCGTCGCGGCGGCTATCCACGTACTGCACGAAGTCGTCATAGTCGGCGAACTCATGGTCGTACACGGTCGTCGGCGCGACCTTGCCGTTGTCCATCGAGAACCGCAGCGTGCCGCCGCGCGACACCGGCAGCATCACGGCCGAGGCGCTCAGCAGGTTGATCGGCGTGAACACCGCGCTGCCATGCGTGGTGCCGGAGGCGGGCGGTGCCACGCTCACCCCGCCGCTTACCGACGTATTGGTATTGCTGTTGCTGTTCATGACGAGCGTGCCCAGCCCACCGTCCTGATCCTTGGCCCTGCGTCGCGAGAACGCGGTGACCGTCTGCGTGATCGCGCCGCTGATACCGCCGCGCGTGGTGTCCTTTGCCCTGGGGTCGCGAAAGCGCGCGGCGCCGGTCGCGCCCAGCGACATGCCGACATTGACGGTACTGCCCGCCACGCGCCCGATGGACAGGTCCGGCGCGGTGGCATGCGTGGCGGCCAGGTTGTCGAGCAGCGCAGCCGCATTGGCGGGGCGTTGGATCGTCGCGTGCGCGCCCGGATTGGCGGCCGCCGTGACACCGTACATGGAATCGAACGCACCAAGCAGCGTCGTGCGCCAGGACTCGAGATCGCCCGGGGTGAACCGCGTGCGGATGGCCGCGCCCTCGGAGCTCGTATAGTCCGCGACCACCGGCAGCAACGTGCCCGCCACCGAACCGCCGAACCACTTCGTCGGCGTCCACGAGGCCACGCCGGACAGCCCCGCCCAGCCCGTGACCCCACGCTGCGTGGTCACCTCGAGCGCGCCGGCCAGTGCATTCGAACCGGCATAGACCTCCGCGCCGAAGCGCCCCGCCAGCCTGACCGCGGGACCCGCAGCCACGACCGGTGCCCCGGTGCGCGCGAGGATGTTGACGTTGGCGTTGACCCCGATCTCCCGGCGCTCGCTCGCGCGCACGCCGTAGGTCATGCGCGACAGCGCCAGCGTGCGCCGCACGGCCATCAGGTAGTCGTCGGACGTTGCGCCATGCGCGGGGAAAATGTCGCCGCGGTTGTTCATGTGGTCCACATGCGCGAGGCCCGCATCCATCTCCGCGCGCGCCGGGTCTCCCTCGGGGGGCCGCACGTCGTCGGCCCACTGCCGCAGTCGCGCGGATGTCATGACAAAGCCTTCGTTCACCCAGCCCATCGTCTGCCGCGCGCAGCATGCCGACAACTGGCGCGCGTCCAGATGCAGGACCTCCATGACCCGTGCCATGACGGGCGAGTCCGCGGTCAGCGGAATGGGCGTGCGATCCTGCCATCCGTTCTCGCCGATCTGCGCGACCCACTGATCGAGGATCGCCGAGCGCAGCGCGGCATTGAAATGCGCGTCAGAGACGTTCGGACCGCCCTTGCCGTTGGCGAGCGTGCCGTCGAGGGCGTTGGCGACGCGCTGCACGGCAGCCGCCACGTCGGCGAAGTCGGCCTCGGGCTCGCGCATCAGCTGGCCGCCGGTACCGTTCTGCAGCGCATGCAGCGGGTTCTTGTCCTTGCCAAGGAGCGCGCGCGCGGGATTCGGCACCGCCCCCTCCGCCGCGCGGTCGGCGTAGGTTAGCATCTTGAACAGACGGTCGCCGATCTCGTCGATCGCTTCCTGGTCATAGATCCGATTGCGTCCCGCGAGGTACGGCAGCGCGAGGTCCGGATGTCGTGCATGAAGGTCCAGCCCCGGGTTCTCGCGCAGCATGACGGCGGCCAGGAGCGCGCGCGCCGCATTGCCCTCGCGCGCCAGCGGACTTCCGGTCAGTTCGGGCACGAGTTCCGTCCGGTCCGTGTTGCTGAGCAGGGAAGCGCTCTCGTGCGTCTCCGACTGACGCTCGAAGTCGGGCCGCAGATCGCCTTCCAGATGCTCGCCACACCCCGCATTCGTCAGCAGGTTGCATACATGCGCGAGCTCGCGCAGCGAGTTCGGCCGCGACACGCCGCGCGGCCACGCGGCCAGCAATCGCTCCGCCGCCTGATGGGCGGTCATTTCGGCCTGCTCCTGAATCGCGTGCTCGCGCGCCGACAGTTCGCCAGATCCGCCCGTACCCGAGAGCGCGCGCAGGATATCGAGGCCCGCCCCCGTCGTACTGAGATGGCAGGCCGCGGCAAACGCATCGGCGCGCGCGCCTTCGTCGGTGGTGCTCGTCTCGCCGTGGCGCAGGACGTTCAGCGCCCTGAGCGCGCGCGGGGCATCGCCATCGCAGACGGCAGCGAGCGCCATGCCCGCGATGCGGCCGCTATCGCCGGGACAGTATGTGCCGAGCGTGCGCTGCAGTTGCTCACGCGGGGTGGCGGACGACGATGCGACCTGCGAGGGTTGCGGGGGCTGGGTGGCTTGCGCATCCGGAAAGAACGCGTGCAGATCGAACAGCGCGGTGACATCGTGCTCCGCTGCCGGCCTCTGGCCCTCGGTCAGCATACCGTTCGCCGCCTTCAGCGTGCCGCGCCGGAAGGGGCCGGTGAGCACGGGCGCGGTGGCATTTTCATCGGCGAAAGGGTTGGCACTCGCCGCGCGCGCCTGGGCCGTGGTCGCCTTGAGCGACGTGCGCGCGTGCACGCTGGCCGTGTTGACCGGCCCCACCCGCGGCTGCAGGCACCGCAGCACCGCCGACGGTTCCTTGCGCGTCGGTAATGGCGGCCGCGTTCCCGGCGTGATATCCGGCGCGTCGGGCTGGTTGCCCACCAGATGCAATTGAACGTGTCCTGGGTTATCCGTTGCGCTCCTGACCATCGCGTGCTCCGCAAATTTCCGGCAACTCATCACGGGCCAGCGTTCCAATGCCGCTAGCCTTGAGTGCTACCGGCAATGGTAGGGAGCGCAGTCTCCGCGCGACGGCGCAATGCGAAACGATACCGCCCGCGCCGAAGGCGCCCTCATGACGCCTCGATCAATGCCGCGGGCAAGGCGTCGCAATACTGGCTGCATACCTCGCGCGCCACTGCCGCCGCCGCGTGCACGGCCACGCGCGCATCGTCGCGCCGATAGAGTGCGATCACGATCGGTGGCGGCGACGGCAGCATCGGCAGCTCGACGAGCTCGCCGGTGTCCAGGTACTCCGCGACGAGCAGGCTCGGCACCGCGGCCACACCGTAGCCATCGCGCAGCAGATGGATCATCGCGGCCACCGACGGCATGCAGGTGACGCGCGTTTGCGAGAGCGGCACGCCGTGCTCGCTGGCGAGGCCGCTGACCATCGCATCGACGGCGAGTTGGGGCAGCGTACCGCGGCCGAATGTCAGCACGGGATGCCGCAGCATCGCCCGCACGCGATCGTCCATCTGGTCCGTGCCGTCCGCCTCGGCGAGCATGTCGCGCCGCGCGATCCAGCGCACCGGGTAGCGCGCGAGCGGCTGCGCGACGATGGAGGGATCGATCGCGCTCTCCACCTGCGCCACCAGGTCGAGCTCGCCCGCGAGCAGGCGCGGGCCGAGCACAGCGGTGGCGTCGACGGTCAGGTCCACGACGAGCTCCGGATAGTCGGTTTCCAGCGCGCGCACGAAGTTCGGCAGCCAGCTATGCACCACGGTCTCGACGACGCCGAGCCGCAGCCGCCCCGAGATCTGCTGGCCCCGTTGCGCGGCCAGCTGCAGCGTACGCGCGGCGTGCACGACCTCTCGCGCATGATTGAGCAGCCGCTCGCCATCGTCGCTGAGCCGGAACTGGCTGCTGCCGCGATCGACGAGCGAGACGCCGAGTTCGGCTTCGAGCGCCTTGATGCGCGAGGAAATGGCGGCGGGCGTGGCATGCAGTTCGCGCGCGGTGGCGCGAATGCTTCCCGAGCGCGCCAGCGAGAGCAGCGTTTCGAGAAAGCGGGTGTTCATGGGTTCATGGGAAGCGGGGGGATCAGAACTGAGCGCTGAACGGAGCGCCGCAACTCGCTGGGAGTATGCGGGATTTTCCCGCGGCGGGCACCTGTCCGGCCGGCATACGAAGAAATACGAAGACGCCGCGCCATGAACGAAGCGCGGGCGCGCGCCAGAGGCCCCGCGCCATTACGCTGGCAGAGCGTCCAAGGCATGGTGCGGCGGACGCCGTGGCGCCCATTGCCCATTTGGGCGTCCCCGGACAGCGAGGCTCGTACATGCCCCCCAATACCTTTCGCGTCAGACCGTACACGCTCGCGGACGCCGCCGCCGATCAGGTCGCGAGCCAGGTCCCGAGAATCGTCCAGCCACTGGTACGGGGGCTCGCCAAGCACTACGCTAAGCGTGTGTATGCCGACGCCGGCCTGTCCGCATTTACCGCGGTGCAGGCGCAGGTGCCGCAGCCGGTCCGGCGCCCGCACGGCCCGCCGCCGCAGGCCCACGGCGCGGGCTTCAATCCGTATGCGCAGGGCATGTCGGGCTTCCAGCGGTACGAGGAGCCGCCGCCCCCTTATCGGCCCGATGCGGCGCCCCACGAACAGTACGACCCGCCGCCGCCGTACTCGCCCCCACACGCGCCCCCACACGCGCCCCCCCACGCGCCGTCCTACGCGCCGCCCGATCATCCGCCACCGGGCTTCGCGCACCCATCCCGGCCCCAGTCCACGTTCCAGCGGCCCGCCCCGCCGCAAGCCGACATCCCGTGGCATCTGCAGCCCCCGCCGTATGACGACCCCATCGGCATGGAGCTGCACGCGCGGCTCAACCAGATCGCGGCCAGCATGCAGGCGGCGAGCCACGAGCCCGAAGCGCACCCCGCTGGCCCCGCCCACGCGCTGGACCCGCGCGAGCAGCGCGCCATCGATCACGCCATCGCGCTCAGCATGCAGGACGCCACGCCGGGCCTGCGCGGCATCGACCCCGCCCGGGTCCACGAAGAACAGCGCTCGGTCGCGTACGCGCTCAAGGGCCTGCGCGACATCCCTTCGCTCGAGACCGAGATCACGCCATGGCAAGACCTCGATCCGGACATCCGCACCGCGGTCTATGACGATAACGAGACGGCGTACCTCGAGGAGCTGTCGGCCGGCGCAACGCGCACCGATCGCATCGCCAATGTGCTGGCCGCCCACGACATGACGCTGATACCGAATGGCGGCAAGACCCAGCCGATGCCGCGCGACGGCGCGCCGCCGGCGGACGAGAAATGGGCAACGAACAATTGCCTGCTGATCTCGCTGATGCAGCATGCCACGGGCGACTACGACAGCGACCACGCCCCGCTCGTCAACCAGTTCCGCGAGATCATCGAGCAGGATCCGTCGCTGGGCATCAAGTCCGGCGACAAGCTGCCCGCGCATGGCGATACCGCGAAGGCCATCGTCTCGCTGATCAACAACAGCCTCGGGCTCGAACGGCCGCTGCGCATGATCACGGTCTCCGACGCCGCCGGCGCCATTCATATCGAGACCACGGGGCCCGATCACGCGCATCGGCGCGACGTGATCGTCGTCGATATGGGCGGCCATTTCGAGGCGGCTGCGCCGGTGTCCGTGATCGCGGCGCGTCGCGAGCAGGACGAGGCGGCGCGCCGCCAGTCCCCTGACACGCTCGCCCAAAGCGACGTAACGCCCGCCCCGTCGGCGCCGCCCCCCGGCGCGGAAGGCATGCATTCGATCGCCCACGTACAGCTCCAGAGCACGCTGATCCAGCAGGCCCAGCAACTCGCCAACACGACCATGCAGGGTTCGAAGGCCATTGCCGATCTGACAAAAGTTTGACCGTCCCGCTCGACGTTCGGTCTATGATCGCGATCTGACCTCATCGATGCCGATCGCGATCTCCGATGCATATCCGCTGGCTGGAAGACTTTATTTGCCTCGCGCAGGCCGGCAGCCTCGCGCGCGCGGCAGAGTTGCGCAATGTGACGCCACCCGCGTTCGGCCGGCGCATCCAGGCGCTCGAAATGTGGGCCGGCGCGCCGCTGATCGACCGCAGCGCGTATCCCGTGCGGCTGACCGCGGAGGGCCGGCAGTTCCTCGAGGCCGCCGAATCCGCGCTGCGCACGCTCGACGAGACCCGTCTGGCCCTGCGCGCCGCGCACCGCGCGGACGCCACCACGCTGACCATCGCCACGGGCAAGACGCTTGCGCGGTCGATGGTGCCGGCATGGCTCGCCGGCCTGCGCAATGCCCTGCGCGACGATCCCGTGGGCGACGGCTTCCGTACGCGCCTTTCCACCCATGCCACGCACGACGCGCTCGAACGCTTTACCGAAGGGCATGCGGATTTCCTGCTGTGCTACAGCCCGCACGACCTGCCCGTGATGCTCGACGACGCGAGCTATATGTTCCACGCGGTGGGCGTGGAACGGCTGGTCTGCGTGGCGGCCGCCGATGCCAATGGGCGCGCGGCATTCCAGATCCGCGGCGGAAAAACCAGGACGGCAACGGTGCCGTTCATCGCCTATGCGGAAACGCTGACCATGGGCCGCATGGTCAATCAGGAGATTGCACGCCGCAAACTCGCGACCCAGCTGGAAACGGTGGCCATCAGCGATTTCGCCGAATCGGTGCACGAGATGGTGCGCCAGCACATGGGCCTCGCGTGGCTGCCGGCCCGGCTGATCGCCGACGACCTCCACGCGGGACGCCTCGTGCGCGCCGACAGCCACGGGGGCAACTCGGCCGATCTCGCGCTCGATATCCGTCTTTATCGCCCGCGCGCGGCCATGCGCCCGCTGGCCGAGACCTTCTGGCGCGCCGCCATCGCGCCATGAGAGTCCCGGGCATCGCCATGCACCATTCCGTCTCATTGCCGAAACGGCAAGTGCCGTTGCCAAAGCCGCACGCCAAAAGCCGCGATGCTCACTACCATCGCCGTGCATCGACCACGACATCCCTGCCGGAGAAATCATGAAGACCCTGCTACGCAAGGCCCTGCACGCCTCCCTCTTCGCGACGCTGAGCGGCGCCGCGCTCGCCGCCAGCGCGGCCGGCGCCTATCCCACCAAGCCCATCACGCTCGTGGTCGGCTACACCGCCGGCGGCAGCGTCGACCTCGTGGCGCGCTCCATTGCACCCGAGCTCGGCAAGCGCCTCGGCCAGAGCGTGGTGATCGAAAACCTCGGTGGTGCCGGCGGCACCATCGGCGCACAGAAGGTGGTCAAGGCGGAAGCCGACGGTTACACCCTGCTGCTCGGCTCCGGCAGCGAAGTCTCCATCGCGCGGCTGACCAACCCCGCCGTGCGGTACGACGGCGAGAAGGACCTGGCGCCCATCACATTCGTCGGCACGCAGCCGATGGTGCTCGTCGGCAAGCTGCAACTGCCCGCCAAGGATGCGACGGAGCTGATTTCGCTGGCGCAGAAGCAGCCCGGTCAACTGTCGTACGCCTCGTCGGGCATCGGCACACCGCTGAATCTGGCCGGCGAACTGATCAAGCAGCAAGGCGGCGTGAATATCACGCACGTTCCTTACAAGGGCGCCTCGGCGATGTCGACGGACCTGCTCGGCGGCCAGATCGACCTTGCGGTGATGGTGCTGTCGTCCGCGCTGCCGCATATCCAGGCCGGCCGCGTGCGCGCCTATGGGCTGACCGAAGCCAAACGCTCGGCGGTGGCCCCGAACGTGCCGGCACTGGCCGAGACACCCGCGCTCAAGGGCGTGGACATGGGCGTATGGTTCGGCCTGATGGCGCCGGCCAGCACGCCGAAGCCCGTGATCGATCGCCTCAACACCGATATGCAGGCCGTGCTCGCGATGCCCGACGTCCGCCGCAAGCTCGCGGAAGCCGGCGTCGAGGTCAAGCCCGGCTCGCCGACGGAATTCGCCGGGTTCGTCCGACGCGAGACGGGCCGCTATCGCACGATCGTGCAGGCGGCCAATATCCGCGAATAACAGACAGGATTCCCATGACGCAACAACAACCCTTCGATGCCTACCCCGTAGAGGTCGAATTCCCCGACATCCGGCCCTACGCGACGGGCAACACCGGCGTGCCCTACGTACACACGTTCGACAGCGGCACGCCCGGCCCCCACGTGATGGTCAACGCGCTGACGCACGGCAACGAGGTCTGCGGCGCCATTACCGTGGCGGGTCTGCTCGCGCATGGCCTGCGTCCGCGCCGCGGGCGCCTGACCCTCTCGTTCGCGAACGTCGATGCCTATGCGCGCTTCGACGCCGCGCGCCCCGATGCGTCGCGCTACGTCGATCAGGATTTCAACCGCGTCTGGACCGCGGCCGTGCTCGACGACACCTCGCGCGACTCCTCCGAACTGCGCCGCGCGCGCGCCATGCGCCCCGTGATCGATACCGTCGATCTGCTGCTGGACCTGCATTCGATGCACGAAAAAAGCCGGCCGCTGATCGTCTCCGGCCCGCTCGACAAGGGCATCGCCCTGGCCCGCGCGGTCGGCGCGCCGGCCGACATCATCGTCGATGAAGGCCACCCGGAAGGCCGCCGCATGCGCGACTACGCTGACTTCGGCGACCCCGCCAGCCCGCGCAACGCGATACTCGTCGAATGCGGCCAGCACTGGGAAACGCGCGCCGTGGACGTGGCGCGCGACAGCACCGCGCGCTTCCTGCTGCAGTCCGGCATCGTCGAGGCGGCGGACCTGCCCGACGGCTGGCTGCGCCCGGATCCGGCCGCCCAGCGCGTGATCCGCGTGACGGAGCCCGTGGTCGCATCGACCATGGATTTCCGTTTTGCCGGCCCGTACACCGGTCTCGAGACGTTTGCCGAAGCCGGCGCCGTCATCGCCTGGCGCGACGGCCAGCCCGTGGTCACGCCCTATGACCACTGCGTGCTGGTCATGCCTTCGCTGCGGCAGCTGCGGCCCGGCGTCACCGTGGTCCGGCTGGGGCGGCTCGACCGCTGACCGCCATCCCCCTCTTTGCCTCCCTTGCTTAAGTTGCACCGCACAACAAATAATGGAGCGTGCCCCACGGGCATTCCCAAGGGAGGATCGCATGGTCCAGCAAGGAGATGTGCAGAAAGGACAGGTTGAAAGCGTAGACGCTGCCGAAGCCGCCGATGCCGCCGATGCCGCCAACAACGCGCGGGCGCCACTGGCGGTGGATCTGGCCCTGCAGGGCGGCGGCGCGCACGGCGCCTTCACCTGGGGCGTGCTGGACCGCCTGCTCGAAGTACCGTGGCTGCGCATCGACGGCATCTCGGGCACATCGGCGGGCGCCATGAACGCGGCCGTGCTCGTCCACGGCCATGCGCGCGGCGGCGCCGAAGGCGCGCGCCAGGCGCTCGACGACTTCTGGCACCGCGTGGCCGACGCCGCGCGCTTCAGTCCCTTCCGGCGCAGCCCGCTCGATGTGATCCTCGGCCGCTGGACGCTCGACAACTCGCCGCTGTTCGTCGCGGCCGACCTCGCCGCGCGCATCTGGTCGCCCTACGACCTCAACAAGGCCGGCAGCAATCCGCTGGCCGAAATCCTGCGCGATACGATCGATTTCGACACGCTCGCGAACGCACCCGTTCGCCTGTTCGTCACGGCCACCAATGTCGAAACCGGGCGCGGACGCATATTTCGCAATGCGGAGATCACGGCCAGCGTGCTGCTCGCCTCGGCCTGCCTGCCCACGGTCTTTCAGGCCGTGGAGATCGACGGCGTTCCGTACTGGGATGGCGGTTACGCGGGCAATCCGACCATCACGCCCCTCGTGCGCGAATGCCAGTCGCGCGACACCATTCTCGTCCAGATCAATCCGGTGGCACGCCCCGGCGTGCCGCGCAGCGCGCGCGATATCCTGAGCCGCGTCAACGAGATCTCGTTCAATGCCACGCTGCTCAAGGAGCTGCGCATGATCGCGGTGTTGCGCCGCGTGGCCAGCGCCGGCGACTGCGAAGGCGCGCAATGGGCCGGCATGCGCATCCATCGCATCGCGAGCGACCGCATGGCCGAGTTCGGCTCGTCGTCGAAGATGAATGCCGAATGGTCGTTCCTGTGCATGCTGCGCGATGAAGGTCGGCAGGCCGCGGACGGCTTCCTTGCCGCGCATGCCGATGCGCTCGGCCGGCGCTCCACGTTCGACCTCGACGAACTGCTCGAGGAGGTCTGACCGATGGGCCTGCTCGGCATCGTCATTGCCCTCGCGGCAATGATCTGGCTGGCGTTCCGCGGCTGGAGCATTTTGCTGATCGCGCCGGCCGCCGCACTGCTGGCGGCCGCCACGGCGGGCGCCCCGCTGCTCGCGCACTGGACGCAGACGTTCATGGGCACGGCGGCCGGCTTCGTCGCGCAGTTCTTTCCGCTGTTCCTGCTCGGCGCGCTGTTCGGCAAGCTCATGGACGACAGCGGCTCCGTCACCGCCATCGCGGACTGGATGACGCGCACGCTCGGCCCGCGCCGCGCGATGCTGGCCGTGGTGCTGGCCGGCGCGCTGCTCACGTATGGCGGCGTGAGCCTGTTCGTCGCCTTCTTCGTGCTCGCGCCCATGGCGCATGCGCTGTTCCGCGCGGCCGATATCCCGCCGCGACTGATGCCGCCCGCGATCGTGCTGGGCACATCCACGTTCACGATGTCGGCGCTGCCCGGCACCCCGGCCATCCAGAATGCGATCCCGATGCCGTTCTTCGGCACCACGCCGTTCGCGGCGCCCGGCCTCGGCATCGCGGCCAGCGCGATCATGCTCGCGTTCGGTCTCTGGTGGCTCGGCCACGCCGAACGCAAGGCACGCCGCGCGGGAGACGGCTACGGCCCGGACATGCCGGCCAACCCCGACGAGGTGGCCGAGCGCCCGCTGATCCGCGAACGCGCGAGCACCGCGCACGAGTTCGACCCGGCCGAAGCCCTGCACGGCCTGCGCAGCGCGCAGGGCCCCGGCGCGGCGGTCGCGCTGCTGCCGCTGGCCGTCGTGATCGGTGTCAACCTCCTGATGACGCTGGTCGTGCTGCCCCGCTGGCCCGCCGACTACCTGCAGCTGCCGCAGTGGGGCGAGACGAGCCTGCAGGCACTGGGCGGCGTATGGTCGGTCATCGTGGCGCTGGTCGCGGCCATCGTCTGCCTGGTGCTGCTGAACCTGCGGCGGCTGCCCGCGCTGCGCGACACGATGGGAGCCGGCGTGCACGCGGCCGCGCTGCCCGTGCTCAGCGTGGCGAGCCTCGTCGGCTTTGGCGCCGTGGTGGCGGCGCTGCCGGGCTTTGCCGTGGTGCGCGACTGGGTGCTCGGCATCGGGGGCGGGCCTCTCGTCTCGCTGGCCGTGGCCACCAACGTGCTGTCGGCCCTGACGGGTTCCGCGTCCGGTGGCCTGACCATCGCGCTCGAGGCGCTGGGCGGGACCTACCTCGCGCGGGCGGCGGAGATCGGCCTCGATCCGGCCATCCTGCACCGCGTGGCGGTGATGAGCGCGGGCACGCTCGACACGCTGCCGCATAACGGCGCGGTGGTCACGCTGCTCGCGGTCTGCGGCGCCACGCATCGCCAGAGTTATGGCGGCATCGTCATGGTCGGCATCGTCGGCCCGATGCTTGCCCTGGCCGCGGTGATCGTGCTCGGAGGATGGCTGGGGTCGTTCTAGGGTCAGGTGCCCGGGATAGTCCAGCCAAGCCCGCGCACATTGCGTACGAGCGTGCTGCCGAACTTGCGGCGAATGCCGTAGATGATCGCATCCACCGCATTGCTTTCGACTTCCTCGCCCCAGCCATAGAGCCGTTCTTCCAGCTGCGCGCGCGAGAGTATCGCGCCGGGACGCTCGAGCAGCGCCAGCACCAGCGCATACTCGCGCGCGCTCAGCGCTTCGGCACGCCCATCGTAGTTGAGCTGCCGCAGGTTGAGGTCGAGCGTGGCCTTGCCGTGCACGAGCGTGGACGATGCCGAGCCCGACTTCCGGCGAATGACGGCGCGAATACGCGCAAGAAGTTCGCGCGCCTCGAACGGCTTGATCACGTAGTCGTCGGCACCGAAGTCGAGGCCATCGATCCGCGTGTCCACATCGTCGCGCGCGGTGATGATGAGCAACGGCGTTTCATCGTGCTTCGTGCGCAGCCATTTGAGAATCTCGAGGCCGTCGATATCGGGCAGGCCGAGGTCGAGCAGGATCGCCGAATAGGACCCGTCATCGATCGCCGAGCGCGCGAGGTCGCCCGTGCGTGCCCAATCGACGCTGCATTGCGCGTCCTTGAGCGCGCGCACCAGGCTCTGGCCGATCTGCGGATCGTCCTCGATCAACAGGATTCTCATATCGCCTGCCCTCGCTCTTGCCCTTGCTCTTGCCCTCGCGCTTGCCCTTGCGCCTGCCCTTGCAACGGCAGCACGATGCGCGCCACAAGTCCATGCCCGCCGTCGGCCCGGCCCGAAAGCGTCACGCTGCCGCCCAGGTTATCGACCACGGTCTGGACGATCGCCAGTCCCAGTCCGCTGCCCTCCTCGTCCGTGGCGCCGCCGCGATAGAAGCGGTCGAACACGCGCGCGCGTTCGGATTCGGGAATGCCGGGTCCGTCGTCCGCCACCTCGATCTCGGCGTGACCGTCGAGGCGACGCACGCTCACGTCCACGCGGCACCCCGCGCCGCCGTAGCGAATGGCGTTGTCGATCAGGTTCTTCACGAGCATGCGCAAGTCGGTTTCCTGCGCGCGCACGACCGCGTCGTCCATCTGCTCCGCGCCAAGGTCCACGCCGCGATCGAGCGCAAGCGGCAACAGGTCGGTCACCACGTCCGTCACCACCTGCGTCAGCGGCACCTCGGCCGGGGAGGCGCGCGCGCCGATCTCCGCGCGGGCCAGACCGAGCAGCTGCGTGACCAGCGTCGACGTGCGGCGGATGCCGCGCTGCAGTTCCTCGATGCGGTCTTCCATCGCCTCCGGCGGCGCATGCCGCAGATTGTCGACCTGCAGCTGCAATGCGGTGATGGGCGAGCGCAGTTCGTGCGCGGCGTCGGCAATGAACGTGCGCTCCGCGTCGATCAGGGACGACAGGCGCTGCATCATGCGGTTGATCGAATCGAGGAACGGCCGCAGTTCCTCGGGCGCGGCCTGCGTTTCCACGGGCTGCAGATGATTGAGATCGACCTTGGCCACGCGCTCGCCGATCTCGCCGAGCGGCCGCAGCGACATGCGCACGCTTGCCCGCACCACCCAGACGAGCAGCGGCAACAGCAGCACCACGGGAATCGCGGCCCACATCGCCACACGCGCGGCATTGTCGTTGCGCACCGCGCGCTGCTCGGCCATCTGGACCCAGGCCGTGCCGGCCTGCATCGCGAAGACATCCCACATGCGCCCGTTGGCGCCGCGCGCCTCCGAAAAGCCCGGCGGCACGCGCGGCACCAGCACGGTCGGATCGCTCGTATGGCCCGGCAATGCGCCATCGCCGGGGCGCCAGGTCTGGATCACGATATGCGGCGTCGGATGGCCGGCCGGCGCGGGCACGGGCATGGCGGCCGGCGACGGCTGCATCGTCGAACCCGCATGCGCGAGGTCCGCGTTGAACTGGCTGGCAAGCTGACGCACGACGACCCACGCGCCGAACGCCCCGAGCAATCCGATCACCAGCGCGAGGCTCCCGAGGGATAGGCTCAGGCGGCGATGCAGGGAACGGACGGCGGTCTGGCTTGGCATGCGGGCTCCGGCAGGGCTGAGCGGCTCGCGGGTTTCGGCGCGCGCTTCGGCGCGCGTTTCGGCGCTCGTTTCGGCTCTTGATTCGGCTCTTGATTCGGCTCTCATTTTCGGCTCATTTTCGCCTGCCACACTGTATTCAGCCATAGGTTTCGCCGCTGGCGCCGGGCCTCCCCGGCCGGCAGCTTCACCCCCAGTGGCACGGGCAGTTCCCCGCTGCCCTTTTTTTTATCTGGTGGGCGCGAGGGTGTCCCCGAGCTCGCCGAGGATCGTGGGAATCAGTTCCGACACAGTGGGATGAATCGCCATGGTCCGCGCCAGCAGCGTGTACGGCTTGTCCGCGGCCATCATCGACAGGATCGAATGCACGGCCTCGTCGCCGCCGACGCCAAGGATCGCCGCGCCGAGAATGCGATCGGTGTCGGCATCGACGACCACACGCATGGACCCCTGGCTCTCGCCCTTTTCCACCGTGCGCATCACGCGCGTCATCTGCCGCTTGCCGACGCGCACGCGATGCCCGGCCTGCCGGGCCTGCGCCTCCGTCATGCCCACGCGGCCCAGCGGCGGGTCGATGAACAGGCCATACACGGGGATGCGATCGGCCACCGAGCGATGCTCGCCGTCCAGCAGATTGGCCGCGACAATCTCGAAGTCGTTGTAGGCCGTATGGGTGAATGCCCCCCGGCCATTGCAGTCGCCGAGCGCCCAGATGCCGTCCACGCTGGTGCGCAACCCGTCATCGACCACGATATAGCCATGCGCGTCGGTCCTGACGCCGGCCTTGTCCAGGCCCAGGTCGTCCGTATTGGGCTGGCGCCCGACCGCCACGAGCACATGGCTGCCGACCACCGCGGGCTCGCCGGACTCGCAGTCGACGCCGACCTCCACCCCTTCGGCATGCGCGCTGACCGTGATGCAGTTCGCATCGGTCCGGATCCGGATGCCTTCGGCCTCCAGAATGCCGCGTATCTGCGCCGACACCTCCTCGTCCTCGCGCGCGACAAGCCGCGCGCCGCGCTCGACCACCGTCACCTCGGCGCCGAAGCGCCGGAATACGTGCGCGAACTCGAGCCCGATATAGCTGCCGCCAATCACCACGAGGTGCTTCGGCACGGTCTCCAGCGCGAGGGCCTCCACATTGGTCAGATGCGGGACCGCGGGCAGGCCCTTGATCGCGTCGGGCACGAGCGCGCGTCCGCCGACGTTGATAAAGATCTTGTCGGCGGTCAGCAACCGGTCGCCGACGCGCACGGTCCGGGGGTCCTCGAAGCGCGCGTGGCCGCGAATCAGCTTCGCGCGCGGCATGCCCTCGATCCAGCGCGTAACGCCATTGCGGCTCTTGAGGACGATGCCCTGCGTGCGCGCATGCACGGCCGCCATGTCCACGCGCACCGTGCCGTCCAGCATCACGCCGTACTCGGCCGCCCGCGCGGCCATGCGCGCCGCGTAGGCGCTGGCGACCATCGCCTTGGTCGGCGTGCAGCCCACGTTGACGCACGTCCCGCCCACGTCGCCGCGCTCGATCACGGCAACCGCCATCCCGGCGGCCGAAAGCCGGTTGGCCAGCGCGGGCGCCGCCTGACCGGTACCGATGAGGATGGCGTCGAAACGTTCTGGTGCGGTCATCACAGCTCCCTTTGGCTCGTTCGGTGCGAAAGATTATAGGTAGCGCCGGCAACTTTCATCGCCCCGCATGTGCGTCGTTCTTCCTTTTGCACGGTTCCCGGGGCGCCGGCCTCCTCATCTGCACGATTTTTCAACCACTGCTAGTATCCACAGACTTTCATTGTGAAACTATCGAGTTCATGACAACCCTGTTCGACCCCATCCAGATCGGCGACCTGCAACTGTCCAACCGTATCGTCATGGCACCGCTGACGCGCCTGCGCGCGGCCAGTCCCGTCCACGTGCCCAACGCGCTGATGGCCGAGTACTACACGCAGCGCGCCTCGGCCGGCCTCATCGTGTCCGAAGGCGTACCCGTCATGCCCGATGGCGTGGGCTACCCGAACGTGCCGGGCCTGTGGTCGCAGGAGCAGGTTGCAGGATGGCAGATCGTGACGCGCGCCGTGCACGAAGCCGGCGGCCGTATCGTCGCCCAGCTGTGGCACGTGGGCCGCATCACCCACCCCGATCTGCTCGACGGCCGCCAGCCCGTGGGCCCGAGCGCCATCGCGGCCAAGGGCAATGTGAGCCTGCTGCGCCCGCAGCGCGAGTACGTGGTACCGCGGGAGATGTCGGTGGAAGACATCAAGGAAGTCGTGGCCGGCTTTGCGCGCGGCGCGGCCAATGCCAAGGCGGCCGGCTTCGATGGCGTGACCATCCATGCCGCCAATGGCTATCTGCTCGACCAGTTCCTGCAGGATGGCTCCAACCAGCGTACCGATGCCTATGGCGGCGCGATCGAGAATCGCGCGCGGCTGCTGCTGGAGGTGGCGGACGCCGTCACGGCGGTGTGGGGTCCGGGCCGCGTCGGCGTGCACCTTGCCCCGCGATCGCCGAGCCATTCGATGGCCGATTCGAACCCGTCCGAAACGTTCGGCTATGTCGCGCGCGAGCTCGGCAAGCGCAAGGTCGGCTTCCTGTTCGTGCGCGAGACGCGGGGCGACGGCGCGCTGCTGGCCCAGCTGAAGCGTGAGTTCGGCGGTGCCGTCATCGCCTACGACGGATTCGACCTGGACGCGGCGCAGGCCGTGCTGGCCGAAGGTACCGCCGATGCGGTGTCGTTCGGGCGCGCGTTTATCGCCAACCCCGACCTCGTCGAACGGCTGCGCCAGCGCGCGCCGCTCAACGAGGTGAACGCGGCCACGATCTACGACCTCGAGCACGCGAGCGGCACCGGCTATACCGACTACCCGCTGCTCGCGGCCTCGTAAGCCGCTTCCCGGAAGCGCCGCCCTGTCAGTCCTGCTGGCCGGCGCGGCGCGCGGAGACCTTGCCTAGCGCGGCGAGGTCGAGATTGCCCTCGCCGTGCGCGAGGTTGTCCAGCAGGTTGTCGCGCAGCACGCTCGCAAACGGCATCGGCACCTCGCCGGTGCCCGCCGCCTCCAGCGCGAGCCGCACGTCCTTGTAGCCGAGCGAGAGCTTGAAGCCGGGCGGATCGAACTGCCCGTTCGCCATCGCCATGCCATAGCCGCGGTACGCGGGCACCGCGAACACGGTGGACGTGACCATGTCGAGAAAATCGACATTCGAGACGTCCTGGCTGCGGGCGAGCGCCGCGGCCTCGCCCATCGATTCGATCGCGCTGGCAAGCATGAAGTTGGTCGCCAGCTTCACGATCGTGCCCTGTTCGGGCCGCGCGCCAAAGCGCCATGTCTTCTGGCCGAGCACGTCGAACAGCGGCTGCAGTCGGTCGAGCAGCGCGTCTTCCCCACCCGCCAGGATATTGAGCTTGCCGTCGCGCGCCACGTTGACACGCCCCAGCACCGGTGCCGCCACGTAGCCGACCCCATGCGCGGCGTGAAAATCGGCCATCTCCCGCGTGAACGCCACCGAGACCGTGGCCATGTTGGCGTGGATCGCTCCCGGCGCCAGCGCGCCGAGCACGGCGTCGTCGATCACCGCGCGCGTGGCATTGTCGTCGGCCAGCATCGTGATCAGCACCTCGGCGCCGCGCGCCGCGTCCGCGGCGCTGGCCGCCGCATGGCCACCGGCCGCCGCCAGCGCGGCAACGGGGTCCGGCGAACGGTTCCAGCCCCGCACGCGGTGTCCCGCCTTGACGAGGTTCGCGGCCATGGCCGCACCCATGGTGCCGAGGCCGATAAATGCGACTTCCATGATGATCAGACCTTGTGGATGGGAATCACCGTGCGGCCGCCGTTTTCGCGCAGCAGCGCACGCAGTTCACGGATGACCGGGAAGACCTCGTGGTTCCAGTCGGCGCCCTGCTTGTCGTGCGCGAGCTGTTCGAGTTCGACGATATCGCGGTCTTCCTGGAAGATACGTTCGGTAAACCAGACAAGCAGCGGCCACGCCAGATCCATCACGAACGGTACCTTTGGCCGGCGGATCGACAGCACGCCGAACGTGCGATTGGTCCGCTGCGCGGCGTCCAGCGGCACGTAGGCGATCCACAGGTCCATCACGAGCGTGCCGCTCGCGGTGCGAATCTGCAGCGTCTGATAGGGATAGCCCGTGCGGACGGTCATCACGTCCTTGCCGCCCGTACCGCTCTCGTTCTTCTTGCCGCCACCGAAGACCAGCGACTCGCCGAGCGGCTGCTTGCCGGCCTCCCGGTAGAACGTGTAGTCGACCTCGACGAACCCCTCGCCGCGGCGGCGCCCCAGCGAGCGCGCGCGCATGTTGCCCATCTGCCGGCGATGCAGGAACTGATGGTTCATGTCCATCAGGTTCTCGTGCATGAACGAGTAGTGGCACTTGACCTCGCGGCCGAAGCGGCGCGTCTTGTACTCGCGGTTCGTCACCGAAGCCAGCTCGGGGACCGGCCGGCTGTCGGCCAGCGCCGGATCGCCCGTGAACACGAAGATCAGGCCGGCCTGCTCGCGGCACGGATAGGCGCGGACGCCGTTGGGCAGGCGCTCCTTGCCGAGGTAAGGCACGTCGATGCACTTGCCGCTGCAATCGTAGCTCCAGCCGTGGTAGCAGCAGCGCAGCGTCTCGCCGTCCACGACGCCCGCGTGCAGCGGCACCTGGCGGTGCGCGCAGCGGTCCTCGAGCGCGAACAGCTTGCCCGTCTCGGTACGCACCAGCACGATCGGATCGCCGGCGAAATGGACGCCGTGCGCGCGCCCCTTGCGGACTTCGCGCGACCAGGCGAGCGGATACCAGTAATCGGGATGAATCGGCACGCGGCGCAGATCGCGCTCGGACGGTTCTACCGGTGTCTCGACCGATTTGTCGAGGGGTGTATCGTTCGTACGGCTGTCTAGCAAAGACTCTGCATACATGCGGGACGTCTCCTTGCGTCGCTAAAAGACTCGGCCGTGTTTTGCGGCGATGATTGTTCGAAGGTATTGTTGCCCGGACTGCGGACCGCCAGCACTGGAGTCTACGCGAACGGAATGCCAATCGGGGAAAACGGATGTGCAAATGCAGCAAGGTCCGCGCCAGCGGCTGCCCCAAAAAAGCGCGGGGGTGCCGGGAACACGAGTATCCTTGCGGAATGTTCGCATCCGCGCCCCATCATGTCCCGCTCCGCCCCGCCCCTTGACCGGCACGCGTCCGCCGTCGGCGCCGGCGAGGCCGCGACCGTGACCGCGACGCCCGTGCAACCGGCCGGCGACGAGCGCTTCCGCACGCTTGTGGAAACGATCACCGACTACGCGATCTTCACGCTCGACGCCACGGGCCACGTCACGAGCTGGAACGCCGGCGCCGCGCGCATCAAGGGCTATGCGGCGCACGAGATCATCGGCAGCCATTTCTCGCGGTTCTACACCGAGGAGGCCAAGGCCCGCGACTGGCCCGGCGCGGAGTTGCTGGCCGCCGCCGAACACGGCCGTTTCGAGGATGAAGGCTGGCGCGTGCGCAAGGACGGCACCCAGTTCTGGGCCAACGTCATCATCACCGCGCTGCGCGACCCGTCCGGCCGGCTGACCGGCTTCGGCAAGGTCACGCGCGACATGACCGAGCGGCGCAACGCCGCCGAGGCGCTGCGCCGGAGCGAAGAGACATTCCGCATGCTGGTCGAGAGCGTCAAGGACTACGCGATCTTCATGCTCGACCCACAGGGCTACATCATGAGCTGGAACTCGGGTGCGTCCTATATCAAGGGTTACCGGCGCGACGAGATCATCGGCGAGCATTTCTCGCGCTTCTATCCGGCAGACGATGTGCGCATGGGCAAGCCGGACCTCGAACTCGAGATCGCGCGGCACGAGGGGCGCGTCGAGGACGAAGGCTGGCGCGTGCGCAAGGACGGCACGCTGTTCTGGGCCGACGTCACGATTACCGCAATCTACGACGAAAGCGAGACGCTGCGCGGTTTTGCCAAGGTCACGCGCGACATGAGCGAGCGCAAGCGGCTCGAGGAACTCGAACGTTCGGGCCGGCGCATGAACGAGTTCCTGGCCACGCTCTCGCACGAACTGCGCAATCCGCTCGCGCCGGTACGCAACGCGCTGACCGTCATGCGGCTGCGCCCGGGCGACCTTGCCGCGACCGAAAAAGGCCTGGGCCTGATCGACCGGCAGGTCACGCATCTGACGCGGCTCGTGGACGATCTGCTCGACGTCGGCCGTATCGCGTCCGGGAAGATCGAACTGCGGCGGGAGCCCATCGATGCGTGCGACGTCGTGGTGCTCGGCATCGAGGCCGCACAACCCGCGCTCGATGCCAAGGGGCAGACCGTCAGCATCAACGCCGACGCGGGCGCGCTCCCGCTGTTCGTCGACAAGACCCGGCTGGTCCAGGTCATCCAGAACCTGCTGCTCAATGCGGCCAAATTTTCTCCACCCGGTTCGCCGGTTGCCATATCGATTCACGCCCAGGGACGCACGCTCGTGATCCAGATCATTGACCAGGGCCGCGGCATTTCGCGCGACGCGCTCGACGACATCTTCAACCTGTTCGTGCAGGAGGACCGGCCCGGGAGCAATGCGCAGGGCGGCCTCGGCATCGGCCTTTCGCTCTGCCGTTCGCTCATCGAGATGCACGGCGGCTCGATAACGGCCATGAGCGAAGGGGCGGGGCTTGGCAGCACCTTCACCATCCGGCTGCCAATGGCGAGTTCGGCCGCGGCGTCCGATCGCGCCGATGACGACCGGACGGCCGGCACGCGTCCGCTCCGCGTGGTGCTCGTCGATGACAACCGCGACGCGGCCGACAGCATGGCGATGCTGCTCGAAATGTCCGGGCACGAAGTGGCCGTGGCTTACGACGGCATGGAAGCCGTGCACGCGGCCGCGCGCGTTCGCCCCGACGTGGCGCTGATCGACCTTGCCATGCCCGGCATGGACGGTTTCGCCGTGATCCATGCACTGCGCGGAATGCCGGCGCTGTCCGGCACGCGCTATGTGGCGCTGACCGGATTCGGCCAGGCTTCCGACCGGCAGCAGACGCAGGATGCGGGCTTTCATGCGCACCTCGTCAAGCCTGTCGACCTCGACAAGCTGCTGGCGACGCTCGCCGATTTCGGTCCGGCCGCCCAGTAACTTTTACATCGGCCGTGCATCGTCTGCCGGTACGTTTTGCCGGCGCCGGTCAGCGGCACCTATCTGCCATGCACGACGGGCCACACGCGTCCGTCGCCAATCACGTACAGGCGGGTATTGGCTTCGGCCCGTACGGTCGCGTGGCCCGTGAACGCGCCGAACGCCGGCAGAATGCCCCCGCGTGGCCCCAGTACGAAGCACGGCAGCCGCACCGCGTCGGCGCCGCGTCCGCGCAGGTGAAACGCCGGATGCAGGTGGCCCGCCAGCACGTATCCGCTGTCCGACGTGTCCGACGTGTCCGGCGTATGACATAGCGCGAACGGCCCCGCCCCATACGGTTCGGTCCTGACATCGATCTGGAGTTCGGGCGGCGGATCGCCCGCATGCAGATCGTGATTGCCCCGGACGAGCGTGAGCCGCAGGTCCGCCGGTAACGCGTCGCGCCAATCGTGCAGCGCGACGAGCACGGCCGCGGTCCGCGCCGCCCGCGCGTGCAGGAAATCGCCCAGGAACACGAGTTCGCGCGCGCGATGGCGCATGGCGAGCGTGCGCAGCCGCGCGAGGTTGCTGGCCGTCGTGCCGGCCGGCACCGGTTGCCCGAGCGCGCGGAACGATGCGGCCTTGCCGATATGGACATCGGCCACGAGCAGCATCGCACGCGCGGGCCACCATACCGCGTGCTCCGGCAGCAGCCATAGCGTCTCGCCCGCGACGTCCGCGGCCACGGCGCCCAACGCGGCGAGATCGGTGAGATCGGCGTCGCTCATAGGGGTGGCAATGGTCTGGAAGGTTTGCGCGCGCGTCTGGGCTTGCGCGGTGTGCCGCTGGCGGCGTGGTCGGACATGCCGAAGCGGGCGACCGTCGCGACCTCCGCCGCGTCTTCCGCCACGTTCCCGGCTGTGTCCCGCGCGGTGTCCCCGACAGCGGGCCCTGCCGCGCGCTCGAGGTCCGCAAGCATCCGCGCGATCCGATCGGCCAGCTTCTCGGTACTGAGCTTCTCGCGCAGAAATTCCACCACGAGCGGGAACGCGAACGGCGACGGCCGCCGCAGCACGCGCAGATCCAGCGGCAGCGCGGCCAGCCGCGCGAGCGTCGCGCCGAGCCGGTGCGCGTCCAGTTCCTGCATCAGGACCTCGCGCTCCGCCTGCCCGAGCAGCAGGTTGTCGGGATCGTGCTTGCGGAACACCTCGTAGAACAGGCTCGACGATGCCTGCAGCTGCCGCGCGCTGCGCGCCTCGCCCGGATAGCCCTGAAAGATCAGCCCCGCGACGCGCGCAATCTCGCGAAAGCGCCGCAGCGAGAGTTCGCCCGCATTGAGGCTGCCGAGCACATCGCGCGCGAGATCGCGCCCGCCGTCAGGGCGCGCCTCCTCCGCCAGCACTTCCGGCAGCCATCGCGCCCAGTCGATCTCCGACGGTGTCAGCAACTCCAGTCCGTAGTCGTTGACCGCCACCGAGAACGTGGCCGGCACCTTTTGCCCCAGCCGCCACGCCAGCAGGCTGCCGAGCCCCAGATGCACGGACCGGCCCGCAAACGGATAGAGGAACAGATGCCATCCCTCGCGCGAATGGAGGCTCTCCGCCAGCAGCGTATGCCGCGTGGGCAATGCGGACCAGCGCGTCTGCAGCTCGACGATCGGCTCGATCAGCGGCAGCTCGGGCGTCTCGCGCGGATCGAGGCGCTTTTGCGCGACCGCCTCGAGCATATCGAGCATGGTCTCGGCGAGCTCGGTGGAGAGCGGCATGCGTCCGCCGTTCCAGCGCGGCACCACGGGCTTGCGGCCGCTGGCGCGGCGCACGTAGGCCGTCATCTCCTGCACGCGCACGAGCTCGAGCAGGCGTCCGCCGAACAGGAAGCAGTCGCCCGGCGCCAGCCGTGCGATAAAGCCCTCCTCCACGCTGCCGAGCGACGCGCCGCCCGATGCCGCGCGGGACCAGTAGCGGACCTGCATCGTCGCGTCGCTCACGATCGTGCCGACGCTCATACGATGCCGCCGCGCGAGCCGCGCGTCGGGCACGCGCCAGATGCCGTCGTCGCCGGGCTGCGCGCGGCGGTAATCGGGATAGGCGGACAGCGTCCTGCCGCCCTGCCGGACGAAGTCCAGGCACCACTGCCATGCCTCGTCGGACAGATCGCGATAGGCCCAGGTCGTACGCACCTCGCGCAGCAGGTCGTCGGCACGGAAACCGCCGCCGAGCGCCACCGTCACCAGATGCTGGACCAGCACGTCGAGCGGCTGGTCGGGCGACTCGCGCGCCTCGATGCGCCCCGCCGCCACGGCATGCCGCGCGGCCAGCGCCTCGACGAGTTCCAGGCTGTGCGTCGGCACCACGGTGGCGCGCGAGGTACGCCCCGGTGCGTGGCCCGAGCGGCCCGCGCGCTGCAGCAGCCGTGCCACCCCTTTGGGCGAGCCCACCTGCAGCACGCGCTCCACGGGCAGGAAATCCACGCCGAGGTCGAGGCTCGACGTGCAGATGACCGCGCGCAACACCCCCTGCTTGAGGCTGACCTCGACCCACTCGCGCGTCGCGCGGTCGAGGGAGCCGTGATGGAGCGCGATCTGCCCCGCCCACTCGGGGCGCGCGTCGAGCACGGCCTGATACCAGAGTTCCGCCTGCGAACGCGTGTTGAGGAATACGAGCGTGGTGCTGCTCTCGTCGAGTTCGCGCACCACATGCGGCAGCATCGACAGCCCCAGATGCCCGGCCCACGGAAACCGCCCCGCATGATCGGGCAGCAGCGTGTCGATGGTCAGCGCCTTGGGGGTATGGCCCTGCACGCGCACGCGCTGCGCCGCGGGCACTCCGGCCAGCAGCACGTCGCTCGCGTGGTCCAGGTTGCCGAGCGTGGCGGAGAGCCCCCAGACGCGCAGCGCGGGTTGCCAGCGGTGGAGGCGCGCGAGCGCGAGCTGCGTCTGGACGCCGCGCTTGTTGCCGATGAGTTCGTGCCACTCGTCGACGACGACCAGTTGCACGCGGCCGAGCGTCTGCTGGGCGTCGGCGCGTGTGAGCATCAGCGACAGGCTCTCGGGCGTGGTGACGAGCGCGCTCGGCAGCCGGCGGGCCTGCGCGGCCCGCTCGCCGCTGCCCGTGTCGCCGGTGCGCAGCGAGACGGTCCATGGGATGCCGAGTTCGGCCAGCGGGGCCTGCAGGGCGCGCGTGGTGTCCGCGGCGAGGGCGCGCATCGGGGTGAGCCATAGCACCGTGAGCGGCGCGGGCTCCTTCCTCTCCGCGGTGTCCGCGAACGCGAGCAGCGCGCCGAGCCATGCTGCATAGGTCTTGCCGGTGCCCGTGGTCGCGTGCAGCAGCCCGCTCTGGCCGGCGCGGATGGCGTTCCAGACGTCGCGCTGGAACGGAAACGGCGCCCACCCGCGCGAGGTGAACCACGCGTCGAGGCGCGATGCGAGCGGCACGGCCAGCTCGACCGCCGGCGTCCCGGCCCGTCCCCGCACCGCGCGCGCGCTCATGCGGGGTCCTCCGGCACGGGCGAGCCGGACGCCGGCGCAGCCGGGGCCGGACCTGCGGGCGCAGCGGGCCCGGTGTCCCCAGCCGGCGGCTCGGCCGATCGCAGCATCCCCTCCAACGTCCCCAACGTATCCGCCTCTGCAATCGGCTTATCCGTTCGCCACCGCAGCATGCGCGGAAACCGCACCGCGATGCCGCTCTTGTGCCGCGTGCTGCGGGCAATCCCCTCGAACCCGAGCTCGAACACCTGCGTCGGTTCCACGCTCCGCACGGGCCCGAATTTCTCGACCGTCGTGCGGCGGATGATCGCATCCACCTTGCGCATCTCCTCGTCCGTCAGCCCCGAATACGCCTTGGCAAACGGCACCAGCGCGCGCTCGGGTGTGTCCGGCGGCGCGTTCCAGACCGCGAACGTGAAGTCCGTGTAGAGGCTCGCACGCCGCCCATGCCCGCGCTGCGCATAGATCAGCACCGCATCGACGGTGTACGGATCGATCTTCCATTTCCACCAGACGCCCACATCGCGCGTCCGGCCGGCGCCATAGGCCGCGTCGGCCGCCTTGAGCATGAACCCCTCCACGCCCATCTCGCGCGACGCCTCGCGCAGCGTCGCGAACGCATCCCAGCTGTCCGCCTCGACGAGCGGGCTCAGTTCGAGCGCCGGATGCACGGTCGCCTCGAGCACGCGCGCCAGCTGCGCGCGCCGCTCCGCCTGCGGCCGTCCGCGCCAGTCCTCCCCCTGCCATTCGAGCAGATCGTAGGCCATCAGAATGGCAGGCGCATCGCGCAGCAGTTTCGCGCCCAGCGTCTTGCGGCCGATTCGCTGCTGCAGCAGCGCAAACGGCTGCACCCGCCGGTCCTTCCAGATCACGATCTCGCCGTCGAGTACCGTGCCATCGGGCAGCAACGCCGCGGCCTCCGCCAGTTCAGGAAAGCGCTCCGTAATCAGTTCCTCGCCGCGCGACCATAACCACGTGTCGCCCTGCCGGCGCACGAGCTGCGCGCGAATGCCATCCCATTTCCACTCGACGAGCCAGCGCGCGGGCTCGCCCAGCACCGTGTCGAACGTATCGAGCGGCGCCTGCAACGGGTGCGCAAGAAAGAACGGATACGGCTGGCCGCCACGCGTCGTGGCATCGTCGTCGGCCGTGGAAATCAGCGCGAGAAACCGGCTCGCATCGGGGCGCGCCGAAAGGTCCGTATAGCCGACCATGCGCTCCGCCACGCGCTTGGGATCGATATCGGCCACCGCGCCAAGCGCGCGCGTCACCAGCAGCCGCGAGACGCCGACGCGGAAGCTGCCGGTAATCAGCTTGAAGAGCACGAGCCGCCCGCGCGCGTCGAGCGGCCGCCACAACGCATCGAGCCGCTGGGCCACTTCCCCGGGCGGCAGCCCGCGCAGCGGCAGCACGCGCTGCTCGACCCACTCGGCAAGACCCGCGTCGTCGGCCTGCTCGGGGTCCGGCAACAGCAGCGCGATGGTCTCGGCCAGATCGCCCACGGCCTGATAGCTTTCCTCGAACAGCCATTCGGGCAGCCCGGCCGCGCGCTGGGCGAGTTCGCGCAGCATCGCCACGGGCACGATCTGGCGCGGCTTGCCGCCGGCCAGGAAGAACACGGCCCAGGCCGCGTCGGCCGGCGGCGCCTGCCGCAGATAAGCAACCAGCGCGGCGAGCTTGGCATTGCTCGACGTCGTGCCATCGAGCGCGGCGTAGAGGTCGGCGAACGCCTTCATGCCGCGGGCGCCTCCGCCGCGACGTCCGCATCGCTGTCTTCTTCATCGCCATAGGCGGTGTCGAATGCCTGCGCGCGCCAGCCCCGCTCCGACAGATAGCGCACCATCACCGGCACGTTGCCGTGCGTGACGATCACGCGTTCCGCGCCCGTGGCCGTGATCGCCGAGATCAGCCCCGGCCAGTCCGCATGATCGGACAGCGCAAAGCCACGATCGACCCCGCGCCGGCGCCGCGTGCCGCGCAATTGCATCCACCCGCTCGCAAACGCATCCGAGGCATCGCCAAAGCGGCGCAGCCACGTGGACCCATGCGCGGACGGCGGCGCCATGACGAGCGCGCGCCGCAGCGCGGGGCTGCGCGGCGCCAGATCCGCGGCCAGCATCACGGGCGGCAACGCCACGCCCGCTTCGCGATACGCCTGATTCAGCGAGGTCAGCGCGCCGTGCGCGACGATCGGCCCCGGCAGCGCGACGTCCGCCCCCGCATGGGTCATCAACCCATGCAGGATGCGCTGCGCCTTGCCGAATGCATACGCGTAGAGGACGCTCGCGCGCCCTGCCTCCGCGTTGACGCGCCACCATTCGAAAATCTCGGCCATCAGCGTGGGCTGCGCCGGCCAACGGTAGATGGGCAGCCCGAACGTGCTCTCGGTAATGAACGTGTCGCAGCGCACGGGCTCGAACGGCGCACAGGTGCCGTCGTCCTCCACCTTGTAGTCGCCCGATGCCACCCACACGCGCCCCCCATGCTCGAGCCGCACCTGCGCGGACCCGAGCACATGCCCCGCGGGATGCAGGCTCAGCGTCACGCCGCGATGGACGATACGCTCGCCATACGGCAGCGTATCGAGCGTGATCCCCGGCAGGCGCGCCAGCAGCACGCCACGCCCGGGTTCGGCGCATAGATAATGGCCATGGCCGAACCGCGCATGGTCGGAATGGGCGTGCGTGATGACGGCGTGCGAGACCGGACGCCAGGGGTCGATATAGAAATCGCCCGGTGGGCAATACAACCCCTCGGGCCGCGCCACCACCAGGTCCGCGGACTGCTCCTTCTGCTGGCTCTCCATGGCCGGGCCCTCCTTGCAGCGTCATTGTCGCGCGGCCTGCCTGGGCACCGTCCAGACGGCGGAGGCTGCTCGTGCTGTCGGCGCATTCCGACAATGTGATCTATAAAATACTTTAGAGAAACTACACACCAGATTTGCTTCCGGCGTCAATCAGCCGGAGGCCGATAGTGTGAACTATCAATCCCACCTAGAATGATTCGGCAATGCCCGTAGTCCCTGTCCGGACGGCTGCAATGCCGCAGTCCGTGCCGGCCCTGCCCGAAACCGATACCCATACTTCCATGCGACAAGAAAACCAGCGCCTCGCCGACCTGCTTCGTGACGATCAGGACGCCATCGTCAAGAGCTGGACCGCCGAATATCAGGCCAACGCGGGCGGCCGCGGCGTCAGCCAGACCCTGTTCGGGGAACAGATGGCCATCCTCAAGGCACTGGAGGCCGGCGTCCGGGCCGACGGCAATGCGGCCGGCTTCGAATCCACCGCATGGGCCCCGTTGCGCGACGTGCTCGCGCAACTCTCGGCCTCGCGCGCCGCGCAAGGCGAAACGGCCGACGTGACCAGCGCGTTCGTGCTGGCGATCAAGCGACCGATCTTCGAGGGCCTGCAGCGCCATCGTAGCGAGCTGGAATCCCAGATCGAGGTACTGTGGGCCGCGTCGGCGATCGTCGATCGCATGGCGCAATGGACCATATCCACATACCAGCGCTCGCGTGAGGAGATCATCTCGCGCCAGCAGCACGAGCTGCTTGAACTCTCCACGCCGGTCATCAAGCTGTGGGATGGCGTGCTCGCGGTACCCGTCATCGGCACGCTCGACAGCAGCCGCGCGCAGATCGTCATGGAGACGCTTCTGGAGCGGCTGGTCGAGTCCGGCTCCGAACTGGCGATCATCGACATCACGGGCGTGCCCACGGTCGATACGCTCGTGGCGCAGCATCTGATGAAGACCGTTACCGCCATCCGCCTGATGGGCGCCGAAAGCATCATCAGCGGCATCCGTCCGCAGATCGCGCAGACCATCGTGCACCTCGGCATCGACCTCCAGGGCATCCAGACCAAGGCCACGCTGGCCGATGCCCTGTCGGAGGCCCTGCGCCGCACGGGCCATACGGTCGCACGCCGCGCCGGTTGAGCGGGAGCCGATATGGAACGCATTCCAATCCTGCGCATGGGCAAATTCCTGCTGGTGACGATCCAGATCGACATGCAGGATCAGACCGCGCTGCAGTTGCAGGAAGACCTGGCCAACCGGATCGAGAAGACCAGCGCGCGCGGCGTGCTGATCGACGTCTCCGCGCTCGAGATGGTGGACTCCTTCATCGGCCGCATGCTCGTCAGCATCTCCGGTATCGCGCGCATTCTCGGCGCGGAAACAGTCGTCGTGGGCATCCAGCCCGCGGTAGCCATCACGCTCGTGGAGCTTGGGCTATCGCTGACCGGTGTGCGTACCGCCCTCAATGTGGAGCGCGGCATGGCCATGCTCGACGCCGCACAGGACCAATGACATGAGCGTCCTACCAAGCGGCGCGATGGCGCCCACGGGCAACACGCCCCTGCGCGACGAGCGCGACATCGTGCAGGCGCGTGCGATCGTGCGCACCCTGTCGGTCGGACTCAAGTTCTCGCTCGTCGAGCAGACCAAGATGATCACCGCGGCCAGCGAGCTCGCGCGCAATACCGTCGTCTACGGCGGCGGCGGCGAAATGCGCTGGGAGGTGATTGGCGACGCGGTGCGCAAGGGGTTGCGCCTGCATTTCGAGGACAAGGGGCCCGGCATTCCGGACGTCGAGCAGGCACTGGTCGACGGCTGGACCACGGGCAGCGGGCTCGGCATGGGCCTGTCCGGCAGCAAGCGACTGGTAAATGAATTTGCCATCCGTACCAACGTTGGTGAGGGGACCTGTGTCAGCATCACTCGGTGGAAATAGCACCCACGGCCCCCACGTCACGTTCCCCATGGGCGATCCGAGCCGCGTTGGCGAGGCGCGCCGGTTCGCGGCGGATCTGGCCACGCGTCTCGCGTTCGACGCCATCCAGTCTGGCCGGCTCGCCGTCGTGGTCAACGAGCTCGGCAACAACCTGCTGCGACACGCGGTGGGCGGCCGGCTGCTGATCGGCGCGCGCACGATCAACGACAGCGTGGCCATCGAACTCATCTCGATGGATCAGGGTCCCGGCATTGCCGATATCCAGGCCTGCATGCGCGACGGCTATTCCACCGCAGGCAGCGCAGGCCAGGGGCTTGGCGCGATGCAGCGCATGGCGGACGACTTCGACATCCATTCGCAGGCCGGCGACGGCACGCTGGTACTGGCCCGCTTCTATCGCGAACGCGACCGCAGCGGCGCCGCGCGGCGCCTGTCCGGTTTCGCGGTTGGCGCCATCTGCCTGGCCGCGCCGGGCGAGCGCGTCAGCGGCGACGGCTGGAGCGTCAACATCGACGCCAGTACCATCGAAGTGATGGTCGCCGATGGACTCGGCCACGGCCCGGACGCCGCGGTCGCCGCGGATGCCGCGCTGGCCGCTTTCGATCGGCCGCGGCCCCGCGGCGCGGGCCGTTTCGTCGAACTCGCGCACAACGCGCTGCGCGGCACGCGCGGCGCGGCGATCGCCATCGCGCAGGCGGACGCCGCGACGGGCCGCGTCAGTTTTTCCGGCGCCGGCAACGTCGTCGGGCGTATTCTCTCCGGTGTGACCGACCGCACGCTGCTGGCGCAGAACGGCACCGCCGGCGTGCAGTTGCGATCGAACGTGCAGGAGCAGGACATGGAGTGGCCCGCCCACGCGCTGCTGCTGCTCTGCTCGGACGGCGTACAGTCGCGCTGGCAACTGGAGGATCGCAGTCTGCTGCAACGGGACCCGGCCCTCGTGGCCGCCTTCGTCATCTGGAAATTCTGCCGCGGCCGCGACGACGCCACCGTGGTGGTGATTCGCCGCGCGGAGACCTGACCATGGCCGAACTCGACAACGACCCCGCCACCCTGCAGGCCCTGCTCGATGCGCGCACGCAGGAAGTGGAAGCGCTGCGCGCGGAGCTCGAGGAAACGAACCGCGGCGTGCTGGCGTTGTACTCGGAACTGGATATCCAGGCCGACCAGCTGCGACAGGCCACGGAGCTCAAGAGCCGTTTCCTCGCCTACATGAGCCACGAATTCCGGACGCCCATCGTGGCCATCCAGAGCATTACGCGGCTGCTGATCGATCGCGTGGACGGCCCGCTCACGACCGAGCAGGAACGGCAGGTCACGTTCGTGCGCGATACCGCCGCGGAGTTCGCCGACATGGTCAACGACCTGCTCGACCTCGCGCGGCTCGAAGCGGGACGCGTCGATGTGTCCCCGGCGTGGTTCGACATGGTGGTGCTGTTCGATGCGTTGCGCGGCATGTTCAAGCCCGTGCTGACTAATCCCGAAGTCTCGCTGATCTTCGAGGAACCGCAGGATATCCCGAAGCTGTTCGGCGACGATCGCAAGCTGTCGCAGATCCTGCGCAACTTCATCTCCAACGCGCTCAAGTTCACGCCGAGCGGCGAGGTCCGCATCGCCGCGCACAGCGACAACCCGGCCACCATCACGTTCTCCGTGCGCGACACCGGCATCGGCATCCCCGCCGAAGCGCATGGCGCCGTGTTCCAGGACTTCGTGCAGATTGACTCGCCGCTGCAGCGGCGGTATCGCGGATCCGGCCTCGGACTGGCACTGAGCAAGCGGCTGGCCGAGGTGCTGGGCGGCCATGTCGGGTTCGAAAGCGAGGTCGGCGTCGGCTCGCGCTTCTACGTCACGCTGCCCGTGACTTACGGCGCGCCGTCGAACGCCGACGCCAATACACACGGAGGCAGCCATGGGCAATGATGCGATGCCCGCGCCGGCACCCTCGGCACCGACGATGCCGGGCCGCGATATCGCGCCCCTGGTACTCGTCGTCGACGACAATCCCGTCACGCGCTATGCGACGGTCCGCACGCTGTCCGCCGCGGGCTTTCGCACCATCGAGGCCGAAAGCGGGCAGGAAGCGCTCCAGCGCGCGGACGTGACGGTCTCCGCGATCGTGCTCGACGTCAACCTGCCCGATATCGACGGGTTCCAGGTCTGCCGCATGCTGCGCGAGCGCCATGACACGGCGACCGTGCCGGTGGTCCACCTGTCGGCTACGTACGTCCAGGACTACGACAAGGTGCGCGGCCTGGACGCCGGCGCCAGCGCCTATCTGATCCACCCGGCGGAACCCGCCGTGCTCGTGGCGACGATCTCGTCGCTGCTGCGTGCCAGCGCGGCCGAACGCTCGATGCGGGAGTCCGAGTCGCGTTTCCGCGCGATCTACCATCAGGCCATCGGCGGCATCTGCACGATCGATCTCGATGGCCGGTTCGTCGACGTCAATCCGGCCATGCAGAGCGTGCTGCGCCGCCCGCCGGAGGAGCTCGTGGGGCAACCGGTCGCATCGTTCGCCCCGCCCGGCTGGCGGGAGCGCGTGGAGGAAGCCACGGGCCCGCATGCCAACCACGGCTGGCAGGGCGCGTTCCCGCTGCTCGATGCCGAAGGCCAGCTCACGTTCTTCGAATGGAGCATCTCTTCCGTGCTCGAGACCGGCGTCAAGGTCGCGGTGGCATCGAACATCACGGACCGCGTCAACCTCGAACAGCAGCGCGAGCAGCTGATCGAGCGCGAGCAGGCCGCGCGCGCGGCGGTCGAGCGGCTCAACCGCATGAAGGACGACTTCATCGCCATCCTCTCGCACGAGCTGCGCAATCCGCTCAACGTGATTTCGGTATGGACGCATGTGCTCGGCCGCCATATCGACTCCGACGAGGGCCGGCGCGGACTGGCCGCCGTGGAACGCAATATCGCGATCCAGCGCCGGCTCGTGGCGGACCTCGTCGATGTGTCCATGCTCAACGTCGGCAAGCTCAAGCTCGAGCGCGAACGCACGAATCCCGCCGACGTCATTCGCAGCGCCATCGAAAGCATGGAGGCTGCCGCGCAGGACCGCCGCGTGACGCTCGACGCCGAGTTCGCGCCCGGGCTGACCAACGAAGCGTTCATCGACCCCGCGCGCTTCCAGCAGATTCTGTGGAACCTGCTCTCCAACGCGATCAAGTTCTCGCCCGAAGGCGGCACCGTGCGCGTGATCGCGCGCCCCGAAGGCGACGCGCTGCAGGTCACCGTCATGGATCAGGGCCGTGGTATCTCCGCCGAGTTCCTGCCGCTGCTATTCGACCGTTTTACCCAAAGCGACGATGCAAACCGGCGCAAGCACGGCGGCCTCGGCCTCGGGCTCGCCATTGTCAAGCATCTGGCCGAAATGCATGGCGGATCGGTACAGGCACGCAGCGGCGGCGAGAACCAGGGTTCGACGTTCGAAGTCACGATCCCGCTCCACGAAACCGCGCCCACGGATACCGACGCCTCGGGCGGCCAGCCCGTGCTGGCCCATCAGCCGGTGCCGCTTCAGGCGCTCGATATCCTCGTGGTCGAAGACGACGCCGACGCCTCGGCCGCGCTCTCGACGATTCTGACCGGCTACGGCGCGCGCGTCCGTTGTGCGCGCGATTGCGACGAAGCCCTTGCGCAGATCAGTCGGGCCACGCCTGACCTGGTCATCAGCGATATCGGATTGCCCGGCCGCGACGGCAACGATCTGATCCGCGACATCCGCATCCGCGAAACGCTCGAGTCGCTGCCGCGCGTGCCCGCCATCGCGCTGACCGCCTTCACGCGCCAGCAGGACCGCCGCGTGTCGCTGGAGTCGGGCTTCGACGCGGTCTGCGGCAAGCCGCTGCGCCTGCAGGACCTGCTCAACGCGATCGAGGCGACGCTGGGCCCGGGACGTTGATCCCTCCGGAAATTTCCGAACGCGCTATGCGAAATTGCCGCCATTAGGCGGCAATTTTGGCGCTATTTAGCGGAAATACGCGCCAAATTTCATAAATCTCCGATTTCACACTGCCTACTGGATAGGCACCATTCGTGGCTTTAAAACGCGAATCATTCGCATCCGTGCGCGATTCGCTCTCCATGAGCCACTGAAGATGACATCCAGTTTGCATTCCCCGCTCGCTCCCTCTCCGGCTAGCGCCATCCGCCCGCTCGCGGCCCTGGCGCGGCTTGTCGTGCTGACGGGCTTCCCGCTCTGCGGCACCACGCTCGCCCATGCGGCCCCGGCGGCCACCACCCTCCCCGCCGTCACCGTCACCGCGCCCACGCTTGCCGCCAACGACGCAAGGGGGCACCAGCTGGAAACGCCCTTCGCCAACGGCGCGCTGGGCAGCCGCTCGCAGCTCGACACGCCGTTCTCCACGACCATCGTCACCGGCGAGGATCTGGCCGACCGCCAGGTCACCAAACTGGGCGACATCTTCGCGCTCGATGCCTCGGTCACGGACAACAGCAATGGCAACAGTGCGTGGAATTCGTACCTGACCGTGCGCGGCGTGCCACTCGACTGGCAGCGCGGCTTCAAGATCAACGGCATGCCCTACGTCGGCTACGGCAATACGCTGCCATACGAACAGCTCGCGCAGGTGGAACTGCTCAAAGGGCCTTCGGCGTTCATGTATGGCTTTGCCACGCCGGGCGGCGCGCTCAACTACGTCACGAAGAAGCCGCCCGCGCCGGGCGAGCCGCTGCTGGCCAGCATCGACTTCGGATACCGCACCGCGCATCTCTGGGGCGAGCACCTCGACCTCGGCGGGCGCGTGGGGCCGGACGACCGGTTCGGCTACCGCGTGAACCTCACGCACGAGGAAGGCAAGCCCGCCAACGCGGTCGGCATGAACCGCAACGCGGCGTCGCTGGGCCTCGAGGCACGCGTCACCCCCGCGCTCACGTGGACATTCGACGGCCTCTATCAGGACCGCAATGCCTGGGGCCAGACGCCCACGTTCGCGACCTATGCGATCCAGGGCACGCGGCTGCCGGCCATGGTCAGCGGCCGTGGCGGCGTCTTTGCCGGGCCGGACCAGCATCTGTACACGAACCTCCAGCTCTACACGACAGGCCTGCGCTACGCGCTCTCCCCGGACTGGACGCTCACCACGCGCTACAGCTTCTCCAAGCAATCGCGCAACCGCAACGAGTCGTCCTACGTGCTGCGGAACAGCGCCGGCGACTACGACGACTATCGCTACTACGGTATTCAGGGGCACCAGTTCAACTATGTCGATGCCATGGTGGAGGGCCGGTTCCGCACGGGGCCGTTCGCGCACCAGATCGTCGCGGGCGTGGCCGGCCAGAAGCAGCGAAACTTCTATAGCCGCGGCACGGGCCGCTACTTCCTGCTCGGCACCGGCAATATCTTCGAGCCAAGCACCAATGTCTTCTATCAGCCGGATGGCCTCGTCACGTTCCGCGCGAGCGACATCGAGCAAAAGGCCGCGTTCCTCTCCGACACGCTGCAACTGACCGAGCGCTGGTCGGTGCTCGCCGGCGTGCGCTATACGAACTTCTCGCAGCACAACTACAACCGCGGCGGCACGACGAAGAGCGTCTACAGCAAGAGCGGCGTCATCTCGCCCACTGCGGCGCTGATGTTCAAGCCGGCGCCGGGTACGACGCTCTATGCCAGCTACGTGGAATCGCTGGAGCCAGGCACGCTGGTGAGCGACCAGAGCCTCGCCAACTTCGGGCAGCAGCTGAATCCGGTCCGCAGCCGGCAGTACGAGGTCGGCGCCAAGACCGACCGCGACCGCTGGACCGGCACGGCGGCGCTGTTCCGCCTCGAACGCGGCGCCCAGTACCGCCAGGGCAACTATATGGCGCAGGACGGGCTCGAGGTGTATCAGGGCGTGGAACTGGACGGCTACACGCGCGTCGGCCAATGGGATCTCAAGGCCAGCGCGATGTACCTGCATGCGCGCTATGCGCGCGGCGTGCAGAACGACGGCAATCGCGTGGCGGGCGCGCCGGCGCTCGTGCTCGCGGGCGCCGTGGGCTATCGCGTGCCGTTCGTGCCGGGCCTGCGCATCGGCGTGGACGGCAAGTACACGGGCAGCGTGAAGCTGCGGCCCGCCGGCGATATTGCGCTGGGCGGCTACACCGTGTTCAATGCGGGCGCCAGCTACAGCACGCGCGTGGCGGGCCGCGAGGTCACGCTGCGCGCGGTGCTGGCCAACCTGACCAACAAGCGCATCTGGGGCTTCCAGTACGCCGACTATATGCAGCCGGCCGATCCGCGCGCGATCAGCCTGAACGCGAAAATCACGTACTGACGCTCGGAAACGTCCGTCCGACTGGCGAACCCCGCGATCGCTGCCTACGATAAATCCATCGTTCATGCATCGAGGGGATCGTCATGACCCGCGCGCTCGCATCGTCCCTGCTGTCCCTGTTGCTGCTGCTTGCGGGCAACGTGGCGCATGCCGTTACCAAATGCCAGGGACCGGACGGCATCCTCTACCAGAACGGTACCTGTCCGGCGGGATACGCCAATATCACCGCCGGCATGAAAGCCAACATCACCACCGTGCCGCGCAGCACGCCGGCGTCGCGCCAGCAGGACGCCGCATATGCGCGCGTGCTCGCCGCCGAAGTTCGCGAGCGAGAGGCACAGTGGACGCTCGATCAGCAACGCTATCGCATTGCGCAGAACAATTTCTGGGCCGAGTGTCAGATGCTCGAATTCCAGCTTCGCGCGAGTGAACGCGCGATCGTGGAATCCCCCACATGGGAGGGGTCACGCCGCTATCGCGAGAGCCACCGCGCCCTGCGCACGCAGCAATACGACCTCGGTTGCTATGGCTGAGCGCGATATTAGTCGCGCTTAGATCGGCCTACAAAAAGTTTCAGACGCCAAGCGTAACGACGTTCCCTACAATCCGGGTCACATTCCGGCCCGCCAGCTTTCGTCGCGTTTTTGTTCGATTCGACCTGCCGTTAGCCTTGCGGTCGCAACCCTCATCCGTGAAGAAACATGATGACTCTGACCGCGATCGTTGCGTACATGCTGGCCTGCATCGTTGCACTGGCCTACGGCGCCCGTTGGGTGCTCAAGAATGACCCCCTGCTGCGGCAGCATGCGCTGAAACCGCGCACGCGCCCGCAAACGGAGGACCGCCGGTAACGCACCGCGCTGCCGTGCGCTGCGCCGCACCGTTCCCTTGTTAGCCCGGTCATGTCCTGCCGGGCTTTTTTCTTTTCCGCCCCTGTCCTACAGGCCGAGGTGCGGCGCGCCGACAGCATGTGGCATCGGGTTGGCTATCGTGTAAGCAGGGCATGGTGCCCCATCGTGCCCTGCTTGCCCCGTTACGCTTACCCCGCTTACCTACAGATCGCCGCCCATCATGTCCGCCGTCGCGCCGCCCTTCCCGCCCCCTCCGCAGGAAATCACGCCGGAGCCGGTTACTCAACCGGACAGTGGTCCGGAGGCCTCGCCGCCCTTCTTTACCGCCGACGGCGATCCCACGCCGGCGCTCTACCAGCGGCGGGCAAGCATCGCGCTCGTCATACTGGCCACACTGGCCTGCCTGTACGCACTGCATGCGGCCCGCACGTTCCTCGTCCCCGTGGTGATGTCGATCGTCATCGCCTACTTGCTGGATCCGCTCGTGGCGGGATTGCAGCGCTATCGCGTGCCGCGCAGCGTCGGCGCCACCTTCGTGCTGCTCGCGATGTGCTCGCTGCTGTCCTGCCTCGCCTATCTGCTGCAGGGCCAGATCGAATCGATCGTCGATCGGCTGCCCGAGATCGCGGGCAAGCTCTCGCGGTCGCTCGGTGCGCTGATGTCGGGGGACGACTCGATGATCCAGAAAGTGCGCCGTGCCGCCACCGTGCTCAGCGGCACCGGACAGCCCGTGCCGGCGCGCGCGCCGCAGGTGGTCGTGGAGCGTCCCAGCGATGGTCTCAGCAATGTGCTGTGGCTCGGCTCCGCGGGCGTCTTCTCGATGCTTGCGCAGGCGACGGCCGTGCTATTCCTGACATGGTTCCTGCTGCTCGGCGGCGACATGTTCAAGCGCAAGTTCGTGAAGATGGTCGGCAAGACCATCAGCCAGAAGAAGATCAGCGTGCATATGCTCGCGGAAATCAACCGCTCGATCCAGCGCTACATGCTCATGCTGCTCCTCACCAATGCGGCGCTGGGGGCCTGCACGTGGCTGCTGCTCAAATGGCTCGCCATGGACAACGCGGGTACGTGGGCCGTTGCCGCGGCGGCGCTGCACCTCGTGCCGTACTTCGGCGCGGTGCTCATCGCCATCTGCCTCGGCGTCGCGGCCTTCATGCAGTTCGGCACGCTCGGCATCGCGGCCGTGGCGGCCGGCGGCTCGCTGCTGATCGCCACGCTGATCGGCTCCGTGGTCACGACCTGGATGACGGGACGCATGGCACGCATGAACGCCGTGGCCGTGTTCGTCGCGCTGCTGCTGTTCACGTTCCTCTGGGGCACATGGGGCATGCTGCTGGCCATTCCGCTGGCGGTCATCGCCAAGGTCGTCGCCGATCACGTGGAGGGCCTCGAGCTCCTTGCCGAGTTTCTCGGCGAATGACGCCGCGCCTGCCCGGTTTCACCGGGCAATAATTTCATCCCGCAAAACATTGATGCAGCGCAGAATGACCTGCCGCATCCGTTCGCCTATAACCTTGCTCTAACGCCCGTGCCAATGCCGCATGGGCCACAAGGATGCCGCCCGCGGAGTTTCACGTGGCGAAATTCCAGAAAAGAGGAGACATTGGTGACGGTACCCAGCACGTCCCTGCAGAAGGCCTGCCGGCTGCTACGCGCGCTCTCGGATGCACGCCATACGCGGCTGACCGACGTGGCCGCCGCGGCAGGCGTCGACAAGGCGTCCGCGCTGCGCCTGCTCGAAACGCTCGTGGCCGAGGGGCTCGTCGAACGCGACCCCGATACCAAGGCCTTTTCCCCGGGCCGCGAATGGCTGACGCTGCAATCGGCCGCGCAGCGCCGCTTTGACCTGCGGCCGGTCGTGCGGCCCGCGCTGATCCGGCTGGCCAACGCCTTCGAGGACTCCGCCATCCTCTCCGTGCCCAGCGGCTGGGAATCGGTCTGCATCGAACTGCGCCTCGGCACCTTCCCCATTCGCGCGAACTACCTCGATATCGGCAGCCGCCGCCCGCTTGGCGTGGGTGCCGGCAGCCTGGCGCTGCTGGCCGCGCTGCCCGACAGCGAGGTGGAGACCGTGCTCGGCTGCATCGCCCCCTCGCTGCGGCGCTATACGCGCCTCAACGCCGACGTGCTGCGCCGCCATATCGACGCCACGCGCGAGCGCGGCTACGCGGTGCTGCTGGACGTCGTGGTCGAGCGCATGGGCGGCATCGCCATCGCGCTGCCCGATGCCAACGGCTATCCGCTCGGCGCGATCAGCATGGCCGCGCTCAACGAACGCATTACCGAGCGCGAGGCGACCATCGCCCGCGCGCTGCGCCGCGAGGCCGAGGCGATCTGCGCGACATGGCGCGGCCGTGCCCCTGCGCCGAACGCCCCCGCCCTCGCGCGCGCCACCCCCGTCCGCACCGCCACCCCAACCACCACGATCGAGGAGGCTTGACCGCATGCGCTGGAAACAACGTCCGGAAGGTTCCAACTGGGGCGACTTCGGTCCCGACGATCAACTGGGACGCGTGAATCTGATCGGTCCCGAGCAGGTGGTCAGGGGCGCGCGCGAGATTCAGGCAGGGCTGAGCTTCTGCCTGTCGCTGCCGCTCGACTATCCGGGCGGCAACAAGCTCAATCCGCGGCGGCACCCGCCCGTGCTGCGGCCCACGTTCCGGGAAGACACGCCCTATCTGAACTTTCCGCTCGCCAAGGTGCACCCGGCCGCGACGGACGTGATCAGCGACGACCAGGTGCTGCTGTCGCTCCAGTATTCGACCCAGTGGGATTCGCTCGCGCACGTCGGGGCGCTGTTCGATGCCGATGGCGACGGCCGCGCCGAGCGCGTCTACTACAACGGCTATCGCGCCAACGACCATATCGTCGGTCCGATGGACTACGCGGAGGACGCCGGTTTTGCCGCGCACCCATGCGGGCACGAACACAGCCACGCGGATGCACTGGGCATCGAGAACTTTGCGGTCAAGGGCATGCAGGGCCGCGGCGTGCTCGTCGATCTTGCGCACGTGTACGGCACCGAGTTTCGCGATATCGGCTACGACGAACTGATGCGCGCGATGGAGGCGACCGGCGCCGAGGTCGAATCCGGCGACATGCTGCTGCTGCGTACGGGGTTCTCGGAAGTCGTGCTGTCGATGGCCCGCGATCCCGACGAGACAGTGCTGCACCACAGCTGCTGCGCGCTCGATGGCCGCGACGAGCGGCTGCTGCGGTGGATTACCGATGCGGGCATTGCCGCGCTGATCGCGGACAACTATGCGGTGGAGCGCTTTCCGGCGCGCCCCGCGCCGGCCGGCCAGGCCACCCATCCGATGCTGCCGCTCCATCACCACTGCCTGTTCAAGCTCGGGCTGCCGCTCGGCGAGCTCTGGTACCTGAAGGAGCTTGCCGACTGGCTGCGCGCGCACCAGCGCACGCGCTTCATGCTGACCGCGCCGCCGCTGCGATTGCCGGGCGCGGTCGGATCCCCGACGACACCGATCGCCACTGTCTGAACGCAGGTGAGGCACACGCCTGGCGGCCGGCCAATGCGGCCGGAACCAAACCTTGGCGGTTAATTGCTAATTTCAAAGCAGCACGCACCAAGACAAACCCATAAGAAACCCAGAAAAAACTCAGGAGACAACCATGCGTATTCCCTTTGGCCGCAAGGCCCTCGGCGCGCTCGCGCTCGCTGCGTTCGGCACACTGCCGGCCGGCCAGGCCACCGCGCAACCCAAACCCGGCATTTCCGACGACGTGGTCAAGATGGGTCTGTTGCTGGACATGAGCGGCCTGTATGCGGACGTGACCGGCCGCGGCAGCGCGGCCGCGGCGCAGATGGCCATCGACGACTTCGGTGGCAAGGTGCTGGGCAAGAAGATCGAACTCGTGGTGGTCGATCACCAGAACAAGGCCGACATCGCCGCCAACAAGGCGCGCGAGTGGTTCGATACGGACCACGTGGACGCCATTCTCGACGTCGCGGCCTCCGCCCCCGCGCTCGCGGTACTCGACGTGGCCAAGCAGAAGAACCGCATCGTCGTGTTCTCGGGTCCCGGCACCGAGCGCATTACCAACGACCTGTGCACGCCGGTCTCCGTCCACTATGCCTACGACACCTACGCGCTCGCCAACACCACGGCCAAGGCCATGGTCCAGCGCGGTGGCAAGACCTGGTACTTCCTGACCGCCGACTACGCGTTCGGCCACACGCTGCAGCAGTCGGCCACGGCGGTCGTGCAGGAAGCCGGCGGCACCGTGCTCGGCGCCTCGCGGCATCCCACGGGCGCGAGCGACTTTGCCTCCTACCTGCTGCAGGCGCAGGCCAGCAAGGCGCAGGTCGTCGGGCTCGCCAACGCGGGCGGCGATACCGTCAACGCGATCAAGGCGGCCTCCGAGTTCGGCCTCACGCGCAACAACGCGCAGCGCATGGCGGGGCTGCTGCTGTACATCAACGACATCCATGCCATCGGCCTCAAGACCGCGCAGGGGCTCGTACTGACGGAAGCGTTCTACTGGGACATGAACGACGAAACCCGCGCGTGGTCGCGCAAGTACTTCGACAAGGTCAAGAAGATGCCCAATATGAGCCAGGCGGGCGTCTATTCGTCGGTGACGCACTATCTCAAGGCCGTACAGGCCGCCGGGACCGACGAGACCGCGGCCGTCATGAAGCAGATGAAGTCGATGCCGATCAACGACTTCTTCGCGAAGAACGGCCGCATTCGCGAGGACGGCCGCATGGTCCACGACATGTACCTGTTCGAAGTCAAGGCGCCCGGCGAGTCCAAGTATCCGTGGGACTACTACAAGGTGCTGGCCACCGTGCCCGGCGACCAGGCCTTTATGCCGCCGTCCAAATCCCAATGCCCCCTGATGAAGAAATAGACCGATGACAGCGAGCTATGTACGCGGCGTGGGCAACACGCCTTTCGGCCGGCTGCCCGGCAGCACGCCGCTGACACTGATGGCGGACGCGGCGTCGGTCGCGCTGGAGCAGGCCGGCCTGCGGCGCCAGGACGTCGATGGCGTGCTGTGCGGCTATGCCACGACGCTGCCGCATCTGATGCTGGCCGACCTGTTCTGCGAGACCGCGTCGCTCTCCCCGGCCTATGCGCATGGCATGGCTGGCGGCGGGGCAACCGGCGGCCTGATGGCGATGCTCGCGCACGACCTCGTCCGCGCGGGCCGCTGCCGCAATGTGCTCGTGGTGGCCGGCGAGAACCGGCTGTCCGGCCAGAGCCGCGACCAGTCCATGCAAACGCTGGCGCAGGTCGGCGAGCCCGCCATCGAGGTGCCCAATGGCGCGTCGGTCCCCGCCTACTATGCGCTGCTGGCCTCGCGCTATCTGCACGAGACCGGGCTCGAAGCGGATGCGCTAGCCGAGTTTGCCGTGCTGATGCGCCGGCATGCGGGGGGCCATCCCGATGCCCATCTGCGCGAGCCGATGACGCTGGCGGATGCGCTTGCCGCCAAATGGATCGCGGCGCCGCTGCGGCTGTCCGACTGCTGCCCGATTTCGGATGGCGCGGTAGCCGTGGTGGTCTCCATCGAGCCGGGCGCGGGCACGCCGGTGCGCATTGCCGGCGCGGGACAGGCGCATCGGCACCAGCATCTGTCCGCGATCGAAAGCGTGATGGACTCGGGCGCGGCCGATGCCGCCGCGCGTGCGTTCGCCGAAGCGGGCTGCGCGGTGGCCGATATCGATCTGCTCGCCATCTACGACTCGTTCACGATCACGCTCGTGATGCTGCTCGAGGAACTGGGCATCGCGCCGCGCGGCCGTGCGATCGACCGGCTGCGCGCGGGTGACTTCGGCGTCGATGGCGTGCTGCCGCTCAACACGCATGGCGGCCTGCTCGCGTTCGGCCACTCGGGCGTGGCGGGCGGCCTCATGCATCTGGCGGAAGCCAGCCGCCAGCTCGCGGGCCGCGCCGGCGCACGGCAGATCGCGCCCCAAGGCGGGACAGCAAGGCGGCGCGCACTGTTCCACGCGGACGGCGGCGTGCTGTCGTCCCATGTCAGCCTGATCCTGGAGACCGCATGACGCATCCCTATACCGAAGGACTGGCCGCTGGCGTGGTCCGCTACCAATGCTGCGCGGCATGCGGCGCGTGGCAACCGCTCACCCGGCTCGCGTGCCGGACGTGCGGCAGCGCCGACCTCCACTGGCAGGACGCCAGCGGCGACGCCACGGTCTTCGCCGTCACCGAAGTCTCCCGCGCGCCGACCGATGCGTTCCGCGCGCTCGCCCCGTACACGCTCGTCCTCGCCACGCTCGACGAAGGCCCGCGCGTCATGGGCCACGCAGCCCCTGGCGTACGCATCGGCGACCGCGTGCGCGCGTCGTTCCTGCCGTTTGGCGACGGCACCCTGCTGCGATTTGCCTGAAACACGAACACTGATCCGAAACATGTCCACTCGTCTCGACTCCCTGCTCTCGCCCAAGTCCATCGCCGTGATCGGCGCCTCCGACAATATCCACAAGATCGGCGGCCGGCCAATCTACTACATGCGCCAGCACGGCTATGCCGGCACGATCTACCCGGTCAATCCGCAGCGCGAAACGATTCAGGGCATCCCTTCGTTCCCCTCGCTGGACGCGCTGCCCGCGGTGCCGGAACTCGCGATCATCGTGGTCGCCGGCGACGCCGCCGTGCAGGCCGTGCGCGATTGCGCGCGGCTCGGCGTGCAGTCGGCGATCGTCATCGCCTCGGGTTTCGGTGAAGCCGGCGAGGAAGGCAGGCGCCAGCAGGACGAGATGGTGCGCATTGCGAAAGACGCCAATCTCCGCATCGTCGGCCCCAATAGTCAGGGCCTCGCCAACTTCGGCAACGGCGCGGTCGCCAGTTTCTCGACCATGTTCATCGAAGTCCCGCCGCAGGACGGCCCCGTCGCCGTGGTCAGCCAGAGCGGCGGCATGGCGGCCATGGTCTACGGCCTGCTGCGCAGCCAGGGCATCGGCGTGCGGCACGTGCATGCCACGGGCAACCAGGCCGACGTCACCGCCAGCGAACTGGCGCTGGCCGTCGCGCACGACCCGGACGTCAGGCTGCTGCTGCTCTATCTGGAAAGCCTCTCGGACCCGGACATGCTCGCGCAGGCCGCCGCGGTGGCGCGCGCACGCGGCGTGCCCGTGGTCGCCGTCAAGGCCGGCCGCACGAACGCGGGCCAGCGCGCGGCCGCGTCGCATACGGGCGCGATGGCAAGCGAAGACCGAGCGGTAGATGCATTCCTCGCGCGGCACGGCATCTGGCGTGCGGACGACGCCCACGCGCTCGCACGCTGCGCGCCGCTGTACCTGCGCGGCTGGCAGCCATCGGGCCGCCGGCTCGTGGTCGTCAGCAATTCGGGCGCAAGCTGCGTGATGGCCGCCGACGCGGCCGATACGCTCGACCTGTCCATCGCCCCGCTCTCCGACGCGACGCAGGCCGCGCTCGCCGAACGCCTGCCCGGCTTCGCCGCCACCGCAAACCCCGTCGATGTCACGGCCGCCCTGCTGACCAACAGCGCGCTGTTCGGGGACGTGTTGCCGGTCGTCGCCGAAGATCCGTCCGCGGATCTGTTCCTGCTCGATATCCCCGTGGCCGGCATGGGCTACGACGTCCCCCGTTTCGCGCGCGACGCCGCGCATTTTGCCGACAACGCGGGCAAGCCGATCGCCGTGGCCACATGGCAGGAGTCGGTCGCCAGCGTGTTCCGCGCGGCCGGTGTGCCGACCTTCGAGAACGCGGCCGATGCGCTGGCCGCGTTCCGCCAGCTGACCGGCCATCAGGCGCTGCTGCGCATCGTCGCGCAGGAACCGCCGGCCGCCGCGGCCATACCCGCGCCTCCGCATGGCGGCAAGACGCGCACGCTGTCCGAAGCCGCGAGCCTCGCGCGCCTGGCCGACGCGGGCGTCAACGTGGTCGAGCACGTGCTGTGCCGCACCGCCGACGAAGCCGTGGCCGCGTGGCAAAAGATCGGCGCGCCCGTCGCCGTCAAGGCCAGTTCGCCGCAGGTTCCGCACAAGAGCGAACACGGCCTGGTCATGCTGCATTGCAATGACGCCGATACCATCCGGCAGGCCTTTGCCGCGCAGACGCGCACGCTCGCCGACATGCGGGCCGACTGCGAGGGCGTGCTCGTCGCGCGCATGACGCGCGGCCAGCGCGAGCTCATGGTCGGCGCGCACTGGGATCCGACCTTCGGCGCAGTGTTGCTCGTAGGCGACGGTGGCAAGTACGTCGAGGTGCTGCGCGACACGGCGCTGCTGCTGGCGCCCGCCACCCCGGCGGCGGTCGCGCGCGCGCTGTCGTCGCTGCGCATCGCGCCGCTACTCGCGGGCGTGCGCGGCGACAAGCCGATCGACGTGGAAGCGCTCTGCAGGCTGGCTGCCGGGGTGGGCCGCATGGTTCACGACGCACGCGGCGCGATCGCCTCGGTCGATCTCAACCCCGTGATGGCGGGCCCCGATGGCGCGGTAGTCGTCGATGCTTTGATCGAGGTGTCCGGGCAAAGCTGAAAAACCTCGGGGTCTGCGGTGACCGGCCGGCGCCAAGATGGGGATGGTGGCAGTCCACCGCAAGGGCTCCTATTGTTCATGGGCAGGAATACTGTGTCGACAAAACTGGCCTATGACGTAGCGAATACGTGCCGTTACATTGGGCGGCCCGCGTGTTTCGAGCCCATTAGACACACGCGCGGCTGCCACAATAAGGACTCCGATAATGAAAGCCCATCATGCCTGCCTGGCGGCACTGTCCATGCTGCCAGCCCTTGCTTCCGCCCAGGGAAGCGGCATCACCCTCTATGGCGTCGTCGACGACGGCATCGAATACATCAATCACCTGCCCCGCGCCGGCAACAGCAGCGCCTCTACCGTGCGCATGTCGGCCGGCAATCTGTCGACGTCCCGCTGGGGCCTGCGCGGCCGCGAGGACCTCGGCGACGGCCTGGCCGCGGTGTTCCTGCTCGAGAACGGTTTCGACCTCGATACGGGCGTGGCCAATCAGGGGGGCCGCCTGTTCGGCCGTCAGGCCTATGTCGGCCTGCAGCAGCGCTACGGCACGCTGAGTCTCGGCCGCCATCAGAACCTCGTCTACGACTTCTCCAACGCGTTCGACCCGATGGCCATCGCCACGCGCTATTCGCTGCTGATGCACGATCGCTGGATGTCGAGCCGCTCGGACAATTCCGTGAAGTTCTTCGGCCAGACCGGTAGCGTCTACTATGGCCTGCTCTACAGCACGGGCTACGACAGCAGCGCCGGCGGCGAGATTCCGGGCGACTACAAGGCGGGCCGCGAGATGAGCGCCGCGCTCGGCTATGCGGCGGGCCCGCTCGCCCTGCGTGTGGTCTACGACGACCTGCACGGCAGCACGCTGGCCACCGACGACAACCGTGAACGCCGCGCGGCGATTGCCGGCACCTACACGTTCGGCCCGGCCAAGGCGTTCGTCGGGTATCGCTGGTACTACGGCGACTTCACCACGAGCTCGCTGCGCACGAATCTGTACTGGGCCGGCATGCAGTACCAGCTGACCCCGGTGATTTCCGTGACGGGCGTGGCCTACTACACCGACGTGCGCAACAGCGGCGGCGATCCCTACAGCTTCGTGCTGTCGGGCTCATACGCGTTCTCCAAGCGGACGGACGTCTACACGGTGTTCGGCTTCACCCGTAATCGCGACGGCTCCAATCTGAGCCTGAGCGGCTTCGGCCCGTCGCTGAACCGGTCCGCGACCACGCTGGTCAACACGACGGAACAGGTCGGCGCCGGCCAGAACCAGTTCGGCGCGGTCATCGGTATCCGCCACCGGTTCTAGCCGCGTGTTAGAGGAGGATCTCGGACATTTCTGAGCACCCGACCTTGAAAAACGCCCAATACTGTATATATTCACAGTAACTGTATGAATACACAGTATCGGAGCGTGCGATGGAACAACTCGTTCGGGTGCAAAACGAATATGACCGTCAGGTATTGGGCTGGCTGCGCGTGCGCGTAGGCGACGCGGCGCTGCAAAGTGCCGCGCGCCAGGCCGCCACGGATGGCGAAAAGCCTTATCTTTCAACGATTTGCCGTAGCCTCGGCATTCGCCCCCCGTCCCGCCGCGCATTCCGCGACGAGGCCGCGAAGACGCACCGCGCCGTGGGCGAACGCTACCTCAAGCGCATCCGGCAGATCCTCGGCGCCGCCAGCCCCGCGGCCTCCCACCCCGCTCAGCCCGCCCGCCGGCCGGAACCCCGCGCCGCATCGCGTCCGCAGGGCTCCCTGTTCTGATCAGGCCGGCAGGTCCGTCACCCGCATGGCGGGCGTGATCTGCAGCGGATCGGTCACGAGCTCGATCAAGGCCGGCTTCTGTTCGGCCACCGTGGCCGCCCGCGCGCGCTCGAGCGCCGCGGGGAAATCCTCGGTCCGCTCCACGCGCTCGGCCACCGCGCCGCAAGCCCGCGCCATGCCGATAAAGTCCGGCGACGGGATCGTCGTCCCGCTCTGACGCCCCGGGTAACGCCGCTCCTGATGCATGCGGATCGTGCCGTACATCCCGTTGTTGACCACGATGACGATCAGGTTGGCCCCATGCGCGGCCGCCGTGGCGATCTCCTGCGGATACATCAGGAAGCAGCCATCGCCCGCGAACGCGATCACGGTCTTCTCGGGCGAACGCAGCTTGGCCGCGATTGCCGCGGGCAGGCCATAGCCCATCGCGCCACAGGTCGGCGCCAGTTCCGTGCGCGGCTGCCTGTAGGCGTAGAAGCGGTGCAGCCACACCGTGTAGTTGCCCGCGCCGTTGGTCAGGATCGAATCCGCCGGCAGCACGTCGTTCAGGTGCGCCATCGCGGCGGCCATATCGACGCCGGTCAGTTCCGGATGCGGCCTGGGCACCGTGACGAACGCCTCATGCTCGGCGCGCGCGCCGGCCGTCCAGTCGCCCCAGACCGGCGTCGCGGCGGGTTTCAGCGAGGCCAGCATCGCGGCGCCGGGCTCCACGCCCGCATGAATCGGCAGGTCGGCCTGATAGACGCGCCCCAGTTCGGCATTGTCGGCATGGATATGCACGAGCTTCTGCACCGGCCGCGGCACCTGCAGCATCGTGTAGCCATCGGTCGCGATATCGCCGAGGCGCGTGCCGAATGCGATGATCAGGTCCGCGCCGCGCACCCGCTCCGCCAGCTTCGGGCTCACGCCAAGGCTCAGGTGGCCCACATAGTGCGGATCGCGGTTGTCGAAGGTGTCCTGACGGCGGAACACGCAGGCCACCGGCAGGTTCCACGTCTTCACGAACGCCGCGAAGTCACGCGCGGTGGCCTCGGTCCAGTTCGCGCCGCCCGCGATCACGAGCGGCCGCTTCGCTTCGGCCAGTGCCGCCGCCAGCGCGGCCGTATCCTCGGGCCGCGGCGCGGCGGCCACCACGCGGTACGGGGCCGCATCGGCGGTCTCGCACAGGTTGTCGAGCACGTCCTCCGGCAGCGCGATCACCACGGGCCCCGGCCGGCCCGACGTGGCCACCTGGAATGCGCGCGCCACGACCTCGGGAATGCGCTTCGGATCGTCGATCTCCACGGCCCACTTGGCCAGCGTGCCGAAGACCGCCGCGTAATTGACCTCCTGGAAGGCCTCGCGCCCCTTGTGCTCGCGCGCGATCTGGCCGACGAACATGATCATCGGCGTCGAATCCTGCTGCGCGATATGCACGCCGATGCTCGCATGCGTGGCACCCGGCCCGCGCGTCACGAAGCAGATGCCCGGTTTGCCGGTCAGCTTGCCATCGGCCTCGGCCATGTTGGCCGCGGCACCCTCGTGCTTGCATACCACGAGGTCGATCGCGGGCTGGTCGTGCAGCGCGTCCAGAACGTCGAGAAAGCTCTCGCCGGGCACGCAGAAGATGCGTTCGGCACCATGGATACGCAGTTGATCGACGAGGACGCGGCCACCGGTGCGGGCCGAGGGGGAGGAAGTCGAAGCGGTCATGACGAAGCGTGAGGATTGAAGAGGTAGACGAGAAAACAGATTGTCTGCGATTGTTCCGTTTGACGATACGCATCGCGCGGTCTATCGTGCATTTCTGTTATGCGAATTATGCAAGACGGCACGCCATGGGGGCGTGTAGATTTGCTGACGGCGCATGTTGCAACGACGCCCTGAAAACTACACAGCAACTGGAGACCACGCAATGCCCTTTCCCCAAGTTTCACGCGGGATGATGCGGCCGCTGTTTGCCGCGCTTTGTGTCACATGCATGGCCACGGCGCCCCACGCGCGGGCCCAGTCGGCCGACAAATACCCCTCGAAGCCCATCAACTACGTCGTGCCGTTCGCGGCGGGCGGCACCACGGACCTGCTCGGCCGCCTGATCGGCCAGCGTCTGTCGCAGGTACTCGGCCAGTCGGTCGTCGTGGAAAACCGGCCCGGCGCCGGCGGCAATATCGGTTCCGACTATGTGGCCAAGGCCGCGCCCGACGGGTATACGCTGGTCGGCGGCACCATCAGCTCGCACTCGATCAACGTGAGCCTGTATCCCAAGATGCCGTACGACCCGGTCAAGAACTTCCAGCCGGTGGCGCTTATCGGCACGCTGCCCAATGTACTCGTGGTCAACGCCAGCAGTCCGTGGAAGTCCGTTGAGGACGTGATCGCCGCGGCCAAGGCCAAGCCGGGCGCGATCAATTTCGGCTCGTCGGGCAACGGCACCTCGCAGCATCTGTCGGCCGAGCTGTTCGCCAACATGGCCGGCCTCAAGCTCACGCACGTGCCGTACAAGGGCAGCAGCCAGGCCGTGCAGGCGCTGCTCGGCAATCAGGTGGACCTCGTCTTCGAGAACAGCGTGGCCGCCGTGCCGATGATCCAGTCCGGCAAGTTCCGCGCGCTGGCCACCACGGGTCCGAAGCGCTCGGCCGAGCTGCCCGACGTGCCCACGGTGTCCGAGGCGGGCCTCAAGGGCTACGAGATCGTGTCGTGGCAGGCCATCTTCGCGCCGGCCGGCACGCCCGCGCCGATCGTCAACAAGCTCGCCACCGAGATCGGCAAGATCATCCGCGAACCCGAGATGCGCGCGAAGCTCGCCGGGCTCGGCGTGGAGCCCTCCGGTGCGGGCCCCGCGGAACTGGGTGCGTTCCAGAAGCGCGAAGTCGCCAAATGGGCGGAGCTGATCAAGGTAGCCAACATCCGACTGGAGTAATCGACAGCATGAGCGAACACCGCATTCCCGCCGCCGCCCTGCACCAGTGGGTGCAGGATCTCTGGCTCGCCGCGGGCTCCGACGCGCGCGAGGCGCGCCTGACCGCCGACCACCTCGTACTGGCCAACCAGTCGGGCCACGACTCGCACGGCGTCGGCATGATTCCCAAGTACGTGCTGTCGTGGCAGGCGGATCAGCTGCAGCTGAACCAGCGCGTGAGCGTCGTGCACGAGTCGGGCGGCATTGTGAGCCTCGATGCCAACCGCGGCATGGGGCAGGCCCTCACCGAAGAGGCGATGCGCATCGGCATTGCGCGCGCGAAGGAACATGGCGTCTGCGTGCTGGGGCTGCGCCGCGCGCATCATCTGGGCCGCGTGGGCCACTGGGCCGAGCAGGCGGCGGCCGCGGGCCTGATCTCGATCCACTTCGTCAACGTGCTGTCCAAGCCGATCGTCGCGCCGCACGGCGGCTACGACGCGCGCTTCGGCACCAATCCGTTCACGATCGCCGTGCCGATTCCGGGCCGCCCGCCGCTCGTGCTCGACTTTGCCACCAGCGCGATCGCGCTCGGCAAGGTGCGCGTGGCCAACAACAAGGGTGTGCCCGTGCCGCCGGGCTGCCTGATCGACGATCACGGCAACCCGACGAACGACCCGTCGATCATGTTCCCGATGGCCGGCGGCCCGCACGGCGCGCTGCGCACGTTCGGCGAGCACAAGGGCTACGTGCTGGCCATGATGTGCGAACTGCTCGGCGCCGCGGTCACGGGCGGCCATACCATCCGGCCGGAGACGCTCACGCACGAGCACGCGGTCTGGAACAACATGCTCGCCATCGTGTTCGATCCCGCTCGCCTGGGCACGAGCACCACGTTCGGCCACGAGGTCGAGGCGTTCGTCGAGTGGGTCAAGGCCTCGCGCCTGCAGCCGGGCACCGAGGACATCCTGTTCCCCGGCGATCCGGAACGGCAATGGCGCCAGCTGCGCGCGGAAACCATTCCCGTCGATGCGGGCACGCTGTCCCAGCTCGACGACGCGGCGGCACGCGTGCTGCAGTCGCGCGGCAAATCGCCAGGGCCGCTGACACGGCTCGCGCTCGATTGAATTTCAGGAGACACCCATGAGCACCGCCCCCCATCTGCCCCACCTGTCGCCGCTGCCGAACCAGTTTCGCGCGGACGTGCTCGCCCGCAAGCGGCTGATCGGCTGCTGGAGTTCGCTCGGCCATCCCATCACGACCGAAATCGTCGGTCTGGCCGGCTTCGACTGGATCCTGCTCGACGGCGAGCACTCGCCCAACGACGTGCTGACGTTCGTGCCGCAGCTGATGGCACTCAAGGACAGCACGAGCGCGCCCGTCGTGCGCCCGCCGTGGAACGATCCGGTCATGCTCAAGCGCCTGCTCGACGTGGGCTTCTACAATTTCCTGATCCCGTTCGTGGAATCGGCCGAGGAAGCCCGCCGCGCGGTACGCGCCACGCGCTATCCGCCCGACGGCATCCGCGGCGTGTCCGGCATCCAGCGCCAGAACCGCTACGGCACGCTGCCGGACTTCTTCAAGACCATCAACGAGAACATCTGCGTGCTCGTGCAGGTGGAAAGCCGCAAGGGCGTGGAAGCGATCGACGAGATCTGCGCGGAGCCCGGCGTCGATGGCATCTTCATCGGCCCCAACGACCTCGCGGCCGCCTACGGCCATCTGGGCAACCCGAACCACCCCGACGTGCAGGCCGCCGTGCAGCGCATCTACGATGCGGCCAATCGCGCGGGCAAGGCCATCGGCACGCTGACGCCTGTCGAGGCCGAGGCGCGCCGCTATCTGGACATGGGCGCGCATTTCGTCGCCGTGGGCCTCGACCATGGCCTGCTGCGCGATGCGACGCGCGCGCTGCGCCAGAAGTTTGCCGACTGATAGTTGTACAACGACCGGAACGTGACATGAGCAAGATCGGATTCATCGGACTCGGCGTCATGGGCAAGCCCATGGCGCTCCATCTCCAGCAAGGCGGCCACACGGTGTTCGCGCATACGCGCAGCGGCGTGCCGAAGGACCTGCTGGACGCCGGCATGCAATCGCGCGAGAGCGCGGCGGACGTGGCCCGCGAGGCGGACGTCGTCTTCCTGATGCTGCCCGATACGCCCGACGTCGCGCGCGTGCTCTTCAGCGACGGGGGCGTGGCGGAAGGCCTGAGCCAGGGCAAGACCGTCGTCGATATGAGCTCGATCTCGCCGATCGAGACGCGCGAGTTCGCGGCGCGTATCGAAAAGCTCGGCTGCGAGTATGTCGATGCCCCGGTCTCGGGCGGCGAAGTCGGCGCCAAGGCCGCCACGCTGTCCATCATGTGCGGCGGCAAGCAGGACGTGTTCGACCGCGTGCTGCCCCTGCTGCAGCTGATGGGCAAGAACATCACGCTGGTCGGCAACGTCGGCGACGGCCAGGTCGCCAAGGTGGCCAACCAGGTCATTGTGGCGCTCACGATCGAAGCGGTCGGCGAGGCGCTCGTGCTCGCGGCGAAGGCCGGCGCGGATCCCGCGCGCGTGCGGCAGGCGCTGATGGGCGGCTTCGCCAGCTCGCGCATCCTGGAAGTGCACGGCGAACGCATGATCAAGCGCACGTTCGATCCGGGCTTCCGCATCGAGCTGCATCAGAAGGATCTGAACCTCGCGCTATCCACGGCCAAGGCGCTCGGCATGGCACTGCCGAACACCGCCTCCGCGCAGCAGCTGTTCAACGTATGCGTGGCCCAGGGTGGCGCCGGCTGGGACCATTCGGGCATGGTGCGCGCGCTCGAGCATATGGCGTCGTTCAAGATCGGCGACACGCCGAAGAAGTAACTGCCCGGCCGACTGGCCCGCGCCCCATGTCGACACTGAACTCGGACGACCTCGCGTGCTTCGTCTGCGTGGCCAACACGCAGAGCATCTCTCGCGCGGCGCTCGAGCTCGGTGCCGACCAATCGACGGTCAGCCGCCAGATCGCGCGGCTGGAGGCCGCGCTCGATGCGCGGCTGTTTCATCGCAGCGGCCGCGGCGTCGTGCTGACCGAGGCCGGCAATACCCTGCTTACCTACGCGCGGCAGGTCGCGAGCACGCTCACCGAAGCGCGCGCGGCCGTCCGCGCCTCCACGGGCAACGGCCCCGCCCAGATGGTCATCGCCGCGCAGCCGACCATCGCCAATACGGCCTTCGCGGCGATAGCCGCCGCGCTCAAGCAACGGTTTCCCGCGACCCGGGTGCGTTTTGTCGAAGGCCTCGCGAGCCCGATCCTCGCATGGCTCGCCGCGGGCGAGATCGACGTGGCATTGCTGTACCTGCCCGAGCAGCAGGGCGCGCTCAAGGTGGATGTCCTGCTGGAAGAAGACCTCACGCTTGTCACGCCGACATCCTGGAGCCATCTGGGCGCGACGTTCCCGGCGAAGCGGCTCGGCGAGATGCCGATGATTTTGCCGAGCACGGGCCATGGCCTGCGCGTGCTCGCGGAAACGCTGGCCACGCGCGTCGGCACCACACTGAACATGGCGCTCGAGTGCGATGCGTCGAACACGGTGGCGATGCGGCTGGTGGAGGACGGATGCGGCGCGACGATGCTGCCGTTTGCCGCGGTCGCCGATCGCGTCGCGCAGGGACGCCTGCACTCGGCACGGATCGTCGATCCGGTGGTCACGCGTCAGGTCGCGCTCGCGACCGCGCGAAACCGGCCGCCCGTCCCCGAACTCTGGGACGTCATGCAGGCCGTGCGCATGTCGGTGCGGAATATCGTGATGTCCGGCGCGTGGCCGGGCGCGCGACTCGTATAGTCACGCCCCGGCCACGCTCCCTGACTGGCAACGTCGTTACTGCTTCGTGCCTTGCTGGAGCTGCTGGGTGGCCTGCTCGTTGGCGGCCTTGTAGGCGTCCTTGCGCTCCTGCTTCGCGGCGCCGACATCCTGCTTGTATTCGGCCTTGGCGGCCTTCTTCTCCGCCGCGTATTCCTGCTTCGCTTCGCGGCGCTGTTCGCGGCGCTCCACGAGCGGATCCTTGGGCGGCTGCACCTGCGTGTAGCCCGGCGGCACGGTGCTGGTACCGGCGGCCGGCGCGGTCGTGGTCGTGGTTTGGGCGAAGGCGGTGGCCGACATCAGGCCCGCGGCCAGCGCGCCAATCAGAGCGGAAGTACGAAGGGTATGGTTCTTGGACATGTGAGACCTCTCAGGTAGTTTTTGAAAAAAGCCGCATACGTGAGCGGGATGAATGAGCGGGTTTTTGGTACCGCATGCCTGCCGAAGTTTAGAAGCGTCATCGGGCCCCGCGTGCCGCATTCACACATCTCCTTACAAAAACTCATCCACGCTGACAGACAGAGCCCGACAAGGCCACAGATAGGCGCCGTTTCGCTTGCACAGGCGCGCTCCGTGGACCACACTGAGTGACGACGTCCTGTATGGAGGCACCATGCATCTGGAAGGATCCTGTCATTGCGGCGCGGTGGAATTCAGCCTCGAATCCGACTCGCCGTATCCGTACATGCATTGCCACTGCTCCATCTGCCGCAAGACCGCGGGCGGTGGCGGCTATGCGATCAACCTCGGCGGCGATGCCACCACGCTGCGCGTGCGCGGCAAGAAGAACGTCGCGATCTATCACGCCGTGATGCGTGAAGCCGGCAAGCGTCCCACGCGTTCGAAAGGGCAACGGCATTTCTGCATCAAGTGCGGCAGCGCACTGTGGATGTGGGATCCGCGCTGGCCCGAACTCGTCCATCCCCACGCGAGCGCCATCGATACGCCGCTGCCCAAACCGCCCGAAGTCGTCGAGGCCGGACTCGACTACGTGGCACCCTGGGTCGATGTGCCACGCGGCAAGGGCCACCGGCACGTGGGCACGTGGCCCGAGGAATCGCTGCACGACTGGCATGCGCGCCACGGTCTGCTGTCCGAATAAACGTTCACCGAGAATCTGGAGATCCGCCATGGCACAGCGCATGTCCCGCATGCTTGCCCTGCCCTTAGCCGCCGCCATCGTGGTGCTCGCCACCGGCTGCGGCGAATCGTCCAAGTTGCCCGAGTCCGCGGGCTTCGGCCCCACGCCGCAGCTTCCCGAGCCGAAGAAGCAGACCATCCCCACCGTGCACGTCGCCACGGCCAAGGGCTGGGCAGACGGGAAGACCCCGGTGCCGGCCGAGGGCATGAGCGTCACCGCGTTCGCGAGCGGGCTCGACCATCCGCGCTGGGTCTATGTGCTGCCCAACGGCGACGTGCTCGTGGCCGAATCGAACGCGCCGCCCAAGCCGGACGACGACAAGGGCATCAAGGGGTGGTTCTCCAGGATGTTCATGAAGCGCGCGGGCGCGACCGTTCCCAGCGCGAATCGCATCACGCTGCTGCGCGATGCCGATGGCGACGGCGTGGCCGAAGTGAAGACCGTATTCCTGCAGAACCTCAATTCGCCGTTCGGCATGGCGCTGGTCGGCGCGGACTTCTACGTGGCCAATACCGATGCGGTGGTGCGATTCCCCTACACGCCCGGCCAGACCAGCATCACCGAACCGGGACAGAAGGTCGTCGATCTGCCGGCCGGACCGCTGAACCACCACTGGACCAAGAACATCATTGCCAGCCCGGATGGGACGAAGCTGTACGCGACGGTCGGCTCCAACAGCAACGTCGCGGAAAACGGTATCGACAAGGAAGTGGGCCGGGCGGCCATCTGGGAAATCGATCCGCGCACGGGCCAGCACCGCGTCTTCGCGAGCGGCCTGCGCAATCCCAACGGCATGGCGTGGGATTCGGCCAGCGGCATGCTATGGACCTCCGTCAACGAACGCGACGAGATCGGCAACGACCTCGTGCCCGACTACATCACGTCGGTGCGCGATGGCGGATTCTACGGCTGGCCTTACAGCTACTACGGGCAGCACGTCGATGAGCGCGTGAAGCCGCCCGCGCCGGACATGGTGGCCAAGGCCATCGTGCCCGACTATGCCGTGGGCGCGCATACCGCGTCGCTGGGGCTCACGTCGGCCCAGGGCAGCAGCCTGCCCGCGCAGTTCCAGCACGGCATGATCGTGAGCCAGCACGGCTCGTGGAACCGCAAGCCGCGCTCGGGCTACAAGGTCATCTTCGTGCCGTTCGACCAGGGCAAGCCGAGCGGTGCCCCGTTCGACGTGCTGACGGGCTTCCTGAACGAGGATGGTGATGCGCAGGGGCGGCCCGTCGGCGTGGCCATCGACAAGCGCGGCGGGCTGCTCGTTGCCGACGACGTCGGCAACATGATCTGGCGCGTATCAGGGGCCAAATAGGGGCGCGGCGGAGGGCTCAGCGCGGCCCGAGGTAGTCCAGCTTGCCGATCTGCACGCCCTTGTGGCGCAGCAGGCCATACGCGGTGGTCACGTGGAAGAAGAAATTCGGCAGCGCGAACGACAGCAGGTACGTCTTGCCGTCGAACGTCACGGGGCCCGTGCGCATCTTGAGCTCGATCGAGCGCGATTCGCTGCCTTCCATTTGCTCGGCGCGAATGGTCTTCAGGAAGCCGATCGTCTTCGCGATGCGCTCCTGCAGCTGGGCAAACGTCGTTTCGTCGTCGGCAAACGACGGGACTTCCACGCCCGCCAGACGCGCGGCGGCGCCCTTGGCGGCATCGCTCGCGCGCTGGATCTGCGCGGGCAGCGCATCCATGTCCGCCACGAGGCGGGTATCGATCAGCGTTTGCGGATCGATACCCTGCTCCTTCGCATGCGCCACGCCCTTCTCCAGAATGGCCGAGAGGTTGGTCAGGTAACGAATGAAAACGGGGATCGATGCGTCATACATCGAGAGCGAAGTCTGGCTCATGGACGGGGTCTCCTCGGGGGGAAGGTGAACGACAGCCGAGAGAATAGTGCAAATTCTCTAAACGTGCCGTTGCTTGACCCAGCGGTTCATCGCCGCGCACAGCAGCAGCAGCGCCGCCGTCGCGACAAACACGTAGCGCAGGCCGACATGCGCCCCCACCTGGCCGCCAAGCAGCGGCCCCACTACCTGTCCCGAGAACTGCGCCGACTGCAGACACCCGAGCGTCTTGCCCGAGCGGTTCTCGTCGACCGACTGCCGGACGAGCTTGGCGATCGACGGCAACAACCCGGCAATCGTCATGCCCATCAGGCCACGCAGGATGGCAAGCTGCCACCACGCCGTCACGAACGCCTGCGGCACCATCACCACGGCGGTCGCCACAAGGCACCCGACGATCACGTTCCAGCTGCCGATGCGGTCCGCCAATGCGCCGAGCCGCGGCGCGGTCAGCATGCTGCCGAAGGCGGAAGCGGCCATCACGATACCGGCCATGCGCGCCTGATGCGCGGTCGGCACCCCGAGCTCGCCGATATACACGGTGATGATCGGTTCGATCGACATGTTCGCCAGCAGCACCATCATCGCGGTAATCAGCAATGCGACGATGACGATACGCCGTGACGGATCGGCCGCCATGCCATCGACCTGCACGCGCGGCTTCGTATCGGCATGGCGGTCGAAGTCTTCGCGCACCAGAAAGATCGTGGCGAGCGCCGCCACGGCGATGATGGCGCCGCCGACGAAGAACGTGCCGCGAATGCCGACGAGTCCCGGCAGGAAACCGCCGACGAGCGGCCCGATCAGGTTGCCGGCCAGCGCCCCGGTGGAGAGCACGCCGAGCGCCCACCCCGCGCGTTCCTTCGGCGCCTGCGTGCCGATCATGACGATCGACGCGGAGGCATAGCCTCCGATCAGCCCCGCGACGAGCCGCAGCACCACCAGTTCCGTGACCGTATGCGCCACACCGATCAGCGACATCACGATCGCCATGCCGATGGCCGCGCGCACGAGCATCGGCTTGCGGCCGAAGCGGTCCGCCAGGCGGCCCCAGAGCGGTGCCGTGATGGCGGTCCCGAAGAACGTGGCGCCGAAGGCCACCGCCGACCATTGCACGATGGCCGCCGGCGAGGTCTCGCCAAGCTGCTCGACGTAGAGCGGCAGAAACGGCAGCAGCATGCTGAGGCTGATCAGCGTGGTGAAGGAGCCGAACACGCAGACGTAAAGGTTGCGCCGCCAGTACGCCTGATTGCGCTCCGCGTATCCGCGCGCCGGCGGCGGCGAGGCGACATCCGCCGGAGGGGAGTTGCCGCCCACGGCCAGCGCCATGTCGTCCTTCATCGTCATTGCCTCTATCCATCGCTATCGGAGATAGCCAAAGGCTAGGCGTAATCGGCAATCATGAGAACTGAAAAATAGCGATACCAGTTATCTGAAATACAGATACCCATGCAACGATCGCGGAAGCGCGCTACAGTCGGGAACGATGACCGCATCCAGCGAGACCCCATGGACGTCGCCGACCTGAAAACTTTCGAAGCCGTGGCCCGGCATGGCAGCATGAACAAGGCCGCCGCGGAACTGCACACCGTGCAATCCAATGTGACGGCGCGCATCCGCGCGCTGGAAGACGCGCTGGGCGCCCAGCTATTCGAGCGCCATGCGCGCGGCGTCAGCGTGACGGCGGCCGGGCAACGCATCCTGCCGTTCGTGCCACGCATCGCGCGGCTGATTGCGGAGGCGCGGGCCGCCGCGCGCGACGACGGCGTACCGGGCGGCACGCTCGCGCTGGGCTCGCTGGAGACGACCACCGCGTGGCGGCTGTCGCCGTTGCTGACCGAGTTCGCGCGCGCCTATCCGGCCGTGCGGCTGACCGTCACGGCGGGCAGCACCGCGAGCCTCGTGCGCGACGTGGCTGCCTCGCAAATGGATGGCGCGTTCGTCGCGGGGCCGGTCTCGCATCCCGATCTGCATCAGGAGCGCGTATTCACCGAGGAACTCGTGCTGGCGACGAGCCTCGCCATCCCCTCGCCCAGGGCGCTCGCGTCCCTGCCCGATCCACGCATCGTGGTGTTCCAGAGCGGTTGTTCGTATCGCCAGCGGCTCGAATCCTACCTTGCGAGCCTCGGCATCGTCGTGGCAAGGCCGCTCGAATTCGGCTCGCTCGATGCCATCGTCAGTTGCGTCTCCGCGGGGGTGGGCGTCACGCTGCTGCCGCGCGGCGTGCTCGCCGACGCGGCCGCCGCGGGCCGCATCGCGCTGCATCGCATGCCGCGCGAGCTTGCGCGCGTGGACACCCTGTTCATCCGCCGCGAAGATGCCTATGTCACGAGCGCCATGCAGGCCTTTCTGGCAATGATCCGCCAGTTTCACGGCAAGCCGGCCGGCCCGGCGAAGCCTCAGGTGAGCCCACGCAAGGCGGCCGCGTTGCAAGGCGCATAGCCAAGCGCATCCACGCTCGTTCGCACCGCGCGCAGCAGGGCCGCATTGTCCGGCGCGACGTCGCCGGACGGCAGCAGCATATTGTTCTCGAACCCGATGCGCGCATGCCCGCCGAGCAGGATCGCGGCCGCCGCGCAGTCCGCCTCCTGCCGGCCAAACGCGCAGACCGCCCATTCGATGCCGGCGCGATCGAGGCCCAGCTCGCGCCAGGCCTCAAGAAACGGCAGCAGGTCCGCGGGCGACGACGTCTGCCCGACCGCGTAGCGCCCCAGCACGAACAGCACCCAGTGCCCGTCCGCCGGGATCACGCCGCTTGCGCGCAGCGCCGCATAGCGGCGCACGTCTTCGGCGTCGTAGAGGATGTACTGCGCCACCACCCCTGCCTCGCGCATCCAGTGGAAAAATGCCGCGGCATCGTCCTGCGCGGCGTCCTTCGGCACGAGCTCGCGTACCGCCACCGATGCGGCTTCGGGCCGCAGCGCGCGAATCGTCGCGATCTGCTGCGCGGGCGCATAGATCCCCACGGCCTCGGTCGTCAGCTGGATGACCAGCTCCTGCCCCACGGCCTTGCGCACGGCCGCCACGGCGGGTGCATAGTCGCCGACCTCGAGGCTATGCGTATCGTCGGCCTTGCGCACATGCAGATGGATCATCGACGCGCCGGCATCGAGGCACTCGCGCGCGCATCGGGCCAGTTCATCGGGGGTGATCGGCAGGCGCGCATGATCGCGATGCGTCTTGCGCGCGCCGTTCGGCGCCACGGCCAGCGCGTACCCGCGCCGCGTGTTCGTTGCGGATGTCGTCATCGGGCGCTCCCCGATGCGGGCAACACGGCATCGACCGTCGTCGCAAACCGCTCGACGATGCGATCGATATCGTTCGCGGTGCTGATGAACGGCGGGGCGAACAGCACATGGTCGCCATGCACGCCGTCCACGGTGCCGCCCATCGGATAGATCAGCAGCCCGTTCTGCATGGCCGTCGACTTGATCTTCGCGTGCACCTTGCGCGCGGGATCCAGCGTGGCCCTGGTCTCGCGGTCCGCCACGAACTCCACGCCGACGAACAGCCCGCGGCCCCGCACATCGCCGACGTTCGGATGCGCGCCCAGTACCTCGCGCAGCCGCGCGCGCAGCTGCTCGCCGCGCGCCCGCACGTTGTCGAGCAGACGCTCCTCGGCAATCGTGCGCTGCACGGCCAGTGCCGCCGCGCAGGCGGTCGCATGGCCGATATAGGTATGCCCATGCTGGAAGAAGCCGCTGCCGCCCACGATCGCATCGTAGATCCGGTCCGTGGACAGCATCGCGCCGATGGGCTGGTACCCCGCGCCGAGCCCCTTGGCAATCGTCACGATATCGGGCACCACGCCGTCTTCCTCGCAGGCGAACGTATAGCCGGTGCGGCCCATGCCGGCCATGACTTCGTCGAGGATCAGCAGCACGCCGTACTTGTCGCAGACCGCGCGGATGCGGCGCAGGTAATCGCCAACGGGGGGTACGGCGCCCGCGGTGGCGCCCACGACTGTCTCCGCGACGAACGCCGCCACCGTCTCCGGCCCGAGTTCGAGGATCTTCGCCTCGAGTTCGTCGGCCAGCCGCTGTGCGTACGCGTCCTCGGTCTCGTCCTCGCGCTGGTCGCGATAGGCGTAGCACGGCGACACATGATGCGCGGGCACCAGCAACGGCAGGAACGGTTCGCGGCGCCACGCGTTGCCGCCGATCGCCAGCGCACCGAGCGTATTGCCGTGATAGCTCTGGCGGCGCGCGACGAAGTGACGCCGCGCGGGCTGTCCAGTCTCCACGAAATATTGCCGCGCGAGCTTCAGCGCGGCCTCCACGGCCTCCGATCCGCCCGAGACGAAGTACACATGATCAAGATCGCCGGGCGCCGCCGCGACGAGGGTATCCGCGAGCGTCTCCGATACCTCGGTCGTGAAGAACGACGTATGCGCATAAGCCAGCGTCTCCACCTGCTCGCGAATGGCCGCGATCACGCGCGGATGCCCGTGCCCGAGGCACGATACGGCCGCGCCGCCCGATGCGTCGATATAACGCTTGCCCTGATTGTCGAACAGCTCGACGCCCTGCCCGCCGACGGCAATGGGCATGGCCTGACGCGGATTGCGATGGAAGACCTTGGTCATGGTGGTGTGAAGGTGAAAACCGATGGAGAAAGTATATGAGCGCCCCGCGCGTTACGCAACATTTGTTTCATAAGCAGCGAGATAAGATTCGAATGATTCAATCCTGACTTGTGCAACAATCGTTACATCCCGAGTCCCACGCACCCCGACGATGACCTCCCCCCTCGTGCCGCCGCAACACCTCGACGATCTGCTGACGTATCTGCGCGAGCATTTCGCCGAGCTCAGCACCCAGTTCCAGGGCGGCGCGCGCTATCTGCTCGACCATCCCCAGGAAGTCCCGCTGCTGTCGATGCGCAAGGTGGCGACCGAAGCCGGCGTCCAGCCCGCCACGCTCGTGCGGCTCGCGCAGTTCCTGGGCTTCGAGGGCTGGCAGGGATTGCGCGAGCTGTTCGTCGAGTCGATGCGCGGCGGCCCGCAACCGTATGCCAAACGCGCGCGCAAGGTCGTGCAGGCCGGCGGCTCCAATCGCCTGCTCAAGGACATGTTCGACGCGCAGCATCGCAACCTCGACGTGACCGGCGAGCAGAACGCGGCAGCCATGACCAAGGCCGTCGACCTGCTGAGCGCGGCCGGCAACGTCTATGTGGCCGGCTTCCGCTCGTGCGCGCCCATCGCGGCGACCCTGCATTACGTCTACCGGCTGTTCCGCCCGACGGTCCAGCTCATTCGCGGCGATGCCGGCGCGCTGGAAATGGAACTCCGCGCCCTTACCGCGCGCGATGCGGTCGTCGTCGTCAGCTTCGCCCCCTATTCCGCCGAGATCATCCGCGTCACCGACGCCGCGCGCGAAGCGGGCTGCCGCGTGGTCGCGATGACCGACAGCACGGTGGCGCCCATCGCGCTGCATGCCGATTGCACGCTGCTGTTCTCGGTGGATAGCCCGTCGTTCTTCCCGTCGATCACCGCCGGTATCGCGCTGGCCGAAGGCCTCGTCGAGCAGTTGCTGGCGCGCAAGGGCAAGGGCGCGATCAAGGCGCTCGAGCATACCGAGGGGCAGCTGCATCAGGCCGGCGCCTACGTGCAGGGCAAGGGTGCGAAGCGCAACTGAGCGCGCTGAGGGGAGCGAATCATGAACCTGCGGCAGATCGAAGTCTTTCGGGCGGTCATGAGCACGGGCTCCGTGAGCGATGCCTCGCGGCTGCTGCACGTCTCCGTGCCCGCGGTCAGCCGCATGCTGTCGTACACCGAGAGCCGGCTCGGGTTTCCGCTGTTCGAGCGCATCAAGGGCCGTCTTCACCCCACCGAGGAAGCGCGCCGCCTCTATCACGAGGTGCAGCTCGTCTATCGCGGCGTCGAGCGCATCGAGGACCTGATCCACGAGCTCGCCGATCGCCGCCACGGCCTGATCAGCGTCGGCGCGAGCCCCAGCATCGGCCAGATGCTCGTGCCGCAGGCCATCGCGCAATTCCATATCGGCAACCCCGACGTGCGCATCCATTTCCAGTGCATGACGCACGCGCAGCTCAAGGAGCAGTTGCTGAACCGTCAGATCGAGGTCGGTGTCTCCACGCTGCCGATGGATCATCCGACGCTGACCACCACGCCGCTGGCATCGAGCCGCGTGGTCTGCATCTGCCCGCCGTCGCACCCGCTGGCGTCGCGGACATCGGTCACCGTGGCGGACCTGCTGCCGTATCCCCTTATCGCCTATCCGCCCGATACGCCGTTCGGCCAGCGCATCGACAAGCTCTACCGCGAAGCCGGCGAAACCCCGCGCGTGGCGATCGAGGCCGGACTGCCCCACACGGCCTGTGCGCTCGTGCATGCGGGCGCGGGCATTGCACTCGTCGATGAGTTCCTGCTGCGCGGCTGGCCCGGCGCGCGTTTCCGCGTTCTGCCCCTGGAGCATGCCGCGCCGATCGTCGCGGACCTCGTCCACCTGCGCACGGAGTCCGTCTCGCCGGTGGCGGAGGCTTTTATCCGCGTGCTGCGCAATGTGCTGGCGCAGCACGACGTGGCGGCACCGTAGCGACCTTTGTGCACGCCGCACTGTCCGTGTGCACCGCACCACGCCGGGGCAACGTCTTAAACCGCGATTAAGACCGACGCACAAACCGTCATTCGACGCGCCCGCACCCGGTTCCGATAATGGCTCGCATCCCGCTCCCGACCATTACGGAACCCGCATGCAATCCAAGCGCACCCTTGGCCTCGCCGTCGCACAGATGGGCCCCGTCCATCTGGCCGACTCGCGTGCCGCCGTCGTCCGCCGACTCCTCGACATGATGCGCGACGCGCACGGCCGCGGCGCAACCTTCGTCGTGTTTCCCGAGCTCGCGCTCACCACGTTCTTTCCCCGCTACTGGATGGACGAGGCCGAAGCGCAGGAACGCTTCTTCGAACGCAGCATGCCCGGCCCGGCCACGCAGCCGCTGTTCGACGAGGCGAAAAAGCTCGGCGTCGGCTTCTACCTCGGCTACGCGGAACTGACGCCCGAGGGGCAGGCCTTCAACACGTCGATCCTCGTCGGCACGGACGGTGCGATCGTCGGCAAATACCGCAAGATCCATCTGCCTGGCCACAGCGATCACAAGCCGGACGCGCCGTTCCAGCATCTCGAGAAGAAGTTCTTCGAAGTCGGCGACCTCGGCTTCCGCGTATTCGATACGCAGGACACGCGCTTCGGCATGTGCATCTGCAACGATCGCCGCTGGCCCGAAACCTATCGCGTCATGGCGCTGCAGGGTGCCGAGGTGGTCGTGCTCGGCTACAACACGCCGTCACGCAATATCCACTGGAACGAGCCCGCGCATCTGCGCACGTCCACGCACCTCATCTCGCTGCAGGCCAATGCCTACCAGAACGGGATCTGGGTCGCGGCGGCGGCCAAGTGCGGCAGCGAGGACGGCCATCACATGATCGGCAACTCGGTCATCGTCGCGCCCACGGGCGAGATCGTCGCGCGCGCGCTCACCGAAGAGGACGAGGTCATCTCGGTGCACGCGGACCTGACGCTTGGCGAACACTTCCGCCAGCACGTCTTCAACTTCGCGAAGCACCGGCGCCCCGAACACTACCGGCTCATTACCGAGCGCGTCGGCGTGGGCGATCCGCTGCCCTGAGGCTGCGTGGAACGCCACGTCGAACCATCGCCGCGCACGCTTGTTGCATTCCCCGAATTATCGATCTGCCGTCTGCCCGAAGGAAGTCGCATGCTCCCGTTTCGTCTGCCCTCCCGTTTCATCAAGCGTTTGACCATTGCCGCCATCGGCGTCTCGCTGGCACTGCCCGCGGTGCAGGCGTTCGCCGCATGGCCGGACAAACCCATCACGTTCGTGGTCCCGTCCGCGGCGGGCGGCTCGCCCGACGTGCTGTCGCGGCTCGTCACCAATGAAATGACGCGCACGCTCGGCGTGCCGATGGTCATCGAGAACCGTCCCGGCGCGGCCGGCAATATCGGCATCCTGCAAATCAAGAGCAAGGCCGCGGACGGCTACACGGTAGGCTATGGCAACGTCAACACGCTGGCCGTCAACCGCTCGCTGTTCAAGAAGCTGCCCTACGACGTGGACAAGGACCTCGTGCCCATCGTGCACGCGTTTGATCTCTACAACGTGCTGATCGTCCGCAGCGATTCGCCGTTCCACACCGCCAAGGGCCTGATCGACGCCGCGAAAAAGGCGCCCGGCACGCTGTCGTTCGGCGCGCCCGGCATCGGGACCACGGGCCACCTTGGCGGCGAACTGTTCAAGAGCATGGCCAGGATCGACGTGCTTTTCGTGCCGTACAACGGCGGCCCGGCCGCGCTGCAGGATCTGCTCGGCGGCCGCATCGACTATCTGTTCGCCAATACGTCCGAAGTCGGCCCGCAGATCGCGGCCGGCAAGGTGCGCGCGCTCGGCGTCAGCAGCCTCAAGCGGCTGCCGATCCTGCCCAACGTGCCCACGCTCGACGAATCGGGGCTCAAGGGCTACCAGACCGTGGCATGGGGCGGCGTGGTCGCGCCGCGCGGTACGCCGCCCGAGGTGGTGAGCAAGCTCAACCAGGCCGCCAATGCCGCGCTCAAGACCGACGTGGTGCGCGATGGGCTTGCCAAGCTCGGTGCCGTGCCCGCCGGTGGCAGTCCGGCCGATTTCCAGGCGACGATCAACGAAGAAACCGAGCGCTGGCGCAAGCTGATCGACGAAGCGCATATCGAGAAGCTCGACTGATCGCCATGACCCCATCCCGCCAACCGGATCGGACCGCCCGCCTGTTGCTGCGTGGCGGCATGGTCATCGACGGCACCGGCGCGCCGGCCCGCGCCGCGGACGTCCTCGTCGAAGGCGACCGCATCGCGGCCCTCGCCGCGCCCGGCACCGCCACCGAGGGCGACGTGGGCGATATGACTGTGCGTGATATCGCCGGGCTCACCGTCGCGCCCGGCTTTATCGACTCCCACACGCACGACGACGGCTATCTGCTCGCGCATCGCGACATGGTGCCCAAGGTGTCGCAGGGGATCACCACGGTGGTCACCGGCAACTGCGGCATCAGCCTGGCGCCGTCGCCGGCGGCGGACCGGCTGCCGCAACCGCTCGACCTGCTCGGCCCGCGCGACCTGTTCCGCTTTCCGCGTTTCGCGGACTGGCTCGCTGCGTTGCGCGCCCAGCCCGCGGCGGTGAACGTGATTCCACTTGTGGGCCATACCACGCTGCGCGTCGCCGCGATGGACGACCTGCAACGCCCCGCCACGCCGGACGAGACGGCCCGCATGCAGGCACTGCTGGCGGAGGCGATCGAGGCCGGCGCATTCGGCATGTCCACGGGCACGTTCTATCCGCCCGCGGCCCATGCCACCACGCGCGAGATCATCGACGTCGGCGACCCGCTGCGTGCGCGCGGCGGTATCTACGCCACGCATCTGCGCGACGAGGCCGACCAGATCGACGCGGCCATCGAAGAAGCGCTCGAGATCGGTCGCGCGCTCGGCACACGCGTGGTGTTCTCTCACCACAAGCTCGCGGGCGAACGCAACCATGGCCGCTCGGCCGCGACGCTCGCGCGTATCGGCCAGGCCGGCGCGCTCCAGCCCGTCTGCCTCGACTGCCATCCGTATCCCGCCACCTCGACGATGCTGCGGCTCGACCGCGTGCGTCTGGCCCGCCGCACGATGATCACGTGGTCGGAAGGCTATCCGGAGGCTTCCGGCCGCGACTTCGACGATATCCAGCGCGAACTGGGCCTCGACGACGACCAGATGCTCGCGCGCCTGTCACCGGCCGGCGCCATCTACTTCCTGATGAGCCAGGAGGACGTCGATCGTATCGTCGCCGATCCCCAGTGCATGGTCGGCTCGGACGGGTTGCCGTTCGACAAGCATCCGCATCCGCGCCAGTGGGGCACGTTCACGCGCATTCTGGCGGACACCGTTCGCGAACGCGGGCTGATGCCGCTGGAGACCGCCATCCACAAGATGACGGGTCTGGCCGCCCGGTATTACGGCCTGCCCGACCGCGGCCTGCTGCTACCGGGCATGCGCGCCGACCTCGTCGTCTTCGACCCGGCCACGGTCACCGACCGCGCGACGTTCGATGCGCCGATTCAGGCGAGCGAGGGGATTGCCGGAGTGTGGGTCAATGGCGAATGCGTCTGGGATGGGCAGCGCGCCACGGGCGCCTATCCGGGACAGATGCTCGCGCCGGCCTGACCTCGCTCGTTCTGCTGGCCCGGCTACGCGAACCGGCGGCTGACGAAGTCCGCGAACGCCCTCACCTTCGCCGAATGCCGGCGTTGCTGGGGGCTGACCAGATGAATGGGCATTGGCACGGCTTCCCAGTCCGGTAACAATCGCTGTAACTCGCCGCTCGCCAGCTCTTCGTCGAACAGCCATGTCGGCGAGTAGCCGATCCCCATGCCCGCGAGCAGCGACGCCCGCATGACCTCGCTGCTGTTCGTCTGCAGATTCCCCTGAATCCGTACCGCGGAGGTCGTGCCCGCCGGCACTTCCGCACCGGCGCCCGCCGTGAACTGCCAGACGTTGCGCGACACGGTCTCGGTGTAGACGAGGCAGTTGTGCTGCGCGAGATCTTCCGGTGTCTTCGGCGCCTTGAGGCCGGACGGCAACCTGCGCAGATACTTGCGATGCGCCACCAGCGTCCGGTGCGTGGTGCCCAGCCGCCGTGCCACGAGGCTGCTGTCCGATAGTTCGCCGATCCGCACCGCGACATCGATCCCGAGCTCGACGAGATCGACAAACCCGTCATGCAGGCGCAGGTCAATCTTTACATGGCGATGTTCCGCCAGAAAATCCTGGACGATCGGCATCAGCTTGCGGCGCCCGAACGCGACCGACGCGGCCACGCGCAGCCATCCCGACAGCTGCTGCTCTCCGGAACGCAGCGCACCCTCGGCCTCCGCGATCTCGGCCACGAGCCGCCGCACCTGCTCGAAATAGCGCGCGCCTTCCTCGGTCAGTGCAAGCGATCGCGTCGTGCGCGTGAGCAGCTTCGCGCCGAGGTCCGCCTCGAGCGCCGCCACCTGCTTGCTTACCGCGCCCTGCGTCACGTCCGCCTCATGCGCCACCGCCGAAAAACTCCCGGCTTCCACGACCCGCACAAAGGTCCGCATCGCCTGCAGCTTGTCCATCGATATCCCTTCGTCTTTATTCCAGGGTGGAATGATTGATATGAGAATACCCCACTGAATCTACGCATGGGAATCAACGATAGTGGATGAACGCAAAACCACGGAGACCCATCATGACCCCTTCCGCTGCCGCCCCTGTTGTCCTCATTACCGGCGCCCTCACCGGCATTGGCCGCGCCACGGCCCTCGCCTTCGCACGCGAGGGCAGCCGCCTCGTCGTCAGCGGCCGCCGCGAGGAAGCCGGCCATCAGCTGGCCGCCGAGTTGCGCGCGCTCGGCACGGAAGCCGAGTTCGTTCGCGCCGACGTGCGCTTCGAAGCCGATGTCCGCAACCTCGTGGAACGCGCGGTCGAACGCTTCGGCCGCATCGACGTGGCGGTGAACAACGCGGGGACCGAAGGCCAGGTCGCCCCGCTGTCCGAGCAGTCGGCGGCCAACTACGAGGAAACGTTCTCGACGAATGTGCTGGGCACGCTGCTGGCGCTCAAGCACGAGATGCGCGTGATGCTGGCCCAGGGCAGCGGCGCGATCGTCAACCTGTCGTCGGTCGCCGGACACGCTGGCTTTGCGGGCGCATCGGTCTACGTGGCCAGCAAGCACGCCGTGGAAGGCCTGACCAAGTCCGCCGCGCTGGAGGGTGCCGTCGCCGGCATCCGCGTCAATGCGGTCGCCCCCGGGCCCGTCGCCACGGACATGCTCGACCGCTTCACCGGCAACGACGCCGGCGCCCGGTCCGGCTTTCTCGACACGATTCCCGCGCGCCGCGCCGGCACGCCCGAAGAGATCGCGCAGACCATCGTGTTTCTTGGCAGCGACAAGGCCCGCTATCTCACGGGTCAGTCCATTGCGGTCGATGGCGCCTATCTGGCGCAGTGAGCATCGCTGACGCCGCCGCGACAGGAACGTCGCGGTCGACCGCCATGCATGTCACGGCTGGATGCAGACGCCATCGCGGCGGACCCACGACACGAACGACGCCGACGGCGCGACGCGCTGAACACCGAGGAGCATCTGGCTCATGACGGCATGCGCCTCGGTCGCCGTACACACGTACGTCATCGATAATCGCCGCTCGCGGTCGATCTGGATCAGCATTTGCGCCAGCGTGGGCCGGGCGAGACGTTCGACGAGGGTTTCGAGGTCACGCTCGTGCTCGGCAAGCTGGTATGTCAGGGTGAACGTGAAGTAGTCATGCGGCGTGACGTGCGGAGGATGCATGGTACGAATTCCGAGCGCGGAGAGTTATCAGACCCCAACCCTAGCAGCGCCGCAAAGCGCGCTGAATAGCCGATCTCTCGAATTCATCCCACGCGTGGACCCACCAGAAACTTTCGGCAAACTCTGACTAAGCCGCCATGCCCGACCGCCCCAGCAAGCCCAGCCGGACCAGACTCTCGGCCGTGGCCACGATCGCGTCCTCGCTCGAACGCGGTGCCCAGCCAAGCAGGCGAATGGCCTTCTCGCTCGTGGCGTTCATGTTCCTGCCCAGCAGCGTGGCGACCCCTTTCAACGAGGGGTTCCTGCGCGCGGCCAGGCGCACCATCCAGTTCGGCAGTTCCCACGCCGATACCTTGCTGGCCGCCGCGCCCATCCGGCGCTGCAATACCTTCGCCACGTCGCCCATCCACAGGCTGTCGCCCGCGATCGCCAGGAAGCGTTCGCCACGGGCGGCAGGGTTCGTCATGGCCAGCACATGCAGGTCGGCCACGTCCCGCACATCGACAAAGCCGCAATTGACCTTCGGGCATCCGCGCTGCCCGTCGAGCATTCGCGTGATCATCGAGATGGAGTGCGAATAGTCGGCGCCCAGCACGGGCCCCACCACCGCCGTCGGATTGACGGCCGACAACTCGAGGCCACCGCCCTCGCGCACGATAAAGTCCCACGCCGCGCGCTCGGACAGCGTCTTGGACTTCTGGTACGGCCAGATGTCGCCGGCCGTCAGATCGCACCAGTCGTTCTCGTCGAACGGCCGATTCAGTTGCGCATGCCCGGCGCAGATCGCTCCGAACGCGGAGGTCAGCACGACGCGCCTGACACCGGCATCCCGCGCAGCGCGGAGCACGCGCAGATTGCCGTCGACCGCGGGCCGGATCCAGTCCTCGTCGCGCACCTGATCGCCCGACGGCGTCGGCGACGCCCCGTGGAGCACGAAGGCACATCCGGCCACGGCTTCTGTCCAGCCGCGGTCGTCGCCCAGGTCGGCGACGACGAACGACAGCCGATCTCCCGCCGCCACGCCGCCCGTCCGCAACTGGTCGCGCACCGCCGCCTCCCGCGCCGCGGACCGGACCGTGGTCCGCACCCGATAGCCCGCGCGCAGCAGGGCCAGCATGCAGTGCTGCGCGATAAATCCCGTTCCGCCCGTGACCAGTACCGTCTCTTCGCTCATGTCGATGTCCCAAATACCGAAAGGCGTCAGGTTAGACACGAGGCCGCGTACGGTGAATAATTGAAAGTGCGATTTACTTTCGCGATAGTACTAAAAAGCTCGAAATACGCCGAATGAGTCCGATGAGCCGCGATCCGTTTTCCGACATCCTGAAGTTCACCCATGCCGAGTCCATCGTCACAGGCGGATTCACGGCGACCGGCCCGTGGGCGCTCCGCTTCCCGGCTCCGGAGAAGATCAAGTTCTTTGCGGTGGTGAAGGGGCAGTGCTGGGTGCGGATCGACGGCGAGCAGGAACCGGTCCGCTTCGAGACTGGCGACGTCGGGTTGCTGGCGGCCAAACGATCGTTCGTGCTCGCGAGCGATCTGGACACGCCACCCGTCGATGCGATGAGCGTGTTCGCCCGTGCCGGCAACAACGGTGTGCATCTCGGTATCGGTATCGGCACCGGCACCGGCACGGCGCCGGATTTCTCGCAGATAGGCGGCCACATCCTGCTGGACCCTGTCAGCGGCCGGCTGCTGGCCGACGTCCTGCCGCCATGGATCCATGTCCCGGCCGCCTCCGCGCAGGCCACGGCCTTTCGCTGGCTGCTCGCGCAACTGGTCGAAGAGCGCGCCAACGAACAGCCCGGCACCCAGCTCGCCTCCGCGCAGCTCGCGCAGCTGCTGTTTATCCAGATCCTGCGCGCGCACCTGCGGACGTCCGCACCGATGCCACCCGGGTGGCTCCGCGCGCTCGGAGACGCCCGCCTCGCGCCGGCCCTGCGCCTGATGCACGACGACCCGGCGCGCACCTGGCACCTCGAAGACCTCGCGAAAGCCTGCGCCATGTCCCGCACGACGTTCGCCGCCCACTTCAGGACCGTCGCCGGCGTCGCGCCGCTGACCTACCTCACCGAATGGCGCATGCGACTCGCCGAACGCGCGCTGCGGGAAGACGACACGCCGGTCACCGTCGTCGCCCAATCGCTCGGCTACTCATCCGATAGCGCGTTCAGCACGGCCTTCAAGCGCGTGAACGGCCACTCGCCCAGGGCCTATCGCATGGCCATGCGCGAGGCCGAGCCAGGCAAGGCGTGATTCCGCCGAAAACCGGACTCACCCCACCAGTGCCTGCAACTCCCTCGCCGCCGCCCGCGGCAACCGCTGGCCCTCCTTGGCCAGATTGACCTGCAACGCGACTCGCGCCACGTCTAGCGCCTCCCTGGCCAGCGAGTAGGTCCCCTTCGCCTGCAGCCACGCCAACACGTCCACCAGATGCCAGATGGAAGCGCTGCCTTCATGCACGGGCGTCGGAAAACTCCCCGGGTGCGACAGCATCAGCTTCCGCATGTTCTGCCGCGACACGCCAATCATCTCGGCGACATCGGTCAGTCCAACGAGGTCCGGCGCCACCTCGATGAGCCGCGCCTCCGGCACGGCCCGCCGCACATCCGCGAGCGCACTGCGCACCGCCGCATCGGCGCTGGGCGCTTCGCGCGTGAACGCCAACGCGAGTCGGCCGGGCTGCCCGATGCCAACCAGCGCGTCATCGCAACCCGCATCCCCCAGCCGTGCCACCACACGGTCCGGATCGCCCAGACCATCGGCCAGCTGGTACTTCAAGGTAAAAACGTATTCCATCGGCTAATCCTCCCGCAGCTTGGGAACGTGAATCGGTCTCTGTTGCATCGCGCAGTTGTCCACGACGCGCCGAATCGCACGCGCATGGTTGCAGGCGTTCCGGGGAGTACTCCAGACACTGGAGATACAGAACTCCCCGCAACGACAATCGCGCGCGTTATGGGGACAATAAAATCCGTCCCCACGCATGGCCACCACCCGCCTCCACACGCCAGCCACAACTTTCGGCGTACCTGAGCGCTTCCTCTACGTCCTTCTTCGGATGAGCGACGCGCGCCATCGGCGATCTCCAGTGTGGGAACCCCCACATAGTTGTCATGTGACAACCATACACCCCCCAAGCCCCCCTTTGGAATCGCACTTTGCCGATTTACCCTTATCCAAGCCTGTACCCGCCGCTCGCCTCGATCACCTGCGCGGTCACCCAGCGCCCTTCGTCCGACGCCAGGAATGCCACCACCGCCGCGATGTCCGAGGTTTCGCCAAAGCGGCCCAATGCGGTATCGCCCTCGATGGCCTTCACCATACCGGCATTCTCGCGAACCGCGGCGTTCATGTCGGTTCGCACCCAACCTGGCGCGACGGCATTCACGGTAATGCCGCGCGGCCCCAGTTCCATGGCCAGCGAGTGGGTCAGGTTGTTGATCGCCGCCTTGGCCATGCCGTAGATGGGCACCACCGGCAACGGACGCGTGGCGAGGCCCGACGAGATATTGACGATGTGACCGCCATTCGCCAGACGACGCAACGCGGACTGAACGACGAAGAACGGTGCGCGGGCATGTACCGCGAACATCGTGTCCCAGCTGTCCGGCGTCGCATCCGCAAGACCGCCCCAGCCGGAATTCCCGGCATTGTTGACGAGCACGTCGAGTACCGTGCTGCCCGTGCGTTCGACAAGTTCGCCGTCGAGCGCCGCGAACATTGCCGGAATCGCCGCCGCATCGACGAGGTCGGCCTGCAGCGCGAAAGCACGGCCCCCATCCCTCCCGATGGCCGCAACCACCTCTTCTGCACCGGCCTTGTTCGCGTTGTACGTCAGCGCGACCGTCGCGCCCTCTTTCGCGAGCCGCTCGGCGATCGCCCGTCCAATGCCGCGCGACCCACCCGTGACCAGCGCGGTTTTCCCCACAAGCAACTGTGACATGTCTGGTTCCTCGCGCTTACGTTCTGACCGTGTCCGCACTGGCCTGCTCGAGGAACAGGTCGATATGCACCTGCGGCATGCCGTCCAGCGTCCCGCCGATCGGCGACGGGCGTACCGCCTCGTCGACGAGTTGGCGGGCATCATGGCGAGAAACGGGTTTGCCTGGCTGCAGGTAGTACCGCTTCGCCTCGTCGCCCGTCGCGCCATCCGGCACGACGGGGGCATAGCGCCAGAAATAGATCGGCGTGCCGGGTTCGATCCGCCAGCTGTCCGCGAGCGCGCCCGCGTCGATGACGTCGTAGCCCACCGCCTCGACAAAGCGCATCACGGCAGCCTTCGCGGCCGCATCGTCGCCAGCAATGGGCAATGTCGTCCGGGCGGCATCGCCCCGGGGACGGGCATTGCGCGCCATGTGGATCCAGCTCAGGTTATGCAGGCCCTTCACCACCTTCGCGCCACGAAGGTGCCGTTGCACGAGTTCGCTCGACGTCAGTTCGCCGTTGTCGAGATCGGCCCGGCGAAACTCGCCCATGCCCGGGTAATAGTTGGTCTGGTCGAGCACGACCTTGCCGGCAAATCCGTCCGCCGGCAGCGTCTCGAAGACCGCCAGCGGAATGGCGAGCGTGACGATATCCGCGGCCGCAATCGCGTCCTCGACGGTGCCGGCGCGAGCGAGCGGCCCGAGCTCCCCGACCAGCGCGGAAAGCGTGGCGGGGCCGCGCGCGTTGCTGATCACGACGTGATAGCCCGCCGCGACCGCCAGACGCGCAACGGCCTTGCCGACCAGTCCCGCGCCAATGATTCCGATTGTTTGTTTCATCGTACGTCTCGTGTGTTGAAGAAGATCGCACTTTGAACGTGACGCCATGATTGATAAATAGCGCCGAAAATCACATACTGTTGTCCATGACTACATCAATCGACCTGCCCGAGATGCGCGTCTTCGCGGCCGTGGTAACCGACGGCTCCTTCACCACGGCCGCGGAACGGCTCGGCACCGACAAGGCAAGGGTCAGCCGCATCGTGCGGCGCATGGAAGAAAAACTCGGCGCCCAGCTCCTGACTCGCTCGACGAGGCGGCTCAACGTGACCGAAGTCGGCCGCGACTATTTCGAGCGCGCGATCAGCATCCTCACCGCCGCCGAGGCCGCGGAGGCCGCGGTGGCGCAACAGTCGAGGGAGCCCAAGGGCCTGCTCAAGATCACGGCCGGCTCCGAATTCGGGACGATGGTCGTGGACCAGTGGGTCGCCGCATTCCTGCGGCTGGCACCGAAGGTCACGGTGGAGGCGGAATACACGAACCGCATGGTCGACATCATCCACGAAGGCTTCGACGTCGCGATTCGCGTCGGCGCGCTGGAGGACTCAGGCCTGTCGGCCCGCAAGCTGGGGGAAGTGGATTACGGCCTGTACGCGGCCCCGGATTACCTGAAAGATGCACCGAAGCTTCTGACGCCCGGCGACCTGAAGCATCACGCGCTGATCGTGAAAACGACCCGCGGCCGCGCCAGCTGGACGCTCGGCAATGGCACGCAAACGGAGCGCATCACGACGTCCCCACGCTGCGCGGTCAGCAGCACCCTCTCCGCAAGAAACCTCGCCCTGGCGGGCATCGGCATCGCGCAACTGCCCCGCTTCATGGCGGCGCCGTACGAAGCGGAAGGCGCGCTGTCCTGCGTACTGCCGGGCTGGTCAGAACCGCCCGCCCCGGTCCACGCCGTATTCGCCTCCAGCCGCTACATGGACCCCAAGGTACGCAGCTTCGTGGACCTAAGCGTGAGGGCATTCGGGGTCCCGCTGGCCGCATAGATCATCATCGCTCCGCCTGCGCAGGCAATGCAATGTCATACGCCCTGGCGATTCGGGCGACCAGATCGGCGACGGCAACGTTGCCGAGATTCAGTGCTTTTGGATCGATCGTTGCATCGGCCGCAATGGCGACCAGAAAGCGCGTCAGGTCCGCGCCGATCTTGTTGTCGAGCGCGATGCGTGTATCGGGTGTCAGAAGCTGGGAAAGACGCAGCACGTCGTTGAGGTGCTTGCGCACGTCCTTGGCATCTACCTTTGCGCCATGCTCCTTCTGGCTGCTCAGGTCCAGCCACGCGATGGCCTTGAGCGGGATCAGACGATCTTCACCGACCCACGGCAGACCACCGACCTCGCGACGTCCAGCCATGATAAACGCGTAGTAGACTTCGTCCAGCAGAATGGCGGACAGGCTGGAGACGGCTTCATCCAATGGTATCGGTGTCAGCGCACTGCCTTCGGCCAGCTTTAGTCCGGCAGGCGTTCTCGCGAACAACTCGATCATCGCGGGGTAGCGATCATCGGCCGGCTTCTGAAATCGATAGAAGGTCGGTTTGCCTGTGTCACTCGCCTGACGAATTTCGTACCCACCCTCCTCAACGAATTCCCAGAAGGCTTCGCCGAACGCCTGCGTCAACGCCTCCACGTGCAGGACAATGTCGAGGTCCTTCGTGGCTCGGAACTCCAGGCCCGCCTCCTCCATCGTCAGACTCGCAGCTGTGCCGCCAATCAATACATATTGGTCGGCGTACGCCGCGAAATGCTCCTGAAAAATAGCCAATCCTCTCACCACGGCAACAGTCCCTTGAGTTCATCCAGTGCGAGCTGAACCCTGTCGTCGGCGCTATCCTGCAAACTAAGCGTCAGCGAGAGGGGGTCAACAATGTCGGTATCCCACATCAACGCCGGGCTGTAGCTCCATAACTGCCACTGCTGGGCGCCCGCTTCGGGCTCGGGCAACTCCTGAATCCCGGCCTCCGTCGCGACCTTCCAATCGGTGGCAGCCATCGCATACACCGGCCATCTCGGCTCCGTCAGCATGGAATGGCGAGCGAGGGCACTCAGGCCCGCCATGCGAGTCGGCCGATATCGGACGTCTACACAGGCTGCCACCCACGCCACGCGCTTGACCGGCGTTCGCAGCATGGGTTTCGCACGTTCCCATATCTGCTCTGGAGGATGTTCCATCTTCAGCCAGCGCGAACGACCAACCGTGTAGGCAGTGGCGAGCCCGGTCCCAGTGAGTTCCTTGACAGCACGCGACACTGTCATTGGCGTATAGCCGAGGACCGCCGCCACGCTGGAGGGCTGCCAGTCGGATTGCCATGGCTGATGCAGTAAAGCGGAAATCAGCATGGCCTGCGCGGATGGGCTCAGCGCTTCCGTGGGCGTAGCGCGCTGCCGAAAATGTTCACGCAAATCCAGACCCAGGTCTGGCAGGTAGAGTTGGTTGCCCGGAACGATGAACGGGACTTTCTGCTCGATCAACCGCCGGCGGTCATAGGACGGCAAGGCATCGGTGACGTAAACCACCGGATGGCCGGCCAAGGCGCCGACCTTGCTCACCCAGAGCCGGATCTCGCTCAGAGACGTCCTGGCGTCGGCGGCGGCCATCGCCAGAATGACGGGCTGCCCTAGCAGCTCTAGCTCGCAGAACTGAAAGGCATCCTGGAGGAAGTAAGGCAACTGCCCCGCGCCTGTCCACGGCTCGACGCCTGGTGCGTCGATGCCCAAGACCTCATGGAGATAACGCAGAACGTCGGTCGCGAGAGATGGCAAGGTGAAGCCCCGGTAACGTACATTCCACACGATAACATACACCATGTTATCGTGCAGAAGTACGTTATCTTAGTGCCACCCTCAATGCGTCAAGGCGGAGATGGCTCACAAATGGCAAAAAGCTCACTGAACGTGAGCTTTTTGCGACATCTATAAACCGGAAGTCCGCTGGGCCGTTATTCCCACTCGATCGTCGCAGGCGGCTTGCCCGAAACGTCGTACACCACGCGGTTCAACCCGCGGACCTCGTTGATGATGCGGTTCGAGCAGCGGCCCAGCAGCGCGTAAGGCAGGTGCGCCCAGTGCGCCGTCATGAAGTCCGTGGTCTGCACCGCGCGCAGTGCCACCACGTAGTCGTACGTGCGGCCATCGCCCATCACGCCGACCGACTTCACGGGCAGGAAGACCGCGAACGCCTGGCTCGTCAGGTCGTACCAGCTCTTGCCCACCTGATGCGGCTCGCACAGGCCGGCCGCCGCGTCCTGCTCGGTCGCGATCGTCTTGCGCAGTTCCTCGATGAAGATCGCATCGGCGCGGCGCAGCAGCTCCGCGTACTCGCGCTTCACCTCGCCCAGAATCCGCACGCCGAGGCCCGGGCCCGGGAACGGGTGGCGGTACACCATCTCCGGCGGCAGGCCGAGTTCCACGCCGAGTTCGCGCACTTCGTCCTTGAACAGGTCGCGCAGCGGTTCCAGCAGCTTCAGGCCCAGCGTCTCCGGCAGGCCGCCCACGTTGTGGTGGCTCTTGATCGTGGTCTGCTTCTTCGTCTTGGTACCGCCCGACTCCACCACGTCCGGATAGATCGTGCCCTGCGCCAGCCACTTGGCGTTGCTCAGCTTCTTCGCCTCGGCCTGGAACACCTCGACGAACTCGCGGCCGATGATCTTGCGCTTCTGCTCGGGGTCGGTCACGCCGGCCAGATGGCCGAGGAACTGGTCCGACGCGTCGATATGCACCACCTTCGCGTGCAGGCGGCCCGCGAACATGTCCATCACCATCTTGCCTTCGTCCAGGCGCAGCAGGCCATGATCGACGAACACGCAGGTCAGCTGATCGCCGATCGCGCGATGGATCAGCGCCGCGGCCACCGACGAATCGACACCGCCGGACAGGCCCAGAATCACCTCTTCGTCGCCCACCTGCTCGCGAATCTTCGAGACGGCTTCCTCGATGTGGTCGCGCATGACCCAGTCCGCCTTCGCGCCGGCAATGCCGAGCACAAAGCGTTCGATCATCTCGCGGCCGCGCACGGTGTGCGTGACTTCGGGGTGGAACTGCACGGCGTAGTAGCCGCGATCCACATCGGCCATGCCCGCGATCGGGCAGCTCGGCGTGGACGCCATGAGCTTGAAGCCCGGCGGCAGTTCGGCCACCTTGTCGCCGTGGCTCATCCAGACCTTGAGCATGCCGTGGCCTTCCGGCGTGACGAAGTCCTGCACGTCCTGCAGCAGCGGCGTATGGCCGTGCGCGCGCACCTCGGCGTAACCGAACTCGCGATGGTCGCTCCACTCCACCTTGCCGCCCAGCTGCACGGCCATCGTCTGCATGCCGTAGCAGATGCCGAGCACGGGCACGCCGAGGTCCCACACGGCCTGCGGCGCGCGCAGCTGATGGTCCTCGTAGGTGCTGGCGTGGCTGCCCGACAGGATGATGGCCTTCGGCGCGAACTGTCGCACGAACTCGTCGGACACGTCGTTCGGATGGATTTCGCAATAGACGTGGGCCTCGCGAACACGGCGGGCAATCAGCTGCGTGACCTGCGAGCCGAAATCAAGAATGAGGATTTTGTCGTGCATGATGGGGGGATGGCAGTTCTTCCGTTGCAGGGTCGGGCAACACTTCGGTACCGGGCCCATAGCCCGGCGGCGGCGTGATGACCGGCTCGCGCCGGTATTCAGGATATTCGCGCGATGCCGGACGAACCGCATCGTCATGAGGATAAGGGTCGGGTCGCACCGCATCGCCACCGGGACCGACGGGACGTCCGCCCGTGGTGGCCGTGGTGGCCGCCTGGCGCTCGGCCTCGCGTGCCAGCTGTGCCTCGCGCTCGCGCCGGCGCACGCGCTTGGCCGCGGGAATCTGCACCGCTGCAAAGAACGCGAGGACCGCGGCCAGCGTCAGCAGCCAGATCTTGCCCGCGCCCTGCACGGGCACTTCGAGGAACAGCACCCACGATACGATCAGAATCGCGCCGATCAGATTCACCTGTCCGACCGTCCGCGCGATGGCGACGGTCAGCTGGCCGTTGATCGTGGCCTGCACCAGAAGCCAGGCAAAGCCGATCATCGCCACGCCGAGCAGTTGCCCGTACAGCGCGGGCTGCGGCTGCGGCAATTGCAGCGCGGCATACAGCGTCGCAAACGGCGACGCCAGCAGCAGGATGCCAAGCAGCAGTTGGAGCAAGGCATCGAGAAACAGCACCGCTCGCAGCAGTATCTTCATTGGCGCTCCTGTCCGTGATGTCGGTGACTCATGTACACACGGCCGCGCGGCCCCGCCCGCAATCTGCGCGGACAAGGCTTGCGCGGCCGTGCGGCCGGATCGACTGCGGAATCAGTCGATGTGGTAATTCGGCGCTTCCTTCGTGATCTGGACGTCGTGCACGTGCGACTCGCGCATGCCTGCCGCCGTGATCTGCATGAACTCCGCCGTCTCGTGCCACTGGGCGATGGAGCTGCTGCCGCAATAGCCCATCGACGCGCGAATGCCACCGGTCAGCTGGTGAATGATCGCCTGCACCGGGCCCTTGTAAGGCACGCGGCCCTCGATGCCTTCCGGCACGAGCTTGTCGACGTTGGCGGTGTTGTCTTCCTGGAAGTAACGGTCCGCGGCGCCATCCTTCATCGCGCCCACCGAACCCATGCCACGGTAGCTCTTGAACGAGCGGCCCTGATAGAGGAACACTTCGCCCGGCGCTTCCTCGGTACCCGAGAACATGCCGCCCATCATCACCGTATGCGCGCCGGCCGCGAGGGCCTTGGCCACATCGCCCGAGTAACGCACGCCACCGTCGGCGATCAGCGGCACACCGGTGCCCTGCAGCGCCTCGGCCACGTTGGAGACGGCCGTGATCTGCGGCACGCCCACACCCGCGACGATACGCGTGGTGCAGATGGAACCGGGACCGATACCGACCTTGACGCCATCGGCGCCATGATCGACCAGCGCACGCGCGGCGGCGCCGGTGGCGATGTTGCCGCCGATGACCTGCACCTGCGGATAGTTCTGCTTGACCCAGCGCACGCGGTCCAGCACGCCCTGGCTGTGGCCGTGGGCGGTATCGACCACGATCACGTCCACGCCGGCCTTCACCAGCAGATCCACACGCTCGTCGTTGTCCGGGCCCACGCCAACTGCCGCGCCTACGCGCAGCTGGCCATGGTCGTCCTTGCTTGCCAGCGGGTTATCGACGGCCTTCTGGATGTCCTTCACCGTGATCAGCCCGCGCAGCTCGAACGCGCTGTTGACCACGAGCACACGCTCCAGGCGGTGACGGTTCATCAGGCGCTTGGCTTCTTCGAGCGGCGCGCCTTCGGCCACGGTCACCAGCTTCTCGCGCGGCGTCATCTTCGCGCGCACCGGCGCTTCCAGGTCTTCCTCGAAGCGCAGGTCGCGGTTGGTGATGATGCCGATGACGGTCTTGCCTTCGAGCACCGGGAAACCCGAAATGCCGTGGTGCTGCGACAGCGCGATCACATCGCGGATCTTCATGTCCGGCGAAATGGTGATCGGATCACGCAGTACACCCGACTCGTAGCGCTTGACCCGCGCGACTTCGCGCGCCTGGTCGGCTGGCTTCAGGTTCTTGTGGACAATGCCGATGCCGCCGGCCTGTGCCATGGAAATGGCGAGGCGGGCTTCCGTCACGGTATCCATGGCGGCGGAGACCAGCGGAATGTTCAATTCAATGGAACGAGACAGGCGGGTGCGAAGGGAAACATCCCGGGGCAGGACGGCCGAATAGGCCGGTACGAGCAGCACATCATCGAACGTGAGTGCTTTCTGGACAAGACGCATAGCAAATCCTCTAGGCGCAAAAGCAGATTATACAGGATTGCAGGATTTGCTGATGCTTTCCCGCAAACCCTTTGCTATGCTCGCCTTCCTTTCAAGATTCGAGAACGGAGACGATGGGAATCGGCGTCCTGTGCGGCCTGCTGGCCGGCGCGTTCTGGGGGATGGTGTTCATCGCGCCCAAGCTGCTGCCGGTATTTTCACCGTGGGAACTCGCCATCGGCCGCTACCTCGCCTATGGCATCGTCGCATTCGTGGCCACGCTGCCGATGCTTCGCCGCATCCTGCGCAAGCTCACGCGCGCCGACTGCATCGCGCTGCTGCGGCAGGCATTCACGGGCAACCTGCTCTACTACGTGCTGCTCGCGTTCGGTGTGCAACTGGCCGGCGTGGGCCCCACCTCGCTGATCATCGGCATCCTCCCGATCACGGTCACGATCATGGGCCGCCGCGACCATGGCGCGGTTCCGTTATCGAAGCTCGTACTGCCGCTGCTCGTCGTTGCCGCGGGCATCGCCTGCATCAATATCGATCTGTTCTCCGGCGGCGGCGGCGCCCATGGCGCGGCGGCCACCGACGCGGCAATCCGTTTGGTATGGGAGAAGATCGCCGGCGTGCTGTGCGCCGTGGGCGCGCTCGTCTGCTGGTCGCTGTACGCGGTGGACAACGCGCGCTACCTGCAGCGCAACCCGCATTTCAGCGGCAACGAATGGTCCGCGCTTTACGGGCTGTCCACGGGCCTCGTTTCCGCGGTGCTCGCGGTCATCGGGTGGATGGTCGCCGGCGACACCCTCACCGCGTCCGGCAGCCAGCGCGACTGGCAGTGGTTCTGGATCGTCAACGGCGCCGTTGCAATCGGAGCGTCGCTTATTGGCAACAACCTGTGGAACATCGCGAGCCGTCGGCTACCCCTCACGCTGTCGGGCCAGATGATCGTGTTCGAGACGCTATTCGCGCTGGCATATGGGTTTGTCTTCGACCATCGCTGGCCCCGGCCGCTCGAGACGGCCGCCGTTGCATTGCTGATGATCGGGGTGGCCTGGTCCGTGCGCTTGCACGCCCCGGACAAGTCTGCGTAGACTGCTGTGCGTTGCTCACCACGCACGTTACCTCCCCATGAAACGCTCGTTCGCGCGCTTTTTCGGTCTCTCCCTGCTCGCCGCGGCCGGCATCGCCGCGCTGCCCGGCATCGCCCAGGCCCAGTGGCAATGGCGCGACGAGGCCGGCCGCAAGGTCTACAGCGACACGCCACCGCCGCCTGGCGTGCCGGCGCGCAACATCCTGTCGGCACCGGGCCGCGCGCCGGGCGCCTATGTCCCCGCCGATGGCGCCGAGGGCGCAGCCGACAAGGGCAAGGGGTCGGTCAATACCATCGCCTCGACGCCGAACGACAGCCAGGCGGCCCTGCAGGCCCAGAAGGAAGGCTTCGAGAAGCGCCGCGCGGCGCGCCTGAAGCAGGAAGAGGAAACGGCCGCCAGGGAAGCGAGGCTCGCTCAGCGCGCCGCGCGCTGCCAGGAGCTGCAGAACTACGCGCTGGGACTCTCGCAGAACGCGCGCATCGCGCGCATCAACAGCGAAGGCGCGCGCGAGGCGCTGGACGATGCCGAGCGCGCCGCGTCGCTGGAACGCACGAATACCGCGATCGCGGCGGAGTGCGGCGCCGGCGGCTGATCAGTCAGACTTGCCGCGCAGCCACTTCTGGCCTTCGCGGGTCCCCGTGGCGCGGGTCTTCTGCACGCGCCTGCGCCGCGCCTGCTTGGGATCGGCCGTGAGCGCGCGATACACCTCCACACGGTCACCGTCGCGCACCACCGTATCGAGCGTCTTGAGCTTGCCGAAGATTCCCACGCGCATCGTGTTCGGATCGACCTCGGGACAGGCCCGCACGAGCCCGCTGGCCGCGATGGCCTGCACGATCGACGTCCCCGGCGGGACTTCCACGTCCTCCAGGAACACGCGGTCCGGCCGCGCATAGCAGACGGCCAGGCGCACGACGGCAGCCGGCGACCCGGGCGCCAGATCAGGTCTTGTTGTCATAGACCACCTCGGCCCGCTTCACGAACGCATCGACGAACGTATTGGCGATGACGCTGAACGCCGGGCCGATGATCTTCTCGAGCAGGACGCTCGAGAACTCGTAGTGCAGATGGAATTCGATCTTGCACGCGTCGGCGCGCAGCGGCGTGAAGCGCCACGTGCCATTGAAGGTCTTGAAAGGTCCGTCCGCGAACGTCATATCGATTCGCGTGGGACGCTCCTGGATGTTCCGCGTATGGAAGTACTGCTTGATGCCGCTGAAGTGGATATTGATCTTCGCGTCGAGCAGCGTCTCGGTCTGCTCGAAGACCTCCACTCCTCCGCACCACGGCAGGAACTTCGGGTAGTCCTCCACGCGGGTTACCAGGTCGTACATCTGCTCGGCGGAATACCCGAGCAGGACGGATTTGTGGACGTCGGCCATGTAAGCGGAATGCGGGGCGCTGCCGGGCTGGGCCGGCGCCTGTCTGGTTTGCTAGAATCGGGATTTTAGCCGACACGCGCGCGAAGGGCATCCCCAGCGGACACCCCAGCTCATCATTCATCGGAACGCATGACCATCGCAGACAACAAGAAAGCCTTTTTCGACTACTTCATCGAAGAGCGGTACGAAGCCGGCCTCGTGCTGGAAGGCTGGGAAGTCAAGGCGATCCGGGCTAACCGCGCGCAGATCAAGGAAGGCTACGTGGTCATCCGCAACGCCGAGATGTTCCTCATCGGCGCGCATATCAGCCCGCTGCAGAGCGCCTCCACGCACGTCCAGCCCGACCCCGTCCGCACGCGCAAGCTGCTGCTCAAGGCCGCCGAGATCAGCAAGCTCATCGGCAAGGTCGAGCAGCGCGGCTATACGCTGGTCCCGCTGAACCTCCATTACCAGCGCGGTCGCATCAAGTGCGAGATCGGACTGGCCAAGGGCAAGAAGCAGTTCGACAAGCGCGAGACCGAGAAGAACCGCGACTGGCAGCGCGAGAAGGCGCGCATCCTCAAGGGCGACGCCAAGGAGTAATCGCCCACGATCCGGTCGTCCTGATCGTGGCCGCCCTCAGCGCGCGGGTGGCGACTTCATGAGCCGCCACAGCGTGGTACGGCCGATGCCGAGCGCGCGGCTCGCCGCGGCGCGATTGCCGCCGTGCGCCTCCAGCGCGCGCAGCACGTCGTCACGCGACAGCGGCGCTGCGGATGGTGCCGCGGCCTGCCGGTGCCGCTCGCCCGCCTCACCCGCCTTACCCACCTCATCTACCTCACCCACCTCATCGAACTCCGGAAAGATCTCCCGCAGATCCTGCTGCGCGCTCCACGCGGCATCGGTCAGATAGATCGCCGCGCGCGCCACGAGGTTCTCGAGCTCGCGCACATTGCCCGGCCACGCGTACGACGCGAATAACGGCTGCAGGAACGCGACGATGCGCGCGTCGTCCTGTCCATCGTTCCTCGGGGCCAGGCCGTACTTGCTGCGGCTGCGCGCCAGCAGTTGCCGCGCGAGGTCGGGAATGTCCTCGCGCCGCTCGCGCAGCGCGGGCAACGCGATCTGCAGCAGATTCAGACGGAAATACAGGTCGGCGCGAAACGTCCCCTGCCGCACGAGTTCGCGGAGGTCCCGGTGCGTGGCGGCAATCACGCGCACGTCGATCGGCGTCGCGCGCCCCGCCCCGAGCTTCATGACCTCGCGCTCCTGCAGCACGCGCAGCAGCCGGCTCTGCAACGCCGCGGGCATCTCGCCCACTTCATCCAGAAAGATCGTGCCCGTGTGCGCCACCTCGAAGAGCCCCGGCTTGCCGCCGCGCCGCGCGCCCGTGAACGCGCCCTCTTCGTGCCCGAACAGTTCGCTTTCGATCAGTCCCTCCGGCAACGCCGCGCAATTGAAGGCCACGAACGGATTGCCCCGGCGCTCGCTCGCGTTGTGCACGCCCTGCGCGACGAGCTCCTTGCCCGTGCCGCTCTCGCCGATCAGCAGCAGCGTGGCATCGTGCGCCGCGCTGGCCTGCGCGAGCCGCCTGACGCGATCGATCGCCGCCGATGCGCCGGTCAGATCGGCCAGCTTGTGCCGCGCGACCAGATGCCGCGGCCGCTGGCTCGTGCGCAGCGAGCGGTCGATGCGCTGCGCGACGAGCGCATCCTGCGCCGTGATGACCGTGCCCGAACGCACGCCATGATCGACGATCGGCAGGCTGTTCATGATCAGCGCGCGGCCGCCCATCTGCTCGATGCGCTCTTCCGCCATGGCATCGCCGTCGCCCGCGTCGCGCAGCTGCGCGCCAAGCGCGCGCATCAACTGCGCATCGATATCCTGCGCGCGGTCCACACCCAGCAGTTCGAGCATTGCCGGGTTGACCACCTCCACCTGCCCCGACTCGTCGAACGCGGCCACCCCATCGCGCAGATGCGCGACGATCGTGTTCAGACGCACGCGCTTCGACTCCTTCTGCCGGCTCATGCGCGCGAGTTCGATCGATCGTTCGAACGCTTCCTCCACGGCGCCCATGGAATACAGGAACACGCTGTGCAGCCCCGCACGCAATGCAAGGTCGCAGGCCATGCCCGGGCCGATGATCACGGTGCAGCCTTCGGCCGCCAGGGTCTCCACGGCTTCGCGCACTTCGTCGATCGAGCGATAGGCGCGCTGCCGCAGGTCGAGCCGCAGGTACTTGCCCAGTTCGGCGAGCTCCTTCGAAATGGCCTCGTGCAGCACGAGTCCGACCGACTCGCCCGGCCATAGCGAGATGGCCTGCGCGATGGCGCTCAGCACGTCGAAGCCATTGACCTTGACCATGACCACGGGCACCGCGAGGTTGTCGCGCAGATAGGCGCCGTTGGAGCCCGCGGCCAGCACCACATCGACCGTGCCGGCCTCGATATGTGTCTGCAGCGCCGCGACGGCCGCGCCGTAGCCGGCCCGCACCGAGAAAAATCGCGCCTGATCGCCATAGCGCGGCGCGACGGTTTCACAGAGCGTCGCAAGTTGACTAAAACTGACGAGGGCGATGCCGGGACGTCCAGGGACGGCGTTCGATACGACTTGGGACATGGGAAAGACCTTGGTGCCAAAACGTCCAGCCCGAGACTGGAACGTTCCGTGAAACACATGAAACGTTCCGGCATGGTAGCTCAACCACGCGCCCCGCACCCAAGTCATTGTTTTGCATGAAGTTTTTGGCGAACCGTCCGACTGGCACGCTCCGTGCGAAAAGAGGCACATCCATTCGAGATCCGGAGACCCCATCATGACCACCTCCTCCGCGGCACGCCGTGCCGCCTTCCGCGCCAAGGTCGAAGCCCGCCAGGGCCTGCTCGTGCCCGGCGCATTCAATGCCATGAGCGCCCGCGTCATCGAGGACGCCGGGTTCGAGGCGCTGTACCTGACCGGTGCCGGCGTGACCAACATGTCGCTGGGCCTGCCCGACCTCGGCTTTATCGGCCTGCACGAAGTCGCCGAGCACACGTCGCGCGTGCGCGATGCCATCGCGCTACCGATCATCGTCGATGCCGACACGGGCTTCGGCAACGCGGTGAACGTCTATCGCACGATCCAGGTCCTCGAACGCAGCGGCGCCGACGCGGTCCAGCTGGAAGACCAGATCATGCCGAAGAAGTGCGGGCACTTCGCGGGCAAGGAAGTCATCAGCACGAGCGAGATGGTCGGCAAGATCCAGGCCGCGGCCGATGCGCGCGAGGACGAAAACCTGCTGATCATCGCGCGGACCGATGCGGCCGCCGTGCATGGCATCGAGGACGCGATCGACCGCGGCCGCCGCTTCGTCGAGGCGGGCGCGGACATCCTGTTTATCGAAGCCACCGAGTCGCTGGCCGATATCGAACGCCTGCCCGGCCTGATCGACATTCCGCAACTGATCAATATCGTGATCGGCGGCAAGACGCCGACGCAGTCGCGCGAGGCGCTTGCCGGCCTTGGCTACGCCATCGTGCTGTACGCGAACGCGGCGTTGCAGGGCGCGGTGCTCGGCATGCAGCGCGCGCTCGGCACGCTGCAAAAGCAGGGGCGCCTCGATGAAGACGCGACGCTCGTGGCACCGTTCAGCGAGCGCCAACGCCTTGTCAACAAGCCGCGCTACGACGCGCTCGACAAGAAGTACGCCGCGAAAGACTGACGTTTCAGATGTTGTTATTCGCTTTTGGAGACACGTTTTGCATAAGACCAACCGATTCACGCGCACCCTGATCGCTTCGGCGGCCCTGATCACCACGTTTACGGCGGCCGGCACCGCGGCCGCCGCCGACACGTGGCCGTCCAAGACCATTCGCTTCGTCGTGCCGTTCTCGGCCGGCGGCGCCAACGATCTGATGGCCCGCGCGGCGGCCGAAGGCGCGTCGAAGGTGCTGGGCCAGACGGTACTGATCGACAATCGTCCGGGCGCGGGCGGTACCGTGGGCGCGGAAGTCGTCGCCCGCAGCGCCCCCGACGGCTATACGTTCCTGATCAGCGCGGCGGGCGTGATCTCGAACAGCATGATCAAGAAGTCGATCCCGTTCAAGGACGATGCGCTGGTGCCGGTCGTGATGATCGGCCTGGCCCCGTCCGTGATCGTGGTGCCGAAGAGCTCCCCGTACAACACCCTGCGCGAATTCGTCGATGCCTCGAAGAAAGGCAACGGCTTCAACTTCGCGACCGCGGGCACCGGCAGCACGCCGCATTTCGTGGCCGAGATCCTCAACGTGAAGTACGGCGCCAAGCTGCAGTCGATTCCGTACAAGAGCGGTGGCGAGAGCACGACCGCCGTGCTCGGCGGACAGGTGGAAGGCACGTCGGAGGCCAGCATCATCGCACTGCCGCATATCGTGGGCGAAGGCAAGTTCAAGCCGCTGGCCACGACGTGGACGCAGCGCATCTCCGCCTACCCGCAGCTGTCCACGGCCACGGAGCAAGGCTTCCCGGACCTGCAGATCGCGCACTGGGCCGGCGTGCACGCGCCCAAGGGCACGCCGCCCGCGATCATGGACAAGGTGGCGGCCGCGGTCGATCAGGCCATGCGCGACCCGGCCACGGCGGCCAGGCTCAAGTCCGTCGGTATCGAGCCCATCGGCGGCACGCGCGCCGAGTTCGTGAAGTTCGTGGACGCCGAACGCCGCCGCCTGGGCGAGATCGTCAAGGCCGCGAAGATGCAGGAAAAATAAGCGATCTCGCAAACCTGCAAACAAAAAGGCCGCCCCTCGGGGCGGCCTTTCTACATGGCGACGTGGCTTACGAAGCCAGCTGCTTCCACGTATCGATCACCGAATCAGGATTCAGCGAGATCGACTTGATGCCTTCCTTGGCGAGCCACGCGGCAAAGTCCGGATGGTCCGAAGGACCCTGGCCGCAGATGCCGACATACTTGTCCAGGCGCAGCGCCGTGGAGATCGCACGGGCCAGCATGAACTGCACCGCCGGATCGCGCTCGTCGAAGTCCTTGGCCAGCAGCTCCATGCCGGAGTCGCGGTCGAGGCCCAGCGTCAACTGCGTCAGGTCGTTCGAGCCGATCGAGAAGCCGTCGAAGTACTGGAGGAACTCTTCGGCCAGAATCGCGTTCGACGGCACTTCGCACATCATGATGATGCGCAGGCCGTTCTCGCCGCGCTTGAGGCCGTGCTTGGCCAGCAGCTCGATGACCTTTTCCGCCTGACCCAGGGTCCGCACGAACGGCACCATGATCTCGACGTTGGTCAGGCCCATTTCGTCGCGCACGCGCTTCATGGCCTTGCATTCCATCTCGAACGCCTCGGCGAAGTCGTCGGAGATATAGCGCGAGGCGCCACGGAAACCCAGCATCGGGTTTTCTTCGTCCGGCTCGTAGCGCGAACCGCCGATCAGCTTCTTGTACTCGTTGGACTTGAAGTCCGACAGACGCACGATCACGGGCTTCGGATAGAACGCCGCGCCGATCGTCGCGATGCCTTCGGCCAGCTTGTCCACGTAGAACGCGCGCGGGCTCGCGTGGCCGCGGGCCACCGATTCCACGGCCTTCTTCAGGTCGGCATCGACCTGCGGATAGTCGAGAATCGCCTTCGGGTGGACGCCGATGTTGTTGTTGATGATGAACTCGAGACGCGCCAGGCCCACGCCTTCGTTCGGGATCTGCGCGAAGTCGAACGCGAGCTGCGGATTGCCCACGTTCATCATGATCTTGACGTCGATGGCCGGCATTTCGCCGCGCTGGACCTCGGTCACTTCGGTCTCGAGCAGGCCGTCGTAGATCCGGCCTTCGTCACCCTCGGCGCAGGACACGGTCACCAGCGTGCCGTCCTTGAGGATGTCGGTCGCGTCGCCGCAACCCACCACGGCGGGCACGCCGAGTTCGCGCGCGATGATCGCCGCGTGGCAGGTACGGCCGCCACGGTTCGTCACGATCGCCGAAGCACGCTTCATCACCGGCTCCCAGTTCGGGTCGGTCATGTCGGCCACGAGCACGTCGCCGGGCTGCACACGTTCCATTTCCGACGGATCGTTGATCACGCGGACCGGACCGGTACCGATCTTCTGGCCAATGGCGCGGCCGCTGGTCAGCACGGGTGCCGTGCCCTTCAGCTTGAAGCGCTGCTCGGCCTTGCCGGCGGACTGGCTCTTCACCGTTTCCGGGCGCGCCTGCAGGATGTAGATCTTGCCGTCCTTGCCGTCCTTGCCCCACTCGATGTCCATCGGGCGGCCGTAGTGCTTCTCGATGATGACCGCGTACTTGGCCAGTTCCGACACGTCGGCGTCGGTGATCGAGTAACGGTTGCGCAGTTCCACGGGCACATCGACGGTCTTCACGCGGCCGGCTTCGCCCGGTGCCGTGAATTCCATCTTGATGAGCTTCGAGCCGATCGAGCGGCGGATGATCGGGTACTTGCCCGACGCCAGCGTCGGCTTGAACACGTGGAACTCGTCCGGGTTCACGGCGCCCTGCACCACCGTCTCGCCGAGGCCGTAGCTCGACGTGATGAACACCACGTCGGGGAAGCCCGACTCGGTGTCGATCGTGAACATCACGCCCGACGATGCGAGGTCCGAACGCACCATGCGCTGGATGCCGGCGGACAGCGCCACCACGTCGTGGGCAAAGCCCTTGTGCACGCGGTACGAGATCGCGCGGTCGTTGTACAGCGAGGCGAACACGTGCTTGATCTTGTCCAGCACGTCATCGATGCCGCTGACGTTCAGATACGACTCCTGCTGGCCCGCGAACGAAGCGTCCGGCAGATCCTCGGCCGTGGCCGACGAACGCACGGCGAACGACGCCTCGGCGCCTTCGCGCGCGGACACCGTTGCGTAGAACTCGCGAATCTCCTTTTCCAGACGCGGCTGCAGGGGCGCGTTCACGACCCAGCCGCGAATCTCGGCGCCGGCCTCGGCCAGTGCCTTGACGTCGTCGACGTCGAGTGCCTTCAGGCGCGCGGAGATGCGCGCGGTCAGGTCGTTGTGAGCCAGGAAATCGCGGAAGGCGAGCGCGGTCGTCGCAAAGCCGCCGGGAACGCGGACGCCGGCTTGCGCCAGCTGGGAGATCATCTCGCCGAGCGACGAGTTCTTGCCGCCGACAGTCTCCACGTCGTGCATGCGGAGCTGCTCGAACGGCAGCACATAGGCGCCGTCGAGTGCGCCGGCATTTGCCTGATTGGCGTTGGTCATGAAAGCCTCAAAACAAAGTAAGAAATCTTTCGTGTCGCCCGGTATCTTGTTGGAGTTCTGTTCCCGGAAGCGATCGCTTGGCTAAGCATTTGCCCGGCATTTCCATCGCCTTTGCTGCGGCGCACATTGTTGACAATCGACCGTATGATCGTTGTCTGGCTTGCGCCCGCGCAATTGCTTAGCCAAAAGATCGCCGCTATTCTACCGTGCCGCACCGCACTTCGCGAAAATGCGGCTCCAAATAATTGATCAGACATGTCCCTTCCGGAAGCGCCTGATGCGCCGCAACCGGCGTCCGTAGCGCCCACCCCCGTCACCGGCGCCGCCGATCGCCCTGCCGTCCGTACGGTCTTTATCGTCTCGGATGGCACCGGCATTACCGCCGAAACATTCAGCCACTCGATCCTCGCGCAGTTCGAGATGCGTTTCCGCAAGGTGCGCATGCCGTTCGTCGATACGCCCGAGAAGGCACATATCGCCGTGGGCAAGATCAACGAGGCGTTCTACAACGAAGGCGTGCCGCCGATCGTGTTTACGACGCTCGTCAACGCCGAATCCAACAAGGCCATCCGCCGCGCCAAGGCGATGATCCTGGACATGTTCCAGACCTTCATCGAGCCGCTGGAGAAGGAGCTCGGCCTCAAGTCCACGCACGCGATCGGCCGCTTCCACCAGAACGCCGACACCGAGGCCTACAAGAACCGCATCGAGGCCATCAACTTCTCGCTCGCGCACGACGACGGCCAGTCGCACAAGAACCTGCAGGAAGCCGACGTCATCCTCGTGGGCGTCTCGCGCAGCGGCAAGACCCCGACCAGCCTCTACCTGGCCATGCAGTACGGCCTCAAGGCCGCCAACTACCCGCTGATTCCCGACGACTTCGAACGCGGCAAGCTGCCCTCGGCGCTCTATGCGTTCAAGAACAAGATCTTCGGGCTTTCCATCGATCCGCAGCGCCTGACCGAAATCCGCAACGAGCGCCGGCCCGGCAGCAAGTACGCGGCCATCGAGAACTGCCGCTACGAGGTCAACGAGGCCGAGACGATGATGCGGCGCGAGGGCATCAAGTGGCTGTCCTCGACCCACAAGTCGATCGAGGAAATCGCGACGACGATCCTGCAGGAAATCAAGGTCGATCGCGACAACTATTGACCGCTATTTTGAGAATCGTCTCCTGTTCGGAGCCCTGACACGGTGGCAAATTTCAATGGCAACGCTGTCGTTGTCCACAGGAGAAAACCACCGTGTCCCATCCCCAAGGCCATGTGCATACCGCTGGCGACTTCCCGCATACCCTGACCCCACGCGATCCCGGCCACCTGCCGCTGAAGGTCGGCGCCCTTCTTTTCGCCGGCGTTCTCACGTCGCTGTCCGCCGTGTTTGCCATCGTGGAATACAACGGCCGCGACCTGAAGGACGCCCTCGTTCGCATCGAAACCCAATTCGACAGCCGGCTCGGTCGCCTGGAAACCAAATTCGATCAGCGGCTCGGTCGCCTGGAAACCAAATTCGATCAGCGGTTTGATCGCCTCGAGGCGCAGGTGCACGCCCTCGATCGCAAGGTGGACAGACTCGAAGTTCGGCTCGACAAGGTCGAAGCATTCATCGCCCCGAAGACGGGACAACCGGCGGACACCAGGGCGCAGACGCGCTAGCCCGCTATGCGCCCGCCCCGCGCCGCTGCCGCACCGCCTCGAACAGGCAAACGGCAGTGGCCGCCGCCACGTTCAGCGATTCGAGTCCGCCTGGCTGTGGAATGGTCACCGTGCGGGACACATGCGCCATCCATGCCGCGCTGACACCAGCGCCTTCGTTACCGACGACCCACCCCACCGGCGCCCGCAGATCGGTATCGAATACCGCCGCATCCGCGTGCGAGGATGTCGCCAGCAACGGCACCCGCAGCCGGCTGGACAGCATGTCGAGCGTGCAGTGCTCGACGATATTCAGATGGAAGTTCGCGCCCATGCCGGCGCGCAGGGTCTTGGCCGACCATGCCGACGCGCTGCCGGTCACGAGGAACGCGTGCGGAATGCCCGCCGCGGCCGCGCTGCGCAGGATCGAGCCGACGTTGCCCGCGTCCTGCACGCCATCGAGAATCACGCAATCGGTGTCGATGGTCTGCGGCAGATGCCCGCCCGGCGTGTCGATCACGAACAGCAGATCGATCCCATTGGCGACGGACGCGATCTGCGAGAACAGCGCGTCGGCCAGCACGATGACGCGGTGCTCGTCGACGGCGTCGCGCAGCGCCCGCACCTCGGGATGATCGTAGTGGCGCTCGCCGAGCACGCATTGCACGGGCTGCCCCAGCGCCGCGACGTAGGCCTGCGCGAGGTGCACGCCATCGAGCACGGACTGGCCCGCCTTGCGCTGCTGGTGGGTGGAGCCCGTCAGCGCCTTCAGATGCTTGAACAGCGCGTTGTCGCGCGATGTGATGTGCTTCACCGTAGACCCTTCAGAACGGCGGCGCTTCCTGCGCAACCGTCATGCGATCGAGCACGATGCGTACCGGCGCGAACGTGCGGCGGTGATGCGGCGTGGCCCCGAACTGCTCGAGCGCGGCCAGGTGTTGCGGCGTGGGATAGCCCACATGGCTGTCGAACCCGTACTCGGGATACTGCTGGTGCAGCGCGTGCAGTTCGCGATCGCGCGCGACCTTGGCGAGGATCGACGCCGCCGAGATCGCACGCACCTTGGCATCGCCCTTTACGATCGCTTCGACCGGAAACGCGACCTGCGGGCAGCGATTGCCGTCCACCTGCACGAGGTCGGGAATCACGCCTTTGGCGGCGAGCCCCTGCACCGCGCGCTGCATGGCCAGCATCGAGGCATGCAGGATATTGATCGAGTCGATCTCCTCGACCGTCGCAAACGAAATATGCCAGCCCAGCGCGCGTTCGCAGATGCGCTCGAACAGCACTTCGCGCTTCTCCGCGCTGAGGATCTTGGAATCGGCCAGCCCGCGGATCTGGCGCGCGGGGTCGAGCACCACGGCGGCCGCATACACGGGCCCCGCGAGCGGGCCGCGACCGGCCTCGTCCACGCCGCACAGGCGCTGTACGACGGCCACGGTCTGGGTGAGTTCGAGCCCCAGTTGCGGCGAAGGCGACTTGGCGCGCGGCATCAGCGTACCCCCCGCTGATGCATGAGATCGACCACGACATCGGCGGCGATCGATGCGGTATTGCGCTTGAGGGTCTCGTGCATGGCCGTGAAATGCTCGCGGAGGAATGCGATATTGCCTTCGTCGTTGAGCTGCAGCAGCGTTTCGCGCGCGAGCGCCTCGGGCGTGGCATCGTCCTGCAGCAGTTCCGGTACGACAAAACGGCCGGACAGGATATTCGGCAGCCCGACATAGGGCAGATAGCCCTGCCGCTTCATGATCTGCGCGGTCAGCCAGGGCACCTTGTAAGAGATGACCATCGGCTTCTTGTACAGCGCGGCTTCCAGCGTGGCGGTGCCGCTCGCCAGCAGCACGACGTCGGCGGCTTCCATCGCAAGATGCGACTGACCATCGACGATCGTCACGTCGAGTTCCGGATGATCGAGCGCATGTCCCTCGATGATCGCGCGCAGCGGCGCGCTTGCCGCAGGCACGACGAAGGCGAGGTTGCCGTCCATGCGATGCATGCGCGCCATCGCGCCGAAGAACGTGGCGCCGAGGTTCTTCACCTCCGACTGCCGGCTGCCCGGCAGCACCGCGACCACGCGCTTGCCCTCGGGCAGGCCCAGCGTCGCGCGCGCGCCGGCCACATCGGGCACCATCGGAATCACGTCGGCCAGCGGATGGCCGACATACGTCGCGGGAATGCCCGCGCGCGCGTAGATCTCGGGTTCGAACGGAAACAGGCAGAGGATATGGTCGACCGCGCGCGCGATCGTACGGATCCGCCCGCCGCGCCATGCCCAGATCGACGGGCTGACGAAATGCACGACCGGAATCCCCGCGCGGCGCAGCGGGACTTCGAGGCCGAAATTGAAATCGGGCGCATCCACGCCGATAAAGCATAGCGGCGGCTGCGCAATCAGCTTCTCGCGGATCGCACGCCGCGTGGCGAGAATCTCGCGCAGCGAGCCCAGTACCTCCACATAGCCGTTGACGGAGAGCGTCTCCATCGGCCAGTGCGAGACGAAGCCCTGCTCCATCATGCGGCGGCCGCCGATGCCGGCATAGTCCACCGATTCGCCGAGCCGCTTGTGCAGCCCTTCGAGCAATAACGACGCCAGCAGGTCGCCGGAAGCCTCTCCGGCCACCATCGCGACGGTTCCGCGCTTTGCCTCGACCATGTCGCGTCGGCTTAGCGAACGATGCCGCGCTGCGTCGTGGCCAGGAAGTCGGCGAGCGCGCGCAGCGGCTCCGCCGTCGTGGCGTCCGATTGCGCGAGCAGCGCCGCGATTTCATTGCGCGCGTCGTCGAAGTTGAGGTCCGACTTGTAGAGCAGCTTGTACGCCTGGCGCAGCGCGGCGATCTGGCCCGCGTCGAAACCGCGGCGGCGCAGGCCCTCGACGTTCACGCCGTGCGGCGTGGCCTTGTTGCCGCCCTTGTCGCTCGCGGCGATCACGAACGGCGGAATGTCCTGCACGAGCGCCGAGGCACCGCCAAGGAATGCATGCGCGCCGATGCGCACGAACTGGTGCACGCCGCTCATGCCGCCGAGAATCGCCCAGTCGCCCACCTGCACGTGGCCGGCGATCTGCGCATTGCTCGAAAACACGACGTGGTTGCCAACGTCGCAGTCGTGCGCGATATGCACGTACGCCATGATCCAGTTGTCGTTGCCGAGGCGGGTCAGGCCGCGATCCTGCACGGTACCCGTATGGATCGTCGTGAATTCGCGAATCGTGTTGCGATCGCCAATCTCGAGCCGCGTCGGCTCGTTGGCGTACTTCATGTCCTGCGGCGTGCCGCCGATCGAGGCGTAGGGACCGATACGGTTACCCTCGCCCACGGTGGTATGCCCTTCGACGGTGGTATGCGAGCCGATCCGGGTACCGCTGCCAATCCGCACGTTCGGGCCAACGATGGAAAACGGGCCGACGGTCACGTCGGCGGCAAGTTCTGCCTTCGGGTCGACCAGTGCGGTGGGATGGATTTGCGTCATACGTCCTGTCCTGTGGTCTGATGCGTGTGAAGTGGCGCGGCTCAGGCGTCGGCCTGCTTGACCGTGCACATGAGTTCGGCTTCGCAGGCGACCTCGCCGTCCACGGTCGCATTGGCCTTGAACTTCCAGATGCCGCGGATATAGCGCTCCACGGTCACGTTCAGGTGCAGCTGGTCACCGGGGTACACCACGCGCTTGAAGCGCGCGCCGTCGATGCCGACGAAGTAGTACAGCGAGCCTTCCTTGCGCTCCATGTCCGCGCCGAACGTCAGCAGCCCGGCCGATTGCGCGAGCGCCTCGAGAATCATGACACCGGGCATCACCGGTTGTTCCGGGAAATGGCCCACGAAGTACGGCTCGTTGATGGTGACGTTCTTGAGCGTCTTGATCCGCTTCTGCGGCTCCAGCTCGAGCACGCGGTCGACGAGCAGGATCGGATACCGATGCGGCAGCAGCTTCAGGATCTTGCGAATGTCGATGTCGGATGCGGTCATGATGATTTCTCTTGGTCTTGTGTTGGGGCGGGATCCGGTGACTGGCCGCGCAGACGGCGCTCCAGCTGGATCACCCTTTCGCGAAGCTTCGCGAGCCCGCGTACGATGGCGGCGTTTCGCTCCCATTCGCCATGCGGCAGGAATGGGAAAACGCTCGTGAAATGGCCGCCAGGCTTGCTGATCGACTTCGTGATCGAGGTGCCGCCCGAAATCGTGGTCCGGTCGGCAATGGTCAGGTGGCCCGCGAAATTGGCCGATCCACCGATCACGCAGAAACGGCCGACACGGGTACTGCCCGCGATCGCGGCGCAACCCGCGATCACGGTATGCGCGCCGACCCTTACGTTATGCGCAATCTGGACCTGATTGTCGAGCTTGCAGCCCTCTTCGATCACCGTGTCCGCCATCGCGCCACGGTCGATCGCGGTATTGGCGCCGACCTCGACGTCATCGCCGAGCACCGCGCGACCCGTTTGGGGGATCTTCACGTAGGCAACGCCGGCCGGCCCGATATCGGGCGCAAAGCCGAAGCCGTCCGCGCCGATCACCGCGCCGCTATGCAGGATATTCCGTTTACCGACCACGCAGTGGTGATAAACCGATACATTCGCGTAAATCAGCGTATCGTCGCCGATCTCCGCGTGCGAACCGACAAAACTGTTGCCGACGATGCGTACACGCTCGCCCAGTCGCGCGCCAGCCTCGATCACCACGTTCGGGCCGATAAAGCACGAGGCGGGGACCACGGCATCGGCCGCCACGCTCGCGCGCGGGTCGATGCCCGTACGCGTGTCCGCGTTGGCGCGGTCGAAACGCTGCGCGACACGGGCAAAGCATACGTACGGATTGCGCGCGACGAGCCAGTTGCGGCCGTCGGCATGCCCTTCGGCGCGAATGCGCTCGAGGTCGGCGGGCGACACGATGATCGCCCCCGCGCCCGAAGCGACGGCCTGCGCGAGGTACAGCGGATTGGAGAGGAACGACAGGTCGCCGGGACCGGCCTGGTCGAGCGGCGCGAGGCCGGCAACGGTCAGGTCGGGATCACCCACAACCTGCGCGCCGTTCTCGGTGGCGAGCTGCCCCAGTGTGGGTGTCTGCATGGCGGTACTTCCTGAAAGGGAACGATCGAATCGACGCGCGATGGAACCTGCGGGCCGACGGGCTTACTTCGCGCCCGTGGTGCTCGCGTTCAGCGCCTTCATCACGTCGTCGGTGATGTCGATGCGCGGATTCACGTACACCGCTTCCTGCACGATCAGATCGTACTTGCGCTGCTCGGCCAGGCTGCGGATCACGCGATTGGCGCGCTCCAGCACCTGTGCCAGTTCCTCGTTGCGGCGCTGGTTCAGGTCCTCGCGGAATTCACGCTGCTTGCGCTGGAATTCGCGGTCGAGGTCGGCCACTTCGCGCTGACGGCGCTGGCGGTCGGAGTCCGCGAGCACCGCGGTGTCCTTGTCGAGCTTGTCGGCCATGCCCTTGATCTTCTGGGCCATGTCCTGCAGTTCGCGGTCGCGCTTCGAGAATTCCTGCTCGAGCTTGACCTGAGCGGCCTTCGCCGGCTGCGAATCACGCAGGATGCGCTCCGAGTTGACCGCGGCGATGCGCGCCTCCTGAGCCATCGCCGGCGCTGCCGCGCACAGGGCCGCAGCGGCCAGCGCGGCCGCGCTCAGGGATTTCATCAGTGGAGAATGGAGTTTCATGAAACGAATCCTTTGTCGCAATCAGAACGCGGTACCGATCTGGAACTGGAAGCGCTGGACCCGGTCGGTATCGTCCTTCTTGAGCGGGAAGCCGACGCTGACCTTGAGCGGGCCGATCGGAGACAGCCACGACATACCGAGACCGGTCGAGTACTTGAGGTCGCTGACCTTGATGGGCGCGCCTTCCTGATACACGTTACCGAAGTCGAAGAACGTGAACAGACGCAGCGTGCGGTCCACACCGGACCCCGGCAGCGGGAACACGAATTCGACGTTACCAATAAGCTTGGACGCGCCGCCGACCGGGTTGCCGTTCTGGTCCTTCGGACCCAGCGTGCTGGTCTGGTAGCCACGTACCGAGCCGATACCACCGGCGTAGAAGTACTTGAACACCGGGAACGGCGTGTCGCCGTAGCCGTGCCCGTACGCCACTTCACCGTTGAAGGCCAGCGTGAAGGCCTTCGACAGCGGATAGAAGTATTGCTGCTGGAAGCTGGCGCGATAGTACTGCGTATCGCCACCCGGCACGCCCACTTCGAGGTTGGCCTGCGTGTACGGACCCTTGGTCGGGATCAGCGCACTGTCGCGGCGATCGCGCGCCCAGCCGATCGTGAACGGGAAGTTGTTGATCGGGTCGCCACTGCTCTTGCCAATCTTCTGCAGCCACGCCTGGTACTGCGACGGCGTGTTGACCGAGGTGTAGACCTGCGTGCGCTCGTAGCCGATACCGAAGAACACGGTATCGTTTTCCGAGAACGGCACGCCGAACTTGAAGCCGCCACCCGCGGTGACGATCTTGTAGTCCTGGTCGCCCGTGTAGTACAGCGGACGCGCGGTACGGTAGTAGATATCGGTCGAGCGGCTGATGCCGTCCACCGTGAAATACGGGTCGTACTGCGTCAGCGAGATCGTGCGGAACGACTTCGCGGTGTTCACGTCCAGGCCGAGGCTGGTACCGGAGCCGAACACGTTGTCCTGGCGCAGGCCGGCCTGCAGCACGAGCTTGTCGGTCGAGGAGAAGCCCAGACCCAGGCTGATCTGACCGGTCGGCTTCTCGGTCACGTTCACGTTCACATCGACCTGGTCGGGCGCGCCCGGCACGTCCTCGGTGGTGATGTTCGTGTCGGTGAAGTAGCCGGTACGGTTGATACGCGCCTGCGACTGCGTGAGCTTCTCGCTGTCGAACCACGAGCTTTCCATCTGGCGCATCTCGCGGCGCACCACCTCGTCACGCGTCTTGCTGTTGCCGACCACGTTCACGCGGCGCACATAGACGCGGCGGCCCGGATCGACCATCAGCGTCAGCGCGACTTCGCGCTTGCCCTGATCGATGTTCGGCTGCGGATTGATCGTGGTGAACGCGTAGCCGTACGTGCCCAGCAGGTCCGTAATGGCCTTGGTGCTCGCGGTCAGCTTTTCGGACGAGAAAATATCGCCCTTCTTCAGCTGCATGAGCTTTTCCATCTCTTCCTGCTTGCCGAGCAGTTCGCCGGCCAGGCGGATGTCGGACACCTTGTACTGCTCGCCTTCCTTGATGTTCAGCGTCAGGTAGATGTCCTTCTTGTCCGGCGTGATCGACACCTGCGTCGATTCGATCTGGAACTCGAGGTAACCGCGGTTCAGGTAGTACGAACGCAGCGCTTCCAGGTCGGCCGTCAGCTTCTGCTTCGAATAGAGATCGTTCTTCGTGTACCAGGACAGCCAGTTCGGCGTCGACAGCTGCATCTCGTCGCGCAGCGTGCTTTCCTTGAACGCCTTGTTACCGACGATATTGATCTGGCGGATCTTCGCGACGGGGCCTTCGTCCACGTTGAACACCACGGACACGCGATTGCGGTCCACCGGCGTCACGGTGGTCTGCACGTCGGCGGCATAGTAGCCGCGCGCGACGTACTGGCGCTTGAGCTCCTGCTCCGCCTTGTCGATCAGCGCCTTGTCGTAGTAACGCGCCTCGGCCACGCCGACGGCACGCAGCGAACGGCGCAGCGTGTCCTTGTCGAATTCCTTGATGCCGACGAACTCGAGCTGCGAGATGGCGGGACGTTCCTCCACCTGCACGACGAGCACGCCATCTTCGGCACGGATCTGCACGTCCTTGAAGAAGCCCGTGTTGTAGAGCGCGCGAATGGCATCGGCGCCCTTGTCGTCGGTGAAGGTTTCGCCGACGCGGACCGGGAGGTAGCCGAACACGGTGCCCGGCTCGACGCGCTGCAGCCCTTCGACGCGGATGTCCTTGACTACGAACGGATCGGCGGCCCAGCCCGCAGGGCTCCAGGCCGCGATAATCGCACTCGTCAGCACGCCCAGCGAGATGCGCTTATTTCTGATCAATGTCGATCCCCTCTCTCTCAAATCGATGCAATGCGATACAGGAATATTTTTTAGGCTCTGGCGCCGCGGCGCGTACCCGTCGTCCCGGCCAACGCGCAGCTACCCGCGCGCCAGGAACAATCGGCTGACGTCATTGAACAAAGCGAGTGAGGTCAGGAGCAAGATGCAGGCGATGCCGACCTTCTGCAGCGTCGCCTGCCAGTGATCTGGTACGGGCCTGCCAGTCAAAAATTCCACGCAATAATACAGCAAATGCCCCCCATCCAGAACCGGAATAGGTAACAAATTCAGTACACCGAGGCTGACGCTGACCAGCGCCAGGAAGCTGATGAACGGCTGCCAACCCATGTTGGCCGCGCGGCCCGCATAATCGGCGACGGTCAGCGGCCCGCTGAGATTCTGCAGCGACGCCTCGCCGATCAGCATCTTTCCGAGCAGCTTCAGCGAGAGCACGCTCGTGTTCCAGACCTGCGCCGCGGCACGGACCGTCGCCTGCCCGAGCGGATAGCGCACGGTTTCGGTCTGTACGGCCTGATTGAGCGCCGCGCCCAGCTTGCCGGCGGGCTTTGCCGCACCGCCATCCTTGGGCGCCTCGCCGGGCGCGGTGTCGAGCGTGACCGGCACGTCGAGCCGCTTGCCGTCGCGCTGGATGCCGAGCACCACCGCCTGGCCCGGCTGCGCGCGCACGGCGCGGATCAGCTCGCTCGCCTGCGTCAGCGGCTTGTCCCCGAACGCCACCACCTGGTCGCCCGCCCGCAGGCCGGCCCGTTGCGCGGCGCTGTCCGGCAGGACTTCGGCCACGGTGACCGGGCCGCCCTTGAGATTCAGGCCCAGCGTGGCCAGCGGGTCCTGCTCCGGATTGCCGCCCGTATTCGGCAGGCGGCCCAGCCGCACGTCGCGCTCGGCGCCGTCGGTGCCGCGCACGCGCAGCACGGCCGGGGCATCGTCGAATCCGTTTGAGAAAACGGCCATGCGCAGGTCGTTCCACGAGCGGATGGTCTCGGTACTGTCGTGCGCGGTCAGCGACAGCACGCGGTCGCCCTCGCGCACGCCGGCCTCCGCCGCGACCGTGCCGGCCGCGGGCGCCGCCACCACGGGCACCGGCTCGCGCATGCCGCCCGCGAGCAGCACCATATAGAAGACGATCGCCAGCAGGAAGTTGGCCAGCGGGCCGGCCGCCACGATCACGAACCGCTTGCCCACGGGCTGGCGGTTGAACGCGCGCGGCAGTTCGGCCGCGTCGATCGGCGGATCGACCTCGGGATCGCGCTCGCGCTCGTCGAGCATCTTGACGTAGCCGCCCAGCGGAATCGCCGCGAGCGTCCACTCGGTCCGGTCACGGCCCTTCGATACCCAGCGCGCGAGCGGCCGGCCGAAGCCGATCGAGAATCGCAGGACCTTGACGCCGCAGGCCCGCGCCGCCAGGTAGTGCCCCATTTCGTGCACGAAAATCAGAATGCACAGGGCAACGATAAAAGCGATCACGGTTTGCATGGCATGTCATCCGTCAAGACTGCGGACCTCGGCGAACGCGCATTGCACATCGCCGCGGTCGTTATCGCCACGATCATCAGCGAGCCAGGCTCGCCACCAGTTGTTGCGCGGCCGCGCGCGCGCCGGCATCGGCCGCGAGCACGCCGTCGAGCGACTCCGCCGAGCCTTCGTGCGGCTGGCCGAGGACGCCCTCGACCACGCGCGCGATGTCGGTAAAGCGCGCGCCGCCGGTCAGGAACGCCTCCACGGCGACCTCGTTGGCGGCATTCAGCACCGCCGGCGCCACGCCCCCCGCGCGCAGCGCGTCGAACGCGAGCCCCAGGCACGGAAAGCGTTTCAGGTCCGGGGTCTCGAAATGCAGGCCGCCGGCCACGGTCAGGTCCAGCGGCGTCACGCCGGAGTCGATGCGCTCGGGGTACGCCATGCCGTAGGCGATGGGCGTGCGCATATCGGGGTTGCCGAGCTGCGCGAGCACCGAGCCGTCGGCATAGGCGACCATCGAATGGACGATGCTCTGCGGATGGATCAGGACCTCGATCTTGTCCGCGGGCGCGCCGAACAGCCAGTGGGCTTCGATGACCTCGAGGCCCTTGTTCATCATCGTCGCCGAATCCACCGAGATCTTGCGCCCCATCACCCATTTGGGATGGGCACAGGCCTCGTCGGGCGTGATGTCGTGCAGCGTCGAGGGATCGCGCGTGCGAAACGGGCCGCCCGACGCGGTGACCAGCACCTTCGACACGCCGGCGCGATAGCGCGGGTCGTCGGTCGGCAGGCACTGGAAGATGGCATTGTGCTCGCTGTCGATCGGCAGCAGCGTGGCGCCATGCTCGCGCACCGCGTCCATGAAGATGGCGCCGGACATCACGAGCGATTCCTTGTTCGCGAGCAGCACGCGCTTGCCCGCGCGCGCGGCGGCCAGCGACGAGCGCAGCCCCGCGGCGCCGACGATCGCGGCCATGACCGCATCGGTCCCCGTATCGGCGGCCACCGACTCGAGCGCCTCCGGTCCATGGCTGACTTCGGTCTTCACGCCGGCCTGGCGCAGCAGGCCCTCGAGTTCGCGTGCCGCTTCCGGGCTGCCCACGACGGCGCGTGCCGGACGAAACTCGGCACAGGCGGCCGCGAGCTTGTCGACCTGGCGATGCGCCGACAGCGCGTGAACCGTGTAGCGGTCCGGGTGGCGCCGCACGACGTCCAGCGTGCTTTCGCCAATGGATCCGGTTGCGCCGAGAATGGTGATGCGTTGCATAGAAACCAGTTCAGATAAGGGTCACAGCCACGCCAGCAGCAGCGCCGCCAGCGGAAATACGGGAATCAGCGCATCGATGCGGTCCAGCACGCCACCGTGCCCGGGCAGCAGGCCGCTGCTGTCCTTCATCCCGACCTGACGCTTGAGCAGCGACTCGAACAGATCGCCGATCACGCTCGCGGCCACCAGCAATGTCGTCAGCACCGCGACGAGGCCCAGACCGTGGCGGTCCGCCATCGCGGAGAACCAGGTCGGCGCGAACGCATGCGATGCCGCCAGTCCGAGGCCGAGCGCCATGACGAACACCCAGCCGCCCAGCGCGCCCTCCCAGGACTTGCCCGGGCTGATGGTCGGCGCGAGCTTGCGGCGGCCAATGGCCTTGCCCACGAAATACGCGCCGATATCGGCCACCCAGACCAGCACCGCCACCGACAGCAGGACGGCAATGCCCTGCCCGCGCAGCACCATCACGGCATGGCCGAACGCCGGCAGCATGATGACACCCAGAATCGCGCCCAGCCCGGTAAAGGCCGGCGTGGCCGTCCGCACGCCACGCGCGAGCAGCACCAGCGCGACGCCCCACGCGACGACGGCGGCCGCAAGCAGCACCATCACCGAGCGCGGATCGGGCGCGGCATCCCAGACCAGCAGCACGAGCAGGCAGACCACGGCATAGACGACGGGCATGGACCCCCGCAGGCCGATCAGGCGGCCGAACTCCCAGCCGCCCAGCAGGACGATGATCGCGACGAGCCCGGCCAGCGCCACCGGCGGTGCCAGAAACAGGATCGGCAGGATCAACAGCAGCAGGCAAACGGCGGTGATGACGCGGGTAATGAGCATGCGCTGCGGTGTCCCTGAGTGAATGGCCCGTGAACGGCAGGAGCGTCCCGAGGACGCTCAGGCGGTTCCCGACAGACCCGGCGCGACCAGCTGTGCGCTGGTGCGGCCGAAACGCCGTTCCCGCTGCCGGTACGACGCAAACGCCTTGTCGAGTTCGGCGGCGTCGAAATCGGGCCAGTAGGTATCGGTGAAGTAAAGCTCGGAGTAGGCGAGCTGCCAGAGCAGGAAATTGCTGATGCGTTGTTCCCCGCCGGTGCGGATGAACAGGTCCGGCTCCGGGGCGTAGGCCATCGCCAGATGCGGTGCGAGCACCGATTCGTCGATGGTTTCGGGGTCGAGCATCGGCTGGCGCGCGAGCATCTTGCGCATGGCCTGGAGCAGGTCCCACCGGCCGCCGTAGTTGGCGGCGATGGTCACCGTCAGGCCGGTATTCTTCGCGGTGCGCGCCTCGGCATCGGCAATCAGCTGCTGAATGCGCGGGCTGAAGCGGGACAGGTCTCCCACCACGCGCAGGCGAATATTGTTGGCGTGCATCTTGACCACCTCGCGGCGCAGGGCGGTCATGAACAGGCGCATCAGGAACGAGACTTCGTCCGCGGGGCGGCGCCAGTTCTCGGAACTGAATGCGAACAGCGTGAGGAACTGCACGCCACGCGCGGCGCTCGCCTCGACCACGGCCCGAACCGCGTCCAGGCCACGATTATGGCCGGCGATGCGGGGCAGATGGCGTTGTGTCGCCCAGCGGCCGTTGCCATCCATGATGATGGCAACGTGCTGGGGCACATAGCTGGTATCGGGAACGCCGAGCGTAGAACTGATGTGCTGCATGGTGACAGACGGTTTCACACCGTCATGATCTCCTTTTCTTTCTCGGCCACGAGCTTGTCGATCTCGGCGACGAACTTGTCCGTCAGCTTCTGGACTTCGTCCTGACCGCGGCGCTCGTCGTCCTCGGAGATCGTCTTGTCCTTGACCAGCTTCTTGAACTGTTCGTTGGCGTCGCGGCGCAGGTTACGCACGGCGATCTTGGCACCCTCGGCCTCGCTCTTGACGACCTTGGTCAGCTCCTTGCGGCGCTCTTCGGTCAGGGCGGGCATCGGCACGCGGATCACGTCGCCCATGGTGGACGGGTTCAGGCCGAGGTCCGCGTCGCGGATGGCCTTCTCGACCGGCTGCACCATCTTCTTTTCCCACGGCTGCACGCTGATCGTGCGGGCATCGGCCAGGCCGACATTGGCCACCTGGCTGATGGGCACCGGCGAACCGTAGTAATCCACCTGCACGTGATCGAGCAGGCCGGTATGGGCACGGCCCGTACGAATCTTGGCCAGATCGGCCTTGAAGGCTTCGATCGACTTCTGCATCTTCTGCTCGACGCTCTTCTTTGTGTCGGCGACGGTCATGTTTACCTCCGGAAATGCCAGACAGGATCCCGCCCTGGGCGGGATCGAAAATGAACCATTCTACTCTCAAGGACCGCGCGAATTGCCATTCTGCCTCGGTCCGTCCACGTCAAACGTGCACCAGCGTACCTTCGTCCTCACCCTGGATCACACGAAGCAGCGCGCCCGGCTTGACGATCGAGAAAACCTTGATCGGCAGCTTCTGGTCGCGGCACAGCGCGAACGCCGTGGCGTCCATGACCTGCAGGTTGCGGGAAATCGCCTCGTCGAACGAGATCGTCGTGTAGCGCGTGGCGCTGGGATCCTTCTTCGGGTCGGCCGTGTACACGCCGTCTACCTTGGTGGCCTTGAGCACGATCTCGGCGCCGATCTCGGCGCCGCGCAGCGCGGCGGCCGTGTCGGTCGTGAAGAACGGGTTGCCGGTACCGGCCGCGAAAATCACGACCTTGCCTTCTTCGAGCTGGCGGATGGCGCGGGGGCGGATATAGGGCTCGACCACCTGGTCCATGCGCAGCGCGGACTGGACCCGGCCTTCGATATTGGCGTGACGCATGGCGTCCTGCAGGGCCAGCGCGTTCATCATCGTGGCCAGCATGCCCATGTAGTCGGCCGTCGCGCGGTCCATCCCGGCGGCACCGCCAGCCACGCCGCGGAAGATATTGCCGCCGCCGATGACCACGGCCACCTGGACGCCCAGCTTCACGATCTCGGCGATGTCGTTGACCATGCTTTCGATGGTGGAGCGGTTGATGCCGAAGGCATCGTCGCCCATCAGGGCCTCACCGGACAGTTTCAGAAGGACGCGCTTGTAGGCTGGCATGTTCACCCTCGGGCAAATTTAACTGGGAAACGCCGGTCGTAACCGGTTTTCGTCGTGACCCGGGGTGCCGGATCACGACGAAAACTGGCTGCTTGTACAGTGCTGGTGCAGTGCTACTTGTGCAGAGGGGCACCTTGCGGCGCCCCTCGGCATTATACGGTGGCAGCGTTGGGAGTCCGCATGGAACGCCCGCTTGCCACCCGGAACATCAGCCCTTCTGGGCAGCGGCCACCTGGGCAGCCACTTCGGCAGCGAAGTCGTCCTGCTTCTTCTCGATGCCCTCGCCCACCACGAACAGCGTGAAGCCCTTCACGGTCGTGTTGGCGGCCTTCAGCATCTGCTCGACGGTCTGCTTGTCGTTCTTCACGAACGGCTGGTTCAGCAGCGAGACTTCCTTCAGGTACTTCTGGACCGAACCCTCGACCATCTTGGAGACGATCTCGGCCGGCTTGCCCGATTCGGCAGCCTTCTGCTCGGCGATGCTGCGCTCCTTGGCGATCAGCTCGGCCGGCACGTCGTTCGACGACAGCGACACGGGCTTCATGGCGGCCACGTGCATGGCCACGTCCTTGGCAGCGGTTTCGTCGCCGTCGAACTCCACGACCACGCCGATACGCGTGCCGTGCAGGTACGAGGCCAGCTTGCCGCCGTTGGCGTAGCGCTTGAAGCGGCGGATCGCCAGGTTTTCACCGATCTTGCCGATCAGCGCGGTACGCGTGGCTTCCACCGACACGCCGTCGATCTCGAGCGCCGACAGGGCGGCCACGTCGGCCGGGTTCTGCTTGGCGATCAGTTCGGCGATCTTGGCCGAGAAGGCCAGGAAGTCGTCGTTCTTCGACACGAAGTCGGTTTCGCAGTTCAGCTCGACCAGCGCGCCGGTCGTGCCGTCGATGAACGTGGCGACCACGCCTTCGGCGGTCACGCGCGAAGCGGCCTTGCTGGCCTTGTTACCCAGCTTGACGCGCAGCAGCTCTTCGGCCTTTTCCAGGTTGCCATCGGCTTCCGTCAGGGCCTTCTTGCATTCCATCATCGGCGCGTCGGTCTTCGCGCGCAGTTCTGCAACCATGCTTGCGGTAATTGCCGCCATTTTTCACTCCTTGGATGTCACCGGCGGGAAAGGGTACGCACCGCGGATGACAGCTTGATAGTTTGAAAAAAGGGGGCGACGGATGTGCCCCCTGTTTCGGGGTTCGACCCCCGATTTCCCGGCATGGGCGCCGCCAGGGCGCCCGTGCCCGGAACATCAGCCTTCTTGCACTTCTACGAATTCGTCGCCTTCGCGAGCGGCTTCCACCACTTCCTGCACGGCGTTCGCACGGCCTTCCAGGATCGCGTCGGCCACGCCGCGCACGTACAGTGCCACAGCCTTGCTCGAGTCGTCGTTACCCGGAATCACGTAATCGATGCCTTCCGGCGAGTGGTTCGTATCGACCACGCCGATCACGGGAATGCCCAGCTTGTTGGCTTCGGTGATGGCGATCTTGTGGTAGCCGACGTCCACCACGAAGATGGCGTCAGGAATGCCGCCCATGTCCTTGATGCCGCCGATCGACTTCTGCAGCTTGGTCATTTCGCGCTCGAACATCAGCGCTTCCTTCTTGCTCATGGTTTCCAGCGCGCCGGCTTCCTTGGCGGCTTCCATGTCCTTCAGGCGCTTGATCGAGATCTTGACCGTCTTGTGGTTGGTCAGCATGCCGCCGAGCCAGCGGGCATCGACGTAAGGCATGCCGGCACGGCCAGCTTCCTCGGCGAGGACTTCGCGCGACTGGCGCTTGGTGCCCACGAAAAGAATGGTGCCGCGGTTTGCAGCCAGCTGACGCACGTACTTCAGTGCGTCCTGGAACATCGGCAGCGTCTTTTCGAGGTTGATGATGTGAATCTTGTTGCGATGGCCGAAGATGAAGGGGGCCATCTTCGGGTTCCAGAAGCGGGTCTGGTGGCCAAAGTGGCAACCGGCTTCCAGCATTTCGCGCATGGTCACGGACATGTGAGGTGCTCCAATAGGGTTGGGTCTGAAGTCCGCCCCGACATTCCTGAAAAGGAACACCCCGGATGGGCGGACAAGCGATTTACAAAAAGTTCCGAGTAATGCTCTCAAGCATTCGCTCTCGAGTACGACTCCGCTGCCTGCAACGGCAACCGTCAGCAAGGCAGCCCGCGATTGTAGCAACAAATCGGCGTTTCCTTCAAGCGGGCCAGCAAATCCCTGCCAACCGCCCGGGTTGGTGAGATAATCTTACTTTGCGATTCGATTTCCGACGAGGTCTTTATGATCTTGTCGTCACATTTTTACAGCGCAGCATGAGCATCTACCTGAATACGGCCGACGACGTCGCGCAAATGCGCGTGGCCTGCCGTCTGGCCTCCGAGGTTCTCGACTACATTACCCCGCACGTCAAGGCCGGCGTGACCACGGGCGAACTCGATCGCCTGTGCCATGCCTATATGCGCGACGTGCAGGGCACGGTGCCCGCCCCGCTGAACTATGCGCCGCCGGGCTACCCGCCCTTCCCCGGCGCCATCTGCACGTCCGTCAACGACGTGATCTGCCACGGCATTCCCGGTGACCGCGTGCTCAAGAACGGCGATGTCGTGAACCTCGACATCACCGTGATCACGAAAGAAGGCTATTACGGCGACACCAGCCGCATGTTCGTCGTCGGCGAGGGTTCCATCCTCGCCAAGCGCCTGGCGCAGGTGACCTACGAATGCATGTGGAAGGGCATCCAGCAGGTGCGCAACGGCGCGCGCCTCGGCGATATCGGCCATGCCATCCAGACGCATGCGGAAGCGGCCGGCTACAGCGTGGTGCGCGAGTATTGCGGCCACGGTATCGGGAAGAACTTCCACGAGGATCCGCAGATCCTCCATTACGGCCGTCCGGGCACCGGCGCCGAGATCAAGAGCGGCATGATCTTCACGGTGGAGCCGATGATCAACGCGGGCAAGCGCGACATCCGCACGATGCCCGACCACTGGACCGTCAAGACGCGCGACCGCAGCCTGTCCGCGCAATGGGAACATACCGTGCTGGTCACCGACACCGGCTACGAGGTGCTGACGTTATCGGCGGGGTCGCCGGTACCGCCTCCCTTTATTACCGAACCCGTCGCGGCCTGAGGCCGCAAACGATACCGGGGCGCCGACGATGGCGCCCTTTGTGCTTTCAGCCGTGAAGAATTCACTCGCCCACGCCATGGACACCACGCCGGAACTGCTGCTCTGCCAACGCATCCGCGACAGGCTGCGTGCCGACAAGCAGGCGCTGTTCGCCGAATTCGATGCGAGCAACCAGGTGCATCCGCTCGTCACGAAGCTGCGCCGCGCCGTGGACGCCGCGCTGATCGAGGCGTGGACCGGCCTCGGGCTGCCGCGCGATGCCGCGCTGGTGGCCGTCGGCGGCTACGGCCGCGGCGAACTGTTTCCGTACTCGGACGTGGACGTGCTGCTGCTGTTGCGCGGGGAGCCCGATGCGGACACGGCCTCGCGGCTCGAGCGGTTTATCGGCCTGTGCTGGGACCTCGGGCTCGAGATCGGGTCCTCGGTACGGACCGTGGACGACTGCATCCGCGAGTCGGCGGCCGATATCACGATCCGCACCTCGCTGCTCGAGGCGCGCCTGCTGACGGGCAGCCGCAAGCTGTTCGACGAACTGCGCGCGCGCTACGACGCGGACATGGATGCCGGCGACTTCTTCCAGGCCAAGCTGCTGGAAATGCGCCAGCGCCATGCGAAGTACCAGGACACGCCCTACGCGCTCGAACCGAACTGCAAGGAAAGCCCGGGCGGCCTGCGCGACCTGCAGGTCATCCTCTGGATGACGCAGGCGGCCGGCCTCGGCGACAGCTGGAAACAGCTGTTCGAACGCGGACTGCTGACCGAGCGCGAAGCGCAGGAACTGACGCGTAACGAACGTCTGCTGCGCACGATCCGCGCGCGGCTCCATCTGCTGGCCGGGCGCCGGCAGGACGTGCTCGTGTTCGACCTGCAGACGGCGCTGGCCGAGGCCTTCGGCTATCGCCAGAACAACCACAAGCGCGCGAGCGAGCAGCTGATGCGCCGGTACTACTGGGCGGCCAAGGCGGTCACGCAGCTCAACAGCGTGCTGCTGCTCAATATCGAGGCGATGCTGTTCCCGAGCGAGTCCAAGGTGACGCGCGTGCTGAACGATCGCTTCGTCGAGCGCCAGGGCATGCTCGAGATCACGAGCGACGACCTCTACGAGCGCGAGCCGCACGCGATTCTCGAGACGTTCCTGCTGTACGAGCGCACGCCTGGCGTCAAGGGCCTGTCGCCGCGCACGCTGCGCGGGCTCTACAACGCGCGCACGGTGATGGACGCATGCTGGCGCAACGATCCCGAGAACCGCCGGCTGTTCCTGGCCATCATCCAGGAGCCGCACGGCATCACCCATGCATTGCGGCTGATGAACCAGACCAGCGTGCTGGGCCGGTACCTCATCAACTTCCGGCGCATCGTCGGCCAGATGCAGCACGACCTGTTCCACGTCTATACCGTGGACCAGCACATCCTGATGGTGCTGCGGAACCTGCGGCGGTTCGCGATCGTCGAGCATACGCACGAGTTTCCGTTCTGCAGCCAGCTCATCGCGAGCTTTGACCGGCCGTGGGTGCTGTGGATCGCGGCGCTGTTCCACGATATCGCCAAGGGCCGCGGTGGCGACCACTCGAAGCTCGGCATCGTCGATGCGCGGCGCTTCTGCAAGCAGCATGGCATTTCGCGCGAGGACACCGATCTGATCGCGTGGCTCGTCGAGCATCACCTGACGATGAGCCATGTCGCGCAGAAGCAGGACCTGACGGACCCCGAGGTCGTGCATGCGTTCGCCAAGGTGGTGGGCAACGAGCGCTACCTCACCGCGTTGTATCTGCTGACCGTTGCCGATATTCGCGGGACGAGTCCCAAGGTCTGGAATGCGTGGAAGGGCAAGCTGCTCGAGGACCTGTATCGCATTACATTGCGGGTGCTCGGTGGCGCGCAGCTCGACCCGCATTCGCTGTGGGCGCAGCGCCGTGACGAGACCATTGCGCAGCTTCGGCTCAAGGCATTCGACCCGGAGCTCGGCAAGCCGCTGTGGGACAAGCTCGACGTGTCGTTCTTCCTGCGGCACGATGCGCGCGACATTGCGTGGCTGACGCGCAATCTCTTCAACAAGGTGGACAGCGAGACGGCCGTGGTGAAGGCGCGCATCTCGCCCGCCGGCGAGGGGTTGCAGATTGCCGTGTACGTGAAGGATCAGCCCGATCTGTTCGCGCGCATTTGCGGATACTTCGAGCGCAAGGCGTTCTCCATTCAGGACGCGAAGATCCACACCACGCGGCATGGGTATGCGCTGGATACGTTCCAGGTGACCGATCCCGGGCTCGCGGGCGACTATCGCGACATTCTCGCGCTGGTCGAGCATGAACTGGCCGAGCGGCTGCGGCTGGAATGTCCGCTGCCGGAGCCGACGCAGGGACGGCTGTCGCGCCAGTCGCGCAGTTTTCCGATCAAGCCGCGCGTGGACCTGCGGGCCGACGAGCGCGGCCAGTACTACATTCTTTCGCTTTCCGCCAATGACCGTACGGGTCTGCTGTACTCGATCGCGCTGGTGCTGGCGCGGCATCGGGTTTCGGTGTTCTCGGCGCGGATCAATACGCTCGGCGAGCGTATCGAGGACGTGTTCCTCGTCGATGGCGGACGCCTGTCTTCGGATAATCGATTACAGCTTCAGCTCGAGCAGGACCTGCTCGATGCGCTGGCGGTCTGAACGGCCGCCGCATTCGTACCCTACAAGATGACCGATAGCAAAACGCCCGGGCGCAAGACGCTGGGCATCAAGACCCCCTCCTCCTCCGACGCCGCGCCTGCCAAGAAGACGGGGGCGACGCGCCCCGTGCGCGTGTCGGACCTGAATCGCAAGCGGGTGCAGGCGGTGCAGGAGGGGATCCGGCAGGCGAAGGAACGGGCGGGGAAGCGGAAACCGCAGGGGGGGGAGAGTGGCGAGCGTGCGGCGTCGCCGGCGCGCAATGCCGGGGGTGGGTATGGCGATCGCCCGCCGCGACGGGAAGGCGACGCCCGGCCGCCGCGACGCTTTGACGGCGACTCGCGTCCGCCCCGACGCTTTGAAGGCGACTCGCGTCCGCCCCGACGTGACGACGATGCCCGTCCGCCCCGGCCGTATGGCAACGACGAGGGCCGACCGCCGCGACGGTTCGACAACGACTCGCGTCCGCCGCGCCGTGAGGGCGATGCCCGTCCGCCCCGGCCCTATGGCAACGACGAGGGCCGGCCGCCGCGACGCTTTGACAACGACTCGCGTCCGCCGCGACGGTTCGACAACGACTCGCGCCCGCCGCGACGTGAGGGCGATGCCCGTCCGCCCCGGCCCTATGGCAACGACGAGGGCCGTCCGCCGCGACGCTTTGACAACGACTCGCGTCCGCCGCGACGGTTCGACAACGACTCGCGTCCACCGCGACGTGACGGCGAGGCCCGTCCGCCCCGGCCCTATGGCAACGACGAGGGTCGTCCGCCGCGACGCTTTGACGGCGACGCTCGTCGGCCGCGCCGTGAAGGCGATGCCCGTCCGCCGCGGCCGTATGGCAACGACGAGGGCCGGCCGCCGCGACGCTTTGACGGCGACTCGCGCCCGCCGCGACGTGACGGCGATGTGCGTCCGCCGCGGCCGTATGGCAACGACGAGGGCCGTCCTCCGCGACGCTTTGACGACGACTCGCGTCCGCCGCGACGCTTCGGCGACGATGACGGCCGCGCGCCGCGGCGAGAGGGCGACGCTCGTCCGCCGCGCCGTGACAGTGGCGACCGCCCCGCCCCGACCCGCGAACGTCGGTTCAGCGACAACGCCGACCGCGCCCGTCCGGCCCCGCGCACCCCCGCCGCCGCGCCGCGCGGCGAGGATCATGCCTCCGCCCGCGCCGAGGACGACGGTCTCGTTCGGCTCTCGAAGCGCATGTCCGAACTCGGCCTGTGTTCGCGCCGCGAGGCCGATGAATGGATTCCGCGCGGCTGGGTGCTCGTCGACGGCAAACCCATCACCGAACTCGGCACGCGCATCCGCCCCGACGCCGAGATCGAGATCCTGCAGGCCGCCCGCTCCGAGCAGGGCGAACGCGTCACGGTGCTGCTCAACAAGCCCATCGGCTACGTGTCGGGCCAGGCCGAAGACGGCTACGAGCCCGCAGCCGTGCTGTTCGCCCCCGAAAACCAGTGGGAGAACGATCCCACCCGCAAGCGCTTTGCCCCCTGGCAACGCAAGAACCTCGCCCCCGCCGGCCGCCTGGACATCGACTCCACGGGCCTGCTCGTCCTGACACAGGACGGCCGCGTCGCCCGCGCGCTGATCGGCGACGACTCGACGGTCGAGAAGGAATACCTCGTGCGCGTGGTATGGCAATCCCCGCAGGGCGATGTCGAGCACAAGGTGAGCGAGGTCTTCCCGCCCGAGCAGCTCGACCTGCTGCGCCATGGGTTATCGCTCGACGGCGTGGTGCTCAAGCCCGCCAAGGTCAGCTGGCAGAACGAAGAGCAATTGCGCTTCGTGCTGCGCGAAGGCCGCAAGCGTCAGATCCGTCGGATGTGCGAACAGGTCGGACTCAAGGTGGTGGGGCTCAAGCGCGTGCGCATGGGGCGTATCGTGCTGGGCGACCTGCCCGTCGGCCAGTGGCGATTCCTCGGACCGTTCGAGAAGTTCTGAGGTCCCGGCCCTCTCCCCCGCAGGGAGAGGGCAACCAGCCATCTACGATGCCAGCGGCGGCAGCCGCGACAAGGCCGCTTCGCTGGACTCGTCCACCGGCACATACACGAGCATCCGTACCCCATGCCGCGGCGACGACCACCAGTTGTTGCTATGCAGGGTCAACACGCCCGTGTCGGGGTGAAAAAAGCGCTTGGTCTGGTTCTCGAACCCGCGCACCTGATACCGCGGCCACAATGCCCGGAACGTCTCCGACACCGCCATATACCGCTGCAACGCCGCCTGCCACACGGGGTCGTGCGTATGCTCCGCCATCTGCGCGCGGAACAGGGCGACCATCGCGGTCACCATGCCCTCCCAGTCCACGACGATCGATTTCCAGCTCGGTTGCGACAGCGCCAGGTAAAGGCAGTTGCGATCCTCGCGTGGCACCCGGGACAGGTCCATCCCCACCAGCCGGCAATAGGCATCGTTGAACCCGAGGATATCGAACCGCGTGTTCTCCACGATCGCCGGCAACGGGCTCAGTTGGTCGAGAATCCGCTGCGTCGCCGGCAGCACCGCTTCGCACGGCGCCTGGATCGCGGGCGGACGCGGCATGCCGGCCAGCACGAACAGATGCTCGGTTTCGGACTCGCTGCATTGCAGGGCCGACGCCACGGCGCCGAGCACCTTGTGGGAGACGCGAATCGGACGCCCCTGCTCGAGCTTCGTGTACCACGTGATGCCGATATCGGCGAGCGCCGCGACTTCCTCGCGCCGCAGCCCCGGCGTTCGCCGCCGCCCCATGCGCCCAAGCCCCATGGCCGCGGGATCGAGACTTTCGCGGCGGGCGCGCAGAAAGGCGCCCAGCTCCAGCGAGCGGCTGTCCGAGACCCCGTCATCGGTCACATCGTCATCGAGCGACACCACATCGAGCCTACCCGGACGTGCAGTCATGCAAGAACTCCTCGGAAACCTAAGCTGACACAATTTATACCAGTCTAGACTGGGCTCTTGTACCAGTCTAGGCGACCTCCGATACTACCGCACATCGCATCGCGTCTGCAGGTAAACCCCAATGAGTACGACACCCTCCCCTTCGCTGGCCAAGTCCGGCCTCTATGTGCTGCTGGCCGGCCAGTTATTGCCGCAAATCGACTTCTCGATCGTCAACGTAGCCCTCAACGCCATCGAGCAGTCGCTGCACGCGACCGCCACCGAACTCGAACTGATGGTCGCCGTCTACGGCGTGGCGTTTGCCGTCTGCCTCGCCATGGGCGGGCGCCTCGGCGACAACTTCGGCCGCCGCCGCGTGTTCAATATGGGCGTGCTGCTGTTCGGCATCGCCTCGCTGCTGTGCGGCATCGCCGATTCGATGCTGATGCTGCTGGCCGCGCGCGTGCTGCAGGGCACCGCGGCCGCGCTGTTGGTGCCGCAGATCCTCGCCACGATCCACGTGGGCCTGCGCGGCCCCGCGCATTCGCGCGCGATCGCGCTGTTCGGTTCTGTCAGCGGCATCGCGTTCATCATCGGGCAGGTGCTCGGCGGCGTGCTCGTCTCCGCCGATATCGCCGGACTCGGGTGGCGCAGTGCGTTCCTGATCAACCTGCCGGTCTGCGCGGCCATCCTCGTGCTGTCGCCACGGCTCATTCCCGAGACGCGCCGCGAGAATGCGTTCGGCATCGACGTGCCGGGCACCGCGATCCTCGCGGTCGTGATCATGGCGATCCTCGTGCCGCTGGCCATGGGTCCGACCATGCACTGGTCCTGGCCATTGCTGGCCACGATGGCCGCCGCGGTTCCGCTGATCGCGCTGCTCTGGCGTGTGGAACTGAATCAGGAGCGCCGGGGCCTGCATCCGCTGCTGCCGCCCTCGCTGATGCGCCTGCCGAGCGTGCGCTTCGGCCTCGCGATCGCCATCCTGCTGTTCACGAGCTGGAGCGGCATGATGTTCGTGCTGGCACTCGCGCTGCAATCGGGCGCGCATCTGTCGCCGACCCAGTGCGGCAATGCGTTTATCGCGCTCGGTACCGCGTACTTCATCTGCGCCGTGCTCAGCGCGCGCATCGTCGCGGCCATCGGCCGCACACGCACGCTGATCGCCGGCTGCGCGATTCATATCGTCGGCATGCTCGCGCTGTGCTACACGCTGCATCACGTGTGGCCGCATCCGACGTGGCTGGACCTTGCCCCGCCGACCGTGGTGATCGGCTTCGGCAATGCGCTGATGGTGGGTTGTTTCTATCGCATCGGGCTGGCCGATATTCCGGCCGACCACGCGGGCGCGGGAAGCGCGATGCTGGCGACGATGCAGCAGGCCGCGTTCGGCCTGGGCTCGGCATTGCTGGGGACGGTGTTCGCGCAGGTGCTGCACCACCATGCGGGTGCCGCGATCCCGCCGGGCGCCTACCTCGATGCCACACAGGCGGGACTGGGCGCGGAACTGCTGCTGATTGTGCTGTTGCTGGCGGGCGCGCTGCGCTACCACGCGCGGCATGGGCAGCCGGTCGTGCCGGCCGCCGCCTGCCCGTCACGGTAAACCGTCGTCGCGATCAGTCGTCGCGATCAGTCGTCATAATCCGCGGGGAGCTCGGGAAAGAGGACTTCGGTAAAGCCGAAGCGCGAGAAGTCCTCGATCCGCATCGGGTACAGCACGCCGAGCAGGTGGTCGCATTCGTGCTGCACCACGCGCGCATGGAACCCGTCCGCGACGCGCTCGATGCGGTGCCCTTCGATGTCGTAGCCCGAGTACCGCAGATGCGTGTAGCGCGGTACCACGCCGCGCATGCCGGGCACCGACAGGCAACCTTCCCAACCCTCTTCGCGCTCTTCCGACAGCGGTTCGATGACGGGGTTGATCAGCACCGTCTTCGGCACCATCGGCCGGTCGGGCTGATTGGGCATGCGATCGAACCCGAAGATCACGACCTGCAGGTCCACGCCGATCTGCGGCGCCGCCAGGCCCGCGCCGTTCGCATGGGCCATCGTGTCGAACATGTCCTCGACCAGCGCGCGCAGTTCGGGCGTGTTGAACCGCGTCACGGGTTGCGCGATCCGCAGCAGTCGCGAATCGCCCATCTTCAGGATGTCTCGAATCATCGTGTTCCCTCCGGTTCAGCCCGCACTCGCGTCGCCCGCCAGTTCGGCGAGCAGTGCCAGCATGCCATCCTCGTCGATCACGGCCACGCCGAGCGACTGGGCCTTCTCGAGCTTGCTGCCCGCCTCGGCCCCGGCCACCACGTAATCGGTCTTCTTCGACACCGAACCCGCCACCTTGGCGCCCAGCGCCTCGAGCCGCTCCTTGGCTTCCTCGCGCGAGAGCGTGGGCAGCGTGCCCGTCAGCACGAACGTCTTGCCCGCGAGCGGCGCCGGCACGCGCGCGGCCGGTTCGCTCTCCGACGGGGTCACGCCCGAAGCCAGCAGATCCTCGATGACCTGTCGGTTGTGTTCCTCGGCAAAGAAGTTCGCGATCGACTGCGCCACGACGGGGCCGACGTCATTGACCTCGAGCAGTGCCGCTTCGTCCGCATCCATGACCGCCTGCAGCCTGCCGAAGTGTTTGGCCAGATCCTTGGCCGTAGATTCCCCGACGTGGCGAATGCCCAGTGCGAAGATGAAACGATTGAGCATCGGCGTGCGCGAACGTTCGATGGCCTCGACGATATTGGCGGCCGACTTGTCCGCCATGCGGTCGAGCGCCGCGAGCTTCATCACGCCGAGCTTGTACAGATCGGCCGGCGTGCGCACGATGCCCTGATCGACGAGCTGCTCGACGAGCTTATCGCCGAGGCCTTCGATATCCATCGCGCGGCGCTGCGCGAAATGCAGCAGCGCCTGCTTGCGCTGGGCGGCGCAGATCAGCCCGCCCGTGCAACGCGCGATGGCCTCGCCTTCGAGCTTCTCGATATGCGAGCCGCATACAGGGCATGCGGTCGGCATCACGAACGCGCGCGCGTCCGCGGGCCGGCGCTCGGCCACCACCGCCACGACCTCCGGAATCACGTCGCCGGCGCGGCGCACGATCACGGTGTCGCCGATATGCACATCCTTGCGGCGAATCTCGTCCTCGTTGTGCAGCGTCGCGTTGGTCACCGTGACGCCCCCGACGAACACGGGCGCCAGCCGCGCCACCGGCGTGATCGCGCCGGTACGGCCGACCTGCACCTCGATGTCCTCGACGATCGTGGTCATCTCCTGCGCGGGAAACTTGTGCGCGAGCGCAAAGCGCGGCGCGCGCGAGACAAAGCCCAGTTGCTCCTGCTCTGCCAGCGCGTTGACCTTGTAGACCACGCCGTCGATGTCGTACGGCAGCTGGTCGCGGCGCGCGCCGATATCGCGATAGAACGCGAGCAGGCCCGGCGCGCCCTTGACCACGCGGCGCTCGGCACAGACGGGCAGCCCCAGCCGCGCAAAACCGTCCAGCATCACGCTGTGCGTGACGGGACGATCGGCGCCCTGCAGTTCGCCGAGACCGTAAGCGAAGAACGACAGCGGACGCTTCGCGGTAATGCGCGGATCCAGCTGACGCAGGCTGCCGGCGGCCGCATTGCGCGGATTGACGAAGGTCTTCTCGCCGGCCTCGGCCTGGCGCGCATTGAGCTTGTCGAAGTCCTCGCGGTACATGAACACCTCGCCGCGCACTTCGAGCACGGCGGGCGCCTCGCCCCGCAGCTTGAGCGGAATGGCCTTGATCGTGCGCACGTTGGCGGTGACGTCCTCGCCCGTCTCGCCATCGCCGCGCGTGGCGGCCTGCACGAGCTTGCCGCCCTCGTAGCGCAGCGACATCGCCAGTCCGTCGAACTTGAGTTCGCAGGCGTACTCCACCGCGTTGTCGGGCACGCGCGCGGTCTCTTCCGCCTGACTGAACAGATCCTGCGGGGCGTCGGCGGCGGGCACGGGCACGGGGGCCGGACGCCCGAGGCCCTGCGCGCAGCGGCGGTCGAAGTTGACGACGTCGTCGTCCTCGAAGCCATTGTTCAGCGACAGCATCGGCACGCGATGCCGCACGGCATCGAACGCGGCAAGCGGCGCGCCGCCCACGCGCTGCGTCGGCGAGTCGTCGGTCAGCAGTTCGGGGTGTTCGGTCTCGAGCGCCTGCAACTCGCCGAACAGCGCGTCGTAGTCCGCATCGGGAATCGTCGGCGCATCCAGCACGTAATACTGGTAGCTATGGCGGTCGAGTTCTTCGCGCAGCCATTGCACGCGCTCCGCCGGCGCGGAGGTCGATGCCTGCGCGCCACGGGTTTTTCCGGTCATCGCGGCACTCCTAGAGGCTGAACAGTCGATGCGCGACGGGCGAGCCAGCCGGCATGCCACGTGCCTCGAGCTTTTCGTACAGCTTCTCCAGCTGGCCGAAAATCGCGACGAACGACGCCTCGCTCAGCGGCCGCATATTGTCATCGACGAGCTGCGCGCCCATGCGCTGCGCCAGGCTGTAGCCGTACTCGCACACGGTCTTGAACGGCTTGGTCGACTGCGCGGCCACCGGCACGTCCAGCAGCAGCGTGATCTGGCCGCCGGCGTTGATCGTCAGGTCGTCGCGCAGGAAGTTGGTATCGCCGAACTGCAGCGTGAACAGCGGACGCTGCACGCCGTCGCCATCGGCCTGATAGCGCGAGAAACGCGTGCCGTCGCGCGACAGCACGAGGCCGTCCTGCGTGGCCACGTTCTGCACGTACGCGGCCGACCACGGCGCACCATCGGAAATCACGTTGACGCCCAGCTGCACGTCGCAGCCCGCGGCAAACCCATCGAGCTCGCGCGCGTTGGCCACGGTCTCGGTCATGTCCGGCAGCTCGGCCGACGCGTCGAGCGCCTCGGCAAGCGCCTCGACCGCATTGACGAACTCCGAGAACTCGAGCGCGTTGAGCGGACCGCTGCGGTTGGCAAGCTGCACGGCCACCTGCAGGTCTTCATACTGGTGGCCCGCGGTCACGGGTTCCCACGCATTGGCTTCCACGCGCAGGCCTTCGATATGCACCTGCTTGGTCCCGGCACGGCGCAGACGTCCCGTGAGCGGGAGGATGCGATCGCCGGACGCCTTGCGTTCCAGGTGCATCGGCACGATGCAGTCGATCAGCGGGTCGATCACGGCCGGCGACGGCTGGCCATCCATCGGCGCGGTTTCGGGCTTCGGTTCCGGCTGGAGGCTCGCGGCGCCCAGTTGCGGCGACGACTGTGCCTCGGCGCTGGCCGTGGCCTGATTGGCCGCGGCAAGGTTGGCCGACTCGTCGTCGCCCGCTGCGGTGCCGGCCGCGTGAGTGCCATCGGCACCCTCGCCCGGCTTGCGCGCCACGGCGACCGCATTGGCCACCTCGTCCGCAACGGCCTCGTCGGCATCGGCGCCACCTGCCGCCGCATGCGCGGCCGCGGCCGCCACGCTGGCATCGCGCGCGTCGGCATCCTGGACCGCACCGGCCCCCACCGACACCTTGCCGGCACCGCCGAGCGTCGGCTCGCGGCGCGGGATATGTTCGGGCGGCGTCTCCTGCAGCTTGGCGGCCGTCTCGGGCCGCACGGTCTTGCCGACCACCGGCTCGCGCATCGGCGGCAGGTCGTCTTCCGGCATCAGCGGGCGCACGCGGCGCGACTTGTGGATCTGCCAACGGTTGTACGCCACCAGCAACAGCAGCAATACGACACCGGCGATGATCAGGGCATTCTGCAGTTCCATCAGGCGGCCTCCGCCATCGATACCGCTGCGTCCATATCCACCGCGACGATGCGCGATACGCCCTGCTCCTGCATCGTCACGCCGATGAGTTGATGGGCCATTTCCATTGCAATCTTGTTGTGCGAGATAAACACGAACTGCGTCTTGTCCGACATGCGCGCCACCATGTTCGCGTACCGCTCGGTGTTCGCGTCGTCGAGCGGCGCGTCCACCTCGTCCAGCAGACAGAACGGCGCGGGGTTGAGCTGGAACATCGCGAACACCAGCGCGATCGCGGTCAGCGCCTTCTCGCCGCCGGACAGCAGGTGAATCGTCGAGTTCTTCTTGCCGGGCGGCTGGGCCATGACCTGCACGCCGGCGTCGAGGATTTCCTCGCCGGTCATGATCAGGCGCGCCTGGCCGCCACCGAACAGCGACGGGAACAGCTCGCCGAAATGATGGTTGACCTGGTCGAACGTGCCCTGCAGCAGCGCGCGCGTTTCCTGATCGATCTTGGCAATCGCGTCCTCGAGCGTGTTGATCGCGTCGTTGAGGTCGGCGGACTGCGCGTCGAGGAACGTCTTGCGTTCGCGCGCGGCGGCCAGCTCGTCGAGCGCGGCCATGTTGACGGGGCCCAGCGCGTTGATCGCGTTGTTCAGGCGCGTGACTTCGCCCTGCAGGTACGACGGCTTGAGGTCGCCCGTGAGCTTGTCGGCCAGCGCGGCCTCATCGACTTCCGCCGTGGTCAGCTGCTCGCTGAACTGTTCCTGGTTCAGGCGCGCGGCCTGCTCCTTGAGCTGGTACTCGGTGATGCGGTCGCGCAGCGGCTGCAGGCTGCGCTCGGCGGCCAGGCGCTGTTCGTCGAACTGGCGCAGCTGTGCCGACAGCGCGTCGAGTTCGATGCGCGCGGCCGACAGCTTCTCTTCCTTCTCGGCCCGCACTTCGAGCGCTTCCTGCAGGCCCGTGTTCGCGGTCTGTTCGTTGATCGTCTCGAGTTCCGCGCGGGCATTCTCGAGCGACTCGCCGATGCGCTCCGTCTGGTCGGCCGCCATCTGGATATTGCGGCGCAGTTCGTCGATACGGCCCGACAGGTTGCGCTCGGCGAACAGCGCTTCCTGCGCGGCGCGCTCGAAGTCGCGCAACTGGTTGCGCGCGGTCGAGAGCTTGCCGTCCAGCGCGTCGAAGGCCATCTGCTGGTCCTCGTGCGCGGCCTGCAGGTCGGCAAGCGCGGCGTCGTGCTGCTCGAACGCGGCTTCCGATTCGGCGCGCACGGCGCGCTGCTCCTCGATCTGCGCCATGATCTCGGCGAGCTCGTCGCGAATCTGGCCGCTACGCGCGGAGAAACGCTCCATCGCCTGCGACAGCTTGAGCACGTCCATCTGCAGCGTGTGCACGCGGCGCGTGGCCTGCTCGGCGCGGCCGCGGGCCTCGCTCAGCGCCTGGCTCGCCTGCGTGTACGCCGCATCGGCGCGCACGGCCTGGCTCTTTGCCTCGTCGGACAGCAGCATCTGCGCGCGCACCTGCTTCTGCAGGTTCTCGATCTCCTGCTCGCGCGCGAGCATGCCGGCCTGTTCGGAGTCGGCAGCGTAGATCTGGATCGCGTTGCGGCCGATCAGGTGCCCCTCGGCCACGACGAACGATGCGCCATCGGGCAGCGTATGGCGCGCGCCCATCGCCTGCGCGATATCGGTGGCGGTATAGATATCGGCCAGCCAGTCCTGCATGACCGCGCGGATGCCGGGCTCGGTGATCTGCACGAGCGACATCAGCGGCCGCAGGCCTGCCGGTGCCTCGATCGGGCGCGCGGCCGGCGGCGGCGTATAGAACGCGAGCTTGGCGGGCGGCGCGTCGGAGAGGAAGGCCTTGACCCAGTCGAGGTTCGACACTTCCAGCGCGGCCAGCTTCTCGCGCAGCACGGATTCCAGCGCGTTTTCCCAGCCCGGCTCGATATGCACCTTCTTCCATAGCCGCGGCAGCTCGGCCAGGCCGTGGCGTTCGAGCCAGGGCTGGACCTTGCCGTCGGTCTGCACGTTTTCCTGCAGCTGGCGCAGCGCGGCCAGGCGCGCCTCGAGCGAGGCAATGGCGGCGGCTTCGCTCTGCACGCGCTCCTGCGCGGTGCGGCGATCGGCATCGAGGCGCGGTACGCTGTCCTCGCTGTCCATCAGCACGGCCTGCGCTTCCTCGAGCATGGCTTCCTGCTCGGCGAGTTCCTCGCGCTGCTGTTCCAGCCGGGTTTCGTCCGGACGGTCGAGCCCCTTCTCCTCGAGCGACAGGCGTTCGCGGCGCTGCTCGAGCTGTTGGAGCGTCTGGTCCGCGTTACGCTGCTGCGCGGCCTCGAGTTTCAGCGTCTGTTCGGCCTGCGCGATGGCGGTGCGCTGCTCGTTGAGGCGCTGCTGCGCATCGCGCCACTGCCCCTCGAGTGTCGGCAGTTCGTCGGTTTTCACCGCGACCGTTTCCTGCGCTTCCACCGTGCGGCCTTCGGCCACGGCGAGGCTTTCCTCGGCCTGCGCGAGTTCGTCGGCGGCCTGCTCGGCCTTGCCCTGCCACTGGTCGCGTTGCGCGGTCAGCGCGGCGATCTGCGCCTGCGCGCGATTGCGCGACTCCACGACGAAGCGGATCTCGGCCTCGAGCTTGCTGACCGTGGCATTTGCCTCGTACAGCGCGCCCTGTGCGGCATGCATGCCGTCCGACGCGGTGTAGTGCGCGGCGCGCATGGTCTCCAGCTCGGCTTCGACGTGGCGCAGCTGCGCGGTCTGGGCTTCGAGGTCGATCTGCGCCTGCTCGATCGCGCGCTGGTGGCGTTCCTGCTCGGCCTGGGCTTCGCGCTTGCGCAGCAGCCACAGCAGATGCTGTTTCTCCTCGCCCTCGGACTGCAGCGTCTTGAAGCGCTGCGCCACTTCGGCCTGCCCTTCGAGCTTGTCGAGGTTGGTGCCGAGTTCGCGCAGGATGTCCTCCACGCGCGTCAGGTTCTCGCGTGTGTCGGAAAGGCGGTTCTCGGTCTCGCGGCGGCGTTCCTTGTACTTGGACACGCCCGCGGCTTCTTCCAGGAAGATCCGCATGTCATCGGGCTTGGCCTCGATGATCCGCGAGATCATGCCCTGCCCGATGATCGCGTAGGCGCGCGGACCCAGGCCCGTACCGAGGAAGATGTCCTGGATATCGCGGCGGCGGACCGGCTGGTTGTTGATGTAGTACGAGGAAGTGCCGTCGCGCGTCAGCACGCGCTTGACGGCCACTTCGGCGTACTGGCTCCACTGGCCCGCCGCGCGGCCCTCGGCGTTGTCGAACACGAGTTCGACGCTCGCCCGGCCGGCCTGCTTGCGCGCCGTGGAACCGTTGAAGATGACGTCCTGCATGGACTCGCCGCGCAGCTCGGAAGCGCGTGACTCGCCCAGCACCCAGCGCACGGCATCAATGATGTTCGATTTGCCGCAGCCGTTGGGACCGACGATGCCGACCAGTTGGCCCGGCACTTGAAAATTGGTGGGATCGACGAAGGACTTGAAGCCCGCCAGCTTGATCGATGACAGTCGCACGTTGTCGTGTGGTTTTCGGCGTTACGGATGAGAATGCGGGCGGGCGTGGTGTCACGTGTGACTTAATACCCACTTTAAACCTGAGATGCCCGACGGAATGGCGACAATCATACCATCGCGAAACGCCCCACCGGCCGCTTTATCGACCGTTGCGCGCGGCACGAAAACCCACTCGGGTGACCCGGAAAAGTGTTGTATATCCAAGACTTGCGCGCCATGCTTGAACCAGTCTCTAGAACGCCTAATACCGACATCCAATTGTCACATGGGCAAATCGGATGGAAACTCGCCAGGGTTACACCCCAGACAACATGGAGAAGCCACATGACGTGGTCGGTCGATGAAATCGATTACGACGCCATAGACGTTTCACGCGTGCGCCCGAACCGCACGTTGTTCTACCTGCTGACCTCCGCGTCCTATATGGAGAGCGGCTCCGATACCTACGCCGGCAACCTCGCGCGCCACTATGCGGAGACGCCGGAAGCCGCGGGCTGGCTCAAGCAGCACTGGGAGCGCGAGGAACTCCAGCACGGCCTCGCGCTGCGCCGCTATGTGGAGCACGTCTGGCCGGACTTCGACTGGGAGGCCGGCTACGAACGGTTCTTCGGCGAATACCGCCTGACCTGCAACGACGACAACCTCGAAACCTCGCGCGCGCTGGAGATGGCCGCGCGCTGCGTGGTCGAGACGGGCACCGCCTCCTACTACCGCGCGCTCGCTTCGGCCAGCGACGAACCCGTGCTGCGGGACCTCGCGCGCCGCATCTCCAGCGACGAGGTGGGCCACTACAAGCACTTCTTCCGCTACTTCAACGACCTGAACGGCCGCGAGCGCCATGGCCGCCTGAAGGTGCTCGGCGTGATCGCGCGCCGGCTGCTGGAGATCAAGAACGACGACGCCGAGATCTCGCTGCGCAATATCCTGCGCGTGGAGCGCGGGCAGGACGAGATTCCGGCCGCCGACGTGGCCGCGCTGAATTCCCGGTGCAGCGACGTGGTGCGGCATAACCTGCCCATCGAGATGACGATCAAGATGCTGTTGCGGCCGCTGCACCTGCATGCCCGCATCGAGCGTCTCGTGCATCGTCCGCTGGTCGCGATGGTGTCCCTGACCATCCTGCGCTAGCGCCGGGCGCGGGCGGGTCTGGCGCGGTAGGATCGGGGGCGGCATTCCTCTATAATGCTGCGTTTCCACCGCATGCAAAGCCAAGCCACTGTGAACCCGCGCCTCGACCTGCTCCAGACCTATCCTTTCGAGAAACTGCGCGCGCTGGTGGCCGACGTGAAACCCGCCGACATCCCGGCGATCAGCTTCGGCATCGGCGAGCCCAAGCACCCGACGCCGCAGTTCATCAAGGACGCGATGATCGAGTCGCTCGGCGGCCTCGCGGTCTACCCGAGCACCATCGGCTCCGACGCGCTGCGCCAGACCGTCGCGCGCTGGCTCGAGCGCCGGTACCGCCTGCCGGAGGTCGATGCCCTGACGCAGGTGCTGCCCGTGGCCGGCTCGCGCGAGGCGCTGTTCGCGTTCGCGCAGACCGTGATCGATGCCTCCCGGCCGAATCCGCTGGTGGTGTGCCCGAACCCGTTCTACCAGATCTACGAAGGCGCGGCGCTGCTGGCCGGCGCGCGGCCGATCTTCGCGAACAGCGATCCCGCGCGCAACTTCGCGCCCGCGTTCGAACAGATTCCCGACGTGGCCTGGGCCGACGTGCAACTGCTCTACGTCTGCTCGCCGGGCAATCCGACGGGCGCCGTGATGTCCCTCGAGGACTGGAAGCAACTGTTCGCGCTGTCGGACCGCCACGGTTTCGTGATCGCGTCCGACGAGTGCTATTCCGAAATCTACTTCGACGAAGCCAACCCGCCGCTGGGCGCGCTGGAAGCCGCGCACAAGCTGGGCCGCGGCTTCGAGCGCCTGGTCATGTTCTCGAGCCTTTCCAAGCGCTCGAACGTGCCGGGCCTGCGCTCGGGTTTCGTCGCCGGCGATCCGGCGCTGCTCAAGAAATTCCTGCTGTACCGCACGTACCACGGCACCGCGATGAGCGCCGCCGTGCAGGCCGCCAGCGTGGCCGCGTGGAACGACGAAGTGCACGTCCGCGACAATCGCGCGGCCTACGTGGAGAAATTCCGCGAGGTCACGCCGATGCTGTCGGAAGTGCTCGACGTCGCGCTGCCCGATGCCGCGTTCTACCTGTGGGCCGACGTGTCGCGCACGGGCCTGTCGGACACCGAGTTCGCGCGTCGCCTGCTGGCCTCGCAGAACCTCACGGTACTGCCCGGCAGCTTCCTCGCGCGCGACGCGCACGGCGTGAATCCCGGCGTCAACCGCGTGCGCATGGCGCTGGTCGCCACGCCCGAGGAATGCCGCGCGGGCGCGCGCCGCATCGTCGAGTTCTGCAAGTCGCTGGGCTGACCCCAACAAACCATCTACGACATTTCGATTTTTCGACTGAGAAAACCATCATGACGCAAGCCCTGCAAGCCCTGATCGATCAAGCCTGGGAAGACCGCGCGAGCCTGTCGCCGAAGTCGGCGCCCGCCGATATCCGCGAGGCCGTGGCCAACGTGATCTCGCAACTGGACTCGGGCGCCCTGCGCGTGGCCGAGAAGCAAGGCAAGGACTGGATCGTCAACCAGTGGATCAAGAAGGCCGTGCTGCTGTCGTTCCGCCTGGAAGACAACGCGCCGATGAGCGCCGGCGGCTTTGCCCAGTTCTACGACAAGGTGCCGACGAAGTTCGCCAACTGGTCGGGCGACGACTTCGCCAAGGCCGGCTTCCGCGTGGTGCCGCCCGCCGTGGCGCGCCGCGGTTCGTTTATCGCGAAGAACGCCGTGCTGATGCCGTCGTACGTGAACATCGGCGCCTATGTCGATGAAGGCACGATGGTCGATACCTGGGCCACGGTCGGTTCGTGCGCGCAGATCGGCAAGAACGTCCACCTGTCGGGCGGCGTGGGCATCGGCGGCGTGCTGGAGCCGCTGCAGGCCAACCCCGTCATCATCGAGGACAACTGCTTTATCGGCGCGCGTTCGGAAGTCGTGGAAGGCGTGATCGTCGAAGAAAACTCGGTGATCTCGATGGGCGTGTACCTCGGCCAATCGACCAAGATCTACGATCGCGAAACGGGCGAGATCCACTACGGCCGCGTGCCGGCGGGCTCGGTCGTCGTGGCCGGCAACCTGCCCTCGAAGGACGGTTCGTACAGCCTGTACTGCGCCGTGATCGTGAAGAAGGTCGACGCGCAGACGCGCGCCAAGACCAGCCTGAACGACCTGCTGCGCGGCGACTGATCGCATTGCCCCGCATGGCTCTGGACCCCGCGACCGTCGGCACCGTCCTGTCGCTGCTGCCCACCATTCTCGAGCAGGCCAACAAGACCATCGAGAAGATCAAGAAGGGGCGGCGCAAGGACGGTTCGCCCGATAACGCCGACGCGCCCGGCGGCCGCGCGCTCGGCGATGCCGATTCCCAGGCGCGCATTGCCGAGCTCGAGGCGGCCGCGGTCCAGCAGGCGGAGGCCGTCAAGCTGCTGGCCGAGCAGCACGCGATCACGATCGAGGCGCTGCGCAAGGAAGCGGCCCGCCTCGACCGCCGCCTGCGCCTGATGACGGCGGTGGCGATGGGTGGCGTGGCGCTCGGCATCGGCGCGCTCGTGATCGCCCTCAATCTCCTGCTCCGAACATCATGACCGTCCTGCTCTACGGCATTCCCAACTGCGACACCGTCAAGAAGGCGCGCACCTGGCTCGCCGACAACGGCGTCGACTACACGTTCCACGACTTCAAGAAGCAAGGCGTCAGCGAAACGATGCTGCGCGGCTGGCTGAAGCACGTGCCGCTGACCACGCTGCTCAACAAGAAGGGCACCACGTACCGCGCGCTGTCGGATGCCGACAAGGCCCGCGCGGAAAGCGAAGCGGGTGCGATCGCGCTGATGCAGCAGAGCCCGTCGCTGATCAAGCGGCCCGTGCTCGAGTCCGCGGGCAAGGTCGAAGTCGGGTTCAAGCCCGAACAGTATTCCGGTATTTTCTAAGCGATCTTTGTTCATGAATCCCACGCTCGCCCTCACCGAAGACCTGATGCGCCGCCGCTCGGTCACGCCCGCCGACGAAGGCTGCCAGGCCGTGCTCGAGTCGCGCCTCAAGGCGCTCGGCTTCACCTGCGAGGCCATCGTCAGCGGCCCCGACGACTTCCGCGTGACCAACCTCTGGGCGGTCAAACGCGGTACGCAGGGCAAGGACGGCAAGCTGCTCGCGTTCGCGGGCCATACCGACGTCGTGCCTACGGGCCCGCTCGACCAGTGGTCGTCGGACCCGTTCCTGCCGACGCACCGCGACGGCAAGCTCTACGGCCGCGGCGCCGCGGACATGAAGACGTCGATCGCGGGCTTCGTGGTCGCCGTCGAGGAATTCGTGCAGGCGCATCCGGCCCACGCGGGCTCGATCGCGTTCCTGATCACCAGCGACGAGGAAGGTCCCGCCCACGACGGCACCGTCAAGGTCGTGGAAGCGCTGCGCGCGCGCGGCGAGCGCCTGGACTACTGCGTGGTCGGCGAGCCGACCTCGGTCGATACGCTCGGCGACATGGTCAAGAACGGCCGCCGCGGCTCGCTGTCGGGCAAGCTCACCGTGAAGGGTGTGCAGGGCCATATCGCCTACCCGCACCTCGCGCGCAATCCGATCCATCTGGCCGCGCCCGCGCTGACCACGCTCGTCGGCGAGACGTGGGACGAAGGCAACGAATACTTCCCGCCGACCACGTGGCAGATGTCGAATATCCACGCGGGCACGGGCGCGACCAACGTGATTCCGGGTCACGTGACCATCGACTTCAACTTCCGTTTTTCCACGGCAAGCACGCCGGACGGCCTCAAGGCGCGCGTGCATGCGATTCTCGACGCGCACCAGCTCGACTACACGCTCGACTGGACGCTCGGCGGCGAGCCGTTCCTGACGCCGCGCGGCGACCTGTCGGAAGCGTTGACGGCGGCGATCGCCGCGGAGACGGGCGTCAAGACCGAGCTCTCGACGACCGGCGGCACGTCGGATGGCCGTTTTATCGCAAAGATCTGTCCGCAGGTGATCGAATTCGGTCCGCCGAACGCGAGCATCCACAAGATCGACGAGCACGTCGAAGTGCGCTTTATCGAGCCGCTCAAGAACGTCTATCGCGGCGTGCTCGAACGCCTCATCGCCTAATCATTTCCGCATCATGGCCCCTACTGCTTCAAACTCCCCGCTGCGCACCGTGCGCGATCTGCTGCGCTACGCGGTGTCGCGCTTCCATGGGGCCAAGCTCTCGTTCGGCCACGGCAGCGCCAACGCGTACGACGAGGCCGCCTACCTCGTGCTCCATACGCTGACGCTGCCGCTCGACACGCTCGACCCGTTCCTCGACGCGCGCCTGCTGCCCGAGGAAATCGACGCGGTGCTGGCCGTGATCGAGCGCCGTGTCACCGAGCGCGTGCCGGCCGCGTACATCACGCACGAAGCCTTCATGCACGGCCTGCGCTTCTACGTGGACTCGCGCGTGATCGTGCCGCGCAGCTTCGTGGGCGAACTGCTGCAGGAAGGCCTCGAGCCGTGGGTCGGCGACGTGTCGCAGATCGGCCCCGTGCTGGAACTCTGCACGGGCTCTGGCTGCCTGCCGATCATCGCGGCACATGTCTGGCCCGAGGCGCGCATCGACGCGGTGGACCTCTCGCCCGACGCGCTCGCCGTGGCGCGCCGCAATGTCGCCGACTACCGCATGGAGGATCGTATCTCGCTGTACGAGGGCGACCTCTACGATCCGCTGCCCGCGGGTGCCACGTACGACGTGATCCTGACCAACCCGCCCTACGTCAACGAAGCGTCGATGCGCGACCTGCCGCCGGAATACCTGGCGGAGCCGCGCATGGCGCTGGCGGGCGGCGACGATGGGATGGACATCGTGCGCCGGATCGTCGCGGGCGCGAAAAAGCGCCTCAATCCGGGTGGCGTGCTCGTGGTCGAGATCGGCAACGAGCATGCGAATGTCGAGGCCGCGTTCCCCGATCTCGAGATCGTCTGGCTGCCGGTCAGCGCGGGCGAGGAACAGGTGTTCCTCGTCACCTACGAAGCCCTTCCTGGCTAATTTCCACTTGTTGCAATAGTGGCATGCGTGCCACGGTTCTTTGTTGCAATCCGCGGCCTGCTTGACGGCTTGCCGCGGCGATAGGATCATTCGGGCCTTTACGAATCGTAATGCGACTGGTTCGCATTACGATTATCAGACTCGTTTCCATCCTTTCGATCCGTCATGACCTTTTGCCGCACCCCTCGCGTTCGTCCTATTGCCGCTCTCGCCCGCACGGTGGTGCTGGCCGGTTTCCCGCTCTGCGGTGCCGCGCTCGCCCAGACCGCCACGCCCGCGCCCGAAGCCGCGCTGCCGACCGTGACCGTGCAGGCGCGGCAGGACATCGACGTGGGCCCGCAGCTCGAGAAGAAGGCATCGGGCGGCGCCCTCGGCAACCGCACGCAGCTGGAGACGCCGTTCTCGACGACCGTCGTCAGCGGTGACGACATTGCCGATCGCGGCGTGACCAAGATCGGCGACGTGTTTTTCAACGACGCGTCGGTGACGGACAACAGCAATCCGGGCAATGCCTGGGCGTCGTACACGACGGTGCGCGGCCTGCAGCTCGACTGGCGCAACGCGTACAAGATCAACGGCATGCCGTTTATCGCGTACGGCATCACCATGCCCTACGAGCAGCTCGAGCAGGTGGAACTGCTCAAGGGCGCATCGGGCTTCATGTACGGCTTCGGCAATCCGGGCGGCACGGTCAACTACGTGACCAAGAAGCCGACCGACCAATTCACGGCCAGCGTCGACCTCGGCTACCGCTCGTCGCACGTCTGGACCGAGCACGTCGACGTCGGCGGCCGCGCGGGCCCCGACAACATGTTCGGCTACCGCCTGAACCTCACGCACGAGGAAGGCAAGCCCAGCAACGCCGTCGGCCTGAACCGCAATACCGTCTCGCTGGGCCTCGACGCGCGCATCACGCGGGACCTGACCTGGACGTTCGACGGCATCTACCAGGACCGCAACACCTGGGGCGGTACGCCGTCCTTCTATGTGGGCGGCATTCCGGCCGGGGGCCAGCTCCCGAGCGTGATCAGCGGCCGTGGCGGCCTGTATGCGGGCCCGGACACGCACTTCTACTCGAACCTGCAGGTCTACCAGACGGGCCTGCGCTATCGCCTCAACGACGACTGGACCGTCAGCACCACGTACAGCTTCAGCAAGCAGTCGCGCACGCGTAACGAGTCGACGTTCTTCCTCTCGAACGCGGCCGGCGATTACACGGACCTGCGCTACGACGGCTCCGAGAGCCAGCAGTTCACCAACTGGACGACGATGGTCGAGGGCAAGTTCCGCACGGGCTTCCTGCGCCATGAACTGGTGGCAGGCCTGAGCTGGCAGGAACAGATCGACCGTTACAGCAGCAACTACGTCAACACTCCACTGCCCGGCGGCAACCTGTTTGCTCCGTACGTGGGCCAGTACTACAGCCAGTGGGGCATGAACAAGTACCGCGCCGGCGATACCACGCAGAAGGCCGCGTTCGTCAGCGATACCGTCCACATCACCGACAAGTGGTCGGTGCTCGGCGGCCTGCGCGTGACGAATTACGAGCAGAACGGCTACGGCACGCCGGGTTCGGTCGGTGGCGACTCGAACTACAACAAGCATGGCCTGCTGACGCCGACCGCGGCGATCATGTTCAAGCCGATGCCGAGCACGATGCTGTACGCGAGCTACGTCGAGTCGTTCGACGGCGGCGGTATCGTATCGTCGTTCTATTCGAACGCCGGCCAGGCGCTGACGCCCGCGAAGAGCCGCCAGTACGAAGTGGGCGCAAAGACCGAACAGGGCATCTGGAACGGCACCGCCGCGCTGTTCCGCATCGAGCAGCGCACCGAGTACGGCCGCAACGCGGGCACGGGCACGCTGCCCGTGTTCGTGCAGGACGGCAAGTCGATCTATCAGGGCGTGGAACTCGCGGCGGGCGCGCGCATCGGTTCGCAGTGGGAAGTCGGCGGCAGCGCGATGTACCTCGACAGCTACTACGACCAGGGCCAGGCCAATATCGGCAACCGCGTGGCGGGCGCGCCGAACTTCATGCTGACGGGTCGCCTGGCCTATCGCGTACCTGTCGTGCCGGGCCTGAAGGTCGGCATCGACGGCAAGTACACGAGCACGGTCAAGGCGCGCCCGGAAGGCGACCTGACGCTCGGCGGCTATACGATCTTCAACCTCGGCGCGACGTACAACACGCGCATCGCGGGCAAGGAAGTCACGCTGCGCGCCGCGCTGAGCAACCTGACCAACAAGCGCTACTGGGGCTTCCAGTACGCGAGCTATATCCAGCCCGCGGATCCGCGCGCGGTCAGCATCAGCGCGAAGATCGCGTACTGAGTTCCGGCTTCGTTTCTGCCTGGCAAAGCAAAGGGCACACCGCGGTGTGCCCTTTTTTCATCGATGCTCCGGCTCCCGCTTATTGCGGACCCACCGAGAAGATCGTGCCGTTCGACGACACCTGATAGTAGTCGGCCCCGACGCCGACCCAGTGATGGCCCTTTCTCGGGGCCGGCAGGTCGTATTGCTTGTAGTTGTCGATCACGTACTGGCGATCGCGGAACTCCGTCGGGAGCTTGTCACCCTTGCTCCATTTCTGCGGCGCGTACGGCGACTGCGCGCCCATCGGCGGGGCTGGCGGCCGGCCGCCGCTCATGGCGGGCGGCGGGCCCGGCGGGCGTTGCTGCGACATGCCCGGATCGCCCTGCATGCCAGGGCCACCGGGACCGCCAGGTCGCATGGGACGGCCATAACCGCCACCGCCCGTGGCAGGTGGCATCGGCGTGGCCGTCGAGGGCGAGCCGCCCGCCTGGCCCGGTGCGGGCATCGGGCGCGGACCCATCGGCGCGGTCTGGCCCGGCACGTCGCCCGGCATCTGGTTGGTGGGCTGCGCATGGAGCCACGGCGTGGCCAGCAGACCCGTGGCGACGAGGATGGATGGTATTAACGACTTCGTTTTCATCGTGATCTCCTCACTGATGGAACGTAGGCCGCCCGGCCGGGCAACCTGAACTCAGGTTAGTAGCAATTGCGGGGCCTGCCCCCGCCGAGCCCCGAATTGTCGTGCGCCGGCGGCCAACTTGCCGCTTTCCGCCGCGTGTTCGGGCGTGCCGGGCTTGTAGTTTTGGCATGCGCTTGTCAGATTGACTTGCTGCACCGCGCCACAAGTCGTCCTTGCGCATCGTGTCAACGTCTCCTAAAAATTGGTCTGACCGCCTGACCCTTTGACCCGTCCTGTCGAGGTGACATGCCCATCCAGCAGATCGAGCCGCGACGTCTCTATCGCCAGATCGCCGACCAGTTGCGCCGGCTGATCGAAGGCGGCGAGTTTCCGGCCGGCAGGCGTCTGCCGGCGGAGCGCGACCTCGCCGTGCAACTGGGCGTGTCGCGACCCTCGGTGCGCGAGGCGCTGATCGCGCTCGAGGTCGAGGGGTTCGTCGAGGTGCGCATGGGTTCGGGCATCTACGTGTGCGACGTCCATGCTCCGGAACGCGCGCGCACGGACAGCGTCGTTGCCGAGTCTCCGCTCGACGTCATTCGCGCGCGCCAGACCATCGAAGGCGAAATGGCCGCGACCGCCGCGCGGCGCTGCACGCCCGCGCTGCTGCAGGGCCTCGATGCGGCAATCGAGATGATGGTCGAGGAAGCCGGCAGCGGACAGATTCCGGTGCGGGGCGACCGGCTGTTTCACCTGCGCATCAGCGAAACCGCGGAGAACGCAGTGCTCGTGCGGCTGGTGGCCGAACTGTTCGACGAACGGCAGAACCCGCTGTGGGCGCAGTTCGGCAACCACTTTGAGAACGCACAGAGCTGGCATGCCGCGATTGCCGAGCACCGCGCGGTGGTCGATGCCATCGCCTCGGGCTCGCCCGATGCCGCGCGCGCGGCCATGTGCGACCACCTCGAACTGTCGCACCAGCGTTTCTATGCAGCCTGGCCCGGCGCGTCCGACGCCAGCCGTGCCGCCGTGGCTTCGCTCAAGGAGACCTCGTGATGTCGCTGACTACCCCGTCGTTGACTACGCCGTCGTTGACCATGCCGTCGTTGACTATGCATATCCACGGGAGCGAGGATCTTCGCTACACCGAGACCGAGGCCCCCTCTCCCGGCCCGCACGACGTTCGCGTGCGCCTCGGCGCGGCCGGCATCTGCGGTTCGGACCTCCATTACTTCTTCCACGGCAAGGTCGGCGCGTTCGTGATCCGCGAACCGCTGACGCCGGGTCACGAAGCGGCGGGCACCGTCGACGCCGTGGGCAGCGCCGTCACGCGGCTCGCGCCCGGCATGAAGGTCGCGATCAATCCCTCGCATGCGTGCGGCCAGTGCGACTACTGCCGCGAGGGCCGCGACAACCTCTGCCGCAATATGCGGTTTCTGGGCAGCGCGAGCGTGTATCCGCACGTGCAGGGCATGTTCCGGCAACACTTCCTCATGCATGAGCGCCAGCTCACGCCCGTCGATACCGATCTCTCGCTTGGCGAGCTCGCGTTCGCGGAACCGCTGTCGGTGGCGCTGCATGGCGTCAACCGCGCGGGCCCGCTGCTCGGCAAGACGGTACTGGTGACGGGCGGCGGCACCATCGGCAGCCTGACCGTGATGGCCGCGCGCCTTGCCGGCGCGGCGCGCATCGTCGTCTGCGATATTGCCGACCGCCCGCTCGAGGTCGCGCGCACGGTGGGCGCCGACGAGACGATTCGCAGCGATCAGGCCACACCGGCCGAATTGCAGGACATCGCCGATATCAGCCTCGAAGCGGCGGGCAGCCCAGGCGCGCTGGCCACCTGCCTCGCGGCGACGCGCCGCGGCGGACGCATCGTGCAGATCGGCACGCTGCCCGCGGAGGGCCTCCACTTTCCCGCCAACAGCGTGATGGCGCGCGAGCTCGACTACGTCGGCGCATTCCGCTTTGGCCGCGAATTCGACTGGGCGGTGCAGACCCTGGCGCGCCGCCGCCTGGACGTGCGCCCGCTGCTGTCCGCGCAATTGCCGCTGGCACGGGCGATCGAAGCGTTTCACCTCGCGGCCGACAAGGGCCGCAGTACGAAGGTGCAGTTGACCGGTTAGCCCCCGCGCGACGGCTCGCAGAGGCCGCGCGTCCATAACGGAAATCAGGAGACATCCATGTTGCGCAATCATCGGTTCGCGTCATTCGGTCGGTTCTCGTCGTTCGTCCTCGGTGCCGCGCTGCTGATGGCCGGCATTGCCATGCCCGCCGCGGCGCAGGCCCCCGCCCCCACCAAGCTCAAGTGGGCCCACGTCTACGAGACCTCGGAGCCGTTCCACAAGTGGTCCGTGTGGGCGGCCGAAGAAATCAAGAAGCGCAGCAACGGCAAGTACCAGATCGACGTGTTCCCGGCCTCGCAGCTCGGCAAGGAGAACGATATCAACCAGGGCCTCGTACTGGGCACGGTGGACATCATCATCTCGGGGTCGAGCTTCGCCGCGAAGTCGTTCCCGCGCATCGGCGTGACGTACTACCCGTACACGTTCCGCGATCCCGCTCACCTCGTGGCCTACACCAAGAGCGATATCTACAAGGAGCTCACGCGCGGCTACGAGGAGAAGACCGGCAACCATATCGTCTCCACCACGTACTACGGCACGCGCCAGTCCACGTCGAACAAGCCGTTCGCGCACTGCGCGGAGATGAAGGGCCTGAAGATGCGGGTGCCGGACGTGCCCGCCTACCTCGCCATGCCGCGCGCGTGCGGCGTCAACACCTCGCCGATCGCGTTCGCCGAGGTCTACCTCGCGCTGCAGAACGGTACCGTGGAGGCGCAGGAGAACCCGCTCGGCACCATCGAGGCGAAGAAGTTCTACGAGGTGCAGAAGTACATCGTGCTCACGGGCCACATCGTCGATCACCTGAACACCATCGTCGCGGGCGGGCTGTGGAAGAAGCTCCCCGATGCCGACAAGCAGATGTTCACGGAGGTGATGCAGCAGGCCGCGGTCAAGGCGACCGAGGACGTGGCCGCGCGCGAGAAGGAGCTTGTCGATGTGTTCACGAAGAAGGGCATTACCGTGACGCAGATCAGCGTGCCCGAGTACCGCGATGCCGTGCTCAAGAACGTGAGCTTCGAATCGCAGGGGTACCGCAAGGCCGATTGGGAAAAGATCCAGGCGGTGAAGTGACATGGCCACGCACGCATCCAACGCGGTACGCAAGCCACCCGACGAGGCGTCGGCCCCCTCCCCCCATATGTCCTCGGTGGAGGACATCGTCCAGAGCTTCGAGGAAGCCGACGCGCAGCCGGTCGATATCTCGGGGCACGGGGTCGAGGACTGGTTCACCGTCGGGCTGTTCTGGATCATGACGGTGCTCGTGTTCCTGCAGTTCTTCACGCGCTACGTGATGAACGACTCGCTGTCCTGGACCGAGGAACTGGCGACGTACTGCCTGATCGGCGTGGTCTTCATCGGTTCATCGATGTGCATGCACCGCTGCCGGCATATCCAGGTGGACCTGCTCTACCGCTACCTGCCGCACGGCGCGGCGCGCGTGCTGTCCACGCTCGTCGATATCGTGCGCAGCGCGTTCTTCGCGTACGCGGCCTGGCTGGTCTGGCGCTACATCGGCATCGTGGGCGAGGAGCCGATGACGACGATCGAATGGAACAAGAGCCATGTGTACTGGTTCGCGCTCGCCGGTTTCATCCTGATGTTCGCGCGGTCCTGCCAGGTCAGCTGGGAGAACTGGCGCCGCGGCTACTCGATCCTCGAGCGGCCGCAGGCCTTCGAAGCCATCGACGACTGACCGCGGAGCGCACACCATGTGGACCCTGATCCTGTCCTTCCTCGCCCTGATGCTGGTCGGCATGCCCGTCGCCGTGGCGATGGCCCTTGCGTCGCTGCTCTATATCTGGACCAGCGGCACCGTGCCCGACGTCATCCTTGCGCAGCGGATGATCGCGGGCGTGGAAAGCTTTCCGCTGCTCGCGGTGCCGTTCTTCATCCTTGCCGGCAACCTGATGAACGTGGCCGGCATCACGGGCCGCATCTACAACTTCGCGGTGGCGCTCGTGGGCTGGATGCGCGGCGGCCTCGGGCACGTGAACATCATCGGCTCCGTGATCTTCTCGGGCATGTCGGGCACGGCCATCGCCGACGCGGCCGGCCTCGGCACCATCGAGATCAAGGCCATGAAGGACCATGGTTACGAGACGGAGTTCGCGGTCGGTGTGACTGCCGCCTCGGCCACGCTCGGACCCATCATCCCGCCGTCGCTGCCGTTCGTGATCTACGGCATGATGGCCAACGTGTCCATCGGCTCGCTGTTCCTCGCCGGCATCGTCCCGGGCCTCGTCCTCACGCTGTTCATGATGGCCACGGTCGCGTGGATCGCGCGCCGGCGCGGCTGGGGCGGCGACACGGCGTTCTCGTGGAAGCTGCTGGGTTCGGCCAGCATCGAGATCGTCGTCGTGCTCGCGTTCCCGCTCGCCATCTGGCTGATGACGCAGGCCGGTGTCTCGACGAACATGGCCGCGCTGTCGGCGCTCGTCATCCTCCTCGCGCTCGACTGGTACTTCGACTTCTCGGCCGTGATGGCGCTGATGGCGCCCGTGATCCTGATCGGCGGCATGACGCTCGGCTGGTTCACGCCGACCGAGGCCGCCGTGGCCGCGGTCATCTGGGCCCTGTTCCTCGGGCTCGTGCGTTACCGCTCGATGAGCCTGCGCGCGCTGACCAAGGCCACGCTCGACACGATCGAGACCACGGCATCGGTGCTGTTCATCGTCACCGCGGCATCGATCTTCGCGTGGCTGCTGACCACGAGCCAGGCCGCGCAGATGCTGACCGACGCGATTCTCGGGTTCACGCAAAACAAGTGGGTGTTCCTGCTGCTGGCCAACCTGCTGATTCTGCTCGTGGGCTGCTTTATCGACACGACTGCCGCCATCACGATCCTCGTGCCGATTCTGCTGCCGATCGTGCTCAAGCTCGGCATCGATCCGATCCACTTTGGACTCGTGATGACGCTGAACCTGATGATCGGCCTGCTCCACCCGCCGCTCGGCATGGTGCTGTTCGTGCTCGCGCGCGTGGCGAAGCTGTCGGTGGAGCGCACGACGATGGCGATACTGCCGTGGCTCGTGCCGCTGTTCCTCACGCTGATCGCCATCACCTACGTGCCGCAGATCACGCTGTGGCTGCCACAGATGGTGGGCACCAAATAGCCGGTGGGCACCCAATAACCGTTCCATCCCCTCAGGGAGTTCGCATGTCACAGAGACTGGCAGGGAAGCTCGCGCTCGTCACGGCCGCGGGCCAGGGCATCGGCCGCGCCACCGTGGAAGCCTTCCTGCGCGAAGGCGCGCGCGTCATTGCGGCCGATATCAACCCGGAAGCGCTGGCCGAACTCGCCCGCCTGCCGCAATGCACCGCGCGCCGGCTCGACGTGACGGACGCCGCCGCGGTCGATGCGGCCGCCGCGGAGATCGGCGCGATCGATATTCTCTTCAACGGCGCGGGCTACGTACACCACGGCAACATCCTCGACTGCGATGCCGACGCCTTCGATTTCTCGATGACGCTCAACGTCACCGCGATGTACCGCATGATGCGCGCGTTCCTGCCCGCGATGGTGGAGCGCCGGCGCGGGTCGATCATCAACATGTCGTCGGTGGCCGGCAGCATCAAGGGCGCTCCGAACCGCTTCGTCTACGGCGCCAGCAAGGCCGCCGTGATCGGCATGACCAAGTCGGTCGCGGCCGATTTCATCGCGCACGGCATCCGCTGCAACGCGATCTGCCCGGGCACCGTGGAGTCGCCCTCGCTGCGGCAGCGTATCGACGACCAGTCGCGGCGCAGCGGTCGGTCCCTCGCGCAGGTGGAAGCGGACTTCGTCGCGCGCCAGCCGATGGGCCGCATCGGCACCGCGGCCGAGATTGCCGCGCTGGCGGTCTACCTCGCCGCCGACGAATCGGCATTCACGACCGGTACCGCGCAGATCATCGACGGCGGATGGTCCAACTGACGCCATGACCGCCCCCACCGCTCCGAACACCGTCCGCATGCACGCGAACGACGATATCGTCATCGCGTGCCGCCAGTTGATCGCCGGTACCGTGCTCGCCGAAGACGGCGTGACGGTGCAGGGACTGATTCCCGCCGGCCACAAGGTGGCCGTGCGCGCGATCGCGGCCGGCGCGCCCGTGCGCCGCTATAACCAGGTCATCGGCTTTGCGCGGCAGGATATCGCGCCGGGCCAGCACGTGCATACGCACAACCTTGCGATGGGAACCTTCGCGCGCGATCATGCGGCCGGCGCGGATGTGCACGCCACCGACTACGCCACGGACAAGGCGACGTTCGAGGGCATCGTGCGCGCGGATGGCCGCGTGGCCACGCGCAACTACATCGGCATACTGACCTCGGTCAACTGCTCGGCCACGGTCGCGCGCGCCATTGCCGACCACTTTCGCCGCGATATCCATCCGGAGGCGCTCGCGCAGTATCCCAATATCGATGGCGTGGTCGCGCTCACGCACGGCGCGGGCTGCGCGACCGACAGCGATGGCGAGAACCTGCGCGTGCTGCGGCGCACGCTGGCCGGCTATGCGCGGCATCCGAACTTCGCCGCCGTGCTCGTGGTCGGCCTGGGCTGCGAGACCAACCAGATCGACGCGCTGCTCGCGGAACCGGGGCTCGGCGATCTGGCGGCGGGGCCGCGCTTCCACAGCTTCAATATCCAGGACACCGGCGGCACGACAAAGACCGTGGCGCGTGGTGTGGGCGTGGTGCAGGCGCTGCTCGACGATGCCAATCGCGTCACGCGCCAGCGCGTGCCCGCGCGCCATCTGATCGTGGGCCTGCAATGCGGAGGGTCCGACGGATATTCGGGCATCACCGCCAATCCCGCGCTCGGCGCGGCCGTCGATCTGCTCGTCCGCCATGGCGGCACCGCGATCCTGTCCGAGACACCCGAGATCTACGGGGCCGAGCATCTGCTCACGCGCCGCGCGGTATCGCCGGCCGTTGCCGAACGCCTGCTCGCGCGCATCCGCTGGTGGGAGGACTACTGCGCGCGCAACGCGGGCAATCTCGACAACAATCCGTCGGCCGGCAACAAGGCCGGCGGCCTGACCACGATCCTCGAGAAATCGCTCGGCGCGGTGGCCAAGAGCGGCACGACCAACCTCGTCGAGGTGTACGAGTTCGCGCAGCCCGTGCAAGCGCAGGGGCTCGTGTTCATGGACACGCCCGGCTACGACCCCGTTTCCGCCACGGGACAGGTGGCCGGCGGCGCCAACCTGATCTGCTTCACCACGGGCCGGGGCTCGGCCTATGGGTGCGCGCCCTCGCCTTCGCTCAAGCTGTCCACGAACAATGCGCTGTTCGCGCGACAGGCCGAGGACATCGACATCAACTGCGGCGACATCCTCGATGGCGCGAGCACGGTCGCGCAGAAAGGCGAGGCGATCTTCCGGCTGATGCTCGAGACCGCGTCCGGCCACAAGACGCGCAGCGAGCTGCATGGCTACGGGCAGAACGAGTTCGTGCCGTGGGCGCTCGGCGCCGTGATGTAAACCATAAGGTCAAGACAGGAGACAGGGATGAAGATCACCGGCGCGCGCGTCATCGTCTGCAGTCCGGGGCGCAACTTCGTGACGCTCAAGATCGAGACCGACGAGGGCGTCGATGGCATCGGCGACGCCACGCTCAATGGTCGCGAGCTCGCGGTCGTGGCCTACCTCGAGGAGCATGTGATTCCGTGCCTGATCGGCCGCGACGCGCATCAGATCGAGGACATCTGGCAATACCTGTACCGCGGCGCGTACTGGCGGCGCGGACCGGTGACGATGACCGCGATCGCGGCCGTGGACACCGCGCTGTGGGATATCAAGGCCAAGGCCGCGGGCCTGCCGCTGTATCAGTTGCTCGGTGGCAAGAGCCGGACCGGCGTGATGGTGTATGGCCATGCCAACGGCAGCGATATCGCCTCCACCGTCGACGAGGTGCTGCGCTACAAGGAGATGGGCTACCGCGCGATTCGCGCGCAGTCTGGCGTGCCCGGGCTCAACAAGGTGTACGGCGTGTCGCGCGACCGCATGTTCTACGAACCTGCCGATGCCAATCTGCCGTCGGAGCACGACTGGAGCACCGAGCGTTACCTCGACCATACGCCGAAGCTGTTCGAGGCCGTGCGCGAGGCCGTGGGCTGGGATACGCATCTGCTGCACGACGTGCATCATCGGCTCACGCCCATCGAGGCGGGCCGGCTCGGCAAGTCGCTGGAGCCGTACCGCCTGTTCTGGATCGAGGATGCGACACCGGCCGAGGATCAGGAAGCGTTCCGTCTGATTCGCCAGCATACGGTCACGCCGCTGGCCGTGGGCGAGGTGTTCAGCAGCATCTGGGACTGCAAGGCGCTGATCGAATCGCAACTGATCGACTATATCCGCGCGACGGTCGTGCATGCGGGCGGCATCACGCATCTGCGGCGCATCGCCGACCTGGCCGCGCTGTACCAGGTGCGCACAGGCTGCCATGGCGCGACCGACCTGTCGCCGGTCTGCATGGGCGCGGCGCTGCACTTCGATCTGTGGGTACCGAACTTCGGCGTGCAGGAGTATATGCGGCATAGCGAGGAGACCGATGCGGTGTTCCCGCATGCGTATACGTTCGAGAACGGCATGATGTATCCCGGCGATGTGCCGGGCCACGGCGTGACCATCGACGAGGCGCTGGCCGCGAAGTATCCGTACCAGCGGGCGTATCTGCCGGTGAACCGGCTGGCGCACGACGGCACGCTGTGGCACTGGTGAGCGCGCATGGAACGACTCGGTCCGAACCAATTGGAAGCGCTGCGCGTGCAGCGGCCGCGTTATCGCCGAGACTTGCTGCGCGGCGGCATCGTGCATCTGGGCATCGGCGCCTTTCATCGCGCGCATCAGGCTGTGGTGACAGAGGATGCGATCGAGGCGGACCCCGATGGCCATCGTTGGGGCATCGTCGGCGTCTCGCTGCGGCGGCCCGATACGCATGACGCGCTCATGCCGCAGGGCGGCCTTTATACGCTGGCGATACGCGACGGTGGCCGCGTCGATCATCGCGTGATCGGCGCGGTGATCGACGTGCTCGTCGCGGACCACGACCCCGAGGCGGTGCTCGAACGGCTCGCGCATGCGGACACGCGCATCGTCAGCCTGACGATTACCGAGAAGGGCTATTGCCACGATCCGGCCACGGGCGCGCTCAACCCGCGGGATGCGGGCATCGCGCACGATCTGTCAAACGCGGCGCCGCCGGTGACCGCGCTCGGCTACCTCGCGCGGGGCCTGCAACGCCGGCGGCAACGCGGTCTCGGGCCCGTGACGCTGCTGTCGTGCGACAACCTCGCGAGCAACGGCGATACGCTGCGAGGCGTGCTGCTAGCGTTTGCCAAACGCGTGGACCCCGCCCTGCGCGACTGGATTGCCACGCACTGCACGTTTCCGAACAGCATGGTCGATCGCATCGTGCCGAAGACCACGGCAGACGACGTCACGCGGGTATCGAACGCCCTGGGGCTGCACGATGCCTGGCCCGTGGTCGGCGAACCGTTCCTGCAATGGGTCATCGAGGACCGCTTTTCCGCGGGACGTCCGCGCTGGGAAGCCGGTGGCGCGCAGTTTGTCGACCACGCGCAGCCGTTCGAGCGGCTCAAGCACCGGCTCGTCAACGGCAGCCAGTCGATGATGGCCTACTTCGGCGTGATGGCGGGCTGGCCGACCACCGATCGCGTGATCGCCCAGCCTGGCCTGCGCGCCTTTATCGACGATGCGATGCGCCACGAGCTGCAGCCGACGCTGCCCCTGCTGCCCGGGCTCGATGTCGATGCGTATCGCGAAAGCCTGCTGCCGCGCTTCGAGAACCCCGCGCTTGGGCATCGCACACGGCAGATTGCCATGGATGGTTCGCAGAAGATCCCGCAGCGACTGCTGGCACCGATCGCCGAACGCCTCGCGCGCGGCGAACCGTTCGATCGCCTCGCGCTCGGCGTGGCCGCGTGGATCCACTTCCTGCGCGGCTACGATGAACGCGGGGAAGCGTATCCGATCGAGGATCCGATGGCCGACCTGTTGCGGCCGCTGGCGAGCGATGTGCGGGCGATCACCGGCTTTGCCCCGGTGTTTGGCGCGCTGGGCACGTCGGCGGTGTTCGTCGACGCGGTGGGGCGGCAACTCGGGCGACTGCGTGCGCAAGGCACGCTTGTCGCGCTCGCCGGTATCCTCAAAGCACCTTAGGCACCGCCGCCGCCAGCATGGCCACGCCCGACAGCGTCAGCAGCGACAGCACGATGCGACGGAACGCGATGTCGCTGATGCCGAGGTACACGCGCGTGCCCAGAAACGCGGGAATCAGCATGGCCGGTGCGACGATCGCGAACTTCGGCAGCATGTCGGCCGTCACGATGCCCGTGCCGACATAGATGGCCATCGTGACGATCAGCGCGCCGAGGTTGAAGTTCTGGATGATCGTGCGCTGTGTGTCCTTCTCGAACCCGCGCAGCGTGCACCAGAGCGTCGGGATCATGCCCGTGATGCCGCCGATGCCGCCCATGATGCCGCCGAGCCAGCCCGCAACGCCGTCGGCAAAGCGGCCGCCGCGCGTGATGCGCGGCATGTTCGCCGAGAACAGCATGATCGGGCACCAGATCACGAGCACGGTGCCGAGCAGGATCTTGAACCAGTGGACGTTGAGCATCGGCAGCAGTATCACGCCGACCGGAATGCCCAGCACGCCGCCGAGCAGGAACGGCAGCAACGCCGCCCAATGAAACTTGCGCCGGACCGTGAATGCCGCGAGCAGCTGGCCCGTCAGCGCGCCGAACACCGACATCGCCGCGGCGAGCCTGGGTTCCACGGCCCAGGCCCAGAACGACATGGCCACCATGCCGAATGCGAATCCCGAAAGTCCCTGTACAAAGCCCGCCACGATCGCGCCCAGTGCGATCAGCAGCAGCGTGGTGTCGATAGACATGTCTCTCGTTGTTATGCGTTGTTGTCTCGTCAGCGCACGATACCTTTTTCCACCGCGTCCGTCACCTGTGCGACCACGCCTTCGCGCCAGTCGTCGCTATCGATATAGAACGCCTGCCAGATCGCGTGCCTGATCAGCGCGCGCTGGTTCTCGTCGGCATCGGGATGCCGGTGCAGCCAGTGATCCCCGCGCAGGGCCTCCAGCACCTCCGCGATCGGCAGCGTGCCGAACTCGAGCGCGATGCCCGCATAGTCGAGCGAGGCAAGCGGGCCCAGTGTCTGCGGTAACGCAAGCCACGCCACGCCGCTCAGGTGGGCGGACGTGGACGACCCGTCGTACATCGACGTCACCCCGCTGCCCCAGACCTGCTGCGTGCGCGCCAGTTGCGCCGCATCGTCGGGGCCCATGTAGATGGGCTCGCCATAGCCGCGCGGGCCGAGACCCGTATGGATGTCGATCCATCTGAACGACTCGCGCCCGGAACCGAAGCGCGCGAGGATGCGGCGCAGCGTGTAGTTGCTCCATGTCGCGCGCGTGCCGCCGAAGAACATGCCATCGGGATCCTGATACTGGCCCGCGCTCACCGCGGCCTGGTACCAGGCCATGCCGCGCGCCGCAATCGCCTGCATGAGCGCGGCATGGTCGGCCTGCGACGGCGGCCATTGCTCCGGCAACAGCAGGGGCGCGACCTCGGCGTAGGCCGCGTTCGCGGGCAGCGGCTGGTCGAAATCCATGAAGTTGCGGTTCAGGTCGACATTGTCCTCGTTGACGCGCCGCAGATGCGAGAAGCCATACGGATTCACCGCGTGCACGAGCAGCAGCGCCACGCGCGCCTCCGCGCAGGCGGCATGCAGCGTGGTGTCGCGCAGCAGCGCGACCTGCGCGCCGGCGCCGCAATAGCCTTCGGCGCCGTGGATGCCCGAGGTGACCATCAGGCAATGCGGGGCGTCGGCCGCGCCCACGAGCGCCACGTCGATGGCCAGCGGCTCGTCGTCGCGGCCCAGTTCGGTGGGATGGGGGAATTCGGTCAGCGCGGCGCCGGCATTGCGCGCGGCATCGAGGAACTTCTGGCGCGCAACGGCATAGCTCGGCGCGAAACAGTCGGCAGCTCGCATGGCGGCAAGGGGCCTGGGGGGCCGGAGTCCGGAGGACGATGCTGCGATTAGACGCCTTTTCGGCGCGTCTTTCCACCCCGCCGGGTCAGAAGCGTTCCGCGGCCAGTCCAGTGCGGAACGCGTGCGGATGCATGACGATGCCCGCCGCGGCGATCTGGGCGGACGACAGCACCAGATGTCTGGCAAGCCAGTCATGCACGCCGCGCAGAAAACGGATGTTCTCGACGCTGTTCGATTCCGCAATCAGGCGTTCGAGCTTGACATGCGCGGTATAGACATCGAGCAGGTTCTCGGCCTTGAGCCGGGGCGGCGTGCTGGGACTGCGCTCGATGCCGAGCACGCGCGTCACCTGCGCGTCGGAAAGCGGCTCGCCGCGCGCGATCTGGCGGTAGATGTCGTCCAGCGCCGGAAACCTGACGGTCGGCTGCACGCGCGGCACCCCGGCGACCTTTTCCATGCGCAGGACGACATAGCGCGTGGCGGCATTGCGGCGGGCGAGCTTGCGGGTGGCTTCCTTGTCGATGGCGTCGCCTTTGCCACCGCCGCCTTGGCCGCCGCCGCGATCGCCACGCCCCGTGCCCGCCGCGCGCGGCGCGCGGGCCGCGGGCCGCAGGCCCACGTCGGTCCCGTCGGTCCCCTCGAACGAATCGTCCGGGAGCGAGGCGGCAGTTGCGGACGCGGCCGGCATATCGCGCTCGGTGTAGTCGGGCACGGTCTCGAGCCACGACGGCTCGGTCAACACCGCCCGCGCGCAATCGGCGCCAAACGGATACTCGTGCCCCGCGGCGTCGCGCAGGATATACGCGTGGCCTTCCGGAAAACCATGGTGGCGGCCGCCCAGCGGCGAGCGCGCATGGCAGCGGGTATTGGCGGGATCGACAAAGTCCTTGCGGACCGGCGTCCAGCCGTCGGGGACGGTCATGATCGAATGCGGCGGGTCGAAGCAGGCGACATTATCGCCTGCCGCCGCCCCGCGGCTACTTCAGCATGAACGACATCGCCGACAGCGAGTTCAGCATCCGCACGGCCGACTGCACCGAATCCGCCTGGAACGCGAGCAGGTCGCCCTCCAGGCGTTCAAGCACGGGCCACTGGCAGAACAGGTCCGCATGCGCGGGGGTCATGGTCTGCAACCGCACCTTGATCGGTCCCGTGAGCTCGAGGCAGCGCGCCTCGGGCCGCTCGATGGCCAGCCGCGTGGCGGCTTCGGCGGCCTCGGCAATCGCCTGCCGCGCACCGGCCGGCGACAGCGACGTACCGCTGCCCTGCCCGCCCGCCTGCTTGGTTTCCACGTACCGCACCCATGGCATCAGCGGCCGCGTCTCGTTGACGAACACGTCATCGCCGCTCGCCAGCAGCACGGGCACATCGAACTCGCCGGCCAGCGCCGCGTAGATGCCCGCCTCGCCGAGCTCGAGCCCGTTGAGCCAGACCCGCGCGAACGCACCGCTGTTGATCGTATGCGCGAGCACGCCGCGGCTCTGCGCGCGGCCGTGATAGCCGATCATGAACACGCCATCGCAATCCTGCTCGACGCCGGCCATCATACTGAGGTACCGCGGCTTGCCGAGCACGAGCTGCACGCGCGGATCGAGCTGATCGGGCAGCAGGTTGCGGAAGCCGCCATGCGAATCGTTGACGATGACCGCGGTCGCGCCGCCGGCGAAAGCGCCCTGCGCGGCGGCGTTGGCCTCGGCCGTCATCCACGCACGCGCGCGTTCGTACTCGCCGTTGCCGGCCCGCGTCTGTTCGGGATGGAATACGCCGGCCACGCCCTCGATATCGGCCGAAATCAGAATCTTCATGGTCTACGGTTCAAAATGCGAGCATCTCTCGCAATGCGGCGCGGCGATGGCCGTCGCGGCCGGTCACGGCTTCGGCGTGCCACAGTGCATGGACAATGGCCTGCTCGACGCTGTCGGCGGCCGCGCGGAACAATGGATCGAGCCGCGACTCGTGGAGCATGGCAACGGCCGGCATTGGCGCGTCGGTGCCATGCGGCACCGTGTAGGCCGTGGAAAACGCGAACGCGATATCCCCCGAGCCATGCCCGAACACCGAACCCGTGCGCGCAAGGCCCGCGCCGGCACGCAGCGACAAACGCCGCAGCTGCCGCGCATCGAGCGGCGCGTCGGTGGCAACGACCATGATGATCGAGCCCTTCTCCGGCGCCGCCGTCTGTTCGGCCAGCTTCGCGGCCAGCCGCGCGCCCACGTGTTCGCCAGCGAGTATCAGCGACTCCGGCGTGCCGAAGTTGGACAACACGAGCGCGCCGACGGTGTACCGTTCGCCATCGTGCCGGCCAGCGCACGACACCACGCGCGAGGCCGTGCCGATTCCCCCCTTCACCCCAAACGACGACATCCCGCGCCCCGCGCCGATCGCGCCCTGCGCCACATCGGCACCGGCCCCACTCAGCGCGCGCGCATAGTGGTCGCCCGCGACCACCATCGCCTGGATATCGTTCAGGTACCCGTCATTGCACTCGAACACGAGCGGATTGACGGTGGGCCACGCGCGGCCGATCTCGGGATTGTCGGCAATCGCCGCGCGGATCTGCGCCTGCGCCACCGCCCCCACGGAGAACGTATTGGTCAGCGCGATCGGCGTCTCCAGCACGCCGAGCTCGTCCACCTGCACGAGGCCGATGCTCTTGCCAAAGCCGTTGAGCACCGACGCCGCGGCGGGCACCTTGTCGGTATAGACGTTGCCGCCATGCGGCCGCACGACCGTCACCCCGGTCTGGCAGGCATCGTGCGCAAGCGTGCAGTGGCCGACGGTCACGCCGGCCACATCGGTGATCGCATCGCGCGGCCCCGAAGGCAGTGGCCCGATGCGCGGCGGGTTCGAAAGGGTCATCACCGATCAGCGACGATCGATCTTCGGATCCAGCGCGTCGCGCAGGCCGTCGCCGAGCAGGTTGAACGCCAGCACGGTCAGGAAGATCGCCACGCTCGGGAAGATCGCCACATGCGGCGCGGTCACCATGTCGGCCCGCGCCTCGTTGAGCATCGCGCCCCATTCCGGGGTCGGCGGCTGCGCGCCCAGACCCAGGAACGACAGGCCCGCGGCCGTGATGATCGACGTGCCGATACGCATCGAGAAGTAGACGACGATCGACGACACGGTGCCCGGCAGGATATGCCGCATCAGGATGGTCCAGTCGGACGCGCCGATACTGCGCGCGGCCTCCACGTACGTCAGCTGCTTGAGCATCAGCGTGTTGCCGCGCACGAGCCGCGCGAACGCCGGAATGCTGAACACCGCGACCGCGAAGATCACGTTGGTCATGCCGTTGCCGAGAATGGCCACGATGCCGATGGCGAGCAGAATGCCCGGGAACGCGAACAGCACGTCCGAGATCCGCGTCACGATGCGGTCCCACCAGCCTTCGTAGTAGCCGGCCAGCAGGCCCAGCACGGTGCCGATGATCGCACCGATGATCACCGAGAAGAAGCCCGCGGCCAGCGAGATACGCGTGCCCGCGATGATGCGGCTGAAGATATCGCGGCCGAGCGAGTCGACGCCCATCCAGTGCGCGACCGACGGCCCCGCGTTCAGCGAGTCGTAGTCGAAGTAGTTCTCCGGGTCGTACGGCACGATATACGGCGCCAGCACCGCGATGACGACGAGCATCAGCACGAACGCCCCGGCGGCGATGGCCAGATGCTGCTTGCGGAACTTGCGCCAGAACTCGGTCCACGGCGTGCGCACGCGCTCGCGCGAAAACGGATTGACGGTGGCCGCTTCGTGCGAACCGGAACTGGCTGGCGTAGAGATATCAGACATGCCGGCCTCCCTTATTTGTAACGGATAGCAGGATTGATCACCGTGTAGAGCAGGTCCACCACGAGGTTGATCAAGATGAATTCGAGCGAAAACAGCAGCACCTCGGCCTGAATGACCGGGTAGTCGCGCATCTCCACGGCGTCGACGAGCAGGCGGCCGAGGCCGGGCCAGTTGAACACCTTTTCGACGAGGATCGAGCCGCCCAGCAGAAAGCCGAACTGCAGGCCCATCATCGTCACGACGGGAATCATCGCGTTGCGCAGCGTGTGCTTGACCACCACGACCGTCTCGCGCACACCCTTGGCGCGCGCGGTGCGCACGAAGTCTTCCTGCAGCACTTCGATGAACGAGGCCCGCGTGAAGCGCGCCATCACGGCGGCCACGGCGGCGCCGAGCGTCAGCGACGGCAGGATGTAATGCTTCCAGCTATCGGCGCCGATCGACGGCAGCCAGCCCAGCTGGACCGAGAACACTTCCATCAGCAGCATGCCCAGCGCGAACGCGGGGAACGAGATGCCCGACACCGCGAGCGTCATGCCCAGGCGATCGGGCCACTTGTTGCGGAATACCGCCGAGCCGATACCGATGGTCATGCCGAACACCACCGCCCATGCCATCGACGTCAGCGTCAGATAGAGGGTGGGCAGGAAGCGCTCGCCAATTTCCTCGCTGACGGGACGCTTGGTCCGCAGCGACGTGCCGAATTCTCCCTGCAGCGCGTTCGAGAAGAACCGGACGAACTGTTCGTGCATCGGACGGTCGAGACCCAGGTCCTTGCGCACGAGCTCCACGGTCGCCTGGTCGGCTTCGGGGCCGGCTGCCAGCCGCGCCGGATCGCCGGGCAGCATATGGACGAACAGGAACACCATCACCGCCACCAGCAGCAGTGTCGGAATCACGCCCAGGCATCGTTTGAGGAAGTAATTCAGCATCGAGAACTCTTGTTGTAATTGCTCCCCTCCCCCCATGGGGGAGGGGTCATGCCTACCGCTTACTGCTTGATGTCGATCTCGTCGAAGTTGAACGAGCCGTCAGGCATCGCGTACGCACCCGACAGGCGCTTCGCACGCGCGAACAGCACCTTCTCGGTCACGAGGAACGCCCACGGTGCATCCTTCCAGATACGCTCCTGCGCATCCTTGTACAGACGGGCCTTCTCGGCGCGGTCGGTCGTACGCAGCGCGCCGGCGATATCGGCATCCACCTGGTCGTTCTTGTAGTACGCGGTGTTCAGCAGCTTCGGCGGCATCGATTCCGAAGCCAGCAGCGGACGCAGCGCCCAGTCAGACTCACCGGTCGACGACGACCAGCCCACGTAGTAGAGGCGCACGCCAGCGTCTTCCGGCTTCTGCACGCTCTCCACCTTTTCCACGCGCTGGCCGGCTTCCAGTGCCTGCACGCTGGCCTTGATGCCGACCTGCTGCAGCTGCTGCTGCACGAACTGGATCACCTTCTGCGCGGTGGTGTGGTTATACGCGGACCACAGCGTGGTCTCGAAGCCGTTCGGGTAGCCGGCTTCCTTCAGCAGCTCGCGCGCCTTGGCCGGATCGTACGGCCACGGGCCCAGCTTCTCGGCATAGTCCACGCCGGCGGGCACCACGCCTTCGGACGGCGTGGCGTAGCCTGCGAACGCCACCTTGGCCAGCGCGTCCTTGTTGATCGCGTAGTTGATGGCCTGGCGCACCTTCGGGTCATTGAACGGCTTTACCTGCGTGTTGAACGAGATGTAGCGCGCGATGATCGACGGCGCGTCGATCAGGTCCACCTTCGGGCTCGTCTTCAGCACGGCGGCCTGCTCGAACGGAATGCGGAACGCAAAGTCGGCTTCGCCGGTCTGCATGACCGCGGCGCGCGTGTTGTTGTCCACCACGGGCTTCCACGTGATCGAGTCGATCTTCGGATAGCCGGTCTTCCAGTAGCCCGCGAACTTCTTGCCCTTCAGGTAATCGGTCTGCTTCCACTCGACGAACTCGAACGGACCCGTGCCCACCGGATGGAACGCGATTTCCTTGCCCCACTTCTTGAGCGCGGTCGGCGAGATCATCACGGCCGACGGATGCGACAGCACGTTGATGAACGGCGAGAACGGCTCCTTCAGCGTGATCTTGACCGTGTTGGCGTCCACCACGTCGGTCTTGGCCACGCGGTTGAACAGCGTGTAGCGCTTGAGCTTGTTGGCCGGGTCGATCACGCGGTCGAAGTTGGCCTTGACGGCGTTCGCGTCGAACGTGGTGCCGTCATGGAACTTCACGCCCTTCTTGAGCTTGATCGTGTAGGTCAGGCCGTCCTTGCTGGCTTCGTAGCTTTCGGCCAGCACGTTGACGAGCTTGAGGTCCTTGTCCAGGCCGAACAGGCCCTGGTAGAACGACTTGGTCACCGCCTGCGACAGCGTGTCGTTCGAATCGTACGGATCGAGCGTGGTGAACGTGGAGTCCACGGCCATCACGGCGTCCTTGGCGGCAAACGCGGGGCTCGCACCGAGCATGCCCAGAGCGCCTGCTGCAACGGCGCCGGCAAACAGCCTGGGCGAAACCATACGGATAGTCATTCTTCTTTCTCCTGGTGGAAGTACCACAAACTTCAGTAGGCGCCGCCGACCGGATGGCGGGCGACATAATGTCCATGCGCGCCGCTGCCGGAGACGGGCACCAGTGGCTTCACCACGGGCTCGTCGCCGACCGCGCGGATCGGGCTGGGGATTTCATCGGACAGCGGTTCGCGCTTCAGGTGGCGGCGCGCCGGATCGGCGATCGGCACCGCCGACATCAGCTTCTTGGTGTACGGGTGCTGCGGATTCTCGAAGATCGCGCGGCGCGGGCCGATCTCGACGATCTGGCCCAGATACATCACGGCCACGCGATGGCTCACGCGCTCCACCACGGCCATGTCGTGGGAGATGAACAGGAACGCCACGCCGAGCTCGCGCTGCAGGTCGAGCATCAGATTGACGATCTGCGCCTGGATCGAAACGTCCAGCGCGGACACCGACTCGTCGGCGACCACGACCTTCGGGTTCAGCGCGAGCGCGCGCGCGATGCAGATGCGCTGGCGCTGGCCGCCCGAGAACTCGTGCGGATAGCGGCCGGCCTGCTCGGGCGTGAGGCCCACCTTCTCGAGCAGCCACGCCACGCGCTTCTCGGCTTCCTTGCCGCTCGCCACCTTGTGCACGAGCAGCGGTTCCATGATCGAGTAGCCCACGGGTACGCGCGGGTCCAGCGACGCGAACGGATCCTGGAAGATGAACTGGATATTGCGGCGCAGGCTCTGGAGCGCGGAACCCTGCATCTGGCTGATGTTCTGGCCCGCGAATTCGATGGTGCCGCTCTGTGCGTTCACCAGGCGCAGCAGCGAACGGCCCGTCGTGGACTTGCCGCAGCCGGACTCGCCGACCAGCGCGAGCGTCTCGCCCGGGTACAGGTCGAAGCTCACCTGCTCCACCGCGTGCACGCGGCGCGTGACGCGGCCGAACATGCCGCCCGGCACATCGAAGCGCGTGACGAGGTCGCGCACGCGCAGGATCGGCTCGGCGTCCTGCGCCACGGTGTCCTGCGGAATCTCCACCACGGGGCCCGCCGCGTCGTTGACCTGCACGAGCGGGAACTTGGCCGGCAGCTCGGTCCCCGTCATCGCGCCGAGCTTCGGCACGGCCGACAGCAGCGCGCGCGTGTACGGATGCGCGGGCGTATGGAACACGTCGTCCGACGCGCCTTCTTCGACTTTCTCGCCGCGGTACATCACGAGCACGCGGTCGGCCACCTCGGCCACCACGCCCATGTCGTGCGTGATGAAGACCACGCCCATGTGCATCTCGGCCTGCAGGTTGCGGATCAGCTGCAGGATCTCGGCCTGAATGGTCACGTCGAGCGCCGTGGTCGGCTCGTCGGCGATCAGCAGCGCCGGCTTGCACGACAGCGCCATCGCGATCATCACGCGCTGGCGCATGCCGCCCGACAGCTGGTGCGGAAAGCGGTCCAGCACGCGGCGCGCTTCGGGAATGCGCACGAGCTCGAGCATGCGCAGTGCCTCGGCACGCGCGGCCGAGCGGCTCATGCCCTGATGCAGGCGGATGGATTCGGCAATCTGCTCGCCGACCGGGAACACCGGGTTCAGCGAGGTCATCGGCTCCTGGAAGATCATCGCCACGTCCGCGCCGCGCACGCTGCGCAGCGTGGCATCGTTGGCGTTGACGAGGTCGATGACATCGCCGCTGCGGCGGCGCAGCGACATGCTGCCGCTCACGATGCGGCCGCCGCCGTGTTCGACCAGGCGCATCAGCGCCAGCGACGTGACGGACTTGCCGGAGCCCGATTCGCCGACCACGGCCAGCGTTTCACCGCGATCGACGTGGAACGACAGGTTGCGCACGGCTTCCACGCTGCGCTCGCTGGTCGCAAAGCGCACCGTGAGGCCGCGCACGGCCACCACGCGTTCGGGCGGCAGCACGAGGCCGGAGGGAGGGATTCGAGAATTCATGCTCAACCGTAAATCCAGACGTTGACGGGCTCGCCCACGCGCGCGATGCCGCGGTACATGCCTTCGGTATTGAACGGCAACGTGACGTTGCCCGCGCGATCCACCGCGATCAGGCCGCCACGGCCGTTGATCGCGGGCAGTTTTTCCATGACCACGCGGCGCGCGGCCTCTTCGAGCGACAGGCCCGCATAGCGCATCTGCGCAGCGACGTCGTAGGCCGCCACCGTACGGATGAACATCTCGCCCGTGCCCGTGGCGGACACCGCGGCCACATCGTCCGCGTAGCAGCCGGCGCCGAACACGGGCGTATCGCCGACGCGGCCCACCTGCTTGTTGGTCACGCCGCCCGTGGACGTCGCCGCCGCGAGGTTGCCCTGCGCGTCGCGCGCCACCGCGCCCACCGTGCCGAACTTGCGGTCCGGATCGATCGGGTCCGTACCGCCGGCCTTCGCCTGCGCGGCCAGCGCGGCCGCGTCGTGGTCGAGCAGTGCCATGCCGGCAGACGCACGCGCGCGCAGCCACTGGTCGTGACGCGCCTGCGTGAAGTAATAATCGGGGGATACGAGCTCGAGGCCCTGCGCCTCGGCGAACGCTTCCGCGCCCTCGCCCGCGAACAGCACGTGTTCGCTGTGCTCGAGCACCGCGCGCGCGGCCAGTACCGGGTTGCGCACGCGCTTGACGCAGGTAATCGCGCCCGCGTTCAGCGTCGCGCCATCCATCACGGAGGCATCGAGTTCATAGGTGCCCGCGTGCGTGAGCACGGCGCCCTTGCCTGCGTTGAACAGCGGGCATTCCTCGAGCAGGCGCACGGCCTCGGTCACCGCGTCGAGCGCGCTGCCGCCGGCGGTCAGCACGCGCTGGCCTTCGCGCAGCACGTGTTCGAGCGCTTCGGTGTATTCGCGTTCGCGTTGCGCGTCCATCGCGGCGCGGGTAATCGTGCCGGCGCCACCGTGAATGGCAATGACAGCGGAATTCATCTGTACGGGTAACTCAGTCAGGAGATTTCGGGGCGGCAGGACGCGAGGCGCCTTGCCGGGATTGCGTGTCGCGGTCATCGCTGCGCGCGCCGGGCGCGCCATACAGCCATGGCAGCAGGAATTCGGTCATCTCGGCCGCGGCCTTCACCGAACGCGCCGAGCGGTAGGCCACCGCGCCGCACAGCGCCTCGATCAGCGCGAGCACCGTGGCATCGGAGTTCGCCGACAGCCGGTTGCCCGCGTTCGCATACAGCGCGATATCGGCAAGCGGCGCCAGCGGCGAGGTCGGGCCGTCCGTCAGCGCGAGCAGGCGGCCGCCGTGCGCCTTCACGCGCTGGGCCAGCAGCATCGAGTCCGCGACGTAGCGCGGGAAGGCGATGGCGATCACGAGGTCCTGCGGCTGCAGCTTGAACAGTTGCCGGGCCGCGTGCGAGGCACCGCCCGCGTTGGACACCGAGGTGACCATGCGGCAATGCATCTCGAGGCCGTGCTGCAGCAGGCCGGCGAGGAAACCGCTCGCGCCGAAGCCCATCACGTAGACGCGCTCGGCGCCGAGAATGGCATCGACGGCGCGCTCGCAGGCATCGGCATCGAGCGAGCGGCGCGTGGCTTCCAGATTGCGCGCGCCGTCTTCGAGCGCGGCGGCGATGACGTCGGCCACGGACGACGGCCGTTCCAGTTCCGTGCGCAGCCGCTCCACGGGCGCGAGCGTCGCCTCGAATCCGCGCACGAGTTCGGCGCGGAACTGCGGGTACCCTTCGAACCCGAGCGCGCGCGCAAAGCGGTTCGCGGTGGCCACCGAGACATCGACCGCGGTCGCGAATTCGTCGATACGCATCGTCGCGGCGCGGAACAGGTTGTCCAGCACATAGCCGGCCATACGCTGATGCGCGGGCGTCAGCGTGGGCAGGCTACGGGCGATACGCTCGGAAATCGACAGACCTTCGTGCATGGGGAGTAATATCCTGCGGGCGGGCAGGCTTCAATCTGGTGCAAGACTTGGGTACAAGGAACGGTCCGCACCAATATTGGGACCGATCGGAAGCTTCAGGAAAGCATGCCTGATGAAAAGGCACTTTCCTCGTGCGCCGGTTCATGTAAATAAATTTACACGCAAACGGCATACCAGGAGAACCCCGGCGAACCCGAATACGGGTAATCCCCTATACGCCGGGCACAGCGCCGCGCCGCGCTACAATGCCGCCCTGCCTCACCGTCCATCGCCCGTCTTCCCGTGATCCGAATCGACCAGCTTGTCCTCCAGCGCGGCACCAAGGTGCTGTTCGACCATACCAGCGTGACGCTGAACCCCGGCGAACGGGTAGGCCTCGTCGGGGCCAACGGCAGCGGCAAGTCGACGCTGTTCTCGATGCTGCGCGGCGACCTGCACCCCGATGGCGGCGACGTATTCATCCCCGCAAGCTGGCGCATCGCCCACGTTGCGCAGGAAACCCCGGCCGTCTCGCGCAGCGCGGTGGACTATACGATCGACGGCGACACCCGTCTGCGCGAGATCGAAGCGCGCATCGCCGCGGCACAGGCCTCGGGCGACGGCGCCGCCGAGGGCGAGGCGCATGCCGCCTATGCCGACGCCGACGGCTACACGGCAAGCTCGCGCGCGGAGGCGCTGCTGCTGGGTCTCGGTTTCACGCTCGCGCAGGTCTCGCAACCGGTCTCGTCCTTCTCGGGCGGCTGGCGCATGCGCCTGAACCTCGCGCAGGCCCTGATGTGCCCGTCCGACCTGCTGCTGCTCGACGAACCGACCAACCACCTGGACCTCGACGCCATCGTCTGGCTCGAAGACTGGCTCGCGCGCTATCCCGGAACGCTGGTCATGATCTCGCACGATCGCGAGTTCCTCGACGCCATCTGCACGGTCACGGTCCATATCGAGCATCTGAAGCTCAATCGCTACGGCGGCAACTACACGCAGTTCGAGACGCTGCGCCTGCAGCAGATGGCGCTGCAGCAGGCCGCCTATGCGCGCCAGCAGAAGGAAATCGCACACCTCGAATCGTTCATCACGCGCTTCAAGGCCAAGGCGACGAAGGCCCGGCAGGCCCAGAGCCGCGTCAAGGCCCTCGAACGCATGGAGCGCCTGGCGCCCGTGCACGCCGCCGCGGGCTTCGCATTCGAATTCCGCGAACCCGAGTCCGCCCCGAACCCGATGATGGTGCTCGACGGCGTGGATTGCGGCTACCCCGACGCGCAGCCGCCCGTCACGATCCTGCACAATCTGGCGCTGTCGATCCAGAACGGCCAGCGTATCGGCCTGCTCGGCGCCAACGGCCAGGGCAAGTCCACGCTGGTGAAGACGCTCGCGGGCACGCAGGATCCGATGACGGGTACGCTGCGCCACGGCAAGGGCCTCGTCATCGGCTACTTTGCCCAGCATCAGCTGGAAACGCTGCGCGATCACGATTCCCCGCTCCAGCATCTGGCGCGCCTCGCGCCCGATACGCGCGAGCAGGAACTGCGCGACTTCCTCGGCAGCTTCAATTTCCGCGGCGACATGGCCACCGCGCCGATCGAACCGTTTTCGGGCGGCGAAAAGGCGCGCCTCGCGCTGGCGCTGATCGTCTGGCAAAAGCCCAACCTGCTGCTGCTCGACGAACCGACCAACCACCTGGACCTCGACACGCGCGAAGCCCTGACCATGGCTCTGGCGCAGTTCGAAGGCACGCTGATTCTCGTCTCGCACGACCGTCACCTGCTGCGGGCCACGTCGGACCAGTTCATGCTCGTGGCCGACGGCACGATCCGGCCGTTCGACGGCGACCTCGACGACTATCGCGACTGGCTGCTGCAACAGGCGGCCGCGAAGCGCAACGCCGCCACGGCCGCGCATGCGACCGACGCGGCGCCGGCGGTGAACCGCAAGGACCAGCGCCGCGCGGAGGCCGACGAACGCCAGCGCCTCGCGCAGCTGCGCAAGCCGCTGACGAAGGAAGTCGAGAAAATCGAGAAGCGGATGGCCGTGCTGCAGGCCGACAAGGACGCCATCGACGCGTTCATGGCCGACGAGTCGAGCTACGCGGAGGCCAACAAGGCGAAGCTGATGGAGATGCTCAAGCGCCAGGGCGAGGTCACTGGCGAACTTGAGACGCTGGAAGAACGCTGGCTGGAACTACAGGAACAGATCGAACAAATTCTGTAGTTTTGAAGCGGTCTCCCTTACCGATTACCGGAAATGCTTTTCGCGGCGAATCAGGCCGACCGCGAGAGTCAGCGTCAGAATCACAAGCCAGATCAACGACCACGCCGGAATCGACAGCCCCAGAATCGGCGGCAATTCCGCCGTGCAGAGGCCATCCGAGTAGAACAGCTGCGGCAGCACCCGCGCGGTCGGCAGCTGGTTGACCCAGTTCTCGAGCGGATCGATACCGCACGATGCCTTCGGGTTCAGCAACAGCGACACGTGATACCCCGCCACCGCGATGCCCGCGACGCCCGACAGCATGCCGAGCCCCTGCCACAGCGTGCGCGTGTTCTGCGCGACGACCGCGAGCAGCGAGAAGATGCCGATACCGAGGAACGCAAAGCGCTGCATGATGCAGAGCGGACAGGGCTGGTAGCCCTCGGCCATCTGCAGGTAAACGGCGAACGCGACCGCGCCGAAAGAAAGGAACGCGATCAGCAGAAAGTAAGCTCGGGAATTGGCTTGCATGGGCATCGAATACAGGGAAAGTCATGCGAGGCATGACGAACGTTTCGACGCGCATTATGGCCGATTTTCCCGTCCGCGTTCGGACCGCACGGACAAACACCGCGCGGGGCGCTGCGGCGGATTGCCGCAGTGCCCCGCGAACATCCTGTCAGCGTCCCGTCACGCTGCCGTCTGCGCCGACAGATACCGGCGGCGCCACGGCTTGAGGATGGCGATCGCCAGCACGGCCGTGATGATGTCGAGCGCGATGGCCACGCCGAACACCGGCATCCAGCTGCCCATGCGCTCGTGCATCAGCGCCGCGAGCGGACCGCCGAAAATCGAGCCGATGCCCTGCGAGATATAGAGCCAGCCGTAATTCGTCGTGGCGTACTTCGTGCCGAAGGTATCGGTCAGCGTCGACGGGAACAGCGAGAAGATTTCGCCCCAGCCGAGGAACACCACGCCCGACAGCAGCACGAACAGCACCGCGTTCTCGCGCGTCAGCAGCCACAGCGTCATGGCCACGGCTTCCAGTGCAAACGCGAAGCACATCGTGTTTTCGCGCCCCCACTTGTCCGAGACCCAGCCGAACAGCGGCCGCGTCAGCCCGTTGGTCAGGCGGTCGATGGTCAGCGCGAGCGGCAGCGCGGCCATGCCGAACACCACGGCGTTGGACACGCCGAAGTCCTTGGCGAACGCGGCCATCTGCGACGTGACCATCAGGCCCGACGTCGACATCATCGTCATCATCGCGAACAGCAGATAGAACAGCGGCGTCTTCAGCATCGTGCGCGTCGGCACGTCCGCGACGTTGGACGTCACCTGCGACGACGCTGCCGGCAGCACGTCGCCGGCAGCCGGCGCGCGAAGCCCCTGCGAGGCGACGAAACCGATCGCCGCGAACAGCAGGCCGAACTGCCACAGCGTGGACTCGAGGCCCTTGCCGGCCAGCGATGCCGCAATCGGGAACGTCGTCACGATCGCGCCCATGCCATAGCCGGCCGCGACCATGCCCACCGCAAACCCGCGGCGATCGGGGAACCAGCGCACCATCTGGCCGACCACGCCGACGTAGACGATGCCGGTACCGAGGCCGCCCACGATGCCATAGCTCAGATACAGCATGCCCACGGTCTGCGCCTGCGAAGCGAGCACCCAGCTGAGGCCCGCGAGCACCGTGCCGAGCGCGATCAGCCGGCGTGGGCCGAAGCGCTCGATCAGCGCGCCCTGGAACGGCGAAAAGAACGTCTGCAGCACGATCAGCATCGAGAACGTGATCTGCAATTCGGACAGCGGCACGCCAAGCTTGGCCGATAGCGGCTTGGTGAACAGCGTCCAGACGTACTGCGGGCTCGAGATCGCCATCATGCAGGCGAGGCCCAGCAACAACTGTATCCAGCGCGTGCGCGCCAGCGGCAATGCCTGCGACGCCGGAAGCGCCGCACCTTCAGCAACGGTACGCATCGAACTACTCCTTCACACTGTCAGACGGACTTCAAGAAAAGCCGCGCTCCGGTCGGCGCGCGGCGGAAACCTGGGCCGGCGCCCCGCTACCACCCCACGGCCGCGCCGTCGCTGCGCGGATCGCTGCCGCCCTCGTAGAGTCCATCGGCGCCGAGCACGATCGCGCCCGCATGGCCCATGGTCTCGTCGTACGGCAGCAGGATCTCCACGTCGTGCCCCAGCGCGCGCAGCGCGTGCTGCGTGGCCTCGGGAAAGCGTGACTCGAGCTTGAGCGTGTCGCTGGTCTGGCCCCACGTGCGGCCGAGCAGCCAGCGCGGCGCATCGATCGCGGCCTGCGGATGCATGCCGTAATGGACGATGCGCGAGAACACGGCCGACTGCGATTGCGGCTGGCCGTCGCCGCCCATGTTTCCGTAGACGAGCGTGCGGCCGTCGTTCAGCCGCGCCATGGCGGGGTTCAGCGTGTGGAACGGCTTGCGCCCCGGCATCAGCGGATTGCGCGCCTCTGCATCGAGAGAGAAGCTGCAACCGCGGTTCTGCCAGTTGACGCCGGAGACCGGCAGCACGATGCCGCTGCCGAACTCGTGATAGATGCTCTGGATAAAGCTGACGGCCACGCCGTTGCGATCGATCGCGCCCATCCACACGGTGTCGGCCGGCCCCATGCCCTCGCCCCACGGCAGCACCGCATCGGGACGGATGCGCGCGGCCGCGGCATCGAGCCACGGCGGCGCGAGCAGGTCGCGCACGTCGACCTCCATATAGGCGGGGTCGGTGATATGGCGGTCGCGCACGCGGAACGCCTGCTTGGTGGCCTCCACGCATGCATGCACGAAGGCCGGACCGTTGGGGTCCGTGCCCAGGCCGTTGTCAGGCGCGAGCCGGTCGAGTTGCCCGAGAATCAGCAGCGACACGAGGCCCTGCGTGGGCGGCGGCATGTTGTAGACCGTGCCGCGCGAATGCGCGAGCGCGAGCGGCGTCTTCCAGACCGCGCGATGCGCCTGCAGGTCGGCCAGCGACAGCGGGCTGCCCACGTCGCCGAGTTCGCCGGCGAGCGTGCGCGCCAGGTCGCCGCGATAGAAATCGTCGAAGCCCGCCTGCGCAAGCTGCTCGAGCGTGGCGGCAAGGCGCGGCTGCCGGAAACGCTGGCCCGCCTTCGGCAGCCCGCGCGACAGGAACGTCGCCGCAAACCCCGGCATATCGTGCAATTCGTCCGCCTTGAGCGCGACGCATGCGGCCTGGCTTTGCGTCATCGGCACGCCATCGCGCGCATAGGCGATGGCGTCGGCCAGCAGGCGCGTGCGCGGCAGGCGTCCGCCGAGCGCTTCGCGCGACCATTCGAGCGCGGCATGCCAGCCGGAAATGGTGCCCGCCACGGTATTCGCGGCCATGCCGCCGCGCGTGGGCACACGGTCGAAGCCCGCCTCCCGATAGCGCGCGATGGTCGCCGCGCCCGCGGCCGCGCCGCAGGCCTCGAGCCCGCGCGGCGCCTCGCCGGGCCGTGCGATCAGCCAGAAGCCGTCGCCGCCGATGCTGTTCATATGCGGGTAGACCACCGCGATGGTTGCCGCCGCGGCGACCATCGCCTCCACGGCATTGCCGCCCTCGCGCAGAATGGCCGCCGCGCTCTGCGCGGCCAGCGCGTGCGGGGCAACGGCCATGCCGCGGCTGCCGCGACTGGGTTGAAGATGAAAGCTCACAGGACGATCCGCGATTTATGTATACATAAATTTCCTGCGGTATCGATTGCAACATGTGTGCCAAAGGCGATGGCCGGTTACGCGCGACGCGTCAGGTCACAGGCTGCGAGGCGCGGGCGCACGGCCCGGGCGGCCCCGCAAGGGGCCCCCATGGCCGCAAAGGCGGCTATTGCCGGGATGGCCGGGATGGGAGAGACGGTGTGTGCGACGGAGGAGAGGCCGCGCCATGCGCGTCACGGTTGCCGCGACAAAGATGGGCCGGGACCGCCCGTCAGCCGAAACGCCTGCGCCGTGCAGGTGCGTTCGCGCCTTCGGGCCGCACAAGGCTGGTGCGGGCCTGCTCGAGCCGTTCCGTCGTCAGGCGGCTCACTTCGGCGCGGCCATCCTCGATATGCGCGGACAGCAGCGCGACCGCCCGCGCGCCATCGCGCGCGTCCAGCGCGGCGAGAATCGCGCCATGTTCGTCGTAGGTCAGCGCGATGCGCGTGCCGAACGCAAAGTCGAGCCGTCGGATGATGCGGATGCGGTCCGTCACCTGCTGATGCACGGCCGCGGCCTCGGGGTTGCCGGCCGCATGGACGATCGACAGATGAAACGCCTCGTCGAGCTCGGCCACGCGCTGGCCGTCGTCGAGCCGTTCGGCCACCGGCACGCGCCAGATCGCACCGAGCTCGGCCACAAGCTTCGCGACCGCGGCGTCGTCCGACGCCCCGCCACCGCATAGGCGCATGACCGCATGCGTCTCCAGCATCGTGCGCAGCTCGTACAGGGCCTCGAAGCGCGCCAGGTCGAGCGGCACCACCTCCCAGCCATTGCGGTAATAGCCACGCACGAGGCCATCGCCCTGCAACCGCAGCAGCGCCTCGCGCACGGGCGTGCGCGAGATGCCGAGCCGTTCGGCCACATCGTTCTCGGTAAAGCGGTCGCCGGGCAGCAGCCGGAACGCGAAGATATCGTCGCGCAGGCTCTGGTAGGCCGCGTGCGAACGCGACGGCCGGTCGGCGCGCGCGGTCATTATTCGAGGTGCCGCACGCGGTCGATCGCCTGCTCGATGCGCTCCACCGCGATCACCTCGAGCCCGTCGATGGCCTGCTTCGGCGCGTTGGCCTTCGGAATCACGGCCACCGTGAAACCGAGCTTGGCCGCTTCCTTCAGGCGCTCCTGCCCGCGCGGGCTCGGACGAATCTCGCCGGCCAGCCCGACCTCGCCGAACACGACGAGGCCGCGCGGCAACGGCTTGTTGCGCATCGACGAATGGATCGACAGCAGCACGGCCAGGTCGGCGGCCGGCTCGGTGATCTTCACCCCGCCCACCGCGTTGAGGAACACGTCCTGATCGAAACACGCGATGCCCGCATGCCGGTGCAGCACGGCCAGCAGCATCGCCAGCCGGTTCTGCTCCAGACCGACCGCCAGCCGCCGCGGATTCGGCGAGCCCGCGGCGTCCACCAGCGCCTGCACCTCCACCAGCAGCGGACGCGTGCCCTCCTGCGTCACGAGCACGCACGAGCCGGGCACCGATTCCTCATGCTGCGACAGGAACAGTGCGGACGGATTGCTGATGCCGCGCAGTCCCTTCTCCGTCATCGCGAACACGCCCAGTTCGTTGACCGCGCCAAAGCGGTTCTTGAACGCGCGGATCAGCCGGTGCGAGGAATGCGTGTCCCCTTCGAAATACAGCACCGTATCGACGATATGCTCGAGCACGCGCGGACCGGCGAGGCTGCCCTCCTTGGTCACGTGGCCGACGAGGATGATCGTGATGCCGCTGCTCTTGGCAATGCGCGTCAGTTGCGCCGCGCATTCGCGCACCTGCGCCACCGAGCCCGGCGCCGAGGTCAGCGCCTCCGAATACAGCGTCTGGATCGAGTCGATCACCGCCACTTCGGGCTTCTCCGCATCCAGCGCGGCCTGGATCTTCTCCAGCTGGATCTCGGGCAGCAGTCCCAGGGACGGGCTTTCCACGCCCAGCCGCTGCGCGCGCAGCGCGATCTGCGCGCCCGATTCCTCGCCGCTCACATAAAGCACGCGGCGCTCGCCGGCCAGATTGGCCAGCGCCTGCAGCAGCAGCGTCGATTTGCCGATACCGGGATCGCCGCCGATCAGCACCACGCCGCCGGCCACGAGGCCGCCGCCGAGCACGCGGTCGAATTCATCGATCCCGCTCGAGAAACGCGGCACATCGGCCGCATCGATTTCGGACAGCTTGCGCACGACGGCCGAGGCCGCCAGCGGCTGAAACCGGCGCGCGGCCGTGGAGCCCGTATCGGCCACGCTCTCGACCAGCGTGTTCCATTGCTGGCAATGCGGGCACTGGCCCTGCCAGCGCGGCGTGGTGCCGCCGCATTCCGTGCATGTGTAGACAGTCTTGATCTTGGCCAAGCTCGACTTCCCTCGTTAAGCTTCCGGCGCACCGGTAATGGTGGCGACAGTCGTCGGGACGCGCGGCGCCAGCGCGCACATCAGCTCGTAGCCGACCGTGCCGCTGGCCGCGGCCACGTCGTCGATCGGCAGCCCGTGACCCCACAGCGTGACCGGCGAACCGACGCGCGCCTTCGGGCACGGCGTCAGGTCCACGCACAGCATATCCATCGACACGCGGCCCACGAGTTCGGTGCGCACGCCATCGACGAGCACCGGCGCGCGCAGTTCGCCCCAGCCGCTGGCGTGGCGCGGGTAGCCGTCGGCATACCCGCACGCGACCACGCCGATCCGCATCGGCCGCTCCGCTGTATACAGGGAGCCATAGCCCACGGTCTCGCCGACCTGCAGGTCCTGCACGGCGATCAGCTCGCTATGCAACGACATCGCGGGCTGCAATCCGGTGTCGGCGATATCGGCCGAGCGGCCGCTCGGCGAGGCACCATAAAGGATCACACCGGGCCGCACCCAGGCGCGGTGCGCCTCCGGGTGCCACAGCACGGCCGCCGAATTGGACAGGCTGGCCTCGCCCGGCAGGTTCGCCGTGGCGGCGTCGAACGCCTCGATCTGGTGGGCGATACCGCGCGGGCCGTCCGCGTCCGAGAAATGGGTCATATGGACGATGCTGCCCACGCACGACATCGTGCGCGCGCGCTCCCACGCGGTGCGGTACTGCGCCGGGCGGAAGCCGAGCCGGTTCATGCCCGTATTGAGCTTCAGCTGCAGCGCCAGCGGCCCCCTGGGGCGCGCGACTTCGAGCATGCGCAGCTGCTCTTCGTTATGGACGGCCGTGGTCAGCCGGTACTGCTCGATCAGGGCCACGTCCTGCGGCTGGAAGAAGCCCTCGAGCAGCAGGATCGGGCCCTGCCAGCCCAGGTCGCGCAGCAGAACGGCCTCGTTGAGGTCCAGCAGCCCGAACCCGTCGGCGCCCCGCAGGCCCGCGAACGCCCGGCGAATGCCGTGTCCGTAAGCATTGGCCTTGACCACGGCCCAGACGCGCGCACCGGGCGCGCGGCCGCGCACGACCTCGAGGTTGTTGGCGAGGGCGGGCTGGTGGATAACAGCTTGGATGGGTCTTGGCATGGTAAAGATTGTTGGAACATCCACGGCAATGGCTGGTCCGTTGGAAAGCTGGCGCTGGAAAGCGGCGAGGTGGAAAGCCGCTCTCCGGCGGCGCGGTCATCAGGGTAGACCCCGTCACCGCCCCGCAAGTGCCCAACGTTTTACAGACCGTGATCCATACGGTGGTGGCTGGCATCGCCGCCCGGGGGCTACAGGCCACATCCGGGCGCGCGCCGCGCAGCCGGTATTTGAACACAGTTGGATGCGGATTCCGGGAATCGATTCCGCCACCCGCTGTCAAAAAGGCCGTCCGCGAGTGTGCTGAAATGTCGCGTTTTCGTGATATAAAGCCGGACGCTCAGGCCATGTTTTATAAGTGAAGCAATATGTCTATGACGGTTCGGCAAGCCTCCCGGCGAGCAAATGTCACGCATCCGCCCCACTTTGACACGGCCGCCGTGCCAGCTTCCCTGCCCGCCCGCGATGGAGACAAAGTCGACAGTATGAAGAAGGGTTTCTATACCATCATGGCCGCGCAGTTTTTCTCGTCGCTGGCCGACAATGCGCTGCTCATCGCAGCCATCGCCCTTCTTACCGAGTTGCATTCCCCGCAGTGGATGACGCCGCTGCTCAAGCTGTTCTTCGTGCTCTCCTATGTCGTCCTCGCCGCGTTCGTCGGCGCGTTCGCGGATTCGATGCCGAAGGGCCGCGTGATGCTCATCACGAATGCCATCAAGATCGTCGGTTGCGCCATCATGATGTTCGGGTTGCACCCGCTGCTGGCCTACGGGATCGTCGGCTTTGGCGCCGCGGCCTACTCGCCGGCCAAGTACGGCATCCTTACCGAACTGCTGCCCCCCGAGAAACTCGTGATGGCCAACGGCTGGATCGAGGGCCTCACGGTCGGGTCGATCATCCTCGGCACCGTGGTCGGCGGCGCGCTGATCTCGGTGCATGTGTCCGATATCCTGCTGCGCCTCGACGTGCCGTATATCGATACCGGCATCAACACCCCGGCCGAGGCGGCCATGGTCGTGATCATGCTGTGCTACCTGATCGCGTCCATCTTCAATGTCTTTATTCCCGACACCGGCGCGCGCTATCCCGCGCAGGAAAAGAACCCGATCAAGCTGATCGCCGAGTTCGGCGACTGCTTCGTGGCGCTGTGGCGCGACAAGCTGGGCCAGATCTCGCTGGCCGTGACCACGCTGTTCTGGGGGGTGGGTGCCACGCTCCAGTTCATCGTGCTCAAGTGGGCCGAGCATTCGCTGGGGCTCAACCTGTCGCAGGGAGCGCTGTTGCAGGCCGTGGTGGCTGTCGGTGTGGCCGTCGGCGCGATTCTCGCGGCCGCGCGCATTCCGCTCAAGCGGTCGCTGTCGGTGCTGCCGTTCGGCGTGGCCATGGGTGCCACCGTGATGCTGATGGCGTTCTACACGAAGGACGCGATGCCGGCCGTGACCCTCGACCTGATGGGCTGGCACATGCCGCTGTATATGGCCATCGCCTATGTGTTCCTGGCGATCGTCGGGGCGATGTCCGGTTACTTCGTGGTGCCGATGAACGCGCTGCTCCAGCACCGCGGGCACGTGCTGCTGTCGGCGGGCCACTCGATCGCGGTGCAGAACTTCAACGAGAATGTGTCGGTGCTGCTGATGCTGTGCCTGTATGCGCTGCTTATCAAGCTCAACTGCCCGATCGGTTTCGTGATCATCGCGCTGGGCCTGTTTATCTGCATCACGATGTACCTGGTGATGCGGCTCCACCGCTATAACGTGCGCACGTTCAATTCGCTGGCGATGATCGGCGAGGACAAGCACCACTGAAATGGCATGGCCGGGCAATGCCCCGGCCGAGCTGCCGCGACTACGGGCGCCCCACGCGCTCCACGGCCCGCGCTTCCCAGCCTTCCGGCACGACGAATCCCCGCGAAATCTCGATCCACCCCTCGTGCCCATGCGGGCCGGCGGGGGCGAGTTCGCACAGCATGACGGGCGCCTCGCGCCGCCAGCTTTGCTCCGGATCCGGATCGTCGAACCGCGTGGCCAGCGCGGCCCGCAGCGCTGAAACCTCCTCGAACACGAGTTCGCCGGCCGGCGCCGCAACGTCCACCCGCATGGCGGACAGCCAGTCCGCGCGCGACAGCCGGCACCAGCGCGAGGCGGGTCGCGCCGCCGCCCGCGCGGCCCACGCATCGAGCGTCGACCACCAGCCGCGCAGATGATCGGGCGCGATGCCGAGCGCGTCGAGGCCCGGTGGCAATACCCCATCTCGATAGAACAGCCAGCCCAGCAGATAGACCTCGCCGCGGTCGATCCCGCGGCCCAGCGCCGCACGCGCTTCCGGGGTGTCGCCAAGCGGCAGCTGCCGCCGGACGATATGCTCGAGCTTGTCGCCAAGGCGGTCCACGAGGTTCGGGCCGACAAAGGCCCGAAGGCACGGCGTCGCCGCACCCGTGTCCACATGCAGGTAGAACTTGGTGGCCATTTCCCAATGCACCACTTCGTCGCGCACGGGGTCGCGCCAGACGAAGTCCAGCTCGCCCAGCGTACGGATACCGTGATCGTGACGATGCCGCACGGGCACGTTGGCGGCGAGCAGTTCGAGGCCCGGGGCATGGGACAGCGCAAACTGGAGCAGCCGCTCGGCATGGCGGCCGAGCCGCAGGCTGCGGTTGGCGGCACGCGCGCCGTGCCCGGCTCCCCGCGCGCTGCCGCCCGCGAGGCGCTCCCCGGCCCCGCGCTGGTCCGCGAGTTCGGCGATGGTTTCGGGCAGCGTGGCCGGATCGGCCGCGGCGAGCCAGCGAACCCACGCGGCGCGGGATTCGGCGGGCCAATGCGCCAGATGAAAGGCAGGCTCGGCCATGGGCAGGCGCGACAGCAGCGGCGGTGCCAGCGAGCACCATGCCAGATCCCGCACCCGCTGCGACGCCGCGTAGCGCCACAGCGGCCACACCTCGCCCACCCCGTCGGGTCCGGCCAGTGCCGGTCCGCCGGGGCTCAGGGCATGCGCGAGGTCAGGCTTGAGCTCCCGCACGATCGTGGACCTCGCGTGCCAGGCACAGATCCTCCCACGCGCGTGCCTTGTCGGTCAGCGTGCGCAGCAGGTAGGCCGGGTGATAGGTCACCACGACCGGAATGCCCTCGTATTCGTGCACCGTGCCACGCAGCTTGCCGATCGGCGTGGTCGTGCGCAGCAGGGACTGCGCGGCAAACCGGCCCAGCACGACGATGACCTTCGGCCGGATCAGCGCGATCTGCCGGCGCAGATAAGGCTCGCATTGCTCGACCTCGTTCGGCGCGGGGTCGCGATTCTCGGGCGGCCGGCACTTGAGGACATTGGCAATGAACACGTTGTGCCCGCGCGCGAGGTTCAGCGCGCCGAGCATATTGTCGAGCAGCTTGCCGGCCTGGCCGACGAACGGCTCGCCCTGCAGGTCCTCGTTCTGGCCCGGGGCCTCGCCCACGAGCATCCATTCGGCGGCGCGGTCGCCCACGCCGAACACGGTATTCGTGCGGGACTCGCACAGGCCGCAGGCCGTGCAGCCGGACACGCTCGCCTCGAGCGCGGCCCAGTCCATGGCCGCGATCTCCGCCGCGCGCTGCGGCACGACCGGGCTGACTCGCGCCACCGCGGGCGCGTCCTCGGGGATGGGCTGGTGTGCCGCACCGCGCGGCCCGGCGTCCGCCATCGGCACGGGCTGCGCGACGTTGTCGGCCTGCACGGCCTCGCGCGCAGATGTTGCTGCCCCAACCGGCATCCCCTTCGGCATCCCCTTCGGCATCCCCTTCGGCAGCCACTCGGTGCGAATCCCAAGCACCTCCAGAAACTGCGCACGACGGTCCACCACGTTCTCCTTCATGGCGCCGCCTCCTCGCCCTGCCAGCTACGCCGCATGACGAGCGCATCCTCGCGCCCCTGCGCCGCGGCCGGATAGTACCCGCGCCGGCGGCCAATCTCCACAAACCCGGCTTCCTGATACAACGTAATGGCCCCGGTATTCGAAGGCCGCACCTCGAGCAGCATCGTAAAAAGCCGATGATCGTGCGACGTGGCAAGCGCCACGCCCAGCAGCATGCGGCCCAGCCCCTGCCGCTGGCGCCGCGGATCGATCGTGATATTGAGCAGATGCATCTCATCGACCACGGGCATCAGCACCGCATAGCCGACGAGCGCATGCGTCGGATCGCGCATCGTCAGGCCCAGATGGCCCGCCTTGAGCGAATTCTCGAAATTGCCGCGCGTCCACGGATGGCTATAGGCCCGCTGCTCGATCTCTGCCACCGCCGACAGATCCAGCGCGCTCATCCGCCCCAGCCGCCAGCCGTCCGGCAGCACGGGCATGACCGGCACATCGGGCCAGGCGCCATCGGCAAACGGCTGGAGCGCGGCACTCACGACGCGCTCCCCGCCGCCAGCGCCGCGGCCTTGGCCGCGGCAACCGCCTCGCGCTCGACGATCGTCTGCGCCACCTTGTCGCGCAGATAGATCGGCATCGCGTCGGCCGCATCGATGGTCTCGCCGCGCGCCAGCGCGCGTTGGGCAATCGAGACCAGCGCGCGCGCATCGGGCATCGCGTCGGGCACCTGCCGCGCGGCACCGGCCGCGACCGCCAGCCGCTCGCCGAACACCGCCATCGCATTGCCCGCGATCCAGTACGCGCCCTCCGGCCGGACCACCGCCTCCGCGGGACCGACGCCGATCGGGCCGGTCACCCGCCATTCTCCGGCCGCGTCATCCCAGGCGAACGTGCCCGAGTAGACCTCGTCCATGCGCGCGTCGAGCGTCACCAGCACCGGCATGCCGGCGGGCAATGGCGACGCCGCGGACGCCAGCGTCCGCGCGGCCTCGGCACAGGCCATCAGCGTATTGACGGGAATGACGGGCAATTCGGCCCCGAACGCGAGGCCCTGGGCCACGCCGCACGCGGTGCGCAGGCCCGTGAACGAGCCGGGCCCGGCGCCGAACGCGATGGCCGCGCAGTCGGCCAGCCGCACGCCGGCCTCGGCCAGCACTTCGGCGACCGCCGGCAGCACGCGCGAGGACGAGCGCGGGCCCGTGTGGTCATGACGAAAGACACACGGGGCGTCGCCATCGTTCGCGGCGCGCCCCAGTGCGACGGAGCACCACTCTGTGGAGGTCTCGACAGCAAGAATCCAGGACATGCCGCGATTGTATCCGTTGTCCCCGCGACAAGGCGCGACCGAAGGCTTCTTCGGATTTTTTTGCCGCAAACGGCGCGCGGGCGCGGCTATCATCGGACATCGCACAAAATTCACCGCAATTTCTTGAAACAGGAGTCCCCCATGAGCGATCTTCAGGCCCGCTTCGAACAAGCCACGGTCGATGTCAAAGCGCTGAGCGAGCGCCCGAGCAACATGACGCTGCTGCGCCTCTACGCGCTGTACAAGCAAGGCAGCGAAGGCGACGCGCATGGCGACAAGCCCGGCATGACGGATTTCGTCGGCCGCTACAAGTTCGAGGCGTGGGAATCGCTGAAGGGCACGGCGAAGGACGAGGCGATGCAGAAGTACATCGACCTCGTCGAAGAACTGCGCAGCGGCGCCGTCAGCTGACCCGCCGCGGGGGCCGGCTCAGCCGAGCCGGCCGCTGTGCGCGACCTCGCGGATCTTGCGCACGGTGTCCAGGTCCGCCTCGTGATAGGCGGACTTGACGATCTCCGCGTAGCGGTCGTCGCCGCTCGCGTCCACCGCCGGCATCGTCGTCTCGTAGATAAAGCGCAGCAGCAGCGCATCGGGGCCCGGCGTCTCGATCACCATCGTCAGCGTGCCGCCCGCATGCTCGGCCGTGGCCGCGGTTTCATACCGGACCTGCCGCTGCGGCTCGTACACCACGCGGTCCCGGATCTTTGCCTCGCCGAAGTGCAGCACCCGTTCGATCCAGCCTTCGCCGCGCGCCGTCACCTCGGCGCGGTCGAGCCCCAGGATGAACTCGGTCGGCGCTTCCGCGCGCAGCACGAGCCCCTGCCATAGCTGCCCTGCCGTCAGCGGTTCCACCGCGGGATTGCCGGGATCGTTGATCTCCACCAGGTGTTCGAAACGCAACTCACTTCTCCAGTTCGTCAATGCCGTCATTATGAATGCGTGACGAACATGGTGCCGCAGATGCATAAAAAAAGCCCCCGGGGGAACCCGGGGGCTTTGCCGATTCGCGACGAGGCGGATCAGACTTCTTCGTACAGCGGCAGCGTCAGGAATTCGGCGAAGTCTTCCGACGTGGACATCTGCTCGAAGATCTGCGCGGCGCGGTCGTAGGTCGGCGTTTCACCGCCGACGACCTGCTTCACCTTCGCCAGCTCTTCCGGAATCAGCGCGCGCACCAGCTCGGCGGTAACCTTGCGGCCATCCTCGAGCTTGCCCTTCGGCGAACGAATCCACTGCCACACCTGCGAGCGCGAGATCTCGGCCGTGGCGGCGTCTTCCATCAGGTTGTGGATCGGCACGCAGCCATTGCCGGCCAGCCAGGCGCCGAGGTAATGGATGCCCACGTTGATGTTCATGCGCAGGCCATGCTCGGTGATCGGCGTCTCCGGCTTGAAGTCGAGCAGATCGGCGCCCTTCACGTTCACGTCCGGACGCTGCTTCTCGAACTGGTTCGGCTTGTCGCCGAGCACCGCGACGAATTCCTTCATCGCCGGCTCCACGAGGCCCGGGTGCGCGACCCAGCCGCCGTCGTAACCGTCGGTCGCATCGCGGCGCTTGTCGCTGATGATGCCTTCCATCGCAATCGCGTTCTTCTCCGGATCGTTCTTGATCGGGATCAGCGCGCTCATGCCGCCGATCGCGGGCGCGCCGCGCTTGTGGCAGGTCTTGAGCAGCAGCAGCGCGTAGGCGCGCATGAACGGCGCGGTCATCGTGACCTTGGCGCGGTCGGCCAGGCAGAAGTCCTTGTCCACCTTGAACTTCTTGATGCACGAGAAGATGTAGTCCCAGCGGCCGGCGTTCAGGCCCGCGCTGTGATCGCGCAGTTCGTACAGGATCTCTTCCATCTCGAACGCGGCGAGGATGGTCTCGATCAGCACGGTCGCCTTGACCGTGCCCTGCGGCAGGCCGACTTCCTTCTGCGCCATCACGAAGACGTCGTTCCACAGACGTGCCTCGAGGTGGCTTTCCATCTTCGGCAGATAGAAGAACGGGCCCGCGCCGCGCGCGATCTGCTCCTTGCCGTTATGGAAGAGGAACAGCGCGAAATCGAAGATACCGCCCGAAATGCGCTTGCCGTCGATCGTGACGTGCTTCTCGTCCAGATGCCAGCCGCGCGGACGCACCTGCAGCGTGGCGATCTTGTCGTTGAGCTTGTAGTGCTTGCCGTTGGAGTCCAGCGTCAGCGTGCGGCGCACGGCGGCCTTCAGGTTGACCTGGCCCTGCATCTGGTTGTGCCAGTTCGGCGTGTTCGAGTCCTCGAAGTCCGTCATGTAGCTGTCGGCACCTGAGTTGAACGCGTTGATCACCATCTTGGCCTCGACCGGACCGGTAATCTCCACGCGGCGGCATTCGAGCGCCTTCGGTACCGGGGCCACCTTCCAGTCGCCCTCGCGAATGGACTTCGTTTCGGGCAGGAAATCGGGGATTTCGCCGGCGTCGAGGCGCTTCGCGCGCTCCACGCGCGCGGCCAGCAGTTCCTGGCGGCGCGGCTCGAAGGCGCGGTGGAGCTTGTCTACGAGGGCCAGGGCTTCCGGCGTCAGGATGTCTTCATAGGCCGGCAGGATCTCGCCGGTAATCTTCATGCCCGCGGGCAGCGTGATAGCCATCAGTGTTCTCCTGTATATGCGATGGAATGGTGAGGGGTAGACCCGCGCGTCAGTTCGGCACGCCACGGGTGGCGACGAAAGCGAGCAGGTCGTTCATGTCGTGCCCGGTCCCGGCAGGCGCCACGTCGAGGCGCTCCGCCGGATGGCCGGCACGGTTGATCCAGAACGTCGTATAGCCGTACCAGGCGGCCCCGCACGCGTCCCAGCCATTGGAGGACACGAACAGGATCTCCTGCACGGGCAGGTCGAACGCGGCCGGGCCGAGCGCATAGGCGGCCGGCGCGGTCTTGTACTGGCGCACGGACTCGACCGACAGCACATGGTCGAACAGGCCCTGCATGCCCGCGCTCTTGACCGAGATATCGAGCATCTCGGGATTGCCGTTCGACAGGATGCCGAGCGGCAGCCCCGCGCGCTTCAACCGCTTGAGCGCGCCGAGGTTCTCCGGGAACGCGGACAGGCAGGCGTACTCCTTGAGCAGCTGCGCCTCCGTGCCCGCGTTCATGTCCAGCCCCAGCCGTTCGGCCGCAAAGCGCAGCGCGTCGATCGTGATCTCCCAGAACGGCTTGTACCGCGCGCCATCGGGCGCCGCCATCGTGCGCACGCGCGTGTAGTCGATCTGACGCTCGCGCCACAGCAGTGCCAGCGCTTCCCCCTTGCCCGGAAACAGCTGCTCCGCGCGCGCCGTGACCGAATACACGTCGAACAGCGTGCCATAGGCATCGAACACGACCGCGCGAATCTTGTGCATGAATGGACTGAATGGGGTTGTACACGTCTGAATGCAGGGCATTGTAGGCACGCATTGCAGTGCGACAAAGCCGGTGGGGGTCACTTGATCTTTTACTTTTCGGCATCTAATCTAGCCCGATTCCGCTGAAACTCATGCGTTGCAACCGTGGACCACTTCAAACAACTCGAGACGTTCGTGTCGGTCGCATCACGCGGCAGCCTCTCCGCGGCCGCCGCGGCCGAGGGGGTGGCGCCCGCCATCATCGGCCGCCGCATCGACGCGCTCGAGGAACGCCTGGGCGTCAAGCTGCTGGTCCGCACCACGCGCCGCCTCACGCTGACCTTCGAGGGATCCGCGTTTCTCGAGGACTGCCAGCGCATCCTCAACGACCTGCACAACGCCGAGGCCAGCGTGTCCGCCGGCGGCGTCAAGGCCAGCGGCCACCTGCGCGTGACCGCGCCGGCCGGCTTCGGCCGCAAGCACGTGGCGCCGGTCGTGCCGCTGTTCATCGAATCGCACCCCGACGTCACCATCACGCTCGACCTCGCGGACCGCGTGGTGGACCTCGTCAACGAGGGCTTCGACTGCGCAATCCGGCTCGGCGACCTGCCCGACTCGAATCTCGTGTCGATCCGGCTGGCCGAAAACCGCCGCGTGGTCGTGGCCTCGCCGGCCTACCTCGCGCGCGCGGGTACGCCGTCCGATCCGGAATCCCTCGCGCGCCACAACTGCCTGGCGTTCGGCGCCAGCGCGAACGTCCAGCGTGGCTGGGTGTTCCAGCAGGACGGCCAGCCCGTGACCGTCAAGGTGGGTGGCACGATGGAATGCACGGACGGCGCGGTGCTGCACGAGTGGTGCCTCCAGGGCCATGGCCTCGCCTGGCGCTCGTGGTGGGAAGTCGGCCACGAGATTGCGGCCGGCCGGCTCGTGACCGTGCTCGACGAATTCCAGGCGCCGCCGATCGGCATCCACGCCGTCTTTCCGCAGCGCAAGCATCTGCCGCTGCGTGTACGGCTGTTTATCGACCATCTCAAGAACACCTACGGCAATCCCGCCTACTGGCGCCGCGCCGAGCAGGCGGCCGCGCTCGCGGCCGAGGCCGGCCACGACATCGTGGCGTAACGGTGCGTGCGGCACGGCACGATGCGGTTTGATCTGAAACAAGGGCAGGCGTCGCAAGCGGACTAGAATGAACTTGTCGGGTTGACTTCGAGAAAGGAGGTCCAGCATGTTCAAGCACATCCTGTTACCCACTGACGGTTCCGCGCTGTCGAAGAAGGCCATCGACGGCGGCCTGGAACTGGCCAAGGCGATCGGCGCGCGCGTCACCGCCTATGTCTGCCTCGAGGAGTATCCCTACACGCCTTTCAGCGAGATCGTGGTGGAGGCGCCGCAGGCGTTCAAGGACCGCATCGAGAATCAGGCGCGGCTCTATCTGCGCGAGATCGAGACCGCGGCACGGGCCGAGGACCTGCCGTTCGACGCCGACATGACCACGTTCGCGGTGCCCTACCTCGGCATCATCGACGCGGCCGAGCGCCACGGCTGCGACGTGATCTTCATGGCCTCCCACGGCCGCCGCGGCCTGACCGGCCTGCTACTCGGCAGCGAGACGCAGAAGGTGCTCACGCACACCGACATCCCGGTCATCGTCTATCGATAGCAGGCGCTCCCCGTCTCCCCTCTCCCCCTCTCCCATCCAGGGAGAGGGGGAGAGGGGGAGCGACCTTACGCTGCCTTGCGCTCGGCCTTCTTCTCGTCGAAGAACTGCTCATCCTCGGTCGAGCCCTTGAGCGCCGTGGTCGAGGACTGGCCGCCTTCGATGGTCTGCGTGACCGCATCGAAGTAACCGGTGCCCACTTCGCGCTGGTGCTTGACCGCGGTAAAGCCCTTCTCGGCCGCGGCGAACTCGTTTTCCTGCAGTTCGACGAACGCGCTCATCTGGTTGCGCGCATAGCCGTAGGCGAGGTTGAACATCGAGTAGTTCAGCGAGTGGAAGCCCGCCAGCGTGATGAACTGGAACTTGTAGCCCATCGCACCGAGTTCCTTCTGGAACTTGGCGATCGTCGCGTCGTCGAGGTTCTTCTTCCAGTTGAACGACGGCGAGCAGTTGTACGCGAGGAGCTTGCCCGGGAACTTCGCGTGCACGGCCTCGGCGAACTTCTTCGCGAACTCCAGATCGGGCTTGCCGGTCTCGCACCAGACGAGGTCGGCCACTTCGGCGTAGGCAATGGCGCGCGCGATGGCCTGATCGATGCCGGGCTTGGTGCGATAGAAGCCTTCGACCGTGCGCTCGCCCGTGCAGAACGGCTTGTCGCGATCGTCCACGTCCGAGGTCAGCAGATCGGCCGCCTCGGCATCGGTCCGCGCAATCACCAGCGTCGGCACGCCCGAGACATCCGCCGCCAGACGCGCGGCATGCAGCTTGGCCACGGCTTCACGCGTCGGCACGAGCACCTTGCCGCCCATATGGCCGCACTTCTTGACGGAAGCAAGCTGGTCTTCGAAGTGGACGCCGGCGGCACCCGCCTCGATCATCGCCTTCATGAGTTCGAACGCGTTCAGCACGCCGCCGAAACCGGCTTCGGCGTCGGCCACGATCGGCGCGAAGTAGTCGACATCGCCCGAACCTTCGCTCCACTGGATCTGGTCCGCGCGCTGGAACGTATTGTTGATGCGCTTGACCACGAGCGGCACCGAGTTGGCCGGATACAGCGACTGATCGGGATACATCTCGCCCGCGACGTTCGCGTCGCCGGCCACCTGCCAGCCCGACAGATAGATCGCCTTCAGGCCCGCCTTCACCTGCTGCATGGCCTGGTTGCCCGTCAGCGCGCCGAGCGTGTTCACGAACGGCTCGGTATTGAGCAGATGCCAGAGCTTCTCGGCGCCACGGCGCGCGAGCGTGTGTTCGACCTGGATGGAACCGCGCAGGCGGATCACGTCCTCGGCCGTGTAGTTACGCGACACGCCCTTCCAGCGCGGGTTGGTTTCCCAGTCTTGCTGGAGCTTCTGGATATCTTGTTGGCGGGACATGGTGTTCTCCTGTGATCGATGTGGTGGGCTTCGAAACTCGTGACACCGACCGGTTTTTGCTGCCGCAGGTCATGTGTCTTATATAAGAGTGTAGGGAAGCCTCCCGCGTCGCAACAAGCGCAGAACCGTCCGCAAGCGAAGATTTTTATTTCTTTATATTCAATGTGTTACGGGATAAATTTCGCGATGTGGCATGCGGTCTTTCATGATGAGAAATGCACGTTGTGCTCCGCACCCATGCATTTTTGCGCACCAAAACAGCTTTCCGCATCGTGAAATTCTGGCGGTCACGGGATCAGGCGGCCGCCACGTCCCGCGCGCGTCGATATTCGACCCAGTCGCCGCTCTCGATTCGCGCGAGCCCCGCCACGGCGCTATCGGCCACGGGGTACAGCAGGCACGGCACCATGGCGCCGCCGTGCGCAATGTCGCGCACCTCGCGCACGAACAGCGTGGCCTGGCCGGGATAGACCTCCTCGATCTCGTCGAGCACGGGCAGCAGCGCCTCGGGAATGTCGTAGATGTCGCCGGCCACCGGACCGGCCGCGGCGTCGAGCACGAGGCCCGGATAGGTGCCGAAGTCATAGAGGCGGCCGGCGATCACGCCGGGGCCGACCAGTGTCGGCGCCGCAATGCCATGCCGCGCCGCGGCGAGGTTCAGGTCGTTGACTTCACCGGCACGGAGCGTGCCGTAGACGAATACGCGATGCATGATGGGACGGACAGGATGGGGAAAGACACGCCATCTTATGCGATTACATCTGCTTGAAGAGGTGCGCATACTGCCGCGCCACGGGCAGCGACTCCGCGCGGTTGCGCAGCCGCAGCGACACACGCCCGAGCGACTGGTTGACCGCGCTCGCCACGCAATCGATGTTCACCACGGTGCCGCGGTGGATCTGCCAGAAGCGGTCGGGATCGAGCTGCTGCGCCAGTTCGCGCAGGCTCGTGCGGATCAGTGCCTCGCCGTTGGCGGACACCACGTTCACGTATTTGTCCGTGGCCTCGAGGTAGATCACCTCGTCCACGGGAATGATGCGGACCTCGTGCCCGACCAGCGCCTTGATAAAGCGCAGGTACTGGCCCGGCGCGACGCCGCGCTGCGGTGGCGGATTCTCGAGCGCCTCCAGCCGGTGCAGCAGCTGCGCGAGCCGATCGGCGTCCACCGCGGCCGGCTCGGGCTCGGCCGCCGGGGACGACAGCCGCACCGATAGCCGCTCCCGCAGCCGCGCCACCGTGGCTTCCAGCCGCTCGTGCTGCACGGGCTTGAGCACGTAATCGACCGCCGCGCGCTCGAAGGCCTCGAGCGCAAACTGATCGTAGGCGGTCACGAAAACCACGAGCGGCGGCGCATCCAGCTCCACGAGTTCGCGCGCGACGTCCATCCCGCTCATGCCGGGCATGCGGATATCGAGAAAGGCCACGTCGGGCCGGTGCTCGCGCGCGGCATCCAGCGCGGATACGCCGTCATGCACCACGGAGACGATGCGCGCCTCCGGCCAGAGCGCACCGAGCTCGGCCTCGAGCACGCGCGCAAGCAGCAGTTCGTCATCGGCGATCAGCAGCGTCGGGGACATCGCGGGGGTGGGTTGTGGATCAGGTATGCGCCGGCGACACGGTACCGCCCGCCGGACGGGCGCGCGCCGGCACGGCCGCCACGCCCTCGGCGGGCACCATCGGCGCGGTATCGGTCCGCCGCACGAGCGGCAGCGTCAGCCGCACGATCACGCCGCGCGGCTGGTTTTCTTCCATCTGCATGGTCGCGGCCGCCCCGAAGATCCGCGCCAGCCGCTCGCGCACGTGCGTGAGGCCCATGCCGGACCCCTTGCTGCCGCCCTGGCAGAAGCCCACGCCGTTGTCGGTGATCACCACCTGCACATTGCCATCGCCGGGGTCGCGCGCGGCCAGCACGATCGCGCCGCCCCGCATGCAGGGCTCGATGCCGTGCGTCACGGCGTTTTCGACCAGGGGCTGGATCAGCATCGGCGGAATTTCCACATCCGCGAGCGCGGGCGGCAGGTCGATCTCGAACGCCAGCCGCGAGCCGAAACGCATCGACTGGATTTCGAGGTAGCTGCGCAGCAGTTCGAACTCCTGCCGCAGCGTGCATTGCTCCGCCCGCGTGTGCTTGAGCGACGTGCGCAGGAAGCCGATCAGCCGCTGAAGCAGCTGCCGCGCCGCGCGGGGATCGGTGGCGATCAGCCCGTCGAGGTTGGCCAGCGAATTGAACAGGAAATGCGGCTCGATCTGGGCCTGCAGCGCCATCAGCTGCGCGCGCACGAGCTGTTTCTCCGCTTCCTCGCGCTGCAGCGCGTCCAGCGCGGCCTGCCGCTCGAGGTAGGCGAGCTTCTCGCGCGACCAGTAGAAATAGATCATGCTCGCCGAGGCGAGCATCCCCACCACCAGGCACATGCGCAGCATGTCGCCGGTCTCCGCATGCGAACGGATCGGCAGGTTCAGCACCTCGCGCGTGGCCCAGCTGCCGAAGAGCACGCCCACGGGCACGGCCACGGCGGCCAGGCACAGGAACGGCCAGCGGCGGGGCCGGTCGTTCCACCAGATTCCCACGCGCGGGATATCGATCAGCGCCCAGATGGAGAGGCCGATCAGCTGGCTATAGACGAGATTGTGGAACAGCGAACCGCCAGTGCGGAAGCCGTAGTTGAGGCTCAGGGCGATCACGGTGTTCATGCAGATGACGAACAGCAGATCGCGGCCAAGGATGGTCAGCCTCGACGGTAGCGCGGCATACAGACAACGGTTCACGGGGTCTCGTCCCTCCAGCAATGCTGCGTGGAGGTAACTTTACGCCGGTTACCGGGCCGGGGGAAGCGCCGTGCGACGAAACGCACCGGCACGGCGCCAAGTGTGCGAAAACCGGTGGGATCAGGCCGCCTGGAGCGCCTGCCCGCGCACGGTCTCCGCGAGCGCGGTGGAAATCGTGTCCGCCGACAGGTGCGGCGCGAACATGCTGATAAACGCCTGCGCATAGCCGCGCAGGTAGGCCCCGCGCCGGACCGCCACACTGGTCGTGTTGGGTTCGAACAGGTGATCGGCCGTAATGCGCACCAGCCCCGCGTCCTTGCGCGCGTCGTACGCCATGGACGCGATGATGCCCACGCCCAGGTCCAGTTCCGCATACGTCTTGATCACGTCCGCGTCCATCGCGGTCAGCACGATCTCTGGCTGGAGGCCCGCCTCGGCGAACGCGCCGTCGATCTTGCGCCGGCCCGTGAAGCCCGCGTCGTACGTGATGATCGGAAAATTGACGATGTCCTCGAGCGACGGTTCCGGAATGCGCGTGAGCGGATGGTCGGGCGAGACCACGAGCACGTGCTGCCAGCTGTAGGCCTCGAACGACGTCAGGCCCGCCTCGCTCGCCACCGCCTCGGTCGCGATGCCGATATCGGCCTGACCGGTCAGCAACAGCTCGACGATATGCTGCGGCGACGCTTCCTGCAGGGCCAGCGTCACGTGCGGGTATTCGCGCCGGAAGCTCTGCACCACCTTCGGCAACGCGTAGCGTGCCTGCGTGTGCGTGGTGGCCACCGTCAGGCGACCCGTATGGCGGCCCGCGAACTCGTCGCCGGCCTGCCGCAGGTTCTCGGCCTCGAGCAAAAGACGCTCGACGATGCGGACGATTTCGCGGCCCGGCTCGGTCAGGCCGGTCAGGCGCTTGCCATAGCGCTCGAAGATTTCCACGCCGAGCTCTTCCTCGAGTTCGCGGATCTGGCGCGACACGCCCGGCTGCGAGGTGTACAGCGCGTTGGCGACTTCGGTCAGATTGAACTGGCGGCGTACCGCCTCGCGAATCGATCGCAGTTGCTGGAAGTTCATGGCGTGACTCCGTTGTTCTTGTCCTGCACAGGGGTGTCGCGCGTGAAGACGCGCAACTGGCGGGGCCGCACGGCGAGCAGTTCGCCCTCGCGGAAGCCCAGATGGCGGAAGCGTTCGAGCGGCAGCGCCACCTCGATCACGTCCTGGTTGTCTTCGCGCTCGAGTTCCAGCTGGGCGACCGGGCCCAGCGTCAGCGCGCGGCGCAGCGTCACGGCAATCCCGTCGGTGCCCGGCGCGTAGCGCTCGAGGTCGAGGTCGTGCGGGCGCACATAGGCCACGGCATCGCCGGCGGTCTCGTGGCCCTGCCCCACCACGGGCAGCACCGAGTCGCCCGTATGCAGCAGGCCGCCGGTGTCGCCGACTTCCAGGCGGCCGTGGAACAGGTTCACATTGCCGAGGAAGCCGAACACGAACGGCGTGGCCGGATGGTTATAGACGGCCTCCGGCGTGCCGAACTGCTCCACGCGGCCACGATTCATCAGGACGACCTGATCGGCCACTTCGAGCGCTTCTTCCTGGTCATGGGTCACGAACACGCTGGTCACGTGCAGTTCGTCATGCAGGCGGCGCAGCCAGCGGCGCAGTTCCTTGCGCACCTTGGCGTCGAGCGCGCCGAACGGCTCGTCCAGCAGCAGCACGCGCGGCTCCACGGCCAGCGCGCGGGCCAGCGCGATACGCTGGCGCTGGCCGCCCGACAGCTGCGACGGATAGCGGTCGGCCAGCCAGTCCAGTTGCACGAGTTCCAGCAGCGACTTCACCTTCTCGCGGATCTTCGCTTCCGACGGACGCTCGGCGCGCGGCTTCACGCGCAGGCCGAAGGCCACGTTCTCGAACACCGTCATGTGCTTGAACAGCGCGTAGTGCTGGAACACGAAGCCCACGTTACGCTCGCGCACGTGATGCTGCGAGGCATCGGTACCGGCCAGCACGACCTGCCCGGCATCCGCGCGTTCCAGGCCGGCGATGATGCGCAACAGCGTGGTCTTGCCACAGCCGGACGGGCCCAGCAGCGCGGTCAGCTCGCCTTCGTCGAAGTCGAGCGACACGTTGTCCAGTGCCACGAAGTCGCCGAAGCGCTTCTCTACGTTCCTGACCTGAATGCTCATGATGCCTGTCCCTGCAGCGGTTGTTGCTGCGATTGATGCGATGCTTGTTGCGTGGTGTGTTGCGTGGTGTGTTGCGTGGTGGGTTCCGACACCGCACCCCTGGGCGAGGACGGGGCCAGTACCGGATCGGCCGGCCGCTCCAGCGCGTCCTCGCTGTGTTCGCGCGCGGCGCGCATCTCGACCAGCGTCTTGATGCCGAGCGTCACGAGCGCCAGCAGCGTCAGCAGCGACGCCACCGCGAACGCGGCCGCGAAGTTGTATTCGTTGTAGAGAATTTCCACGTGCAGCGGCATCGTGTTGGTCAGGCCGCGGATATGGCCCGACACCACCGATACGGCGCCGAACTCGCCCATGGCGCGCGCGTTGCACAGGATCACGCCATACAGCAGGCCCCAGCGGATGTTCGGCAGCGTGATATGCCGGAACGTCTGCCAGCCCGACGCGCCGAGCACGATCGCGGCCTCTTCTTCCTCGCTGCCCTGCGCCTGCATCAGCGGAATCAGCTCGCGCGCGACGAACGGGAACGTCACGAAGACCGTCGCGAGCACGATGCCGGGCACCGCGAACATGATCTTGATGTCGTGCGCTTCCAGCCATGGGCCGAACCAGCCCTGCGCGCCGAACATCAGCACATAGATCAGGCCCGAGATCACGGGCGACACCGAGAACGGCAGGTCGATCAGCGTGATCAGCAGGTTCTTGCCGCGAAAGTCGAACTTCGCGATGGCCCAGGCCGCGGCCACGCCGAACACCACATTCAGCGGTACCGCGATGGCGGCCACCGTCAGCGTGAGCTGGATCGCCGAGACCGCGTCGGGCTCGGTCAGCGCGCTCAGGTACGTATCGACGCCCTTCTTGAACGCTTCAAAGAACACCGATGCCAGCGGTACGAACAGGAACAGTGCGAGAAACAGCACCGCCACCGTGATCAGCGTGTAGCGGACCCATCGGGACTCGCCGGTGGCGTCGTAGGGATGATGGGCCGTGCCCTTCGATCCGAGTCGGGAAACTGCGCCGGCCATCTCTTAATCCTTCGCCACGATTTCTGCAGCCGCGCGCGCGCCAGTCTGGTGGCGTCGCGTCCAGGCCTGCAACAGGTTGATCAGCAGCAGCAGCACGAACGAGATCACGAGCATCACCACGGCCACCGCGGTCGCGCCCGCGTAGTCGTACTGCTCGAGCTTCGAATAGATCATCAGCGGCGCGATCTCCGACACCATCGGCATGTTGCCGGAGATAAAGACCACCGAACCGTACTCGCCCGTGGCGCGCGCGAACGAAAGCGCAAAACCCGTGAGCAGCGCGGGCAGGATGGCCGGCAGGATCACGCGATAGAACGTCTGCAGGCGCGAGGCGCCGAGGCTCGCCGCGGCTTCCTCGAGCTCGCGCTCCACGTCCTCGAGCACCGGTTGCACGGTGCGCACGACAAACGGCAGGCCAATGAACGTCAGGGCCACGACGATACCCAGCGGCGTGAACGCGACCTTGATGCCATGCGGTTCCAGATACTTGCCGATCCAGCCATTGCCCGCGAACAGCGCGGTCAGCGCGATACCGGCCACCGCCGTGGGCAGCGCGAACGGCAGATCGACGAGCGCGTCGATGAATCGCTTGCCGAAGAAGCGGTAGCGCACGAGCACCCACGCGACAATCAGGCCGAACACGGTATTGATGATGGCCGCGACGAACGATGCGCCGAAGCTCAGTTCCAGCGAATGCACCACGCGGGGTTCCGTCACGGTGCGCCAGAACGCTTCCCACGTCATCGTGAACGTCTTCAGGAACGTCGCCGACAGCGGAATCAGGACGATCAGCGTCAGGTAGAAGATCGTGAAGCCCAGCGACAACCCGAATCCGGGCAGTACGGTAAAGCGCTGGTTCGTCCTCGGACGGAGCGTACGGCTGGCTGGCTTGGGCCCGGACGGTGGCAGGTCCGTGGCGGTAATGGATGGCGGCATATCGTCTCGCTTATGAAGCCGGCGCATAACGCGCGGGCTACCGAGACAAATTTTGCAGATAGGCCCTTATAAACAGAACGAATCTTTCTGCATGTCTTTAGACGGTTTAGATATAAGGAGTGGTGCAGCCGAGCTCCACGCTCGACTCCCAGCAGCCTGAAACATCACTTTCCGTGCCTTGCGACTCGATGCGCTGGAGCAATGTGGCGAGATAGGCCTGCCCGACTGGCCATTCGCCAAGCCCGGAGTCCGCATTGATATGGCCGAGCTGGCCCGCATCGACGAGTTCGCTGCCCCACAGCGCGCCCCAGCTGAACGCCGTGCGCTGCACCATCCACGGGTCGTCGCGGCTCGCGATCAGCACGGTCGGAAACGGCAGCTTCCACGTCGGCAGCAGCGCGCCGACGCCGAACTTGTCCGGATCGGCCGGCGCCACGAGCAGCGCGCCCGCGATACCGACCGGATCGAGGGCCGCCTGCCGGAGCGTGGCCAGACACCCAAAACTGTGCGCGACGAGCACCGCACCACCCTGGGCCACGCGCCGTGCGCGCATGACGCCCTCGGACACGCGCTCCGACCACAGCGGCAGGCTTGGCCGCGACCAGTCGTGCTGTTCGATGCGCTGCCAGTCCGGATGCCGCGCCTCCCAGCGCGACTGCCAGTGCGCGGGGCCGCTGCCGTGCAGGCCCGGCACGGTCAGGATCTGCAGTCCGCGCGGGACGGCCAGCTGGCCGGACGGCGCGCTGGCGGCCGACGGCAACGATGCGGCGGTTTCTCCGGTGGGGGGCAATGCACTCATGCTGGCTCCTTGCGCGACGCGCTCGCGGCTGTCCCTGACTTGTCGGTTCCCGCGTGCAATTGCCGTGCCGACACGGCCTCGCCCGCGGCGATACCCTGCCCCAGCGCGATGCCCGCGGCCTGTAACCGCTCCACCGACAGCGTGTCCTGCAGCCGGCGGCCGATCAGCGTCACGCCCGCGTTCGCGGCGCTCGCGCGCAGACCGGACAACTGGCGGTCCGTCCATGTGCGGCGCATGTCGAGCTTGAGCCAGTCCGGCAATGCATGCGCCATCAGCGCGCCCGCCTCGGCCGGATCGGACGCCTGCAGGCTCACCGCAAACCCGTTGCGCCGGTAATTGCCCACCACGTGCAGCAGCAGCGGCAGATCGTCGTTGGCGCTCGCGGGCACCTGGATCACGAACCGCTCGAGCGGCAGGCCCAGCGATTGCAGCGCGCGCCGGAATGCGGCCCCGTGATCGTCGGCCACGGCCGCCAGCAGGCGGTTATGCACGTTGAGCACCAGCTTGTGCCCGCCGTCCTGCTCGGGCGGGCCGGCGAAATAATTGATCGCATGCACGAGCCGCGACAGGCGGTCCAGCGACACCAGCGAGGCATCGTCGGCCGCCATGGCGAACAGCTTCCATGCGGCAAGCCCCACGCCGTCCTCGGCGTAGGTGTGAATGGCGCCCTCGTGCGCGACGACGCTGCGATCCGCCAGCGTGACGAGCGGCTCGAAGACGCTCGTCAGCGAACAGTTGAAGTACTGGCCCTGAACCTGGCCACTCGCATCGCGCCACAGCTCCCGCCCCGCGACGGGACCCCGGGGCAACGTTTCCAGATAGCGGTCGAGCGCGTCGGGCATGGTATGGACCCTCAGAGCTTGGCCAGCGACACCTCGGTCGCCTTGACCAGCGCCACGACCTCGCTGCCCTTGACCAGGCCCAGGTCGCGGATCGACCGCGTGGTGATGACCGACGTCACGATACCCGCCGGGGTTTCCACATCGACTTCCGACACCACAGGTCCCTCGATGATGTTGGCCACCTTGCCACGGAACTGATTACGTACGTTGATCGCCTGAATGCTCATGATAGAAGCTCCTTCGGAAAAAATGATTCACATTCGCCGGGGGTCGTATCAAACCGCCCAGCCCACCGAGTCGAAATGCCGGACGCGCGGCACCTCGACGACCACCTCTTCGCTGCCCTCATGTCCCTCGTGCTGCATGACACGGCGCAGGACCCTGTCCTCCAGCTGCGCGAACGCTACCGAGCCACGCTGCCGCGGCCGCGGCAGATCCACGCGCTCGTCCAGCGCGATGCGGCCGTCCTCGATCAGCACCACGCGATCGGCCAGCGCGATCGCCTCCGACACGTCGTGCGTCACGAGCAGCGCCGTAAAACCGAGCCGGCGCCACAGCGATTCGATGAGGCCCTGCATCTCGATGCGCGTCAGCGCGTCGAGCGCGCCGAGCGGCTCGTCGAGCAGCAGCAGCCGCGGGTGATGGACGAGCGCGCGCGCCAGCGCCACACGCTGCCGCTGGCCGCCCGAAAGACGCGCGGGCCATTCCTGCGCCCGTTCGGCCAGGCCGACCTGCGCGAGCACCTGCGCGGCATCGGCCGCGCGTTCCTTCGGCAGGCCCAGCGCCACGTTGTCCAGCACGCGCTTCCACGGCAGCAGGCGCGCGTCCTGGAACATCACGCGGATGTCCTCGCGCTGCGTGCGGCCATCGCGGCCATCGAACGTGATCGCGCCTTCGTCGCGGCCTTCGAGGCCCGCGACCAGACGCAGCAGCGTGCTCTTGCCGCAGCCGCTGCGGCCCACGATCGCCACGAACTCGCCGGGCGTCGTCTGCAGCTCGATGCCGTGCAGCACCTCGCGTCCGTTATAGCGCTTGACCACCTGCTGCACGTGCAGCGCAACGCCGCCCTGCGCGCCGTTGCGCGCGACGGCGCGGGCATGGCCCTGCGGATGCGTGAGATCGTCGGCCGTCTGGCGCCGCAGGGTGGCGTCCACATAGGCGACCGCGGCCGCTTCGAGGGGATGACTTTGCATGCGATAACTCCTGCTCAGGATGTCTGGTAACCGGGATGCCAGCGAAGCCAGTAACGTTCGAGCGCGCGCGACAGCACGTCGGCCAGCTTGCCGAGCAGCGCATAGAGCAGAATGCCCACCAGCACCACATCGGTCTGCAGGAACTCGCGCGCATTCATGGTCATGTAGCCGATGCCCGACTGCGCGGAGATCGTCTCGGCCACGATCAGGATCACCCACATCAGGCCGAGCGAAAACCGTACGCCGACGAGGATGTTCGGCAGCGCGCCAGGCAGGATCACCTCGCGATACAGGCGCCAGCCGGAGAGCCCATAGCTGCGGGCCATCTCGACAAGCGCGGGATCGACGGCGCGGATGCCGTGATACGTGTTGAGGTACACCGGAAAGAACACGCCGAGCGCGACCAGGAACAGCTTCGCGGTCTCGTCGATGCCGAACCACAAGATCACGAGCGGAATCAGCGCTAGCGTCGGAATGTTCCGGATCATCTGCAACGTGCTGTCGAGCAGCGTGGCGGCCGTACGGAACGTGCCCGTCAGCAGGCCGAGCGCAAGCCCGAGCCCGCCGCCGACGGCCAGCCCGATCAGCGCGCGCCACGTGCTCACCCACACGTGCCGCCACAGTTCGCCCGACACGGCGAGCCCCCAGGCGGCTTCCACCACGGCCAGCGGGGCCGGCAGCACGCGGTTGGACAGCCAGCCCAGTTGCGACGCGGCCTGCCACGTGAAGATCAGCAGCACGGGCACGATCCAGGGCGCCACGGCACGCAGCGCGCCCGCGGCGTTGGTCGCCTGCCGGCCGGTGCCGCGGTTGACGGGAATCGACGGTGCGGACATTGCGGGCTCCTTCAGCTTTGCGCGGCGCGCGGCACGAGGCCGGTTGCCATGACTTCGCCGAACGGTCCCGACAGGACCTGGCCCGGCAGCTTCTCGCGCACGTTGCGCGGCAGCAGCGGGAACACCAGTTCGGCAAAACGATAGGCCTCTTCGAGGTGCGGATAACCGGAGAGGATGAACGTGTCGATACCGAGCGCCGCGTATTCCTCCATGCGCGCGGCCACGGTCTTCGGATCGCCCACGAGCGCCGTGCCCGCGCCTCCGCGTACGAGGCCCACGCCCGCCCACAGGTTCGGACTGATCTCGAGCGCCTCGCGCGTACGCGCGTTCTTGCCGCCCGCATGCAACGCGGCCATGCGGCGCTGGCCTTCGGAGTCCATCTTCGCGAACACCGCCTGCGCGCGCGCCACGGTCTCGTCGTCGAGCCGGCTGATCAGGTCTTCGGCGGCGGCCCATGCGGCCTCGTCGGTTTCGCGCACGATCACATGCAGACGAATGCCGAAACGCACGGTGCGGCCAAGCTTCTCGGCCCGCGCGCGCACGTCGGCAATTTTCTTCGCGACCTCCGCGGGCGGCTCGCCCCAGGTCAGGTACGCCTCCACCTGTTCCGCGGCGAGGTCATGCGCGGCCGCCGACGATCCGCCGAAATACACGGGCGGATGCGGGCGCTGCAGCGGCGGATACAGGACCCGCGCGCCCTTGACGTTGATATGCTTGCCGGCAAAGCTGATCTCGCCGCTGTCGTGACTGGCGGCCAGCACGTCGCGCCAGACGCGGATAAATTCGGAGGACGCCTCGTAGCGCTCGGCATGATCGAGAAACAGGCCATCGCCTTCCAGTTCGGCCACATCGCCGCCCGTCACCAGGTTGACCAGCAGGCGGCCACCGGAGATGCGGTCGAACGTGGCGGCCATGCGCGCGGCCAGCGTCGGCGTCATCAGCCCGGGGCGCACCGCGACCAGGAACTTCAGCTTGCGCGTGACCGCGGCCAGCGCGGACGCGGCGACCCACGGGTCCTCGCACGAGCGGCCGGTCGGGATCAGCACGCCTTCATAGCCGAGCGTGTCCGCGGCCGTCGCGATCTGCCGCAGGTAGTCGAAATTGACTTCGCGCGCGCCCTCGGAGGTACCGAGGTAGCGGCTGTCGCCGTGCGTGGGGATAAACCAGAAGACTTGCATGAACGTTGCCTCGTAGCGATCTCGTTGGATAAGCGAACGAACGCTCCCCTGTCGGCCCGAACACGGCGACATGCATGGAGCGGAAAATAACAAGCCGGAATCAGATCAGGCGGAACATCGCCATCTGGCGCGCCACGAACGCGGCGCGGATTGCCTGGGTGGAAGGATCATCATTGCTTGCGTCTCCTTCAGGCATGCCGGGGCGGCGCGCCCCGGCCTTGTTCGGCAATCAGCGCTTGCCCGGCTGATAGATCTGGTCGAACGAACCGCCATCGGCGAAGTGCGCCTTCTGGGCCTTCTGCCAGCCGCCGAACGCCTCGTCGATCGTGAACAGCTTGATCTTCGGGAAGTTGGATGCGTACTTGGCCGCGATCTTCTCGGAAATCGGACGGTAGTAGTTCTTTGCCGCGATTTCCTGGCCTTCGTCCGTGTACAGGAACTGCAGGTAGGCCTCGGCCACCTTGCGCGTGCCCTTCTTGTCCACGACCTTGTCGACCACGGCCACCGGCGGCTCGGCCAGGATGGAGACCGACGGAACCACGATATCGAACTTCTCGGGACCGAGTTCCTTGATCGCGAGGATCGCTTCGTTTTCCCATGCGATCAGCACGTCGCCCAGGCCGCGCTCGACGAACGTCGTCGTCGCGCCGCGCGCGCCCGAGTCCAGCACCGGCACGTTCTTCAGCAGCGCGCCGACGAATTCCTTGGCCTTCGCTTCATTGCCGCCCGGTTGACGCAGCGCGTAGCCCCATGCGGCCAGGTAGTTCCAGCGCGCGCCGCCCGAGGTCTTCGGGTTCGGCGTAATCACCTGCACGCCCGGCTTGACCAGATCGTTCCAGTCCTTGATCTGCTTCGGATTGCCCTTGCGCACCAGGAACACGATGGTCGAGGTGTACGGCGAGGCGTTGTGCGGCAGGCGCTTCTGCCAGTCGGCCTTGAGCAGACCCTTCTCGGCAATCGCGTCGATGTCGTAGCCGAGCGCCAGCGTGACCACGTCCGCGTCCAGGCCATCGATCACGGAACGGGCCTGCTTGCCCGAGCCGCCGTGCGACTGACGAATCGTCACGTTGTCGCCGCCCTGGGCCTTCCAGGCCTTGGCGAAGGCGGCATTGACGTCCACGTAGAGCTCACGGGTCGGATCGTACGAAACGTTGAGCAGGTTGGTGTTGGCCGAGGCGGTCTGGGCGGCGCCGATCGCGGCGAAAGCGGCGAGGCCGATGGCCAGCTTGCGAATCATCTGAAGTGCTCCCGTCTGAAAAGGTCGTGAATCGGCGCGTGGCGCCTGGTTGTTCAATGTGTCAGGGATGGAGACTACCGACGGGGCTATCTGAACGGAACGAATGGTTTCATCGAACCTTGCACGTTTTCCGCATAAGAACAGGCGGCAATATGCACATACCGCCATGAGAAGCCATGAAAAGCGACGAGCGGCCAAAAAAATAGCCCGCGGGACTTGCGTGCCGCGGGCCAAGTTTCCATTTGGAAACGGGTAGACAAGCCATGGAGAGCGCCCCCGCATCTCCATGACAGGATCGATGCTACCGATCGCGATGTGCGCTTGCCTTGATCTGTGTCAGTTGCGAGCGCATTCGCCGGCACCCGCTACATCTTGTGGCAGGCGCCCCAGACGACGCTGTCGACATCCCTGCGCATTTCGTTGAGGTAGATCAGATGGGTGTCGCCCAGCGGCATCAGCACCTGCTCGCGAATCAGCTCCGTGTGGGGCTGTATGGGCGGATCGAACCATTTCACGTGGGCCAGCCCGCCGACGGAAGCCGGCCGGGTCTCGCTGAAGTTGCCGAACGCGGCGTTGAGCGAGAGATCGCTGACGATGCCCGGCACCCGCCCCGTGGCAACGGTGCCCCCATCGATCCACAAGGAATGGCCGGCCATCGCGCCGCTGAGCTGGGCGCCTGCCAGCACCGAAAAGCTGACGTCCGGCTGCCGGCAGGACCAGTTGCCCGACAGGGCGCCGTCCCGCAAAGGCCGGGCGCTGCGCAGGACCCACGCGCCCAGATCGAGCTTGCCGCCCAGCGATTGCTGCTGATCGATAAACAGCGTCCAGGCATCGCCATCGCGCGACAGGAACACGCGCCCCGCCACCTCGCCGTCCGCGCGTAACTCGAACGCGCCTGGATAGCGCGTCTGATCCGCCGGGTGGAGCGTGGCGCCCGGCGCCGGCTCGCCCGTGTCCGGGGCCGTGCAATGGTCCCGGTAATCCTGCCCCCGGCAGATGGCGAGCCGTCCGTCCGCGGTAATCCGCGCCTGCCCGGCCGCCGCCTGGTTGCTGCCATGCACGGGGGAAAGATCCCCTTCCGCGCGATCGACGTGCGTCATCACAAAGGCATAATCGCCCGCAATGTCGGCCATGGCCGGCAATGCCGCCAGGGACGTCGCGTGGATCAATCCCGCGAGCCGTGCCGCGCCCGGTAACGCCGATGCCGGCAGATTGGCGATATCGCCGCCCAACCGGTCGCCCCCCAACGGGTCGTCCCCCAACCGGTCGTCTCCCACGCGAAAGGCCACCTCGAGCTCGCCGAGCTGCGACACGACATGGCCGGGCGGCGGATCGGCGGCATCCGCCTCGAGGCTCGTGACCACATAGCCGTCGCCGTCGGGCATGTAGTGGCCGACGACACTGCCGTGCAGGCCGAACGGTGAATCGGCGAATCGCAGCGTGACCCTGCCCGGGGCCGGCGCGTCGAGCGTCAGCGCGATCGTGCCGCCGAGCGACATCATGCCGAGATAATGTTTCGGGGGCTTCGCGGGCCCCGGGGTCGCGGTGCCGGTGCCCGCGCTCGCCGGGCGACTCGCGGGTTGCGCCCCCTCCTCCGACGGGCATCCCGCGAGCAGACCGCAGACCAGACTGCAGAGCAGACCGTAGAGCGGACCGTACAGCGGACCGTACAGCGGACCGTACAGCGGACCATACAGCGGACCATAAAACGGCCACCTGCCCCGCGCATGCGTGACGCCTGCCATGGCTTCCATGGATACGTCCTCAGTGGCTGGGTCGCCCGGGCCGCTTGTCCGATCTTCGGTAGCACAGCCCCGCAACCGTGCTCTCCGCCTTGCCGTCGACTTCGCGCAGATAGGCAAAGGACTGGTCGTCGAGGGGCAATATCACTTCCTCGCGCTCCTCGCCGGTGCCGGGCCGCGTCTGCGTGTCCTGCCTGAACGCGTACACGACGCCGGGCAAAGGCGCTGGCTTCCCGTTGGCATCGGCGGCGAACCCTGCATTGAATGTCAGACGCGCCGAGTCCAGCGAACCGTGATCGTCGCTCGCGATGCCCCCGCCCTTCAGGATCCAGTCTCTCTCGTCGATCATGCCGCTGGATACCGGCGGATTCAGCGCTGTGGCCGCAAGGTCGAGCGCTGGCTGGATGCACCGCCACTTGCCGTCGAGCGCATCGGCTGCAAGGGGCTGCGTCGTCGCCTGCATGATCCAGCTACCGATCTGCACGGTATCGTTTCCCACTCCCCCCTGCTGTGCCATGCGCAGATTCCACTTGCCCATGTCCTCCTGCGCGAAGAGGCGGCCGATGAGGACATCCGCGCTCCACACCTCGAACTGGCCGGGATGCCGCGTCTGATCCGCAAGCCGTACCTCCGCGGTCATGACCGCATCGCCGCTGCGCACCGGCTCGCATGCCTCGGCGTAGACCTGATTCGGGCATGCCCTGAATTTGCCATCGCTCTCGATGCGCAACTGGCCCACCTGCGCGCTCTGGCTACCCGGCAGCGGTGCGAAGTAGCGCGCCGGGTACCGCGCGGTCTCGCTCATGTACGTGTACGTCCCCGCGATGCTGGCCAGCGGCGGCGCGCTCTCGGTGGCCACCGCGTGAATCGTTCCGGCCAGTATCGCCGATCCCGGATGCCGGGTCTTCACCGTGCCGGGTGGTTCGCCCCCCTGCGCCAGCGCGACATTGGGCAGCCCTTCGATCTCGCCGCGCAACGCACCGTTGCCAATGCCGAACCGCACGCCAATACGTGGCAACGCCTCGATCACGGCTTCGGGCGGCGGGTCGCTGCCGTCGGACACAAGCGCGGTCACGGCCAGCCCGCCGCGCCCCGATACCTTGCGCACATCGCCGACGATGGCACCCTTGAGCCCGAACGGCGAATCCTCGAAGCGGATCGTGGCCTTGCCGGCCTCCGGCTGGTTGATGACCATGACGAATGTGCCACCGAAGGACAGCGTGCCGCGAAAGGCAAGCGGCGCGTTCACGTCCTCGGGCTTCGGTGTCGGCGCAGTGGCCGGTGTCGATGACGTGACGGACGTCTTGGATCCCGTGCCGCCGGTCGCATTCGGTCCGATCTGCTCCGGGCATCCCCACAGGACCAGACAGGCCGGAAGCATCGCCCATCGGCAGACCTGTGGCGCCGCGCGTACCGTCAACCGCTTCGCCGTTTTTTCTCGCTCACTTGCCATCATGCCCTCGCGCACTCGGTGGAAACAGAAACGAGGCTAGAGGGCCGAGGCCCGTATGGAATTGACTTCCATCAAGTGTCACGGCGCCAAGACGCCCGACGACACACAATTCGGAATAGGACGATGAAACAACGACTCTGAAAAAAAAACGCCCCGCCCTGTCGGGCGAGGCGCGTTCTCAGCGAAGTGCGATTACGGACGGAACGTGTCGCCCAGCACCACGCCTTCGCGGCGCGGATCGGTGCCGCCGGTCCAGATCGGCGTGCCCCCGTTCTGCGAGCGCATGACCGTGTTCACGCCGCTCGATTGCGCGGAAGTCGAGACCGTATGGCCCAGCGCGCGCAGACCCGTGATCAGCGGATCGTTGTTGCCGCTGTTCGTGATGTCCACGTTCGGATGCTCGCCACCCACGGTCGTCGTCGCGGAGTTGCTCGCACCGAAGTCGACGAGACCCGACGATTGCTGCGCGTCCAGGCCCCAGTCGAGCACGCCCACGAGCGTCTTCACGACGTATTGCGGGATGGTGCCGCCGCCCGGCGAACCGGTGGCCATGAAGAAGTCGCCGATGGAACCGTCGGCGGCCTTGCGGAACACCATCGTCGGCGACATCGAGCTACGCGGACGCTTGCCCGGCTGTACGCGGTTGGCAATCGGCACGCCGAGCGAATCGGTCGGCGTCGCGTTGAAGTCCGTCAGCTGGTTGTTGAGCAGGAAGCCGTTGGTCATATGGAACGACCCCATGCTCGATTCCACCGACGTGGTCGCGCTGACCACGCTGCCGTCGGCATCGACGATCGTGAACTGGTTCGTGCCGTGCTCGATCAGCGATGCCACGCCGAGCGGCACGTTGCCGAGGTTGCCCGCGGTCGCCGTGCCCATGCTCGCCGTCGGCGAGATCAGTGCCGCGCGCGATGCCATGTACGACTTGTTCAGCATCGTGTTGGCGGAACCGCCGGGCAGCGGCACGAAGTCCGTGTCGGCCACGTACTTGTCGCGATCGGAGTAGGCCAGGCGCTCGGCCTCGCTCACGTAATGCACGCCGAGCACGGCGGGCTTGCCGCCCTCGCCGTCGATCGCGGTCGGCTTCATCGAGGCCATGTCGAAATTCTCGAGAATGCCCATCGCCGACAGCACCGTGATACCGCCCGACGTCGGAGGCGGCGCACCGCAGATCCAGTACGCGCGGTACGTCGTGCAGATTGGCTCGCGCATCTTGGCCTGATATGCGGCCAGATCCGCCAGCGTGGTCTTGCCCGGGGTGATCGGGCTGCCGTCCACCGCCGCGGTCGTGCCGATCTTGTTGATGATGTCCTGCGCGATCTGGCCCGTGTAGATCGCGTTCGCCCCGTTCGCGGCCATCTGGGTCAGCGTGTTGGCGTAGGCCGGATTCTTGAGCACCGTGCCCAGCGCCTTCGGCGTGCCGTCCGCATTGAAGAAGTACGCGAGCGCTTCGGCATCACGCTTCAGCGAGGTGGCATTGCTCGAGATTGCCGCGGCCAGGCGGCCGCCGATCGGAAAGCCGTTCGAAGCCAGCGAGATCGCATCGCCGAACAGATCCTTCCACGCGAGCTTGCCGTGTTCCTTCTGCACGCGTTCGATCAGGCGCGGAATACCGACCGTGCCGATCGAGCGTCCGCTCGCGCGCGCGCTCGGCACGGGCGTCGTCTGCGTGGTCACGTCATCGATCCAGCGCAGGTAGTTCTCGGTCGCCGCGGCCGGGGCCGACTCGCGGCCGTCGTACGCCTGCACGGACTTGTTGCGCGCGTCGTAGTAGAGCATGAAACCGCCCGAGCCCATGCCCGTGGCTTCGGGCACGGTCAGGCCGAGTACCGACTGCACGGCCACCGCCGCATCGGCCGCGCTGCCGCCCTTCTTCAGCACCGCGCAACCGGCGGCGCTGGCATAGGCGTTCGACGACGAGACCATATAGGTCTTCGCGCTGACCGGCTTCAGCCCCTTGCGATAGCCCGATGCGGGCTCCGGCAGCGACGGATCGCCCGGCTGGTTCGATCCCACGACAACGGTGGTGCCATTGTCCGCCAGCACCTGACAGCTGGTGTCCGCGGGCGTGACCGGCGTGGTCGGGGTGGATGACGTGGGGGGATTGTCATCGCCGCCGCACGAGATGACGAGCAGGGTACTGGCGACGGCCGTGGCCAGTGCCAGCTGCTTTCTTTTGAGATGCAACACGATTTGTCCTCCGGGACTACGACCAAAAATAAAAGGAAAAACGCCCCCCTGCCGCGCTGGTGGCTCGACCAGGCGGCATCGCTCGATGCTCGACGAATAAAGGGGAAATGCAGGGACTCGCGCTAGGGCGAGAAGAGGCTCAGCGAACGTGTATCGGCCATGATGTGAGGGGCTCGTTTCTTATCGGATTTGTGTCCAGCGTACTACACGCATATCGATATACAAGCCCATCGCGCGGCCGATTATTACAGCGTGTTTAACGGCCCGCACCGCGTTGCAGCATGCCGTCCCGGTGCGCCCATGCGCAGGGCCGTGTGCACTGCAGCGGAAATAAAAAAGCCCGTGTGCGGCGCATGCGGCGGTGCATGCATCGAACACGGGCCGACCGGGCACCCACTTGGGGTCGCCCGGATACCACAGTTTCTTTCTTCAGGCTTTCAGGTTCGGCCCCTGCTTAGCCTTTGACTGCGGACAGCGCGCCGTTCAGCGTCTTGCTCGGACGCATCACGGCTTCCAGCTTGGCGACGTCGGGCTGGTAGTAGCCGCCGATATCCACGGGCTTGCCCTGCACGTCGGCGAGTTCGCCCACGATGGTCTTCTCGTTCTCCGTCAGCGTCTTGGCCAGCGGCTTGAAGGTCTCGGCCAGCGCGGCATCCTGCGTCTGCGCGGCGAGTTCCTGGGCCCAGTACATGGCCAGGTAGAACTGGCTGCCACGGTTGTCGAGCTGACCGGTCTTCGGCGACGGGCTCTTGTTGTTGTCCAGCAGCTTGCCGGTCGCGGCGTCGAGCGTCTTGGCCAGGATCTTGGCGCGCTCGTTGCCGGTCTTGATGCCCAGCTCCTCGAGCGAAACCGCCAGGGCCAGGAATTCGCCCAGCGAGTCCCAGCGCAGGTGGTTCTCTTCGACCAGCTGCTGCACGTGCTTCGGTGCCGAACCGCCGGCGCCCGTTTCGTACATGCCGCCACCGGCCATCAGCGGCACGATCGACAGCATCTTGGCGCTGGTGCCCAGTTCCATGATCGGGAACAGGTCGGTCAGGTAGTCGCGCAGGATGTTGCCCGTGGCCGAGATCGTGTCCAGACCGCGGATCACGCGCTCGAGCGTGTAACGCATGGCGCGAACCTGCGACATGATCTGGATGTCCAGACCCTTGGTGTCGTGATCCTTCAGGTAGGTTTCCACCTTCTTGATCAGTTCAGCTTCGTGCGGACGGTACGGGTCGAGCCAGAACACCACGGGGGTGTTCGAGTTGCGCGCGCGCGTCACGGCCAGCTTCACCCAGTCGCGGATCGGTGCGTCCTTGACCTGGCACATACGCCAGATGTCGCCGGCTTCCACGTTTTGCGTCAGCAGCACTTCACCGGTCGCCAGATCGACAATGCGCGCTTCGCCGGCTTCCGCCACTTCGAAGGTCTTGTCGTGCGAGCCGTATTCCTCGGCCTGCTGGGCCATCAGGCCCACGTTCGGCACCGTGCCCATGGTCGTCGGATCGAACGCGCCGTTGGTCTTGCAGAAGTTGATCACTTCCTGATAAATCCGTGCGAACGTGCTTTCCGGGATTACGGCCTTGGTGTCCTTCGGACGGCCGTCGGCGCCCCACATCTTGCCGCCGATACGGATCATGGCGGGCATCGACGCATCGACGATCACGTCGTTCGGCGCGTGCAGGTTCGAGATACCCTTGGCCGAGTCCACCATCGCCAGTTCCGGGCGATGCTCGTGGCAGGCGTGCAGGTCGCGCACGATTTCTTCTTTCTTCGACTCCGGCAGCGACTCGATCTTCGAGTACAGGTCCACCAGGCCGTTGTTCACGTTGATGCCCAGCTCGTCGAACAGCTTGCCGTGCTTCTCGAACGCTTCCTTGTAGAAGATGCGGACGGCGTGGCCGAACACGATCGGGTGCGACACCTTCATCATGGTCGCCTTCACGTGCAGCGAGAACATGACGCCCGTCTCGCGCGCGTCTTCCATCTGCTCTTCATAGAATTCGCACAGCGCCTTCTTGCTCATGAACATGCTGTCGATGATCTCGCCGTCCAGCAGCGAAACCTTCGGCTTCAGCACGATGGTCTTGCCACTCTTCGTGACCAGTTCCATCTTCACGTCGCGGGCGCGATCCAGCGTCATCGACTTCTCGCCATGGTAGAAGTCGCCATGCTTCATGTGGGCCACGTGCGTGCGCGACGCCATGCTCCACTTGCCCATCGAATGCGGGTGCTTGCGCGCGAAGTTCTTCACGGCGGCCGGTGCGCGGCGGTCCGAGTTGCCCTCGCGCAGCACGGGGTTCACGGCGCTGCCGATCACCTTCTGGTAGCGCTGGCGAATCGCCTTTTCTTCGTCGGTCTTCGGATCTTCCGGGAAATCGGGAATCTTGTAGCCCTTGGCCTGGAGTTCCTTGATCGCGCTGGTCAGCTGGAACACCGATGCGCTGATGTTCGGCAGCTTGATGATGTTCGTGTCCGGCAGCAGCGTCAGGCGGCCCAGCTCGGCCAGGTTGTCCGGCACGCGCTGCTCTTCGGTCAGGTATTCGGGAAACAAGCCCAGGATGCGGCCCGCCACCGAGATGTCGCTCGTCTCGACGTTCACGCCGGCCGGCGCCGCGAATGTACGGATGATCGGCAGGAAGGCGCTGGTCGCCAGCAGCGGGGCCTCGTCGGTCAGGGTATAGATGATGGTGGGCTGCTGGGTACTCATTGCATGTCTCGCGATAAATAATCAGGTTGAGAAATCGCCGTCGCGCACATTTGCATGCAGGGCGGCAGACCGCAATTTTGCCTGATTTTGCTTTCGGGGGGATTGCATTGGGACGGCTTTCTGCGAAATGCGCCGAAAAATACGGATTTGGACCCGTTCTTACGCCATTGCGACGCAAGTGAATTGCACCCCTCCCCCGTCGGGGAAGGGGTGCCCAGCCTTAGTGCATCAGTGCAGCGACCGGCCGAACGTGAACTCGCCGTCCGTAAAGTCCACCGGAACCACGTCCTTCGCGGCGAACTTGCCCTCGAGAATCGCCCGCGCCACCGGGTTCTCGATCTGCTGCTGGATCGCGCGCTTGAGCGGACGCGCCCCGAACACCGGGTCGTACCCCGCGCTCGCGATACGCGCCAGCGCCGCCTCGCTGACATCGAGCGTCATGTCCATGCGAGCCAGACGCGACTGCAGGCGTTGCAGCTGGATCCGCGCGATGGACTCGATGTTCTTCTGATCCAGCGCGTGGAACACCACCACCTCGTCGATCCGGTTCAGGAACTCGGGGCGGAAATGCGTGCGCACTTCCTGCCAGACCGCGCCCTTCACCACGTCCTGCGGCTCGCCCGACATCGACTGGATCAGTTGCGAACCCAGGTTCGAGGTCATGACGATCACCGTGTTCTTGAAATCCACGGTACGGCCCTGCCCGTCGGTCAGACGGCCATCGTCGAGGACCTGCAGCAGCACGTTGAACACGTCCGGGTGCGCCTTCTCGACTTCATCGAGCAGCACCACCGAATACGGCTTGCGGCGTACGGCCTCGGTCAGATAACCGCCTTCCTCGTAGCCCACGTATCCCGGCGGCGCGCCGATCAGCCGGCTCACGCTGTGCTTCTCCATGAATTCGCTCATGTCGATGCGAATCAGGTGATCCTCCGAGTCGAACATGAACTCGGCCAGCGCCTTGCACAGCTCGGTCTTGCCCACGCCGGTGGGCCCGAGGAACAGGAACGAGCCATACGGCTTGTTCTCGTCCGCCAGACCCGCGCGCGAACGGCGAATCGCATCGGACACCAGGCGCACGGCCTCGTCCTGGCCGACCACGCGCGCATGCAGGCGGTCTTCCATCTTCAGCAGCTTCTCGCGCTCGCCCTGCATCATCTTCGACACGGGAATGCCCGTCGCGCGGCTCACCACCTCGGCGATTTCCTCGGCGCCGACCTGCGTGCGCAGCAGCTTGTTCGGCTGCTTCTGCTCGTTGGCCTCGGCCTTGTTCGCCGCCTGCAGCTTGCCCTCGAGTTCGGGCAGCTTGCCGTACTGCAGCTCCGCCACCTTGTCGAGCTTGCCCGCGCGCTGCAGCCGCGTGATCTCCAGACGAATCTGTTCGATCTCTTCCTTGAGCGCGGCCGCGCCCTGGGCGGCACCCTTCTCGGCGCGCCAGATCTCGTCGAGGTCCGCGTATTCCTTCTCCAGGCGCGCGATCTCCTGCTCGATCAGCTCGAGCCGCTTCAGCGACGCCTCGTCGGTTTCCTTCTTCACGGCCTCGCGCTCGATCTTCAGCTGGATCGTGCGGCGCTCGAGCTTGTCCATCGCCTCCGGCTTGGAATCGATTTCCATCTTGATGCGCGCGCCCGCCTCGTCGATCAGATCGATCGCCTTGTCCGGCAGGAAGCGGTCCGTGATGTACCGGTGCGAAAGTTCGGCCGCGGCCACGATGGCCGGGTCGGTGATCTCCACGCCATGGTGCAGTTCGTACTTCTCCTGCAGTCCGCGCAGGATCGCGATGGTCGCTTCCACGCTCGGCTCATCGACGAGCACCTTCTGGAAGCGGCGCTCGAGCGCGGCATCCTTCTCGATGTACTTGCGGTACTCGTCGAGCGTGGTCGCGCCGATGCAATGCAGCTCGCCGCGCGCGAGCGCCGGCTTGAGCATGTTGCCCGCATCGATCGCGCCCTCGGCCTTGCCCGCGCCGACCATCGTGTGGATCTCGTCGATGAAGACGATCGTCTGGCCTTCGTCCTTGGCCACGTCGCCGAGCACGGCCTTGAGCCGCTCCTCGAACTCGCCGCGGTACTTGGCGCCGGCCAGCAGGCCCGCCATGTCGAGCACGAGCACGCGCTTGTTCTTCAGCGATTCCGGCACTTCGCCGTTGACGATGCGCTGCGCGAGACCTTCGACGATCGCGGTCTTGCCCACGCCCGGCTCGCCGATCAGCACCGGATTGTTCTTGGTGCGGCGCTGCAGGATCTGGATCGCGCGGCGAATCTCGTCGTCGCGGCCGATCACGGGATCGAGCTTGCCCGAACGCGCGCGCTCGGTCAGATCGACCGTGTACTTCTTGAGCGCCTCGCGCTGCGATTCCGCATCGGCGCTGTTGACGCCGTCGCCGCCGCGCACGGCCACGATCGCGGCCTCGAGCGACTTGCGGACGAGCCCGTTCTCGCGCGCGATGCGCCCGGCCTCGCCCTTGTCGTCGGAGACGGCGAGCAGGAACAGTTCGCTGGCGATGAACTGGTCATTGCGCTTGATCGCCTCTTTCTCGGTGGCGTTGAGCAGATTGACGAGGTCGCGCCCGATCTGGACCTCGTTGGTGCCCGAGACCTGCGGCAGCCGCTTGATGGCCGCATCCAGCGCGGTCTGCAGGCCGTTGACGTTGACACCGGCGCGCGACAGCAGCGCGCGGGCCGCGCCGTCGTTCTGGGCGAGCAGCGCGCGCAGCAGATGCTGCGGTTCGATGTACTGGTTGTCATTGCCCAGCGCCAGGCTTTGCGCGTCGGAAAGCGCTTCCTGGAACCGGGTGGTGAATTTATCTAGACGCATGTGGAACCCTCTCTCTCGATGAGTGTGTCCTGATGCGGGACGGGACGCGCACGTCTTGCCGCGTACGCTCCGTATGCCGTGCCGGACACTGACTCAACGAAAGATAGGGCTTCGTGTAGTCTTTTCAAGACGCGCCGATGCCAAAGAGGCGATCGGCGCGTCATGCTTCAAACATCACAAACGTTCACGCGTCAAATATGCTCAATTCGGCACATCGACAACGTTCGCCGATACCGAGATCGTATTCGACGGGCCCGGCGATGCCGAGATCGGCGGCACGTTCGTCGCGGTGATGGCCGGCGCCGGCGTGCCGTTGAGCCCGCCCCGCGGCGTCGTGCGCACCACCTGGGACGGCGGCAGCGGCTGGTTGCTGCGCAGGTTCGCGTACACGGCATCGAGTGCGCGGTTCAGGTACAGGTGCAGCGGAATGTACCGGTTGCCGTACCCGGCGATGGCGCCGATAAACGCGTCGAAGTGCTGGCCGTTCTCCACCTCGATATACGAGAGCTTGCTGGCGGCCCCCTCCTGCGCGCGATTGAAGCCCAGATACGGGCGCGACGTATGGTTGACCGGCAGCAGGCCGTCGCTGCGGCCGTGCACGATCATGGCGGGCTTGCCGCGCAGGTTACCCGTGCGGTACGTCTGCGAAATGCCCGTCTGCACCGCCAGTGCCTGCGCGGTCGTACCCGTCAGCAGATCGCGCAGGCATTTGGCGCCCGGGAAGTTCGCGTCGGCCACGCCGCTCCCCGTCGACACCGACACGAAGTCGCGCGTCGGGCCACCCGATGCGACATCGTTGATCAGCGTCACGCCGCCGCCCGGCGGCACGCCATTGCCCGTGGCGAAGAACACGTTGAGCACGGCCGGCGAAATCTGCACGGGCGTGGACGCACCGCCGCCGATCGCCGCAAAGCTGTAGTTGCAGAGCCGGTCCGTCACGCTCGCGCGCGCATAGGCGTTGGCATAGGTGACCGAGATCGAACTGCCGACCTCGAGTCCCGACAGCGAGGCATAGAGGTCGTCGGACTCGGCTTCCCATCCGGCCGCCCGCAGCGCGGCGCGCGCGCTTGCGGACCGCGCGCTGATATCGGCACCGGTCACGAGGCCCGCGGTCGCGAGCGCCGCGCAACGATTGCCTGCGGTCACGGCCGGCACCCCCGCGAGGAACGGCGCATTGACGAGATTCACGTCCTGGCTCGCGCACAGCTGCATCAGGTTCGCCGTGGTCGTGTAGTCATAGAGATGCTTGCCCGACGCGGGCACCGACACACCGCCGCGGCGGACGGACACGCCCGCGGTAGGCGGCAGGTTCAGGTTCGGCTCGCCGACGGCCACGCCATCGATCAGCCCCGAGCTGTCCTGCTCGGCCGCGGCGATCGCCGCGCCGCCGCCGTTGGACACCGCCGAGGCAATGACGATGATCTTGTCCTTGCCGATGCTGGCCTGCCGCGTGCCATCGGTGGCCAACGCGCCGAACCGGTCGTTGATGGCCCAGATCGCGAACTCGATCGCCTGCAGCGTGTTATTGCCCCAGTCTTTCTCGGGATTCTGCTTCGAGTGCGCGTGCTTGAAGGCAAGCCGGTGCGGGAAGGCCGCGGTAAAGTCGGAGAGGGACTGCGCGCCCGGCTGCGCGACGAACTGCGCAGTCTTGCCCGCGCCCACGCGGGCCGCGCGCGTGCCATTGATCAGCGGCACGGTATCGGTGTCGAGGTCGTGCGGCGCGGCGCCCGTGCCCTTGTCCGTGAATGCCACCGCGCAGCCGCGCTTGAGCCCCCACTCGGCTACCGCAATGCCGCCGTAGATGCCGCGCGAGCCCGACGATGTGGCCGAGATCAGGCAGGGATTATTCGGATCGAACGTCGCCGGAATCTGAGCCATCAGCGTCACGTTCTGCAGGCCCGTGCCGTCGTCGGCAAACGCCAGATACTCGACGCCCGCGATCTTGCCCTGCCCGCTCGTGATATTGCCCTGCGCATCGACATTGGGACCGTACAGCGAACCGTAGCCACCGCTGGCCGTGGTGTCGACGATCGCACGGTAGTTGTTCCAGATGGCGTAGCGCCGCAGTTCGGCGGCGGTCGGCGCGTTGGGGTCCGCCGGCACCGGCGCCGTGGCGCTGCCGATGCCGTCCTTGCCCAGGCCGCCCGTCAGCAGGTCGTCGGTGTTGCCGTCGTAGGACAGCGTGTTGATGGTCCCGACCACGAACGTGGGCCGGTTGTTCGGATTCTGGCTGGTCCCCCCGCCACCGCCTCCGCCATTATTGTTGTTGTCGGAGCCGCCACAGGCGGCAATGGCGATGGTGCCGGCCGCTAGCGCGATCAGCTTCTGGCTCGCATGCATGAACTGTCTCCGTTGTCTTGAACTGCTTTGTGGGGCAAATCAGACGACACAAAAACACGCACAACACCAGATAGTAGGCGCTGGGAGCGCCGGAGCAGGATAGTGACTTACCCGAGCGCCCGGTAAGTCCAGATGCCGAGCGCGGTCAGCGCCAGCGAGCCACCGAGATGCAGCAGCAGATGGGCGAGCGCCCAGCCATATTCCCCGGTGTTCAGATTGGAGACGACCTCGGCCGAGAACGTCGAAAACGTGGTCAGGCCGCCGAGAAAGCCCGTAATCGCAAACAGGCGCCATTCGGCCGGCAACGCCGCGTTCGCGTGGAAAAACGCCACGGCCACACCGATGAGGTAGCCGCCGACGAGATTCGAGGCGAGCGTGCCGTACGGCAGCGCGGGATTCAGCGCGTTCCACATGACGGAGAACCCCCAGCGCAGCCATGCGCCGAGCGCCGCGCCGAGACCCACGGCAAGGAAACCCAACGGTGTCATAGGCACCTGTCAGTCCGGATCCGCATTGAAGGATTCGATCCCCCAGCGCCGCAGCGCCGCGTCGTCGCTCACGCGCGCATCGACCCAGCGCGCACCCTCGGGCGTTGCCTCCTTCTTCCAGAACGGCGCCTCGGACTTCAGATAGTCCATGATGAATTCGCACGCGGCAAAGGATTCGCCGCGATGGGCCGAGGCCACCGCCACCAGCACGATCTGGTCGAGCGGCTGCAGCAGCCCCACGCGGTGGACGATCGTCACGCCGAGCAAGGCCCACCGCTCGCGCGCCGCCGCCTCGATGCGGGCCAGCGCCTTCTCGGTCATGCCCGGATAGTGCTCGAGCTCCATCGTGCTGACGCTGCTGCCTTCGCTCACGTCGCGCACGGTGCCGATAAAGCTCGCGACCGCGCCCACGCCGGGATTGCCCGCACGCAGCGCCGCGACCTCCGCGCCGAGGTCGAAGTCCTCATGCTGGACACGCACGCTCATGGTCAGCCTCCGGTCACGGGGGGGAAGAACGCGACCTCGCAGCCGGCCGCCAGCGGCGTATCGGCGCGTGCCACCGCATGATCGACGGCCATGCGCAACGCGCGGCCCTCGGCCAGCGCCTCTTCCCATTGACCGCCGCGCGTGCGCAGCCATGCGCGCAGCGCGCCGACCGTCGTGACCTCGGCGGGGACACCCACGCGCTCCGCGCCGGTCCCGACCTGCTCTCTCACGCTCGCGAAGAATCGAAGCTCGATATCCATGATGTTCAGTCCAGCAGGCCCTGGAAGGGAATGAACGGCACGACGTCGCCGCGCCGGATCGGATGGTCGGGCGGATTGTCGATCAGCCCTTCGCCCCATACCGTGGACGTCAGCACGCCCGAGCTCTGGTTCGGGAACAGCTCGAGTCCGCCCTCGGCATTGAGGCGCGCGCGCAGGAATTCGTTGCGGCGGTCGCCCTTCGGCAGGTCGAAGTCCGCGCGCAGCGGCAGGCGGCGCATGGCCACGTCCTGCACGCCCTGCATGCGCAGCAGGAACGGCCGCACGAACAGCAGGAACGTCACGAAGCTCGACACGGGGTTGCCCGGCAGCCCGAGGAAGAACGTCTCGCCCACGGCACCGAATGCCAGCGGCTTGCCCGGCTTGATCGCGATCTGCCAGAGGTCGAGGCGCCCTTCCGCCTGCACGGCCGGACGCACGTGGTCTTCGTCGCCGACCGACACGCCGCCGGACGTGATGATCACGTCGTGGCCGTCGGCCGCGCGGCGCAGCGTGTCGCGCGTGGCCGCGAGCGTATCGGGCACGATGCCGAAGTCGGTCACCTCGCACCCGAGGTTTTGGAGCAGGCCGCGCAGCGTGTAGCGGTTGGAGTTGTAGATCGCGCCGGGCTTCAGCGGCTCGCCCGGCATCGCGAGTTCGTCGCCGGTAAAGAACACCGCCACGCGCACGCGGCGCGTGACGTCGAGCGTCGCCTGCCCGACAGAGGCCGCCAGACCGACGGCCTGCGGCGTCAGCCGCGTGCCCGCCGGCAGGATCACGCTACCGGCCTCGATATCCTCGCCCGCGCGGCGCACCCATTCTCCCGCGCGCGGCACATGGCGAATCACGACGCCATCGCCGTCGGCTTCGCATTGCTCCTGCATGATGACGGCATCGGCGCCGGGCGGAATCAGTCCGCCGGTGAAGATACGCGCGGCGGTACCGGGCGCGAGTTCCGTACCTACGTGGCCCGCCGGAATGCGCTGCGACACGGGCAACCGGACACCGGCGGCGGTCACGTCGGTGGCGCGCACGGCGTAGCCATCCATCGCGGTATTGTCGGCCGGCGGCACACGCAGCGCGCTCGTCACGGGCGCCGCCAGCACACGGCCATTGGCCGTCAGCGTGTCGATGGTCTCGGTATCGGCAATCTGCCTCGCGCCGGCCATCAGCGCGTCGAGCGCCTGCACCAGCGTGAGCATCGGGGGACGGGGGGAAGCTTGAGTCATGGTTAGGTCTGCGAGAACGCGCGACATGCGTAGCAGACCTGATTGTAGCGACTTGCTTACAGCCCCGTATGTCCAGCGATATAAGCCTTCACCTTCGACGCATCGTTCGGCATCACCTCGAACCGCTGCGGCAGCGCCTCGATTCCCTCGAACGCGGGCGGGCGTTCCGGCTCGTGGCCCAGTGCCTCGCGGATCGTTTCCGCGAACTTGGCGGGCAGCGCCGTCTCCAGCACCACCATCGGCACCCCCGGCGCCAGATGCTCGCGCGCCACCTTCACGCCATCCGCCGTATGCGTATCGATCGTGATGCCATAGCGCTCGCTGACCCCGCGAATCGTCGCCAGACGGTCGTCGTGCGTGCTGCGCCCCGACACGAACCCGAACTCGCGAATCCGCGCGAACTCGGGCGTGCCCGACAGATCGAACCCACCCTTGGTATCCACGTCGCGGAACAGCGCCGCGAGCTTGCCCGCGTCCTGGCCGAGCAGATCGAACACGAAGCGCTCGAAGTTCGAAGCCTTCGAGATATCCATGCTCGGGCTCGACGTGTGATACGTCTCCGCCGACTTGCGCACGCGATACGTGCCCGTACGGAAGAATTCGTCCAGCACGTCGTTCTCGTTGGTCGCCACCACGAGCTTGTCGATCGGCAACCCCATCATGCGCGCGATATGCCCCGCGCATACATTGCCGAAGTTGCCCGACGGCACGGAGAACGAGACCTTCTGCCCCGGACCCGTGGTCGCGAGCAGCCAGCCCTTGAAGTAATAGACCACCTGCGCCACGACCCGCGCCCAGTTGATCGAGTTGACCGTGCCGATACGCTGGCGCGCCTTGTAGTCGAGGTCGTTCGACACTGCCTTCACGATGTCCTGGCAATCGTCGAACACGCCTTCCACCGCGAGGTTGAAGATGTTCGGGTCCTGCAGGCTGAACATCTGCGCGGTCTGGAACGCGCTCATCTTGCGATGCGGGCTCAGCATGAACACGCGAATGCCGCGCTTGCCGCGCATCGCATACTCGGCCGCGCTGCCGGTATCGCCCGACGTCGCGCCGAGGATATTCAGTTCCTTGCCGGCCCGGCCGAGCGCGTACTCGAACAGGTTGCCCAGCAGCTGCATCGCCATGTCCTTGAACGCGAGCGTCGGCCCGTTGGACAGCCCCAGCAGCTGCAGCTTCGTGCCGCCTTCCTCGCCGAGCGTGCGCAGCGGCGTGATATCGGCGGTGTTGTCGCCCGCGCGCGCATTGCTGTACACGCTGGCGGTGTAGGTCTTGCGCGTCAGCGCGCGCAGGTCGTCTTCCGGAATGTCGTCGCAGAACTTGCGCAGCACCTCGTAGGCCAGATCGGCGTACGGCAGCTTGCGCCACGCTTCGAGTTCGTCGGCGGTGACCTGCGGATATTGCTTCGGCAGATAGAGCCCGCCGTCCGGCGCAAGGCCACCCAGCAGGATCTCTGAGAACGTTTGCGGCACATCGTGGCCGCGCGTCGACTGATAGTTCATGTTTCGATACGGCTGGGGCGTCAGTTCAGTTCTTCCATGCGCAGGCGCGTCACCGGGGACAGCACGGTGGCCAGCGACTCGATGCGCGCGATGGCCGCATTGATCTGCTTCTCGCGCGTCAGGTGCGTAAGGATGATGATGTCGGTCTGCGGCTCGCCCACGCGCGATTCCTTCTGCAGCATGGCGTCGATCGAGATCCCCGCTTCCGCCAGGATACGCGTGATCTCGGCCAGCACGCCGGTCTCGTCGGACACGCGCATGCGCAGATAGTACGAGCTCGTGACTTCCTCGATCGGCAGCACGGGCACCGTCGACAGCTCGTCGGGCTGGAATGCGAGGTGCGGCACGCGATGATTCGGATCGGCCGTGTGCAGGCGCGTCACGTCCACGAGGTCGGCAATCACGGCCGAGGCGGTCGGCTCGGCGCCGGCACCCTTGCCGTAGTACAGCGTCGTGCCCACGGCATCGGCCTGCACGAGCACGGCGTTCATCGCGCCCTCCACGTTGGCGATCAGGCGCGAGGCCGGCACCAGCGTCGGATGCACGCGCAGCTCCACGCCCTCTTCGCGGCGGCGCGTGATACCGAGCAGCTTGATGCGGTAGCCGAGTTCCTCGGCATAGCGGATATCGACGGCCGACAGCTTCGTGATGCCTTCCACGTGCGCCTTGTCGAACTGCACGGGCATGCCGAACGCGATCGCGCTCATCAGCGTGACCTTGTGCGCGGCGTCCACGCCCTCGATGTCGAACGTCGGATCGGCTTCGGCATAGCCGAGCTGCTGCGCTTCCTTGAGCACGACGTCGAAGTCCAGGCCCTTCTCGCGCATTTCCGAGAGGATGAAGTTCGTGGTGCCGTTGATGATGCCGGCGATCCACTGGATGCGGTTGGCCGTCAGGCCTTCGCGCAGCGCCTTGATGATGGGGATACCGCCCGCCACCGCAGCCTCGAACGCAACGATCACACCCTTGCGGCGCGCGGCTTCGAAGATCTCGTTGCCATGCACGGCCAGCAGCGCCTTGTTGGCGGTGACCACGTGCTTGCCGTTCTCGATCGCCTTGAGCACGAGCTCGCGCGCGATGCCGTAACCGCCGATCAGCTCGACGACGATATCGATGTCCGGATGCGCGACCACGAGGTTCGCGTCGTTCACGACCTCCACTTCCCCACCGGTCAGCTCCTTCGCGCGCTCGGTGTTGAGGTCCGCCACCATCGCAATCTCGATGCCGCGGCCTGCGCGGCGACGAATTTCTTCCTGATTGCGCTTGAGCACGTTGAACGTGCCGCTACCGACGGTACCGATGCCGAGCAGGCCTACTTTGATGGGATTCATGGACGTCTGACTTTCGTTGCTTGATGCGGGAAATCGATGGCGCGACCGAATGCCGGAAAATTCGGACTCAGGCCGTGCCGTGGCGTTTGCGATAGTTCTCGAGGAAGCGGCCGACGCGGTTGATCGCCTCGCGCAGGTCTTCCTCGTGGGGCAGGAACACGATCCGGAAATGGTCCGGACGCTCCCAGTTGAAGCCCGTGCCCTGCACGAGCAGCACCTTGGATTCCTGCAGCAGTTCGTAGATGAACTCCTGATCGTCCTGGATCGGGTACATCTCCGGATCCAGCTTCGGGAACAGATACAGCGCGGCCTTCGGCTTGACGCAGGTCACGCCCGGAATGGCCGTGATCAGCGAATGCGCGAGATCGCGCTGCCGGCGCAGGCGGCCGCCTTCGGCCACCAGGTCGTTGATGCTCTGGTAGCCGCCGAGCGCGGTCTGGATCGCCCACTGCCCCGGCACGTTCGCGCACAGGCGCATGGACGACAGCATGTTGAGGCCCTCGATATAGTCGAGCGCCGGACGCTTGTCGCCAGACACCACCATCCAGCCGGCCCGATAGCCGCACGAGCGGTAGTTCTTCGACAGGCCGTTGAAGGTCACCGTCAGCACGTCGGTGGACAGCGAGCCGATCGACGTATGCGTCTGGCCGTCGTACAGCACCTTGTCGTAGATCTCGTCGGCGAAGATGATCAGCCCGTGCTCGCGCGCGATCACGACCACTTCCTCGAGCAATTCGTCCGAATACAGCGCGCCGGTCGGGTTGTTCGGGTTGATGATCACGATCGCCTTGGTGTTCGGCGTGATCTTGCGACGGATGTCGTCGAGGTCAGGCATCCACTCGTTGGCCTCGTCGCACACATAGTGGACCGGCGTTCCGCCCGACAGACTGACCGCGGCCGTCCACAATGGATAGTCGGGCGCGGGCACCAGCACCTCGTCGCCGCTGTTCAGCAGCGCGTTCATCGACATCACGATGAGTTCGGACGCGCCGTTGCCCACGTAAATGTCGTCCAGCCCCACGCCCTGGATCTTCTTTTCCTGCGTGTAGTGCATGATCGCCTTGCGCGCGGCGAAGATCCCCTTCGAATCCGAGTAGCCCGCCGAGTTCGGCAGGTTGCGCATCATGTCCTGCTGGATTTCTTCCGGCGCATCGAACCCGAACACGGCCAGGTTGCCGATGTTCAGCTTGATGATCTTGTGCCCTTCTTCTTCCATCTGCTTGGCCTTCTCGAGCACCGGACCACGGATGTCGTAGCAGACGTTCTGGAGCTTGTTCGATTTCTGGATGGGTTTCACGGCGGCGATGGGAATGTCGGCAGAGGCACCGCCGGGCGGACAGTGCGACGCGAACGTGGCAGACAGGTAGGCAAAAGCTATAATTTATCGGATTATGACAGACTTCTGTATGGATTCCTGCACTGCAACCGCCATATCGCGCGGTTGCGCGCACGATCCTGCCACGCGCCCTTGAAACTCCACGCCGACTCCCCCCAAAGCCTCAATACCGTGACCGCCTATGGCCCCGGTTATATCGAGATCAATGCGGTCCGCCACGAGCGGTCGCTGCTGGTCATGCCCGAAGGCGCGGTCGAGCCCTGGCCCGTCGATCGCTTCGAGGACCTTGCGCCCGAGCACTTCGAGGCCCTGCTCGACAAGGGCGCCGAAGTGGTGCTGCTGGGCACCGGCAACCGCCTGCGGTTTCCGCACCCGCGCCTGACCGCCGCCCTTGCGCGGCGCCGGATCGGGGTGGAAGCCATGGACATGCAGGCCGCATGCCGCACCTACAATATCCTCATGGCCGAGGGCCGCAAGGTCGCGGCAGTGCTGCTGCTGGATCCCGCTGGCGCCTGACCGCCACATTTTTTTGCCAAGTTGAGCCGGCGGCACGCTTGAAGTCCGGGGAGCCGCCCCAATCTGCACTCGCCATGGCGAGAGCCATCACCGACCTGGTGAACGCCAGACAAAGAGCCCAACAGGAGCCATCAGCATGACAGTGAGCCTCAACAAGGCCGTTCCCGACTTCCAGGCCCCCGCCACCGGCGGCGACTTCCGGCTGGCCGACCATCGCGGCAAGACCGTGGTGCTGTACTTCTACCCGAAGGACAATACGCCGGGATGCACCACGGAAGCGATGAACTTCCGCGACCAGTACGACGCCTTCCAGGCCGCCGGCGTATCCGTGTTCGGCATCTCCCGGGACAGCCTGAAGTCCCACGAGAACTTCAAGGCCAAGCTGGACCTGCCGTTCGAGCTGATCTCGGACAGCGACGAAGCCATCTGCAACACGTTCGACGTCATCAAGATGAAAAAGATGTATGGCAAGGACGTGCGCGGAATCGAGCGCAGCACTTTCATCGTCGACGGCAAGGGCGTCCTCCGCCACGAGATGCGCGGCATCAAGGTGCCGAACCACGTCGACGAGGTGCTCGACATCGTCAAGGGGATGTAAGCGCGGCACGCGCGCGACATCTCGACGATGTCATCGCGCGGGACGATTGCCAAACGGAAATCGTTCGGATACATTGGGCCGTAATGCGTTCCGATCACAGTTGCCACGCCGCTTCACCTGACTGGCCAAGGCGCCTAGCGCCAAGGGCCGGAGGCGGACCTGCCGTAACTATCCAGAGCACCATCGAAAGCATCATCACGCGTCGCCATCCGGGACACCTCGAAAGCCGCCCTACCTGTTATGCAGGCATGGCGGCTTTTTTGATGCCCTCATCATCCCCCGCCGTCGTCCCCTGAAAGGAAAGCCAAGCATGCCGCTGCCTACCATGCCCGCCAAGCCTGCCCAACTGCTGGACCCGAGCGAGTTCGCTCCGGTCACATTGCCCAAGGCCAAAGCCGCGACGCAGGGTAAAAAACCGGTGCCGGTGCTCGAGCGTGTGGCACTGCTCGAGACCGGCACAACGTCGAACGGCACTGACCCGGCAGCCGACACCGGGGCCCCCGCGACCCGTGGGCGCGCCGGCACGGCCACGCGCGCCCGCACGCCGGACGCACCGGTCGCGCCGCCCGCCACCATGGGTGCCGCACCGGTCAGCCTCGTCAAGCCGGCCGCCGGCCCGACGCGCCGCGCACGCAAGCTGGAAGGCCCGAGCAAGCTGTTCGTGCTCGATACCAACGTGCTGATGCACGACCCCAGCTCGCTGTTCCGCTTCGAAGAGCACGACATCTATCTGCCGATGATGACGCTCGAGGAGCTGGACAACCACAAGAAGGGGATGAGCGAAGTCGCGCGTAACGCGCGGACCGTCAGCCGCACGCTCGACGCGCTGGTCGGCGGCACGGACGGCGTGCTCGACGAAGGGCTGCCGCTTGCCAAGCTTGGCAACCGCGACGCGCAGGGCAAGCTGTTCTTCCAGACCACGCTGAACGACATCAAGCTGCCCGAAGGCCTGCCGCAGGGCAAGGCCGACAACCAGATTCTCGGCGTGGTCAGCGCGCTGCAGCAGCAGCATCCCGAACGTCAGGTCGTGCTGGTGTCCAAGGACATCAACATGCGCATCAAGGCGCGTGCGCTCGGCCTGCCCGCGGAAGACTACTTCAACGACCAGGTCCTCGAAGACAAGGACCTGCTCTACGCGGGCGTCATGCAGCTGCCCAACGACTTCTGGGCGCGGCACGGCAAGGGCGTGGAGAGCTGGCAGGATCCGAAGTCGGGCGCGATGTTCTACCGCCTGACCGGCCCGCTGGTGCCGTCGTTCCTCGTCAACCAGTTCGTCTACCTCGAGCCGATGGACGGCAGCCTGCCGCTGTACGCGCAGGTCAAGGAGATCAACGGCAAGACCGCGCTGCTGCAGACCCTCAAGGACTACACGCACAACAAGAACAATGTGTGGAGCGTGACCGCGCGCAACCGCGAGCAGAACTTCGCGCTGAACCTGCTGATGAGCCCGGACATCGACTTCGTCACGCTGCTCGGCCAGGCCGGTACCGGCAAGACGCTGCTCGCGCTGGCCTCGGGCCTCGAGCAGGTGCTCGACCAGAAGCTGTACAACGAGATCATCGTCACGCGCGCGACCGTGCCCGTGGGCGAGGACATCGGCTTCCTGCCCGGCACGGAGGAAGAAAAGATGCAGCCGTGGATGGGCGCGTTCGACGATAACCTCGAGGTCCTGCAGAAGAGCGACGACAGCGCCGGGGAATGGGGCCGCGCCGCCACGCAGGAACTCATCCGCTCGCGCATCAAGGTCAAGAGCATGAACTTCATGCGCGGCCGCACGTTCGTGAACAAGTTCGTGATTATCGACGAGGCGCAGAACCTGACGCCGAAGCAGATGAAGACGCTGGTCACGCGCGCGGGTCCCGGTACCAAGATCGTCTGCCTCGGCAATATCGCGCAGATCGATACCCCGTACCTGACGGAAGGGTCGTCCGGCCTGACCTACGTGGTGGATCGCTTCAAGGGATGGAGCCACAGCGGCCACGTCACGCTCGCGCGCGGCGAACGCTCGCGGCTGGCCGACCACGCGGCCGACGTGCTGTAACGCCAGGCTGTCCGGCAAACGGCGTAGGCCGTTTGCCGACAGCCAGACCGGTTCAATCCGGATAGGATGCCCAAGTGTAATCAGAAAGATTCCCGGGAGGCGTCGATGCACAAGCAAGAGCCGTTCAACCAGTATTTGCCTGGCAGCCGCACGCTGTTCTCGCGCAACGCGCGTTCGGCGCGGCGGCGCCGTATCGCCGTCGCGGCGGTGTTCGGCACCGTTGTGATATGCGCCCTGACCTGGCGTCCGGCCCGCGCGGCCGACGAAATGGTGATCCGCACGATGGGTCCGGTCAGCTACGTCTGCGGCGGCGTCGCCGAGGACGAACGCGCGAAACTGGCCGCTCAGGAGAAGAACTTCAATATGGGCATCCTGTTCACGCAGGGGCCCAGCGGCGAGTATCTGTCGGACGTCGACGTCAAGCTCACGATGGACGACGGCCAGCAGGTCGCCACGTTCAAGGCAGGCGGTCCACGCTGCCTCATACGTGCGCCCGAAGGCAGTTACAATATCGAGGCCAGTTACAAGGGTCAGCCCAAGACCCTGAAGATCAGTACCGGCACCCGCAACGCCCAACTGCGCTGGTAGCGCATTCGACGGCATCCGAGGCGTCGATGCGCGGCCGGCACCCGGAATGACGATGCCGCAGCGCCCGACGCCCTTTTCTTTCAGTTTCCGTCTCGGCTTCCCTCTCGGCAGCCGCCTGACCGTGCTTGGCATGGCGCTGCTGCTTGCCGCCTGCGCGGGCTCGCCGCCCAGCCGGCACGGCTCGACGCCGCCACGCGCGCCGGGCAAGCCCATGAACGACCCCAGCGTCGGCCTCGAGGAAATCTCGATCCAGGCCATGTCGCTGGTCGGCACGCCCTACCGCTACGGCGGCAACACCCCCGACTCCGGATTCGACTGCAGCGGCCTCGTGCGCTACGTGGTGCAGCGCGCGGCCAGCGTGACGCTGCCGCGCACGACCGAGCAGATGGGCACGCGCGGCACTTCACTGAACCGGAGCGAAGTCGCGTCCGGCGACCTCGTGTTCTTCAACACGACCGGCCGCGCCAATTCTCACGTGGGTATCTATGTGGGACAGAACCGCTTCGTGCACGCCCCGGCAACGGGGGGCACGGTACGGCTGGAGGATATGGGGAAGTCGTACTGGGCAACGCGCTACAACGGCGCGCGCCGTGTGGTGGCCGCGAACAGCCTCGGGGCGCCGGAGCCGGCGCCGTCGTTCCAGCCAGCCCCGCCCGTACCGGCCGCGCCTTCGGTGCCGATCGAACCGGCGCCCGCCAATGACGACGGCGACGATCCGATCGCCGCATTCGCCAACAAACGCTGAGCGGCATCCGCGAGCGAATCGCGCAGGTTCAGCGGCGGGCGTATCCGGCCAGAGTGCGCAGAGCGTTCAGAGGATATGCTTGCCGACCCACCAGGCGATGGCGGCCATGAACGCCGACGCGGGAATGGTCAGCACCCACGCCCAGACGATATTGCCCGCCACGCCCCAGCGCACGGCCGACATCTTCTGCGCCGAACCGACGCCGACGATGGCGCCCGTAATGGTGTGGGTGGTGGACACCGGCACGCCCAGCGCCGAAGCGATAAACAGCGTCATCGCGCCACCGGTCTCCGCGCAGAAACCGCCGACGGGCTTCAGCTTGGTGATCTTCTGACCCATGGTCCGCACGATCCGCCAGCCGCCGAACAGCGTGCCCATGCCGATGGCCACGTAGCAGCTCACGATCACCCATGCCGGCGGCTCGCCACCGCCCGCGGCCACATGGCCGCTCGCGATCAGCAGCATCCAGATGATGCCGATGGTCTTCTGCGCGTCGTTGCCGCCATGGCCAAGGCTGTACAGCGATGCCGACACCAGCTGCAGCCGGCGGAACCAGCGGTCCACGCGCGACGGCGGCGTACGGAAGAACGTCCAGCCCACGATCACCATCATGATCGAGCCGAGCAGGAAACCCAGCAGCGGCGAGATCAGGATGAATGCCACGGTCTTCAGCAGACCGCCACCGACCAGCGCGCCCGTGCCCGACTTGGCCACCGCCGCGCCCACCAGGCCGCCGATCAGCGCGTGCGAGGACGACGAAGGAATGCCGTAGTACCAGGTAATCAGATTCCAGACGATGGCCCCGACCAGCGCGCCGAACACCACGTAATGGTCCACGACGTGGATGTCGATCGTGCCCGTGCCGACGGTGGCCGCCACCTTCAGATGGAAGATGAAGATCGCCACCACATTGCACATGGCCGCCATGGCCACCGCATGGTGCGGCTTGAGCACGCCCGTGGAGACGACCGTCGCAATCGAGTTGGCCGCGTCGTGGAAGCCGTTCATGAAGTCGAACAGCAACGCGAGCGCGACCAGCAGGCCGATCACCCACAAGCTCATTTGAATGGTTTGCATGCGGTGCCGCGCCTTACGCGTTTTCCAGGACGATGCCTTCGATGATGTTGGCCACGTCCTCGCACTTGTCGGTGATCGACTCCAGCTGCTCGTAGATCGCCTTCAGCTTGATCAGGCGCTTGACGTCGGTTTCCTCGCGGAACAGCTTCGACATCGCGGAACGCATCACGCGATCGGCCTCGGACTCGAGCTGATCGATCTGCTGCGCTGTCTTGAGGATCGTGCTGGCATTGCCCATGTCCTCGAGCAGCGCCACGGCGATCTTGACCTGGTCGCAGCACTGTACGCAGATCGCCGCGAGGCGGCGCGCCTCGTCGGTGATATTGGTCACGTCGTACAGCGAGATCGTCTCGGCCACGTCTTCCATCAGGTCGAGGATGTCGTCCATCGTCGTGATGAGCTTGTGGATCTCGTCCCGGTCCAGCGGCGTGATGAACGTCTTGTGCAGCAGGTCCACGGTGTCGTGGGTGATGCGGTCCGCCTTCTTCTCGGTGGCCTGCACGCGGCGCGCATGGGCTTCGGCGTTGGGCAGGTCGTTGACCAGCGCCTCGAGCTCATGGGCTGCCGTGACGGCGCAGTCCGCGTGCTGGTTGAAGTATTCGAAGAACTTGCCCTCGGTGGGCATGAATCGACCGAACATGAAATGTCCTTGTGCGTGCGATGGCATGACAGCCGCGCGCGGGCGGCTGTCATAAAAACGCAATATTTTACAGGTTTGAGCGGATCAGGTGTCGCTCATTGATCGTTATCGAAGAACGCCGGACCGCCCGAGAAGTTGTCGAACTTCGTGAATTGCCCCAGGAACGTGAGGCGCACCGTTCCGATGGGACCGTTACGCTGCTTGCCGATAATGATCTCGGCCGTACCCTTGTCCTGCGAATCGGGGTTGTAGACCTCGTCCCGGTAAATAAACAGAATCACGTCCGCATCCTGTTCGATAGCGCCGGATTCGCGCAGGTCGGACATCACGGGACGCTTGTTCGGACGCTGTTCCAGGCTTCGGTTCAGCTGGGACAGCGCGATCACCGGACAATTCAGCTCCTTCGCGAGCCCCTTGAGCGAACGCGAGATTTCCGAGATTTCGGTCGCGCGGTTCTCGCCGCCGCCCGAGCCCGACATCAGCTGGAGGTAGTCGATGATGATCAGTCCCAGCTGGCCGCACTGGCGCGCCAGCCGGCGCGAGCGCGCGCGCAACTCCATCGGGTTCAGCGCGGGCGTCTCGTCGATAAACAGCTGCGCGTCGTTCATGCGCTGGATCGCATGGGTCAGGCGCGGCCAGTCCTCGTCCAGCAGACGGCCCGTACGCAGCCGGTGCTGGTCCAGGCGGCCCACGGAACCGAGCATACGCATGGCCAGCTGCGTGCCGGCCATTTCCATCGAGAACACCGCCACCGGCAGGCCCTGCTCCACCGCCACGTGCTCGCCGATATTCAGCGAGAACGCGGTCTTGCCCATCGAGGGGCGGCCGGCCACGATGATCAGGTCGCCCGCCTGCATGCCGCTGGTCATGCGGTCCAGGTCGATGAAGCCCGTCGGCACCCCCGTCACATCGGACGTGGAGTCGCGGTGATAGAGCTCGTCGATCCGCTCGACCACCTGCGTCAGCAGCGGCTGGATTTCCTGAAAGCCCTGCTGCCCGCGCGAGCCCTCTTCCGCGATCGCAAAGACCTTCGACTCGGCTTCGTCGAGCAGCTCGCGGACCTCGCGCCCCTTCGGCGCGAACGCGGCGGACGCGATATCGTCGGCCACGGTCACGAGCTTGCGCAGCACCGACCGCTCGCGCACGATCTCCGCATAGCGCCGGATATTCGCGGCGCTGGGCGTGTTCTGCGCCAGCGAATTCAGATAGGCCAGGCCGCCGACTTCCTCGGCCTTGCCGGCCACCTGGAGCATCTCGTAGACCGTAATCACGTCCGCGGGCTTGGTCGCGGAGATCAGGCGCGCGATGCTCTGGAAGATGACGCGATGGTCGAAACGGTAGAAGTCGGATTCCGACAGGAAGTCCGCGATGCGGTCCCATGCGGCGTTGTCCAGCAGCAGGCCACCGAGCACCGATTGTTCGGCCTCGATCGAATGCGGAGGAACCTTGAGACTGTCGAGTTGGGGGTCTGCGGCGGGCGCGTTCATGGGGTGGGATTATAGCGGGCGAGCCCCGGGCGGGACCGGGACGCGCAAAACAAAAAAGGCAGGGGCGTGGCCCCTGCCTTTTTCATCGATCGGCCACGCGCGGGGCGCGGCCGAAAGCGACTGCGATCAGACGTGCTCGCCGAGCACCGACACGGTCACGTCCACCACCACATCGGTGTGCAGCGCGACGGTAACGGGGTGGTCGCCCACGACCTTCAGCGGGCCGTTCGGCAGACGCACTTGCGCCTTCTCGACCTTGAAGCCCTGGGTGCCCAGTGCTTCGGCGATGTCGGCGTTGGTGACCGAACCGAACAGACGGCCGTCCACACCCGACTTCTGGGTCAGTTGAACGGTCAGGCCGTTCAGCTTTTCGCCTTCGGCTTGCGCGGCGGCCAGCTTCTCGGCAGCGGCCTTTTCCAGCTCGGCGCGCTTGGCTTCGAATTCACCGATCGCGGTCTCGGTGGCGCGGCGCGCCTTCTTCGACGGGATCAGGAAGTTACGAGCGTAACCGTCCTTGACGCGAACGATGTCACCGAGGTTGCCCAGGTTGATGACTTTTTCCAGCAGAATGACTTGCATCGTGTATTTCTCCTTGCGGTCCTGGGGACGATCAGTTCTTGTGCAGATCGGTGTACGGCATCAGCGCGAGGAAACGCGCGCGCTTGATGGCCGTGTCGAGCTGACGCTGATAGTGCGCCTTGGTACCGGTCAGACGAGCCGGCGTGATCTTGCCGTTGTCGCCGATGAAGTCCTTCAGCGTGTCCAGATCCTTGTAGTCGATCTGCTCCACACCTGCCACGGTGAAGCGGCAGAAGCGCTTGCGCTTGAACAGCGGGTTCTGTTGCTGGAAGCGCTTCTTGTTCTTGTTGTCACGTTTGACGAATGCCATGATTCAATCCTTTTCGAATGCACTCTCTTCGAATGCCGTACATCCAATGATGTGAAAGACCAGCGTCTTGCTGTTGCGGTGCTTGCGCGCCAGGAACCCTTCGCAGTCGAGCAGCGTACCGAGCGCCATGCGCTCCAGTTGCCTGCCCACCGGGCCGATTCCCATCGCGGCGATCGCGAACTCCACCTGCCGCGGCGTTGCCGCTTCCACGACCTCGCCGGCATGCTGCAGGATGCAGTTGACGACGGGGACGCCGGCTGGCGTGTAGCGCAGGACGTCGCGTTCGACGAGCGTCGCGGATAACCGGATCTGGTTCACCGCGCCCGCCCTTCCGCTGGCACCGCAGTCCGCACTCAGGCGGCCTGGCCTTCCGTGGTCGTTTGCGCGGCCTTGCGGGCTTCTTCGCGCTGCACTTCCTTCATCATCGGCGAAGGAGCGGTTTCAGCCTTCTTGGTCTGCACGATCAGGTGACGCAGCACGGCGTCGTTGAACTTGAAGGCGTGCTCGAGCTCGGCCAGGGTTTCCTTGCCGCATTCGATGTTCAGGCAAACGTAGTGAGCCTTGGCCAGCTTCTGGATCATGTAGGCCATCTGACGGCGGCCCCAGTCTTCCACGCGATGGATCTGGCCGTTTTGCGAAGTCACGAGCTGCTTGTAGCGCTCGATCATCGCCGGGACTTGTTCGCTCTGGTCCGGGTGGACGATAAAGACGATTTCGTAATGACGCATTGACGCTCCTTTTGGATGTAGCCACCCGGGCGTCACGTCCGGTGCGGCAAGGGTGGGTAGCCCGCGAGTATAGCCCGACCCTTGACATTCCTGCAAGGGCCACTTAATAAGCGGCCAGCCTCGCCTGGAGCCGCGCGGGATCGGCCCCAAGCGACGGATCGACGGCCAGCAGCAACATCAACAATACGCGCGCCTTGTACGGATTGTGGTCCAGCGCCGAGGGGAACCCGCCGACGACCGCCCGCGCCGAAGCCGGCAAAGCCACGTGCCCGGCACCCGTACGCGACGCGCGCACCACGGCCACCTCTTCCATGGCGGCGTCGGCCAGTGCGCCGCCGAGCACCTCGTGCACGGAGCCATTGCCGGCCGCGGCCACCACGATGCCACGCACGCCGGCCGCGACGAGCGCATCCACCATGAAGCGGCTCGGCGCCGCATAGCTCGCGACGATTTCCACGAGCGGCCAGTCCGACGGCACGGGCAGGTGCGCGACCGCCGGCAGCGGCGCGCGCGCGAAGCGGACATAGTCGTCCTGCACGAAGCCGAGCGGGCCGCAGGACGCGGAGACGAACGCGTTCACGGCCGAAGTGTGCGCCTTGGCCGCATCGCGCGCCGCATGGATCTGCTGATTGATCACCACGAGCACGCCCTTCCCGCGCGCGTCCGCATGCGCGGCCACGCGCACGGCATCGAGCAGGTTGAGCGGCCCATCGGCCGACAGCGACGTCGAGGGGCGCATCGCCGCGGTCAATACCACCGGCACCGGGCAGGGCTGCGTCAGATGCAGGAACATCGCCGTCTCTTCCAGCGTGTCCGTGCCGTGCGTGATGACGATGCCGGCCACGTCGGGCTGCGCCGACCAGTGCGCGATGCGCGCCGCGAGCGCCGACCACAGCGCGAACGTCATGTCCTTGCTGTCGATCTGCGCCACCTGCTCCGCCTCCACGCGCGCGACGCGCGCAAGCGTGGGGACGGCCTGCAGCAGCGTGCCCACGGGCACGGTGGCGGCCTGGTAATGCGCGCTGCTGCCGGGATTGCCCGAGGCGCCGGCGATGGTGCCGCCGGTAGCGAGGACGACGATGCGGGGAAGCGTATCGGACATGAGGGCGGAATCGCGTAGGGGAATCGAGGCCGCCGATTGTAGCGGGTGCGTGAACCCAACACTGCTGGCGTCATCCCGGAGGCGCGCGAAGATTGTGCTTGCACTTCACCCGATACTGTATAAAATCACAGCATACTGTTTAAACATACAGTGTCCAACGAAGAACACAGCGAAGAAGAAAGGACAAGGCAATCCGATGGCAACTCTGACTCCGCGGCAGCAGCAGATCTTCGACCTGATCCGCAATACGATTCGCGGCACCGGCTTTCCGCCGACGCGCGCCGAGATCGCAGCCGAGTTTGGCTTTTCGTCGCCCAATGCCGCGGAAGAACATCTGCGCGCGCTGGCACGCAAAGGGGTCATCGAGCTGACGCCCGGCGCGTCGCGCGGCATTCGCCTCAAGGTGGCACGTAGCGACTCGGAGATGTCCGATCAGTTTTCGCTGCCAATGTCCGGCGTGCTGCAACTGACCCTGCCGCTCGTAGGACGCGTGGCTGCAGGCAGCCCGATTCTCGCGGCCGAGCATATCGATCGGCAATATCAGGTGGACGCGTCGGTGTTCGACGAACGCCCCGATTATCTGCTGCGTGTGCGCGGCCTCAGCATGCGCGATGCCGGCATTCTCGATGGGGATCTGCTCGCCGTGAAGCGTGCGAGCGAAGCGGCCAACGGCAAGATTGTCGTGGCGCGATTAGGGGAAGACGTCACCGTGAAGCGCCTGCAGCGGCGTGGCGGCACCATCGAACTGATCGCCGAGAATCCCGATTACCCGAATATCGTGGTCGAGTCCGGCCGCGAAGAGTTTTCCCTCGAGGGCATTGCCGTGGGCCTGATCCGATCTTCCGGATTCTGACCGCAGCTTCAGCGCCCTCAGTCACAGCTGTATTTGCATCGTTGTTTTGCCCTGTCGCCCCGTTCTGCCGAACGATGGGCGCGGACCCTTGCTGTCTCAAAATCACGAGGTGTAGCCATGCCGCAAATCAATACCATCGCCGCTCGTCGCCCGGTCAAGCCGGTGCCGTTTCGGCAAACCAAGGGCGTTCGCGTCTATCAGGGCGCGCAGCGTCGCACGATGGTGGGTAGCATGGCGGCCATCTGCCGAATGCTCGAGCTGGACGACCTGCCAGCCAAGCTGGCGGCCTGAAACGCGATTTCGTGCGCTGCACTGCACAATTTTATTGTAAAAAATGCAGTTGCAGTCTCACAACGTGTAACTTAAGAAAACACTTAACACGGTGGTGGGTGTGATTTAATTCTCTGTAAGTGTGTTGCTAATGTGATGTTTAGGGCATCAAACCCAAGACGAAACCAGGCGCGCACATTCTCGCGCGGCTGCGCAGAACCGGACCTTGACGACCCCGCCGAGTGCCGGTTTTTTTTCGCCTCCGTACCGCGCGATGTCAGGTCATGCCCGTCATATTGCCCTGGAGGCGGTCCCGCAGCTTGCGCGAGAAGCGCAGCGCCTTGCTCAGGCCCATCGAGAAGCCGGGGTCGTAGTAATGAATCAGCAGCGACCGCCGCTGCCCGTCTTCCACATGCAGGTTCGCGTGCTTGAGCGCGAAGCCGTTGAACACATAGACGCTGCCCGGCTCCACGCTGATTCGCTCGCAGTTGCCGCGGCGCAGGTCGTGCAGCGTCAACTGCTTGCGAAACTCGAACGGCATGTTCCGATGGACGCCATGCCGGATCTTGCAGAACACGTTGTCGAGCGTGGACACGCGCTGCCGGGTCTTGCCGTACGTAACCAGGTCCCCGTTGAAGAACGAGTCCGGCGCGGCCAGTTGCAGGGGAACAAGCAATGTGAGCAGATGCGAGTCGAAATGGCGGCAGTGCCCGTCCCGGCTGTTGTCGCGGCTCACGCAGCGCAGTACGTGATGCGGGCGTTCTTCGATCGGCTTCTGGCTCATCTTGCGCGCGAACCGAAGCGTGGTCGCGCAGACCATCTCCTCCATCTGCCGGAACGCATCGACCTTGCGCAGTATCTCCGCCACCGAGCGCGGCTCCACGCGCGTCGGTTCGGGCCCAAACGACGCATCGATCGCGGCATTGATCTCACCCAACACGCTGGCCGGAATCACTTCCCGAAACGTTTTCAGCGATGCGTACTCCTCATACCCCATTGGTGTGTTCACGATATGTCTCGTTTGTTAGAGGGGGAAAACGCGTTTATTACAAATCTGAAATCTACGGAATCGTAGGTAAATGGGAATCCCTCCGTCGTAACGTTTGGTGTGCTGCCGCACATTGTTCGGAAACGACTGCCCTTATGCGCTGTAGGACCAAAGCCGATACCGCCCGGACCCGGGCAAGCGCGAGACTGTGGCTGTCGATAACGAACGGGAGACGCACCATGGCCGCAAACGTCCATGTGGTACCCACGGAACGCAATGGCTGGGCGGTAGAGGTAGAAGGCACGGACGGTGCGACCTCGCACTACCCGTCGCAGGAAGAGGCGATTGCCGCCGGCACCGAGAAAGCAAAGCTCGACAAGGTCGAGCTATTTATTCACGACAGGAATGGCAAGATCCGCGAGCGAAATTCGTTCGGCCATGATCCGCGAGACGTCAAGGGCTGACGGAACGCCTCGGGTCACGGCGACGATCTGCTCTTCGATCCGACGCGATGCAGAAACAAAAACAGCCGCTTAAATAAGCGGCTGTTTTTTTGCGGAATTCTTTTGGGGTGGCTGATGGGACGCGAACCCACGACGACACTAGCGACGACGCGGCGCGGTGCTGCCGTCGCGTCATCTGAGTTGGGCGTCGCTGCCGGGGGCGGTAGGGTCGTCGTTTGCTGATTGCGCGGGAGCCTCCTCAGCGTGTTCGGCGAGGCTGTCAGCCATCTCGCGATTCTCGCTTTCCCACAGGTTCTCAGATGTTTTCGACATGAACAGCCAGTCCACCAAGCGCCTTATCCACCCCATTCTACATCCCCAACATGTAATTTTTACGTGCTTACCGGATTTTTGCACAAAATCCGTGCGAACGTGATCCACATTGTTGGAGGGCGTTACCAATCCGCGCGCGTACTACGCGACAGTTGTCTGACCGGGGCATTCGCACCGTGGGAATACCACGGGAATTTAACCCTGGATGGATATGCACAAAGCAAAACAGCCACTTGAGTAAGTGGCTGTTTTTTAGAGAATTCTTTTGGGGTGGCTGATGGGACTCGAACCCACGACGACAGGAATCACAATCCGCCACCAATATCTCTAAGAATCAGCACCTTAGCTCAGTTCGTTGGAACATGAAGCTGCCTGCATGCCGCGTAGATGCGCGACCCGTTTGCAGATCTTCCAACGAAATAGATGTCCCAGCCCGCTCGCCCCGCCCACAATCAAGGCTGCTGTAGACTGGATATCCATACAGTGAAGTTCAGCCACCATGCCCCGCCTCTCCCCCGTTCCCCGCCCGCCCGCTCCACCGGGTGGCTATGAGCCCTCCCCGATCGATCCCGACTATGACCGGTACTACGTGCTGGACGCCGACGGCCGGCCGGTCCGGGTATTCGACTACAGGGAACACACGGCGTGGGTGTGCCATGAGGGGCGCGGGTGGGACATCCGGGACGACATCCCGAACTCAGAGGTGCGGGTCCGGACCTATTTTTCCGGTTGGGCGAGCCTGTGCGACGCCCAGCCGCCGATGTTCCGGACAGTGGTCGTTGGATTCGGTAGCAGTAAGTACTTCGAGACGCCGACGTGGGAAGAAGCGAAGGCTATGCACGCGCGGATGCTGGCCAAGGCGGCGCGCAAGGTGGCCGAGCGCGAAAAAGAACGGGCCGGCCATCGGGAGGCCAGCCCAGAATCCCCCGTGCGGGCGGGGGCATCATCTGAGTGAAACCGAGATAACGGCTGAGCACACAGATTCTTTAGCGCGGCCACGATTCGACCGTCTTCGGTGCCTGGCCACGCATTCCCCCAGCGCCATCAGCACGCCCCCCATCACCCATTGCTGCCGGATGTCATAGTCGCGCTCAGCCGGCAGGTCCGACGTTCTCCGCAGACTGGGAGACGCAGAGGCGAAGCGCTATCATGAGTATGTGGTCTAGGTCAGGGTCGTCTCAATGAAGCAGGATTTTCCACTCGACAGCGTAACGCTCGCGGAGGACCATCTCGTAACTTGTCGGAAAAGGATTCGGCGCCAGATCGCGGCCGTGCGAAACCGTCGCGAGCGCGGTCGAGATGCCGAACTCGCCGCAGCCCTGCTCCGTGCCTACCTGCACACGCAACGTGTCATTCGTGAACACCGCCGAACGATGCTGTCACTCTTGGCCATAGAGATCTCCGCCCCACCTTCACCGACAGATCTACTGAGTCTGCCTGAAGCGACGAGACCTCAACACATAGATCGTCTGGCGCAGTTTAACCGCTTCCGCGTCATCCGGCGCTCCTAAGGCGTTCCGCTTTTCCTCGATCTCCAGAAGCTCTTCCTCGAGTTCGGCAATTAGCCGGTCAAGGGCGCTTCGCTCCTGACATTCCTGGCTGACCACCATACAAAGCTCCGCGAAATGGGGGGCACCTCGTAGTTGGTCGCCCTTTTTTGGGGAATATAGCAGGCGTCAAAGCCATCCTCAAAAGCGTTGCGATTTGAAACACTTTTTCGTCAGACTGCCACGACGAGACTTTGCAGTCAGGTACCCCCAATGAGGGGGATACTCGAGACGGCGGGTAGGCAACGATCACGTGTCGTCGCGCCTGGCGCTGCGACGTGCGATCGTCGGCCCGTGCTTATGCACGGGCTTTTTTTTTGCAGCAGTCGGTGGAGAGATTCTGCATTGCCAGAATCGAATTGAACCGCGCGCGGCGCGGCGCGATACTGCGCGCACCCTGTAGTGTTTGGCGTCGCGCTCGGGTGTCGGCGCGGCGCCGTTTTTACGGCCCCCCAACGTTGATCAGCGAGTCGTAGGCCCGCTCACAGGCGAGCCCGGCAACATGGGCCTGGTCGGCGTAAGCAGCCAAGATTCCCGCACGTCGGTCAGCCCTTTCGAGCACGTCGGCAAGCATTCCGAGGGGGGCGCCGGCTGGCGCGCCTGCGCTGGCAGAGGCGGTATTGCCGGCGGCGCGGGCGGCGGTGAGTAGCTGTTCGACACGCTGCCGCAACCGGTCAGCAGCATCACCAGCAGCATCGGCGTCAGCCCGTGCGCCGTCGGCTTCCTTCTTCGCAGCATTGGCAATCTCCGTCTGGGCCGCGGTGCGGCGTTGTTCCTCGATTCGTGCGTCGTTCACGGCCTTGACCTGGGCGAGTGCCTGACGCTGCCGCTCCTGCGCGACGCTCGAGTTGATGCGCTCAATCTCAGCATCTTTGCGCCAGCCGTTGGTCGCCCAGCCCGCGGCGAAAATGCCGGCGGCCAGCGCGGCCGCCGCGAACACGCGCCACGGTATTGCGAAGGGGAGCGCGATCATGGCGTGGCCGCGCAGCGCGCGTAGAGGTCCGCCGTCACGCGGATGTGGTCGAGCATGTCGGCGCGCGTGGCGCCGGGCTTCAGGGTGGGCAGCGTGGCGCAGTCGCGCGGCGGCGGCGGCGCGGGCGGTGGCTCCGGTACCGCGCAGCCAGCGAGCAGAAGACAGAACAGGATGGATCTCACTTTCGGGCCTCCCTCACCTTCCGGTTTGCCGCCTCGATGTCGCGGTTCACGTCCTGCCGCTCCGCCTCGGTGAGCGGCCGCTGTCCCGGCGGCGAGGGTGTCGGTGCAGCGGCGGGCCGCGCCGCGCGCTTCACTGACTTGACAGCTTCCACGGACGCCTCAGCCGCCTGCGCGGACGCGCTCGCCGCGGCTTCGACCTTCGGCGTCAGGGCTTTCAGCGTCTGCGTGTACGCCTCCTGCAGGCGCGCGATCTCTGCCTGGTGGTCGTCCCGCTGCTGCGCCATCAGCTCGCGGTACTGCCACACACAGAACAGGTAGCCGGTGCCCATCCCGCCGCCGAGTAGCAGGATCAGCACCGTCACCGCTTCCATGCGGTGCCCGACCAGCACGAACGTCGCGCGGTACCGCGACAGCCATTCACGTAGCCTTGCCATCGAGTTTCTCCCGAAGCATCTGGACCTGAGTCTCGAGCCCGCTGATTTTCGCCTTCAGCTCGCCGATCATCTGGAAGGCGTCGTTGCGTTCCTTGTACGCGACGTCGGCGCGCTTGTCGGCGAGATCGGCGCGTGCGTTCGCCTTGTCGAGCTGCTCGGACAGGCGCGCGATGATGTCGATCTCGGCCTGGCTCTGAGCGCCCTCGACGCGGTCCTTGCGCCATGCGCTGCGGATGAACCAGATCGCGCCACCAATGGCGGCCACGATGAAGCCCAGCGCGCCACCAGTGCCCCCCGGCACGTTCATCACAGATAGGTCCATCGCGGCTCCGTTGTGCGTGCTGCTCTGCGGGCAGTTCACGGTTGGTCAGTCGGTTGCTGCTCGTCCGGTTTGATCGACTGCTGGGCGACGTAGCGCAGCGCGCCGATCAGCACCGCCAGCGCTAGCGTGATCTTGGCGAACATCTGCGGTTCCACCACCGCCTGCAGCGATGGCAGCACGAGCTGCGCCGCGGACAGCATGGCCAGTGGCGCGGAGAGCAGCACGGTGGTGCTTTTCCACAACTTGTTCCAGTTCTCGACGATTTGCATCACAGGACTCCCAGTGCGCGCTTGGCGCGTTCCCAACGCTGCTGCCGGTCGGCCAGGCCGTTGGTGCCGCCATTGATCCGGCGGGTGAGCGTTACAAAGTCGCCAGCATCCGCCAGCGCGTTCAGGTTCTTCATCTGCCAGAACCAGCCCGCCGAGCGCGCCGCGAGTGCGTCGCCTTGCAGCAGGGTCGGATTGGCCTCGAGGTCGATGCCGAGCGCGGCGCCGCACGCGCGGTAGTTCGCTCGCCCGGTGATCTGGATCAGGCCGCGGCCCATGTAGCGTTTGCCGTCGCCGGGTTGCGTGTTGCCGAGATCCGCGCGGCCCTCGTAGCGCTGCTGCGCGGACGTCGGCCCCCACAGCTCACGCGTATAGATGAAGCCGCCCGATTCGTGACCGACCTGCGCGATCCACGCCGCCTGGCGCGCGGGCGTCGTGATCGAGTACTCCAGCAGCGCCGCAGAGACGTGTGGGTACCAGCGGGCCGCCATCGAAGGCGTCAGGCCAGCAGCGTCAGTGAAAAGCAGCTTGTCCATGTCCTCTCCAGAAACGAGAAAGCCACCCGAAGGTGGCTATGGCGTGGTTGACCGACGGTCTTACGCGCGAAGCACGTCGATCGCGCGGGTGGCGAGCGTCTGGCCCATCAGCGTGTGTCCAGCGGCCGACGGGTGAACGTGGTCACTGCTGACGATCAGATCGCAGTTGCCCCACCCCGACGTTGCGCCGATCGCACCAGTCCCCTGCCACAGGCTCGGGCCGACCTCGGCGATAGCCGCATCGTTTGCCTGCGCGGTCTGGATCGGGGCGTCGGTCGTCACCGTGAAGGGACCGGCGCCCGTGACGGCCTTCACCTGGAACTTGGTGCCGTCGGGGAACTTGAACGTCTGGTTCACACCTACCCGACCGCTCACGGTGAGCGAGGTCGCATTTGCCGCGGAGGCCGCGCCGAGCGTGGTGGCCATCGGTGCGACGCCGTTCCGCAGCGGCAGCTCGGTAAGGCTGATCCAGTAGAGGCCGTTGGCATCGGCAACGCCTTTCAGCGCGGCCGTCTGATCGAGGATCAGCTTGCTCATCGTGCCCGGGCCGCCGGTCCAGTACGGGGCGACCATGACGATCTTGGCCGCCGGCAGCGCGCTTTTCAGCGCCGTCACCAGCGCCTGAGCCTCAGTCGCGATCGCGGCCGCAGTCGAAGCACTGTCGTTGTACCCGCCCGTGATGAAGATCAGTTGCGGCGCGAACGGGATAACGTCTGTCGCGATCCGGTCGCGGTACTTCTGCGACGTGCCGTTGACTGCCAGATAGCCGGTGCCACCCACCCCCGAGCCCCACACATCGTCCCAATTCAGGGCGGACGCGAAGTTGGCGACATAGTCGTTGAGGCCGCCATTAGCGCCTGCGCCTTCCGTGAAGGAATCTCCGAGGAAGAGCGTGCGCGGGCCACGAATCGGCGCCGGCACGATCGAGTCGGTGGGCCTCGTGTAGACACCGGAGAACGGCGCCGACGATCCCCATAGTTCCACGCGACGCAGCGCGCGCGAGCCGAAGTTGAGAAACGCGTAGTTCTCGGCTCCGTTGCCTGGCACGGCGGTCGGCGTCAGGCTCACGAACTGGTCGTCAACGCGCCACATGACCGAGCCACCACCGATGCCTTGCACGTCGAACGACAGCATGTCTCCATCGAATAGGAAGGCCACGCAGTACCCGTTGCTCGTCTTCGTAGCACCGTAGCTGACGTTCTTCCACGTGACGAACAGATGGTCCCAGTCCGCCGTGCCTTTCACGGACGGCGCGCCCGCGCGGGTGTACGTGAAGTACGGGCCGGTGACGATGGATGCGCCCTGCGCAACGGAGCGGTCCGTTTCGATGGCCGGCCAGAACCGCGTCAGCGCGGCATTGTTGGTGGTGGACAGCGTGCTGGCAGTCACCGCCTGCGCCTTGCGCAGGTTGATCTGGCTCGGCAGCACGAAGCCTAGCGCCGCGTCGCCGCTGGCGCCCTTGTTGCCGTCAGCGCCGGTGGCACCTGTCGGTCCAGTCGAGCCTGTGGGCCCGGCATTCCCGGTGGCACCCGTAGGCCCCGTCGCTCCAGCCGCGCCGGGGTTCCCCGTAGGACCGGTTGGACCAGTCGGGCCAGTACTCCCGGTTGGGCCGGTTGGTCCCGCGGGGCCAGTGGCCCCGGTGGCGCCGGGGTTGCCATCAGGTCCCGTGGCGCCTCGCGCGCCGGGCTGCCCATCGCTACCCGTTGCACCGGTCGGTCCCGTCGCGCCGGTCGCCCCGTTTGCGCCAGGGGACCCCGTCGGGCCGGCCGAACCGGTAGCACCCGTCGCGCCGGTAGCGCCCGTGGGGCCAGTGGGTCCTACCTGGCCCTGTCCTCCTTCGCCGCCGCCCGAGCCCGCGCCCCCCGGATCGCCTTTGAAGAACGCCGAGAACGAAATTGAAAGCGAGGTGTTCGCTGCGTCGGCCAGCACCAGCGACAGCTTGTATGGCGTCAGATCAGGCATAGGTAACGCGCTCCACCACGTTGATCGTCACGGTCTCGGAGATAACCACCTGCCCTGCGGGATCTTGGAGCCGGATGTCCAGCACCAGCGGCTGCAGCGGCCACAGCGAGGTCTGCGCCGCAGTGGCTGATAGCGAGACAGCGCCAGTCGCAGCATCGACAAACGCGGCACTAAGGTCCTCCACGAGATATGAACTCTTCGCGGTCCGAAGCTGCGACGAGATCGACCAGCCGGTGAAGTCCATGGTCTGGCCGTTATTCCGAACCTGCCCGGCATATGCGAACGTCTGCCCGCGCTTGAAATCTGTCGTCATCGTGGCACCAATAAAAAAGGCCGCGCTATGGCGGCCGGTGTTGGAGCGGCTGGCGCACTACGCCGGCTTCACCGGCCAATCGATGGTGCGAGGGAATCCGGCCTGCGCCGTCACCGCGCGGAGCGCCTTGCGGTACTGGCTCAGCGCCTTCAGGCGCGCCTCGTCCTCTTCGGTGAGCTCGCCGAGCACGAAGCCGTCCATGAGCGGCGCGACGAGCGCGTCGGCCTCTGCCAGAAGATTCGCGCGCGTGACCAGCGCCGCGTCCGTCAGCAGTTGCGTTTCCTTGGCCGGGTTCAGCACCCACTCGTCGGCGATCCAGTCGTACGCAGGCGATGGGCGCGGCTCGTCCGTCAGGAATGGCGGCAGATCGCCCAGACCACCATACTCGGCACCAAGTTCAAAGGAAGAGCCATCGGCAGTGCGGAACAAAGGGACCGCACGATAATCGGGAACGAACGTCCATGCACCGTCCTGCCAGTTCTGAGGCACGCCCCCGTTTTCGTTCCGATACACCGCCACACGACCTGCGACCGATTCCGGTACCGCCGTGGGCGTCGCATAGCCGGGCACGATGGGGTTTTCTGGATCGAGCGGGCTATCGTCAGCCAGGCCGACCCCGAGGAACTCCCCTGTCGCGGGGTGGTAGTTGAAGATTTCCATGTGATTTCCCTCAGAACTTGATACACGGCAACATCGCGACGTTGCGCGGGCGCGTTTCAGTGCCACCAGCATCCTTGGCATACAACTGGAAGAACGACGCAGAGTCGCTGCCAAGGTATTGCAAGATGCTGGTGTTGTTGAACAAGCCCCCGCCATTTCCGCTACCGCCCTGGTAGCCACCGCTGGTGGGGTCCGTACCGATGTTGTGTCGGTGAGTCTTTAACGCTTCCGCCTCGAAGCTACCGAACGAGCGCCCGGCATTGACGCCGCGCGAATCATCCCAACCACGGATGAATTCGCCCCGAAGCTCAGGAAGGTTGAACGTCGTAGAGCCGTCACCTGCGCCGAACGTGTTGCCGATTGCTGAGTAGAGACCCTGATACGTAGTGCGCGACACCGCTCCGCCGTTGCACTTCAGGTACCCGACCGGTACGGTGCTGCTGGCGTAGTAGATCACCGTTCCTGGCATGATGAGACCGAGGTTCGGGACACCGAGCTGCCCGATCGAGATCCACGCCGTGTTCGCGGCATTGCGTTGCCATAGCCAGCTGTTTGCCGTATCCGCCCACAACTGGAACGGGAAGGTCGTTGCGGGCGCGGCCGACCCGCTACTCAGACTTGCCAGCGCCTGCAGCGCCAGATTCAGATCTGCGCGAAATGGCGCACCAGCCTGATTGGCGATGTCCATGTCATGTTGAGACATGCTTATCCTCTCGCGTTAGTACGCCTGTGCATCCCAGTCGAACCTCCGCGACACGGGAATGCTGGCTGCGTTGTAGAAAGTGATGGTGAATCCGGTCTCTGTCTTCGACGTGATGACGAAGTAGTCGCCCTGCGCCATGTTTTGCGCGGTGATGCCGAGATTCGGCAACACGCGGAACGCCTTGCTGAACGTGATCGCCGTGGGGCCCGCGCTGGAGACAACGTCGCGACCTGATTCGCGTCGATCGGGCATGTCAATGCCTACAGTCAGGCCCGTGACGAGCACGTTGTGTGTGCTCGACTCGCTCTCCAGATCGACCTTCCACTGGAAGGCGCGCGCCTCGTAGTCGCCCATCGAGAACCGCTGCCACGGGGACCAGATCGGCGAGCCCGCCGGGTTGTCGTTCGTCGTACGCACAAACAGCGCGACCACCGTATCGTTGATGCGATCGCCATCGATGGACAGCCAACTGTCGATCAGGTCGAAGCGGAAATCGATCTGATCTCCCGTATCGAACGAGACCGCGTCGATGGTCGCCGTGAGCCGCGACGTCTCGACCACGCCAAGGTCGAATGTGTTCGCGAACTGGTAGCTGCCGGCCGCCACGATGCCGCCGAGCGAATCGATCAACCCCCACCCGCCCGAGCCCACCACCGTGTCGATCAGGCCGAGTCCGTTCACCAGCCCCTGGTCATCCCAAAGGCCGGTGGCATCGCTCAGCCCTTGACTGTCGATCAGACCAGCGCCTATCAGCTTGATGCCATTCAGCGCCGGATCGCGCACCACGTTCGTCTTCGCGCCGGCGAACAACGGATGCTCGGTAATGATCGCCACCGCATTCATCGAGTTCAGCGACGGGGCTGTCGTGATCACCATCGTCGCCTGCGGCGATTCATGGCCCGTGGAGTCGATCCACTTCGCGAGATAGACGCCCTCGAGCAGCGGCAGTTGCACCGAGTTGGCGGAGCCAGCGACATAGCCGCCGATGTCGATGGCGCTGCCCCAACTCGGCTGCACGGTGTCGGTCGTATGCCGAATGCGCGCCTGACCGCCGTTGCGCACGTCGAGATCGACCGCCTTGTCCCACGTCAGATTGGCGAAGCCGTTGAATACCGTCAGCGACAGGCCCGTCAGGTTGCTCGGCGGCGCCAGTTTGCCGACGACCGTATGCACGGGCGAGTACGACCACTGCGGGCTCCGAACGCGCAGGGCCGACACGAACCTGCCACGCACCTGATACAGCCCACCGTCCACGACCGGTGATATATAGGCGCGCGTCGAGTCGCCCGACAGCGCGCCCAAGGGAATCCAGTCTGCCGCGGACGCCGGCTTGTACTGGATCTCGACCTGCCCGGACTGCAGCAGCGCTGATTCCTGCGCCTGTGGCCACATGACAAGGATGCGCGACGTCACCACCCCCGTCTGCGACAGCACGAGCTGATCTTCGCCGGAGTCGAGATTGATTTGCCCCATGTTCTCGACCAGATACGGGTTCGGCAGGTTCGTATCCGGCGCCGGATCGATGACCGTGGCGTTGCCCGCATTCCAGTCGTAGACTGCCGCAGCTTCTTCATTCAGGATGAGATCAACGCCACCGCTGTCGGACATCTTCCAGTTCATCACCCGGAAGACCTTGTCGGTCCACCCGAACTTGGCCAGCGTGATCTTGACCGTGCTGTAGGCCGTGAGTTGGAAGCACGAGATCTTTCCGGGCCACTCCACCACGATGCCCTGCCGCGATCGCTCGAGGATGATCTTGCCCAGTCGCTGAGCCATCACCACGTCTGTGGTGAAAGGCAGCTCGATGTCGCGGTCGATTACCTCGCCGTCCTGCGCGGCATAGGTCGGGTTGCCGACCACCGGCAAATCGCTCGGCTGCCACGAGTTCGCCGGACTGACGAACGTCCCCTTCACCCGGTTGAACAGGTCCTTGCGCGAGGTGCGCGCGCGAACCTTCACGGGGCCGCGCAAGTCAGCCTCGGTGAGCGTCACCGTCGGGATGTCATAGGCGCCTGCAAACACGCGAAAGAGCCCGCCGGTGATCGTCACCACGCCGCCGCCGGCCGTCACCATCTCCGCGAGGCTATCGCGCGGCGACTTGTCCGACATGACGATGCCGTTGCAGCGATATCGATACTGCGCCGTGCCATTACCGAGATCGACCGTTTCCTCGCTGACATTGATGGCCGTCATCACCGACGCGACGTCGATGTCTGCGTCCGTGCACCCGAAACCACCCGGATCGCGCAGGTAGTCGTAGATGCAGAGGCCCCAGTTATCCGACCAGTACGTAGCGTTGTAGCGCGGGTCGTAGAGCCTCTTGCCGCGGACCAACGCCTTGATGTTGGGCAGTCCATTGGGGAAGATGTCGGAGTCGTAGTCGAGGCGCACGTAGAGGTAGCAGACACCCCTCAGTCGATGGTCCCACGTCCAGCCTGGCACCTCGGCCACAAGATCCGGGTCCGCTGTCTGATCGGGGCTACCCAGATGCCGCTTGACGCGGACGAACACCTGAGAGCGGTACGCCTCGAACTGGACGGCGATGCTGACCGCGTCGGGCGACACGCCGCGTACCGTGATGACCCTGCCACTGAGCGAGTAGTCGGTGACGGCATCGTCGATCCACTGCCCATCGCTTTCCACAGTGGGTGGCCGCGTGGCGACGATCGACGTGATCTTCACCACCGTATCCGAGAGCGTGAACGAGTAGGTCGTGCTGCCGGTCACGTAGAACTTGTCCTGGACAGACTCGCCCCACTCCTTTTTGAAGCGGCCGCCGACCGGATGAATCTGGCCAACAGGCACGTTCGCCGCGTCCTCGCCTAGATAGACTTCCTCGATCTCGTCGCACTCGTGGTCGGCGAGCGCGATCACAAGATGCATGAACTGGTTCTTCTTCGCCGGGCCGTCGGTGCTCGCAGCGAAAATCAGCGGCCCGGACGTCATCGCGCGCCCGTAGATCGAGTTGCGCGGCTGGACGTTCGAGCGCACCACCTGCGTCCGCCCTTGGGCCTCGGCAGAGAAGCCATTCGCGGCCTTCGGCTTGAAGATCGCGCCCATGATCGAGCCTACGGCGTACGAGATTGCCAGGCTGACCACTGCATAGGTGATGGCATACGCGACGGCTGCAACAGCGGCTGACGCACCGGCGGCGGTCGCCGCGGCGGCGATTGCTGCTGCGACTGCTGCTGGCATCGAATGTCTCCTAGATTTTCCATGCGGCCTTGGCCGCTGTGATCGGGTGGAACTCGATTCCTGCCGCCGCCTGCGCGGCGATCACGCCACCGATGCAGATGGCCAGCGCTTCCCCCGTGGGCGTGTCGATCAGCACGACATCCCCGCGGCCCGCGAGCGCGGCCGGAACAGCCGGGCCGAAAGCGAGAGTGGCTAAACCAGCCACGCCATCGTTGTCACGGATCAATCGCCTCGCGCCCTTCTCGCTCGCGTATAGGCCGCGCCAGCGGGCTGCCGGATCGACGCCGGTGAAGCTCTCCACCGCGTCGCAGACGAACAGGCAGCAGTCGCTTTCCGCCCAACAAAAAGCCCGCTCTCGGCGGGCTTCAATGAAATCGGCTAGCCGCGTCGGCCAGTCGGGCATACGTTGCATCAGCGTCCCCATTGCAGGTTCTTCTCCACCATCTGCGCCACGAACTCGAAGCCGCGATCGCCGGGATACTTGGCCTGCTGGTCTTCGTTGTTGTAGCGGCGTGTCTTGGCGCGCTCCCACGCCACCATGCGCGACTCGGCGGACACCGTGATGGTTGCTGTATCCCCGACCTCGGTGTCCATGGTGTCCATCCGCGCATAGGACAGCCTGATGGGTTGATAGGCGAGTTGCAGGTCTTCGGTCAGCGGCGCAAACCAGACCTGACACGGGCGCCCCTGATACTGCTGTCCGAGCGTGATCGCGATCATTTCCGTGGGCACGCCCGTCAGGGTGAACCTCAGTCCGATCGCTTCCAGCCCCGCCTGCTCTTCGATTGCGTCGATGCTGCCAAGGGCGCCCAGACCCAGCCAGGTGTTGCCCTCCCACACGATGTCGTATCCAGCGCTGCACACGTACAGCGGCGCGTCGAAGTCCATCTTCACGAAGAACATGTACGGGACATGGCCCGCCTTGACCGCGGTGGCGACGTTCCCATCGATCTGGCGGGTCATGAGAAAGCCTCGATGAAGTCAACCGAGAACGCCTCGTGCCGATAGGCCGGCGTGCTGACGAACTCCCAGACATCGCTCGCGAGCATCATCAGTGCCTTCGGCTTGTCGAGCGTGATCGCCGCGTTGTTCGCCGGCGCGGCGCGAAACGGCGGCGACACCGTAACCAGCGCGGTCCCCGATGCATCGCTGGTCACGTCCGCAAAGACCATCTTCAACTCGCCGCCCGCGCTCAGGTAGTCGCCCGCGCGCATCACCAGCGTGCTCGCCGGCCAGTTCTTCGTTGGCAGCACGCGGCGGTCCACCATCGTCCCGTTCACGAGCGGACTGTAGAGACTGCTGCCCGGGTTGTCGTGGGGCCAGAGATAGACGCGCCCCGCCATCCCGTTCAGGTAGGCGAGGAACGCCTTGAGCCGACGCTGCTGCTGCAGGCTCATAGTGGAGAAGGTCAGGCGCGCCTTCCACCGCGCGCCCGGCCGCTCAACCGTCTGCGTTGACCGATTCAGCGGCGAGACAAAGCTCTCGGTGTTGGATTGCAGGCCGAACATCGCCGTCGCCGGCAGGATGTCTTCAGGAAACGTCAGTGTTGGCATGCTTCACCGTCTTTGCGAGAACTGGCCGCCCCGGTTGATGCTGTCGAGGATCTGCGACTTCGTCTGCTGCTGGCTCGCCTGAACCATCGCGATGATGTCCTGGCGATCGGTACGGCTGTCGATGTTCCACGTGTTGTGAAACTCGATGGTCGGCGCAGACGCTGCCTGAGCAGCCGGCTTCAGAGCCGTATCCGGCAGGATGCGCCCATCGACCTCGGGGACGAACTTCTCGGGCCGCCCCGATTCGCCCACCAAATATGCCTTGCCCGCCTGCACGTCACCCCCCGCCGCGCGGGTGCCGAGCGTGTTGATCAGGTTGTCGAGCCCGGCCTGCGTCTGCGGTCCATACACCCCACCGATCGACGTGCCCGTGGCATCCCCGGCCGCGCCCAAGAGACCGCCCGACCCGCCGAGCACGCTGAAGATGCCGGATACTGCCGACCGCGCCTGGATGCGGATCAGATCCGAGATCACCGATCTTGCGAAGTCGCTGAAGTTCAGCTTCCCGGTCATCGCGAAATTCACGACCGCGTCTTCCATCGAGCTGAAGGCGCGATTGAACAAGTTCTCGGTCTGCGAGAACACGTTGCGCGCTGAGTCGCCATAGTTCGCGACAGCCCTGATCGCACCGGTCTCCCAGCTCGATTGCGCATCCAACATCTGTTGGGTGGCCGAGTACTCCAGCGCCACCCGATCGGTCTGGTATTTGCGCAGCGCCTCGAGTTGGGCCTGGTACTCGTCCTCACCGATCCGGCCTTCCCGCCGCGAGCGGCTCAGGTCGTAGAACTTCTGGTCGAAGTCGCGGTTCGCCTGCTGGATGCGCGCGAGCTGGTCGCGCGCGGTGTCACCCATGCCGAGGCCCGCGATGTTCTGCGAGATCTCCTGCTGGCGCAGCTTCATCGCGTTGTCGAGCGCGTCCGTGTACGCCTTCAGCGAGTCGGCCGAGCGCTTGTCGTACGCGGCGACGGCGTTGGCGCCCTCCTTGCGCACGTTCACGATCTGCTCTTCCAGCTCCTGTACCTTGGCGGCGTAGCGCTCGCGCTCGGCCAGAGACTTCTTGCCGGACGCCGCCTGGGCCTCCAGTTCGGCGATCGCGAGCTGGTCGGTCAAGGAGTCCTCTCGCAGGTCCGCCGACTTTCGCAGATACTCGCGCTCGGAGATGAGGCCCTGCGTGCGCTGCTGATCCAGATCAAGCTGGCTCGACCGCTCGATAGCCTTGGCTTGCCTGGCATAGCCTTCCAACTGAGCGATTTCGCCGCCCAGTTCGTTCTGGCGCGCGCTGGCGCCCGCGGTGATGCCGGCCTTGTTGAACTTGTCCCAGACCTCCTGCTTCCGAGCCGTCGCGACCGCCAGCGCCTTGTCGTACAGCGAGCTGCCCTTCTCGATGCCGGACGTCGCGGCCTTGAACTCGTCGTCGATCTCCTTGAGGTCCTTGTCACGATTCTCCGACTTCGTGAGATTCTTGCCATCGGACAGGAACTTGCGCGTGCGCGCCTCCGCCTCCGCGCGGACTCGCTCGGCATTGCGAGAGATGTCGTCATCCACATTCCGGATCTGCGACTGGCCACCCGGCGACTGTGCCGCGCGCTGGGCCGCGAGGATGCGGTCGTTCAACTGCTGCAGGTCGTACGCGCGCTGCGCGCGGTCGAACTTGTCCAGCGACGGGTCCTTCAACTGCTGCGTCAGTTGATCGCGCTGCTGCTGCATACCCTGCAGCGAGCGCGCGCGATAGCTGAACGCGTTCAAGGGATTCAGGAAGCCGCCCGCCGCACTCAGGCCCGCGCCAAACTGGCCCCAGAAGCCCGAGCCTTCCTGCTTCGCTTGGCGGATAGCCTCCGTGACACCGTTGATGCCATCGGTGAGCACGTCGAGTTGTCCCTTGGCCTCCTTGCCGAGCCCGGAATCCGTGACCGTGCGCTTGAAGTCCGTCCACGCCGTATCCATCCGACCGATAGATGCCTGGGTGCTGTTCGCCGCTTCCTCGACCGACCCGGCAAGCTCTTTGCGGAGCTGCGCCGCGAACTTCGGCAGGAAGTCGGAGCTGAGCACCTGGCCCTGCTCGAGCATCTTGCCGAGTTCGGCGGTCGTGACGCCCAGCGCGCGTGCGGCGGTCTGGAATGCGCCGGGCAGGCGCTCACCGAGCTGGCCGCGCAGTTCTTCCGCCTGCACCGTGCCCTTGCTGATCATCTGGCTGATCGCCAGGAACGCGCCCTCGGCTTCCGCCGATGAGAGGTGCATCACCGTCGCCGCTTCGCTGATCGCGAGGAAAATGTCGCGCGCGCCACGGCCTTCCAGCGTGGTCTCGCGCGCTGCGGCCGACAGCTTCACGAACGCGTTTGAAGCGGTGCCGAGGTCGAGGCCCAGCCGGCTGACCTGCACCCGCAGAAAGTCGAGGTCGCGCGAGCCGGCCGCCGCATTGCCGCCGGCCGCGAAGGCCAGGCCAATGTTCGTCTTGTCCACCTGAGCCTGCAGCTCCGCGAGCCCGCGAATGCCGTCGAGCGTGGCGCGCGGGATCTCCAGCAGCGCCGAGACCAGGCCGTGCACCGACGCCGTCACCGCGCTCACGGCGGTTGCGCCGATTGCGAAGTCCTTGAACGCGTCGCCGAACGACCGACTCTGCCGGTCGAGGTCGCTGACCGAGCGCTGCGCCTGCCGCGCGGACTGGTCGAACTTGTCCAGGGACGTGCTGGCGCTCGTGGCCGCCGCGCCGGTACCGCCGATCGACGCAGACGCCTTGTCGCCGCTGGCGCCCACCTTGTCCATCGCGTCTGCCGTGCGGTTGGCAGACTGCTGAGCCCGGTTAAGCGCATCTTCCCCGCGCTTGAGGCCAGCGGTGTCCATTGCGATGCCGAGCGCTGCGATGTCCATCTCTCAGTCCTTTGTTGCCGCGGCGAGTACCGCTCTATCAAGACGCCTGATCGCGGCCAGTTGCCATCCCTCGGGCCGCTCCCCGATCAGGTCGAAGAACGCCTTCATGTCCGAGAAGGAGATGGGGGAAAGGGCCAGGCCGGCCGGTCTGGCCGAGTTCAAGTCCATGAACCACTGCCAGACCTGAAAGCCGGCGGCCGGTAATGCTGGCCCGTCGAGTCCCTCCGGCCGGCGCCCGGTTTGGCGCGCGACCGACTCGAGGTTCTCCCGGACCGTGGAACCATCCTTCAGACGCTTATCGAGCGCCGCGTGGTGCTCGGCGTACGCGACGATCTCGGCCGTCAGGCTTTCAAAAAATTTGCCGACTCTGCCGCGGCAGCGAAGACCTGCGCCCTCACCTCGGGGTTGACCGTGTAAAGCAAGCGCGCGTTGTCCGCATTGAACGGCTCATCGAGACCCTTCCACGAGATCGTGCGCAGGATCGCGTTCTCGACCGCGCGCGCCTCGTCGTCTTCGATCGGGTCCGGGCCCATGGTCTCGCCCTTCTTCGCGGCGATGTACGCGCGCTCGCGGCGCTCGTTGATCTTCTGGCGGTCTGCCGCCTTCACCTTGTCCGAGTGGTCACCCCGGACGGTGATGAACACACCGAGGCCGACACCATCGGAGTTCTTGAGCTCGAACTCGTAGCCCGATTCGCTGGCCTTCACGAGGTTGAGCGATTCGATCGAGCGCGTCTTCGGCGCCGCGTTGTTCTGGTCCATGCCTGCTCCTGAAAAGATGCGGGCCAGCACATGCCGGCCCGCGAAATGTCCCATGGGAGGGAGCGCTGTTCCCTCGTGACCGCTCGTCTTACGCGAGCGAGTCCTGCACCGAAATGGTGGTCTTCTCGTTCGCCGTACCCGCGCCGCCCGCGCCGTTCAGCAGTGCCTGGAACGGAATGGTCTGGATCAGGCCCTTCTCGCCGTCGTCCTTTGCGGCGCCGCCCAGCTTCACGCGCGACATCGTGATTGCGATGAAGTCGGCCGTCGGCCCGTTGGTGGTGGCCAGCACTGCGGTGATGCCGATCTCGGTCTCGTTGATGAAGGCGTCTCGCAGCACCGCGTCTTGGAAGTACGCGGTCATCTGGCCGGTGACCACCACGCGGCCGGGGTAGAGGTCGGGCAGCGTGTTCTGGCCCACTACCGGATCGCCCGTCATGTTGGCGTTGATCGTCGCGCTCATGCCCGTCAACAGTCCCACCGGCACGCCCGCGGCGAGCAGCACGCCGTTGACGGCGGCCACGATACCGGACGTGGTCTCGACCGCCGGCGCGGTGAAGTACGCCGACGTGCCAGTCGTCATGTCGAGGCCTTGGATCTGCGCCGCAATGGTCGCCATGCCGGTCGCCGGCAACGTCAGATCCATCTGCGCAAGCTTGCAGTCCGTGAACAGCTCGGATTGGGCGACGTCGGAGAACCAGTGCTCGAACGAGATGTACTTGTCCGTGTGGGCGCTGGTCGGCACGTACGTTTTCTTGCCAGGCAGCGACAGCGTGGCAGTCGCGATGCCGCTTTCGGCGACCAGCGCGACGCCGTTGAGCGGGATCACGGTCAGCGCCAGCGCGGTCACTGCCAGCACCAGCAGGTTCTTGTTGATGTTCGCTGCGTTGAACGAACCGGCGGTCAGGCGGCCGACATCGCCGGCTTTAATGCCATCCGTGAGGAACGAGCCGGTGCTGCGCGTCACCGTGTAGGTCTGACGGCCACCGACGATCGACGCCGCCGCGATGGCGATGGTCATGCCAGTGATGGCCGTCACGGCCGTGAAGTCGCGGCGCAGGATGGCGGCGATCAGGTCCGCATACGTGCCCGGCGAGATTTCACCGTTGATCGTGCCGGCGACGCGGCGCACGCCGTGGCGGAAGTCCGCGATCTGCTGGTCGCTGCGGATCTCTTCGGACTGGTACGTGTCCTTGTTCAGCGCGATGTCGGACGTGACGCGGCGCAGGATCTGGCCGCCGGACGTGCCAGCGGCGACGCCCTGCCCGGACTGCAGCTTGTACCGCAGTTGCTTGAACAACCCCTTTGCGTTGGGCATTTTCTTGCTCCAAAGGAAATGCCCCGCGCGATGGCAGGGCGTTGAAGATGCTGGCCAGCGGCGATCAGGCGTTCGCGCTGGCGAAGAAAGGAATGCTGACCGGCACGCGCCACCGGTCGTTGTCGCGGAAGCCCGCGGCGATCGTGGGGGTGCGCTGCACCACCACCTCAATGTCGTCGACGACTACGGTCGTCCCGCGTGCGAACCAGTAGCGTATGGCCTGCGCGCGCAGCTCCGGCTCGGCTGTGCCGCCCCCGAACGGGTACATGAGCGCGACCTGCAGCACGCCGACCTCGCGGTAGTACGCGCCATAGGCCGGGTTCTCCGGCGCGCCCAGCAGCAGAGTCGCCTCCTGATAGGGGGCGCTCGGATCGGGCGTGAACGATACGTTCTGCCACGCGGTGGACAGCGCGGGCGTCATAGCGTCCAGATGCTGCTCCAGCGCGCGGCGGACGGCGACATTGCTCATTTCTTCAGATCCCCGACCACGCGGGTCAGATAGGCGTCGTACTCGGACAGCGTCAGCCGGACCATGCCGGCCGGTGCCTGCTTCGACCAGCCGTACTCGAGGCGCTGCGCATACGGGAGATGGTTGACCAGGTAGAACGTCTGGCCGATAACGACCGTCTGCAGGGCCCCATTGGCTGCCGCGATCGTCGGCCCGCCGGACTTGTCCAGCGTAGGTACCGTGCTGGGCGCGAGGTTGTACTGCACCTGCCAGTTGCCCCGAAAGCGGCCGGTATCGACCGGCGACTTCAGCACGAGGCTGGTCATAAGGTCGAGGCCGACCTTGCGAACCACGATCTCCTGATTGTCCTTGGCGCGCTGGACGAACGCGGCGAACTTGCGGCGGAATTCGTCGTTGACGGCCATGGCGAGGGGCGCTACTTGCGCAGTTGCAGCTCGTACAGCACCGCGGTACCGGCCGGCGCGACCTTCTTCACGTTCATCACCCGCCAGACATCAGCGCCGTCGATCACCTTGAACCCGGCTTTCGGCTCTGGCACGCCGACCGGCGAAAGGAAGCACTGCTTGTCGCCCACGGCCAGCAGCCTGGCGTCGATGAACGTCGCGCCAGCGGAGAGAAGCTCGTAGTCGAACAGCGCGCCGACGGCGGCTGGGAAGTTGGTCACCGTGTCCACTGCTGCACCGACGGCCGGATCATACTGGCCGGGCGCGATCTGCAGCAGGGTCAGCGTCTTGCCGAACTCGCGCAGAAGCTCGTCGGCCATGGCGGCCATCTCGTCGTAGAAACTCATACGTCCCACCATTCGGCTTTGCGCAGCCGCTTCGACATGCCGTGCTCGAACAGCAGGCTGGTGCCATAGTCGTGACACACGAACGTCTCGGCCGGCTGGCCAGTCTTCGGGTCCGCCATCATCGAGACGCCATAGTTCGTGCGCTTGAAGTCCGTCAGGAAGACCGGCATCTTCTCCGGGAACTCGCTCGGTGTGGCTGGACGCGTGCGTTCCATCACCAACACCGATCCGCTCGGGCTGATCCAGCGGCATGCAGCGAACCAGCGGGAGAACGGCGTGTCGCTGACGCGCTGCCACGTCTCCCACTCGATCACGTTCTGGAACGAACCAGCGCCGTCCTCGACCTTCACCACGCAGTCGGGCAGCACCTTGCTCGAGTAGACGACCCGGCTAATGCCGCGGCCGATCACCTGATCGCACAGCATGTGGAACGCGTCGCGTTGGACGAAGGCGTTTTCGCTCATGCGCGCACCAGCCTGATTTGACCGCTGCCGCCCGACACCAGCGGGCTCAGCAGCGAATCGACATACGGATACAGCTTCTGGCCGCCGTTGCGCTCATCGGGCGCGAACTTGCGGGTGATCGGTCCGACCGTCTGCTCGACGACCTGCTGCGGCGAGACATCGGCGATCAACTCCCCGGCCAGCGCCTTCAGCGCGAGCTCGCACACGGCGTCGCGGACCTGTTTCGGGATGATCGTGCTGTCTAGCGGCCATTCATCGACGACGACGTCGTAGCGCGGCCAGGCCAGCGCCTGCGTCGAGGTCGCGCGGCATCCGCGCCAGCCGTACTCGGCATCGACGTGGGCCGTAGCGCGGATCAGCGCCGCCTCCTTGTCAGGCGTCAGCTTGGCCGCCCACGCGTCGCTCTGGCGCTTGGCCCAGTACGCATCGGCATCGGCCACCGACACGTAGCTGTCCGCCGTCGGGCTTCCGGGTGTGGTGTCGATGGCCATGTGCCGTTACTCGGTCGGTTGGGTCGGGGCGTCCAGCAGAGCCTGCAGGTCGGCCTTCAGCGCGGTGCTCGGGAACTCGATGCCCTTCTCGGTCAGCGCGGCCTTCAGCTCATCGACGGTCAGGCCTTCGGAGGGCTTCTTCGCTTCGGCGGGCTTGACCAGCTCGCGCACGCGCTCTTCGTCGGCGGCGGTGAACAGTGCGCCGAAGTAGCTCCGCAGGCGGGCCACGACGTACTCCGGATCGGTCTGATCGCCGGGCAGCTCGGCCAGCGTCATGTCCAGCGCCTCGCGCGACACGGGCGTGGGTTGCTCCTGCTGCTCGATGTCGCGCTTCTCGCACGGCCGCCAGCCCGCGGCCTCGTGTGCGGCAAGCGTGGACGGATGCACTTCGATGTACTGGCCGCCCAAGGCGACCGGGATTAGTTGAACCTTGCTCATGGCAATTCTCCGGGTTGCGGTCAGGGGAGAAGCCGGAGCCCGAAGGCCCCGGCCGCTGCATCAGCCCAGCAGCGTGGCGATGTGCTCGGACTTGATGACCGCCGTGCCCCACGCCATGCAGATCTCGAACTTGACCTGACGGTACTGGCGATAGACGCGAACTTCGAAGCTCAGGCCGGTCACGGGGTCCGTGATCGTCATGGCATCGTCGGCCGAGTCACCACCCTCGGGCACGGCCGGCGCGCGGCAGGCCAGCACGATGGCATTACGCGAGAAGGCGTAGTTGCCGGTGTAGCTGTTGCCCACGGTCAGCGCGTTGCCGGTCGGGATCAGGATCTGCGCGCCCGGACGGTTCAGGCTGATCGTGCCCGGTGCGGCCACGCCAGCGCCGACGATGTACTTGTTCACCCCGTCGGCAGCGAAGGTCGCCACGTCACCGGCCAGCACCGTACCGGTACCGGTCGCGAGCACGATGTCGCGCACGCCGGCCGCCGTGGCGCCGCTGGTCACATAGCTCGCGCCCGTGCCTTTGACGTGCTGCGCGATGCCTGCCGAGTACCGCACGGCCATGTTCTGCAGCAGATCGGTCATGCCGTTGCGCAGCATGTCGCTCGAGCCCGCTTCGTTCACCTTGAACAGCACCGACTGCTTGCCGCGCAGGTTGGCGATCGAGGCCGAGTTGAACACGATCTGACGGCCAACCACGGGAGCGCCGTTGTCGTCGAGGATCTTGGCGACGCCGGCGAGATCGGACAGGTCGCCAGCGGAGCCCAGCGGGGTGGTGCCGGCAGTGCCGTAGGCGCGCGAGGCACCGATCTTCGCCGCGATCGCCAGATCGACTTCCATCGCGTTGACGATCTTGCGCAGGCCATCGGCGAACTGGTCGGCCAGGATCTTGTTGTAGGTGCCGGTGGCGCCCACAGCCTTCTGCTCTTCACCGTTCCAGCGGATCGGTGCGGCCTTGGACTTCGTAATGACGATGTCCGCGTAGCCCGGCGTGGTATCGCCGCTGCTCGCGGGCGTTGCGCCCGGCACGATGTCTTCCAGCGCGCCAGCTTCGCCAATCGGCACGCGCACGGTCTGACCCACGGCCGCGCGCTCGGCATTGCTGTCACGGCTCACGGCGGGGATGAAGCCCACCATCTCGCGCGACACCACGTTCAGCGCCTCGAACAGCGTCGGGATCAGCGGCGTCAGCACGTTGGCGCCAGCGAACATGCCGCGCGGCGCCGGGCGCGTGACCGCGTCCTCCAACTGCTTGAACAGCAGCGCGGTCACTTTGGCGACCACGGCCACCGGGTAGAACGCTGCCACGATCGCGAACGTCGCCAGGGCGAGGACGCGGGCCTTCGAAAGGATGCTCTTCATGTTGACCTCGAAAGGGATTTGCCGCGCGGGGCGGCTCGGATTGGTTTGAGCGACGTCAATCCGTGATCACAGCCTCGGCAGCCGCCTTTGCCTGATCGGCGGGGCTGAGCTGGGAGAACTGAGCACGGGTCATCGTCTTCTTGCCACCATTGCCACCGCCGCCGCCGTGAGCACCACCACCCGAAGCGCCGGAGCCCTTCAGAAGCGATGTCTTGTGCGGGTACGCATCGACCATCAGCTCGATCGCCTCGTCCGCGTCGGCGAGTTCGCCGTGGCGCGTGCGCGAATAGATCTTGCCGCCGGCGCCGTCATAGGCGACGAGCTTGCCGTCCTCGACCTTGAACCGATTCGCGAAGAGCGCGCGAGCGATCTCCACGCCGGCCGGGCCTTCGGCGGCGAACTTCTCGGCGATGTACTTCGAACCGGAGAACGCACCACCGATGAGGTGTTGGTTCAGCTGCGCTTCCAGGTCGGCGGCACGCTGTACGGTCGGAGCGAACTTCTCCTCGACCGACTTGATCGCCTCGGCCTTCACCTTCTCGACTTCGCCGGCATCCACCAGCTTCTTGTCGTCGAGGTTCTTCACGGTCGTCAGCGCCTTGAGCGCCGCTGCCGGGTCCGTGATGCCTTCGAAGGTTTTCAGGCTCGCCTCGGCCGTCTCTGCCCGCTCGCGATGGCTCTTGGCCTCGCCGTTGAGGCGAGAGATCGTCGCGACCGTGCTGTCGCCGTCGAACGGCGATTCCTTGCCGTCGGCACCGATGAACACGGGGAGTTTCTTGCCGCCTACGTCCTGAACAGCGATGTTGCCGGCTTCGTCGTACTTGAATGGCATGGTGACTTTCCTTGGGGCATCCGCCCGCGAGCTGGTGCGGCATCCGCCGCGATGCGCCCTGCGGCATCCACCGCGTTGGGCAATGAAAAACGCCCGCACGGTGTGAGCCGGCGGGCGCGGAAGCTGGAAACGAAAAAGCCCGCCGATTTGGCGGGCCTTCTGTGGAATGTGGTTAGAGCACTACTTTTGCGAGCGCGACCGACGTCCGATCTGCTCCGGCGTCATGCGCCGCAGCGCCTCAGCCTCCTTGGCGAGACCGGCTTCTTCGAAAGACAGGTCCGAGCGTCCCCCCGTGCGAGCTGCACGTTCGATTTCTTCCTGGGTGGACTTCCGCATGGATTTCTTGAGGATCAAGGCCAACGCGGTCATATCTGGACTCCGTTTTCCTTCAGGTACCGGGTCAGTATATCCCAGGACCGGCTCCCGGATTGCAGATCGAATTCCATGACCTTCCCGGAGCCGTTTTGCAGCCACCACGCGCGACCGGCTTCGGACTCCATCAGATCGAGAACGCTCCGTGCATCAGCCAGCCCCTGCGGCAGCCGGGCCCGTTCGTTGTCGGTCAGGGGGCCGTCGTACCCTAGCCGCGGCCACGTGTAGTAGCCGTTGAAGAGGTTGCTCCCCGGCCGGCCTGCCGCTTCCGTGACGATCTTCGTGAAGCCCTGCTTCGCCGCTTCCGTCGCCTCGATCGCAAGGCTTCGGACACCAATACCCTGGCTCTGGAATCTCCGCTTCAGCAAGAACGACTCGTTCACGATGAGGACCTTGCCGTCCTCGTCCTCGCGAATCTGCCGGACCATCTCGTCGAGCATCGGGTGCTTCACCGTAAAGGTCATGCCGGCATCCGATTGGCCTACGTGCACGTTCGACCCGTCCGGCGCACCGGTGAGTCGAGCGACAGTCGCAGGCGAGAGATTCTCACGCGCGTCGCCCGGGACCGACGGGTGGAATTCGACGTCCACTTTGCCGTTGAAGTACTTCTTCGAGACGTTGTCACGAAGGTCCGGCGGCGCCGCGGCATTAGCCCGCTCCTGAAGCTGCGCCAGCGTCAGCGGATTCCCCCGCTGATCCAGCAACTGCTGCAGCGTGATCTTCCCTGAGCGCCACAGGTCCGCCTTGCCCTTGCCTAGCACCTCGTCCTGAAAAGCCTTCGACTTGCCGGAGAGGAAGTCCGCGAACGACAGGTCGGCCGCGACCTGGCCGTCCATGCTCGCGCGGGTCGTCGGCGTGAAGTCCTCGACATCCATGCCGAGTTCGCGGAACGACTTCAGCAGCGGGATCTCGGTGCTACGGCAGTTCCAGTGCCGCGGCACGCCACCGTTGTACGGCAGCTTGTTGCCGTTGATCGGCTTGTTTTTCAGGTCCCACGATGCGCCGGCATAGGCGATGCAGATGTCCGACGTACGGCTGTCGAGAGTGCTGATCTGCTGCTTCCCCTTCACGATGTCCTGATTGGCATTCCACGTCAGGTCTCGCGCCTTCGCGCTGACCGTCTGCGTAGCCGTGCGCACCAGCGCCTCAGCATTGCGCCGACTGGTCTCGACCACACCGGTGAGGCCGCGCCGCGTCGATCCGCCGATGCGCGACACGATCTGGCCATTGGTCTCTCCGGCGGCCACGCCCGTGCGGATCTCGTTCGCGAACCGAAACGCCGTGTCGGCCGACTGCCGCGCGAGCCAGTCGCCCAACGGTGCGCCTTGAAACAGGCCGGTATCGACCAGCGCGCGCAGCGTAGCCGACGGCGCGAGCGTGCGCATGACGTCCACGCCCACGGCATTGTTCACGCTGGACAACACCCACTGGCTCTCCTGCTTCGCCAGGTCCTTCAGGTCGTCGAACAGCGTCGTCTGCAGGTCGCCGTAGCGCTCGGCCACGACCTCGCGGATGTCCTCGAGCAGGCGGTTCAGCCTCGCCTTCTGGTATTCCGTCAGCGGGCGTGCGCCAATTCGCCCTTCGACGTCGCGCAGCAGGTCTTCCAGCACTGTGAACACGAGGTTCGTCTCATGCCCGAGCACCCGGTTCAGATCCAACTGCCGCTCCACCGCCAGCGCAGCAAGGATGTCCGAGAGGTTCTTGGCCATAGCTTATGCGGTGGTCGGCGCCGCGCCGGGTCGGGGTGTGCCGATCCGCAGTTCCTCGTCTTCCCATTTCAGGTCGGGGCGCAGCATGCCGCGACGCTGCATCTCTTCGAATAGCGTCTGATCGGAGAGCGTGCCGGCGACATTCATCTTCTGGAGCAGGTCGGCAGACGCTTCGGCCAGCGTGGCCGCGCCGAAGTCCTTGAACACGTTGACGTGCCCACCCTCCTTCTCGCCCACCCACATGGCGGTGAACTGCAGAGAGGCGTCGATCGCGTCTTCCAGATCGCCCGCGATGCGTTGTAGCGCGCAAGCGCCCTGCTCGTTATCGGCCAACGTCTGCGACTCTGTGATGTTGCCGGGCTTGATCACCAGCAGCTCGGCGCCAGCCTGGCGCATCTGGTCTTCCAGATCGAGCAGCGACTTGCGGCCGGCTTCGATGGAACGGCCCTCGTGCTCGATGAACTTCATGTCGGCGTCCTTTTCCTGCGCCATTACCGCCGTATTGGCGCCGACGGTGAGGGACACCTTGTCGCCAAGCATCTTGGTGAACAGGATCGGCACACGCGCGACGTGCAGGATGGTCTGCTGGTCGCTCTTCGACTGCCAGTGCTCGACGTTCATGTACGCGAGGTCCTCCAGCGGCGGCGATCCGACCATGTAGGCGCGACGCTTGCCGTAGAACGGCGTGAAGGGGATGACCTGCAGGGAGGTCTTGCCGTAGTCGTACAGCGACCAGCCTTCTTTGCCAGATGAGCGGTAAATCCGCCACGCGCCGGGCGTCAACACCCTCACCTGCTCAATGCACTGTTCGCCAAACTCGCCTTCGTCCTCGGTGATCTCTTCGACGAAGCGCAACTGCGTGATCACGTCCTTGCCTTTGATCCGCTTCGACTTCCAGCCGAGTAGCTGATCGAGCTTGAGCAGGACCCAATACGGCCGCACCCCCGCCTTATCCTCTTCAGCCTGCGTCGGGTAGAGCAGCTTGCCAGTCTTGTCCGACGTGGTCGGAAAATCGACGAGGATGCCGCCAAAGCCCGGGCCCAAAGCTTCCTCGCAGCAGTTCGCTGCGAATGTATGCAGGTTTCGGCCCTGCAGGTCGATGTCCTCGGTCCACGTGCGGATCCTCTCCGGCACGTCGTCGCCGTAGGTCAGCGGCTTCGAGAATGGCTTGCCGGTCAGCACTTCGACTGTGCGCGGGAAGGCCGGAAAGAGCGTCGCCACGCGCAAACGTGCGTCGTAGCTGGCGCTTTCCTCGCTCGGCCACTGCGGCAGGTAAGTCGCTCCTGCGGCTCGCATGGCCTTCGTGCCCCCGAGCAGCGCGCGGATGACAGGCAGCGACGCCTTCATCGCCGACACGGCATCGGATTCGCTTCGGACTGAGGTTGCCATGGGAACTTTGGTTCGGTTACAGGCGCAGCGGCTGCGTCACCGCCGTGCGCTTCACAATCGGCCACAGGCGCGCCAGCGGATAGCCGCCGGCATCGTTCACGTGGTCATGGCCGGTCGCCTTGTCCGGCTCGCCATTCTTGTCATAGGGCTGCTGCTCGAGCGCCTCGGCGAAGGACGGGCACTGGTGGGTGTTGACCAGCAGGCGCCGCTGGCCGAAGTCGTTCAGCAGCAGCGCATTCACCGCGGCGACACGGTCTTTCACCGCCGGGTTGGTCGAACCCACGCTGACAGTGAAGCCCTCTTCCCTCAGTATCGACAGGTCCGACTCGCTCGCATTCTTGCTGCTCGTGGACTTGCCGCTCGCGTCGGGGTAGATCACGATGCTCCGGCTCGGCGTGTCGCCAGACCGGTACCGTTCTCGGAGCATCCGGGCCATGGTTGGCGTGTCGCGCACGCCCGTCAGTTCGGCCACCGCCCGGGGCTGGCCGTCACGGATCACGTAGATCACGGCCGCCATCTTCAGCACGTTGAAGTCCATGCCGATGTGCAGCGCGTCGTCCAGGCGGATCGTTTCGTCCGTGTGATTGAGCTTCCGGTCGAAGTAGGCGTAGACCGAGCCGCTCGTCAGGTTCACGAACTGGCCGCGCAGGTAGGCCATGATCAGCTGCGGCGGATAGCTCGCGCGCAGCGACGAGATGTACTCCGGCGGCAGGTTCTTCGCGTTCTGGTACGTGCTTGCGTGCACCAGACCGTAGAGCGTCGCCAGCTCGGGCTTCTCCCGGACCGCTTTGACGAACTGCTCGTAGACGAAGTTGAAGCCCTCGGGCGTCGTCGTGACCGAGATCCCGTTCTTCAGCCCGGGCGCCACCTGGCGCATCCGCGCGATGATCTTCCGCCACGAGGTGCGCGCCTCGGTCCGCCGCATCACGTCGAGCTCGTCGATCAGCGCCTTGCCGATCTTGAAGCCCACGATCTTGCCCGGGTCGTCCATCGACCGGCAGATGATCGTGCCGCGGTATTGCCGCCCGGCGTACAGGTGCACCTCCTTGTTCGAGGTGTTCACCCGCGCATAGAGCCCCCAGTCGGCGGCGACTTCCTCGATGGTCGGGAAGAAGATGTCCCGGATCTGGCCGTAGGTCGGCGCGAAGTAGCCGGCATTGATCCGGGGAAACTCCCACGCGTGTTTGCACAGGTCGGCGCAGCCCACCCACGTCTTGCCGGAGCCGTAGCCCGCCACGAACGCCTTGAACTTGTACTCGAGCGCGAGGAACTGCGACTGCGGGACATTAAGCGTCGGCATCTGGCTCAGGCTCGCTGGCGTCCTGCACCGTGACGGTCACGGACTTGGGCGGCGGCTCGTCGGTGGGGATGATCTCGGCCTTGTCTCGCCAGGCGCGCCGGTTCTTCAGCCAGATGAACGCGGCCGCGGTGTCAGGCGGGTAGATCTTCCGAATCTTGGTCTTCCGGATCTTGCCGCCCACCACCCGGATATCGACGTCGTCGTGCTCGAATCCGAGCGCACGCTGATATAGCCGATCCGCCACATTGGCGTCGGCGAGGATCTTGCCCCTTTTAAGGGCGTCCGAAAACTCAACGTTTGAGCGCTTCCAGCGGCCCAGCGTGGTCTCACTGACCCCGAGCGCGTCGGCGATTTCCTCGTCGGTTGCGCCCAGCTTCGCCAGCTTCTCGACCAGCACCGTGAACTCGGGCCGGTAGGACGATGGCCGTCCGCCGCCCTTGTTGCCGGCGGCGTTCCTGTTTCCCTTGGGTGCCGGCATAAACGTCGTGTGTTGAGGGGGGGTGCAGTCCGCCCACCGCCTAGGAGACCCCGCGCTGCCGTCACGGGAGGCTGTCATCGCGTCAGACTGCTGCCGGTGTTGTGCCCCACCGCCGGCCGGGGTGCCGCCACAGTTTGCTAGATAATATGGAAAATTTTCTGAGGCGCGTTATGCCAAGCAATTACGAAAGATTTCAACAATTCACTTCGGCCTGGGCTAAATACATACTCAAGCCGAAGATGGAGACGTCGAGAAAATCAGTCGCGCTGGAATCTGTTGGCCGCATGCTCGACTACACACCACCGTCGGATGCCCCCATGCCATCGGATCTCACGCCCGAAGAGGAACTCTTCATGCGGTATTTCAAGGCATTCAATGAGGTGTCAAACACTCTTGATGTCATCGAGGACATGAAGATTTATGTGAGCCGATTTCCTTTCGGTCGGACCAGAATCAGCCGCGAACGATATCTCTCATTACAGATATCCACCTACCTGAACGAAATCTACATTTTGAAGACCAGACTAATTTCGTTCGCGAGGCTGATAAAGGATACCAACAAGCTGTCTGCGAACCGTCCTGTAATCGATAGCGCGATGGGGCCGATGTTCAGCTACATTGCGGATTCTTTTCGCGGGATCGAAGACACACGCGGTAGCCACGTGCACACTGCGCGGTACCACGATGACGACATTCTTCGCATCGCCACTTTCGAAATGCTGTCGAAATACACCGATTGGGGTGAAGACCACCTCAACGAGGCATACAAGTTCGCGCGCCGTAAATGGCTGAAGACCATCGCCACAAACCAGATCGCGATTGACGGGGTGATCGATACCTTTTTCCTTGCCGCTTGGCGCTGTATCTATGCTCCTGAGGCCCGGTTCGACATGGCGAAACTTCACGCGCCGGTTCCGCCAGGTCCATGAAGGCACTGGCGCCAAGAGAAAAGCCCCGCGCGGCGTGAACCGGGCGGGGCTTGGCTGAGTCTGGGTGGAATCTACATCGCTTGTTTGAAAAACGCAAGGGGATTCTCGGCGCTATCCCTTACGCAGCAACGGATTGCGACGAGTCGCACGCTGTACGGTCCGGGACGATCCCGTGGGCCACGAACGACGGCTCCAGCCGCGCCAGCGCCTTCACCTCCAATGCGGGGAAATGGGTCTGCATCCACTTCGCCGCGCAGGCCACCCGGTACACACTGGTCTTCCCCTTGTCGGCGAGGTCCCGCAGGCTGTATCCATCGCGCTGCGCGCGCGGCAGATAATGCCGGACGACCAAGCTGGCAATCAGGCTCAGCGCGGTCAGCCCGCACGACCGGCGCGCGTAGACCGCAAGGCGCTGGCACCCATCCAGCTTGTCGGCACCGTGGCCGTACCGCGCCAGCACGACCGCGTACTCGGGCGACGTCAGCCGGGTCTTTGCGGCGTCGGTGATCATCGCGTACTGGGCGCGCATCTCGTCCATGGTCAGCCGGTCGGGGTCGTAGTCGCCCATGCCTACACCGCCGCGCAGCTCGGCCAGCCACTTCTCCTGCGCGGCAGTGGGCTCGTCGATCGCCTCGAGCAGCTGGATCAGCATGTTTCGGAACGGCGCCTTCTGCCGCGGCGGCATGGCCAGCACGAGGTACGACACGTGCAGCGCGTGCGAGACGTCTGCGAACAGCGGCTTATCGGTCATTGGGCACCTCTTCGAGCAGCTCACCGAACTTGCTGGCGACCAGCGCGCGCATGGCCGCGACGAGCGGGCTGCCTGCGATACCGCTGGGCTCCATATCATCGACAAGCCACGCGCCCCACGTCTGCCCTCCGCGCGGCATCACACCGATGCGATGCCGCGCGATGAGCGGGCCACCGTGCTCCCACGATAGCGACGGTGCGAAGTGCTGCAACTCCTGTCGCATCGCATTTCGCGGCACAAGCAGGCACCGCTCGACCTCTTCATCGGCGAAGAGGACAAGCTTCACACCTTTGAACTTCGGGTCGAGCGTCATCGTGGGGAACAGCTCGTGCGCCCACGTCCACGATTCGTCAGCCATGGCCACCCAGTAGTCGAGCAGCGCCCCTTCCAGTTCGGATACCTTCATCTCACTTCTCCCCGTCATTGAAATGCTGGCACCGCCGGCCGTGCTCGCGCCGCTTGCCACCTGGCAGCAGCTTGATGCAGACCGTGTGCGTGGTGCCCATCAACTTCTTCGTGCGCTCGTGCGTGCAGCCCTTGCAACTGCGCGCCTCGTTCTGTTCGTAGACCTCGGCCGGGTCGCGGTACATGTAGGCCGGCAGCGTCATGCGGCCTCCCAGCGCAGTTTTGCCTGCAGCGGATGCGTGTCCACGCGCGGGCGGCTCGGGCAACTCCAGCTTCCGCCATCCGTCTCGGCGACGACGCGCCAGCCAGCCGCGCGCAGCGACGCGCCACCTTCCTCGCGCAGCGTGTAGGTGACCAGCTTCCGGTAACCCAGCGCGCGCGCCGCGCGCCACGCCGCGGCATACAGCATCGAGCAGGCGTTGCGATGACCATCGGTGCACAGCCGGTTCACCTCGAGCGTCCAGCCATCGTCCAGAGCGCGAGACACCGGGCGGCCCACCTGGGCCACGCCAACAACAACACCTTCAGCCGCCACGGCGACGCAGAACTTGCAGCCGACCGGCGGCCGGTGGTGACGATGATGGCGCCGCACGAACTCGTTCGCCTCAGCGAACGTGATGGGAACGATCGCGAGCGTCATTCGGCGTCCCGGGCATGCAGCGTGCGCACGCGGTTGTCCTGCCAGCGGTCGAACGTCTCGCGGCGCCAGGCCTCGTAGTCGGGTTCCTCGATGGCATCGCCCTCCCCAATGCCGCCGATGCGCCGCAGCGCGTAGACCGCCGCGAGCACTACCGTGGCGGTGGCCAGCAGCCAAATCAGAATCGTGTCCATGGTCACCCCCTGCTGATAGGCGTCATCTCGCCGCAGTGGCGGCACTTCGTGCGCGAGCGCTCGGCGAGCCGCGCGAGTTCCTGCTGGTGCTGCGCGTGCTGCTGGTGCCAGCGCGTCTCAATGCGCGCTAGCTGCGATAGCACCCACATCGGGTTCAGCTTCTCGCGGCAGGCCAAGCACTGGACCTCACCGAGCTTCTCGTCGATCTCGAACCCACGGTCGTGCTGGCAGCCGGGCTTGTAGAGCACGCGCTTCAGGTACGGGCCGTCCTCCACCTCCGGCTTCTTCTTGCCCGTGAACGCGAGCACGGTCGCCTGCGCATCCGCCTTGCAGGCGGCGAGCGTGACATCGATGCCGGTACCGTCGTCGATCGTGGTCATGGATGCACTCCGTCAAAGCTGACGCTGAACTCGCCGGCCGCGTGGGCCTGCACCTTGGTCAAGTACTCGCTGAACTCGCCGGCCGACATGTCGGACGTGGATTTGCGCGACAGGTGCAGCCGGCCGTCGGGCAGCTTGCGCTCGACCTTCACGCCGTAGAGGTCGGCGAAGTACTCGTGCCACGTGTCCTTGTCGTACTGGCGCCCCTCGACCCACGCCTGCTCCGAGATATCGCGCAACACCACACCCCAGTAGTACCGGTTCGATTCGTTGGTGCGGCGCTTCTCTTCGGACGTGATGATCAGACGCAGCGGCGTACCGCGCTCGATGAAGGCTCTGGCGTTCGCTTTGATGAAACCCAGCACGAACGGCCACTTCGAGGGGCTGTCGAGCACGATCTCCTTGAAGAGAACGTTCGCCATGTCACGTCCTCGGCCGGGCCAGACGCACGCCGCGATTCCACCGGCAGTTCTCTGCCCGGTGACCAAAGCCGCCGCAGTAGCAGCAGTAGCCGTTCCAAGTCTTCATGACAGCCTCCAGATGAACGGCGTGGCGAGGACCGCCCCGATCACGATTGCGCCGAAGATCAACACGATGTCGTCCATCACCCTCTTCTCCCCATACCGAAAAGCGCGCGCACCAGCGGATGCTGGGTCGTTCCGACCTTCCCCTGCTTCAGCGCCTGGCGCACGACGTTGCGCCGGAGCTGCGCGACGTACGCGAGCGGGTCGTTCTTGCGCTGGCGATCGCGGAACCGCTGCGAGGACTCGGCCCGCGTCATCACGCGCGGCCGCGGTGCGTTGCGGCCAGGCACGGGCAGCCAGTGCGGTACCGGCGCGCCGTGGCCGGACTGCCAGCGCGCGACGTGCGCCTGCTTCTTCTGCCGGCGCTCGGCCATTAGGCAGTCGATCGTGTGGCGCGCAGCGCCGGTGGCGGCAGCCAGTTCCTTCGTGCTACGCGGCTTGCCGTCGGCGCAGACGCGCTGTATCGCGATCCAAGTGGGCGAGCGCTCGGTGGTCAGCGGCTTGGAGCCGAGACCCATCGTCTTGGCCTTGTGGAACACGGTGTCGCCTGTTCGGCCGAGATGCGCACCGATGACGCGGTACGACTGACCGGTGGCGACCAGCTCGCGCAGCTTCGCTTCCTCTTCGGGCGTCCAGCGGGCGGCCATGGGTCAGGCCTCCTGCTGCCGCGCGTACTCGAGCAAAGCGAGCGCGTCGGCGTGGTTGTCGTCTTGGACTCGATGACCGCGCGAGCGCATCGCCGCGATTACCGCTTCCTTCTTCGCGTTGCCCTTCCCCGTCGCCGACTTCTTGATCGTGCCCACGCCCACACCGATCAATTTGATGCGATTGCGGTCGGCGAAGGCCTGCAGGAACGCTTCGAAACCGCCGTACACGTGCGCGGCAAGCGTGTTCGGGTTGTCCCTGTTGCCGTGGGCCATCACCAGCTCGTAGTAGATCGCCTGCAGCTCGCCGGCCGAGGTGTACTGCTGACCGAGCCACGCCTGAAACTTCAGCCAGCGCTGACCAGGCCCCTCGTTGCGGCGCGCGGCGAACGACTCGGTGCCGCTGCGCAGCTTCCCATCGCGCAGGCCGAGCGCCCAGCCGAGTTGCGTGCCGAGGTCGAGCGCGAGGATGTTGGCGTTGCAGGTCGGCGTACCCACTTCTGCGTGCTCCGTTTCCGGTTTTCCGCTCGCAACTGAGGCGATCGCCGCATTGGTTGCCCTGTCGCTCGCGTCGCATAGGCGTTCAAACGCCGCGCGTTCGGCGCGCTTTCGATCGCTCGGAAACGGCCACGCGGCTTGCCGCTCGTCAGCCTTGGTGATGGTCTCGAACAGATCGTTCATCGTCGTCTCACAGGTCTGCGGCGATGCCGCGTTTGCGCACGGCCGGGCCGTGGCCGAGGATGGGCAGTGGGCCCGTCCAGTTTTCGAACTTCGTCACGGGGCCGCAGTACAGCAGCGGCACGTCGCTCAGCGCGCCGTTCCGGTTCTTCCGGATCAGCACCTCGGCGTAGCCCTTGAGGTCGTCGTTGTTGGGGTCGTACATCTCCGGCCGGTGGACGAAGAGCACCACGTCGGCATCCGCCTCGATGTCCCCGGAGTCACGCAGGTCCGACAGGATCGGTCGCTTGTCCGGGCGCTCTTCGTTCTTCCGGCTCAGCTGCGCGAGCGCGACGACAGGAATCTCCAGCTCCTTGGCGAGCGTTTTGAGGCCGCGCGAGTACGCGCCGATCTGCTGCGTGCGCATCTTTTCCTCGCCACCGGACATCAGGCCGAGGTAATCGACAATCAGGAGGTGCAGCCCGTGCCGGCGCCTGTGCGCCTTGGCCTTGCTCTTCACCTCCAGCAGCGACAGCGCGGGCGAGTCGTCGATCGCGAAGGACATGTCGTCGATGTTCTGGATTGCCCAGGTCATGCGCGGCCAGTCGTCGTCCTCGAGGCGACCGCTGAGCAGCCGCGAAAGCCCGATCTTTCCCCGGTTCGCAACAGAGCGCGCGACGATCTCTCGGTCGGACATTTCCATCGACAGCAGCAGCACGCTGCGGCCGGCGTGGGCGATGTTCAATCCGACGTCGGTGGTCAGCGCGGTCTTGCCCATGGATGGACGGCCGGCCACGATCACCAGGTTGCCCGGATGCAGACCGCCATTCAGCGCGCGGTCCAGCGATTCGATCCCGGTCGAGATCGAAGGATCGACGCGGCTGTGGTAGCGCTCGTCCACCTCTTCGACGAACTCGGTCAGCAGCTCGGCCAGCATCCTCGGCTCGCGGCGCACACCGATCTGCGAAAGGTCAGCCAGCAACGCCTGCGCCTTGTCCACGATATCGGCGCCCTTCATGGCGCTCGGCGTCTCGACCAGCTCGAGCACCTTGCGCGCGGCGACGGCGGTCTCGCGCAGCAGCGCGCGGTCGCGCACGATCTCCGCGTAGCGCGAGACATTCGCGGCCGATGGTGTGTTCTGAGCCAGCGCGTTCAGGTACGGCAGGCCGCCAGCCCGCTCGGCCTGTGCATGCGTCTGCAGGAACTCGAACACGGTCACCACGTCGGCCGGCTTGTTCGCCGAAACGAGCCGCACAATGGCGGAGAAGATCACGCGATGGTCATCGCGCCAGAAGTGCGCGGGGTCGAGTCCGTTGATGCGATCGACCGCATCGTTGTCGAGCAGCAAGCTACCGAGCACGGCCTGCTCGGCCTCGATGCTGTGCAGCGCGCGCGGCTGCGGAAAATCGTCCGGGGCGCTCATGCCGTAGCCATTCCGGGTACGTCGCTGATATGCCCCGAACGTCCATGCACGTTCTTGATCACGCGGTCGCCCCACAGCAGGACGTGGGCACCGAGCGAAGCGTCGAACGCTTCGGGCAGCAAGCGGTACTGGACAGGAATCGACTCATCGGCAATCAGCTCTGGCTTAAAATCTCGGTCGGACAACCAAAGGACGCGGCCGTCAATCATGGACAGTCTCCTTGACACATCGTGGGTGGTGGCGGTCGGCAACTACGAATCGCCGTCTCGATTTGGCGTGAGCGTGGAGCCGGCGGAGGCGATGATTCGCCGGAACCTCGGCGCACTGCAGGACTGCGTTCCACCGCCGACGTACGTCATCGTTGGGCTCTTCGACAACGAAGAATCGGCACGTGAGTGGGGACGCCGCATCCAGGCCATGCGCAACGATCGGGCAGACATTCAGGATCTGCTCACGAGGCGGCCAAGCGAAGACTGACTTCCTCATGCCGCTTCTCCCTCGTGGTACTTGCCCTCACGGATCTTCGTAAAGTTCGCGAGCTTGCAGATCCATTCGAGATCGGCCCGGAAAGGCTTGCGGCCAGGCTGCGTGTAGGCGCGCCCGGTCAGGAATGCGGAGTCGGCAACGTACGTGAAAAACTTCCGCCAGTAGTCGAGGTCCTGGCGTTTCGGATCCTCGCTCCACCTCGCGCGCAGGTGTTCCGCACGCGTCGGCGTCCACTCGCGAATCTCCGGGCACATGGGCAGGATCTCGTGGTAGAGCGCCACGATCTGCTTATGCGGACAGGCAGGCTTGCCCGATTTTTCGATTTCTTCGGTCGTGTGGACGAGGACAAGGTCGGTAGCGGGCACGCTATCGACGACCAGTACGTTAGTACTGGTAGGGGTTAACAGATCCTCTCCATTCCCTTCCCCTCCCTTCCCTTCCGTAGGCGAGTCACCAGCGAGACACCTTGCGTCACCTTGCGTCACCAGCGCGTCACCAGTGCCGATTTTTCGCTTACACGAAGCGCACACTAACCCGTATCCCTTGTATTCAAGCGCTTCTTCAGGTGACACGTAGGTGACGCGCGCAAGTGTGACACCGGGTGCGTCACCGCACTGGTGACACGCGTCACCTCGGAAATCACGAAGCTTCTTCAAGAGCAGTTGACGCTGCTTTCCACCCAGCCTTTTGAGGTGACGCGCGTCACCTGTGTCACCCGTGTCACCTGCGTCACCATGTGTGTCACCTGCCGGGTGACGCAGCGTCGGTTGATCAATGCGCTGGTGACGCCAGCCAGTGACGTGCCAGAACTCGCGGCCTTCGACCTCGTATTCGACCAGCAGCTGCTGCTCGATCAACTCGTCCACCCACTGCATGACAGTGGCCGCGGCGACGTCATCGCCAGGCAAGACCTCGGCTTTCAGGGTGATCGCACTGGCGGGATGATTACCGCCGTCGTCGCAGAAGTTCCACATCCCGATGAACAGCAGCCGCGCGTCGCGCGAGACAGCCATCACCTGCTCGGATGTCCAGAACTCTGGTTTGATGGTTCGAATGCGGGCCATGCTACTGCTTGCTCCCGGCCGCCGCGCTGGCGAGTAGCTCGGCGATCTCTCGTTTGGCCTGCGCGCACAAACACACCCGGACCTCCTTTGCCTCGGACACGGTCATGCGGTGCAGCAGTTCGTTGATCCACCCCAACTGAGCGAGGTGTTGCTGGTCGGAGTTCATGCGACCGACCTCAACAGCCCAGCACGTTCCATACGACCGGCCAGCGCCGTCATGGCCTTCTGCGCCTCGATGAACTCCCGCTGCAGGCGCGCACGTTCGTCCTCGGGCTCGATGGGCTTCGGATCCTCATAACCGATCTCGCGCGCCATGAAGTTCATGGCCGCGTGGCAGCCGCGCTCGTGGCCCATCTTCAACAGCAGCAGGACGTGCTCGGGGGAAAGACGCTCGATCCGGCTCTCATTGAGACACGCGAGCAGGAGACGATGCGCGGCATCGGGCGTCTTCTCGGGCCACAGCTTCGAGGCCACGACCTTCGCGCCACCGCATGCCCTGACGACCTCGTTGAAGGCGTCGTTGATGTCCTCGTAGAACAAGGCTGTCTGGGTCATTTCACCCCGCTCCCAAAAATTTGTAGTGCTTTGTAGTGCTCTAAGACGGCGAAAAAATTACCGTTGAGGTCATGGACCACAACGGCAAATCAGGTATGCGAAACTGCGCTGACTCTTCCTCGGGACGACCCCATGCCGAAGGTGAAGAAAATCGAGATCCCGCACTGCGCGACGTGCGGCAACCAGACCGACGTCCCTACCGGCGCAACGCTGTGCCACCTGTGTGCAGGGCCCATCGTGCTCGGCGACCCGTGGGTCACCGAGTTCCGGAAGCAGTTGCGGGGGACTCGCGCCATGGTTCAGGTCGCCAAGGAAGACGGCAGCGACTAGGCAACAGCCGGTTGTTCTTCGAGCTGCTCCGGCTGGTTCAGGAACAGCTCGGGATGGTCGAGCTTGACTTTGGGCGGGATGCCTCGCGTCTTCCAGTTGTTGACGCGCTGGACGCTTCCCGGCTTGGTCATGTTCAGCTTGCGGGCCAGCTCGGCCGAGCCTCCGTGCCGCTCAATCAGTTCTCGGTCGTCCATGGAGCTATCACGCTGGTGGTGGTCATTGGCACCATTAAACACCATGTTTAAGCAAATGGCAAACACGGTGTTTATCAACGATCCGTTTACCTGTGAGACCATCGCGCGCATGCACGCAACGATGGTTCGCCTCTACGAGGCCGCACGCTCACTCAAAGGCCTCGAGACACCGACGGATGTCGCTCGAGCGCTCAACCAATCCCAGCAGACGGTGAATAACTGGGAGCGGCGTGGCATGTCGCGGCTCGGGATGCTTGAGGCCCAGAAGATGCTGGGCTGCAGCGCGACGTGGCTGCAGACTGGCAAGGGTTCGATGACCTACGACGCCGCGGTCAGGACGGGGAGCGATACGGCCTCCGGCCTTCACACGCGGATCAAGCTGCTGCTCGATGAGCCCGACGTCCAGCCACACGCGGTCGCCAAGGCGGCCGGCGTATCGCAGGAGACGGTGCGCAAATGGCTGTCTGGCGACCTTGAGACGATCTCGCTCGACCAGGCCGTGGGCGTCCAAGAAGCATTCGGCATCAATGCCGTCTGGCTCGTGATGGGGAAAGGTGCCCCGCGCGCTGCCATCTTCGAGGACACGCGCCCACGGCCGCCCGCACCGAAGCCGGCGAAGCCGCGCAAGAAAATCGAAGAATCAACCGAGCCGACGCCCCTGACCTACCAGGCGGACGTAGGAAAATACCGGCAGATTCCAGTAGTTGGTCGCGCGCAAGGCGGCCTTCCGGACCGGATCTGGACGGACGGAGACTATCCCGTGGGAGCCACGCAGCAATACGCAGAGGTCGCGAGCGCCGACCCGCAAGCCTTTCTGACACCGGTGGTCGGGCTATCGATGATCCCGCGGTTCAATCCCGGCGAATTCGCGCTGGTTGAGCCAGGCACCGAGCCCGAGTTGGAAGACGACGTGCTCGTTCGACTGAACACCGGCGAGACGATGATCAAACGGCTGCTGTCGCGGCGCCAGGGCATCCGACTGGGCAGCTACAACGATCCCGAGGTCTTCACGTTCGATCCCGTGGACGTGACTTGGATGTACTACGTCGCCCACCCGGTGCCAGCTCGAAAGATTAAAACGCGCCTCTGAGCACCCGGAACCACAACAAGGAAATCGTATGCTGCTCGCTCGCCTGCCCGCCTATTGCATAGCCGTTTCCGTCCTCGCCGGCTGCCTGTCACTAGGAAGCCTCGAGTCCCAGACGCCGCAAGTCCAGCGCGAGGTGTCCGGTGACTATTTCACGATCGCCGAGTGCACCAAGGCGCGGCAGTCGGCCATGTTGCCGCCGGGTTCGCGCTTGGACTTGCTCCACGACCGCGCGCGCGGCGAAGCCACGGTGACGTGGAGCACGGACATAGGCGCCTATCAGGCCTACGCGTTCAAGGCCGGAGCCAACGGTCACACGACTCTGAAGGTCTACTCCACCACCGCCGTACCCGAGGATCGGCTGCTGATCGTGCAACAGTGCTCAGCCAGCTGACCTGAACCTCCTCAGCCCCGTCCGCCCAACCGGGCGGATTTTTTTTGCCATCGATTAAACATTCTGTTTGACGTTTTCTTAAACGTCGTGTTTAATCAGTTCCATCGACGCGCCACCCTGGCGCGACCAACCCGATGGAGCCGTCATGGCAACTGGTCTCATCATCTTCTTCGTGGTCTGTCTGGTCTGCGCCTACTTTGGCGCGACCTCGACCATGAGCAACAGCGAGCGGGGCAATCGATGAGCCCGATCCTCGCCCACTACGCCCGAGTGTTTCTGCCGCGCGAGCGCACCGACGAGCGCCGTGTGCTCGTGATGTCGGGCGGCGTGTATTGGCTGCTTACTGGCGAATACACCACGCCCGGCCTCGGCCGCACGCCTGCGTTCATCGCGACGGATATCCGCCTCGTGCTCGATAAGAACGGCGTCTCCGAAGGCATGCTAGAGAACCTCGACGCCTCGTTCATCGAGCACCTCGAGCAGCAGGCTGTCGCGAACATCGCCGCGATGCGGAGGGCCGCATGAGCACGCCCAACGAGATCTACTACGGCACCCAGTCCGAGAAGGCGATGCTCGATCGTTGGGCTGAAGGTCCGCGCGCAGTGATGCTGCTGTCGAACTACATCACCGCATCCGAGAAGCGCGTCGCGTGGGGCACGATCGACAAGGACGAGTGCGTCGCGTATGCGCGCGTGCTGCACGGCAACGCGCTTGCGAAGGCCAGCACGATGCAGCAACTGGCGAGAGTGGCATGAGCGCGATCTGCCAACACGCCGCATCTGGCTGCGACTACCCCGCGGGCGAATGCACCGGTGCGTGCGCGGCGGGCCGCAAGTCGCCGCAGATCAACGCCGACGCCGAGCTGCTGCGCGAGCTGCGTAACGCCCACAAGATCATCCAGAACGCGCTGAACCTCATGACCACCGATCAGAAGTTCGCGTGGGGTGAGGCAAATGCCCGCGACCTCGTCGATGGCGACGGCATTACCCGCTTCTACGAACGGGAGGCAGTCATCAAACGGGCCACCAACGTGCAAGGGATGCAATCGTGAGCCGCGACACCTTCTATACCGCCCTGCTCATCGCCGTCGCGCCGCCGCTGGTCGTGCTGACTGCGACGCTCATCGCCTCGATGGTGTCGTGATGGCACACAACATCGCCCGCAACAACCGCTGGCTCGCGCGCGCCGCGCTGATCTTTGCCGGCTATGCGCTCGTCTACGTCATCGCACAGGTGCTCGCATGACCTACGACCCGGACACCAACCAGTTGCTGGCGCTCGCGAAGCGCAAGCGCTCCATCGAAATCGCGTGCGCGCTTGGCTTCGTCATCTGCGCGCCGCTCTGCTGGTACGCGACTGTGCTGCTCCGCGCCGGCGCCTGACCCACCACCACCGGAGATAGCTCCCATGGAAACCACTGCCGCACCCGTCATCACGATGCAGGACGTCAAGTCGTCGCAGATCCACAGCATCGGCCACGACCCGGAGACGAACACCCTGGCCATTCGCTTCCTCGACTGGAAAACGAAGGGCCCGAGCTCGCTCTACCACTACCAGAACTTCACCGCCGCGGACTTCGAGGCCTTCAGCGGCGCGGAGTCGATCGGCTCGCACTTCAAGCAGCACATCAAGCCGTACGACAAGAAGCACCCCTACACGAAGGTCGAGGCCAAGCCGGCCGAGCCGACCGCCGCCTGACCACACCGCTACCGTCTTAGGAGAAGCGACACCATGACGTCCACTGCCCTCGCCGTGCGCAACGAGTTCGGCGCTCAGCAAACCACCCACGCCCTCGTCGAGACCGCGTCCACGGCCGTTGCAGCGCAGGCGAAGGCGATGGTCGAGGCTCGCTACGTGATGGCGATGCAGCGCCCCCGTAACTGGGATGCCGTTCGCCAGACGCTACTGCGCGAATGCCGCCGCCCGTCGTTCGCGCACAACAAGAGCGCCTATTACCGCAAGCCGATCGGGCAGGGCGTCGAAGGCCTCGGCATCCGCTTCGTCGAGGTTGCGCTGCGCTGCATGACGAACGTGCTCGTCGAGACGTCGATGATCTTCGAGGACGAGAGCAAGGAAGTGCACCGCGTGTCGGTGACCGACCTCGAGTCGAACCTGACCTACCCGCTCGACGTGCGCGTGTCGAAGACTGTCGAGCGCTCGAAGCCGATGGACGACGGCAGCTATATCTCGGTGCGCAACAACAGCTACGGCAAGGCCGTGTACACCGTTCCGGCCAACGACGACGACCTGCTGAACAAGCGCGCGGCACAGATCTCGAAGGCGATCCGCACGCTGGGCCTGCGCATCATCCCTGGCGACATGCAGGACGAGGCCGAAGACATCATCAAAAGCGTTCGCATGGACGAGGCCGCGCGCGATCCGGACGCCGAGCGCAAGAAGGTTGCCGACGCGTTCGCCGGCATCGGCGTGAAGGTGCCTGACTTGGTCGCGTACCTGGGTCACTCGCTCGACAGCTGCTCGCCGACCGAGCTGGTGGACCTGCGCGGCATCTACGGCGCCATCAAGGACGGTGAGGCCACGTGGAAATCGGTCATGGACAACAAGGCCGAACAGTCCGGCGGCACGACGGCGGCCGCAGCAACCGACGCGGGCCAGGCAAAGGCAGAACCGAAGCAGAAGCCCGTCTGCACCGACGAAGCCTTCAAGAAGAAGGCCCCCGGCTGGAAGAAGCAGATCGACTCAGGCGCGAAGAGCGTCAACGACCTGATCGCCATGATCGAAACCAAGGAAGCGCTCACCGCTGACCAGAAGATGGAAATCGCTGGCTGGGCTGCTCCCGCTGCCACCGAAGGTGACCAAGAATGAAGATCGAGAACCTCGTCCAAGGCTCACCCGAGTGGCTGCAGTTCCGAATGCAGTATCACGGCGCATCCGAAGCGGCCGCGATGCTTGGCCTTTCCCCCAACATGAAGCGCACCGAACTGCTGCGCATTAAGAAGACCGGCACGCCGAAGGAATTCAGCGACTGGGTGCAGGAGCACGTGCTCGACTATGGCCACGAGGTCGAGGCGCTGGCCCGGCCGCTGGTCGAGGAAGACCTAGGTGAGGATCTGTATCCGGTCACCTGCCGCGACGATCAGGGCTGGCTGTCTTCGTCGCTTGACGGCCTGACCATGGATGGCACCACGGCTTTCGAGCACAAGCAGTGGAACGAAGCGCTAGCCGCCAGTGTGCGCGAAGGGATCGTGCCTGACAGCCACATGCCGCAGTGCCAGCAGATCCTGCTCGTCACCGGCGCCGAGCGCGTGCGCTTCGTGGTTTCGGACGGGACGCGTGATCGCATGGTGTGGACGGACGTCGAGCGCGACGAGGCGTGGTTCGACCGCATCGGACTGGGCTGGATGCAGTTTGACCGAGATCTAGCCGACCACGAGCCGCAGCCGGTCGAAGTCAAACCTGTCGGCCGCACGCCGGAGACGCTGCCCGCGCTGCTGGTCGAGGTGACCGGCCACGTCACGGCCAGCAACCTCACCGAGTTCCGCGACCACGCCGTGGCGGTGTTTCGCGCGATCAACCGCGACCTGCAGACCGATCAGGACTTTGCCGACGCCGAGAAGACCGTGAAGTGGTGCGGCGAGGTCGAGAGCAAGCTCGCCGCTGCCAAGCAGCACGCGCTGTCACAGACGGCAAGTATCGACGCCCTGTTCCGCGCGATCGACGACATCAGCGCAGAGGCGCGGCGCACGCGCCTGGACCTGGACAAGCTGGTGACGCAGCGAAAGACCGAGGTGAAGGAATCCATCATCGTCGGCGGCCGCACCGCGTTCGTCGCGCACGTGAATGCTCTCAAGGCCGAGACCGGCGGCGCATGGGTGGAGATGGGCATGCCCGACTTCGCCGGCGCGGCCAAGGGCAAGCGCTCGGTGGACAGCATTCGCGACGCGGTGGACACGCTGCTGGCCAACGCGAAGATCGCGGCCGATTCGGCAGCGAAGCGCATTCGCACGAACATCGCCTACTTCGACGACGCCATCAAGGGGCACGAGGCGCTGTTCGCCGACCGTCTCGGTCTCGTGGTCAAGCAACTCGACGATCTGCGCCTGGTGGTGGACACCCGCATCGCGAAGCACAAGGCCGACGAGGAAGCGAGGGAACAGGCGACGCGCGACCGCATTCGCAAAGAGGAAGCAGACAAGCTGCTCAACGAGCAAGCCATGCGCGCGCGCGGCGAGTATCCCAGCTTCGATGAGGCCATTGAAGCATTGGAACGCGGTGAGCATCTTGAGTACCGCCGCGCGCCGCAGGATCAGTGGCGCAACTGTGGGCCGAGTCATGAGATGAACGCCCACTTCTACTATCGCCGCGCGCCCGCAGCCGCATCCGCTCCCGCTCCTGTCCCCACGCCTGCGCCTGTTCCGGCCGCTACGCGCACCGCGCCGCCCGCTCGTCGGCCCGTGCCCGTCACGCAGCTCACCCCACGTAACCGCCAGCCGCGCCCGGCAGACGCCGAGATCGTTGCCGCGCTGGTCAGCCACTTCGAGGCCACCGAGGCCGAGGTGATCGGCTGGCTCTGCGAGCTCGACTTCTCGGCGTTCGACAACGCAGCCTGATCCCCCTTCACCACCGGAGCCGACGAATGCTCGAACTCGACAATCAACTGACGAAGATCCTGCACGTCAACGTGCGCAACGAACGCCACGGCGACGAGCAGGTGCTCGGCATGGACATGCGCCTGCAGACCCGCATGGGCAACGATGCACTCGCCATGTTCTCGCCCACTCTGAAGTCCAGCTTCTACCACAAGGACGACAGCGTGCAGGGCGACCTCGTGACCACTGCCGACCACCTGCCCAACCTGAAGAACCCGAAGATCGGCGTCATCAAGTGGGACGGCACGTGGGAGCACCAGTTGCTCAAGATCCTCGACAAGGCGAAGAAGTCGGACGGCCTCGTGCTCGACGACGTGCGCGTCAAGAAGCTGTCGATCGACATGCAGGAAGGCGGCACCGTGTTCTTCAGCTACCTCGTGCAGGCACATCCGGACGAGAAGACCGCCGCGCGCGTGATCGCCCTGCTCGGACAGGAAGTGCACATGAGCCTGGGCGTCGATGAGGACGCGCAGGAGAGCGTCGAGTAACGAATGCACCCCGAGAGGGCCGCGCGGCAGAGCATCGCCGCAGTCCGACTGTCGGTCGAGCACTGGTCGTCAGAAGGTAGGCCCGCCATGAGACGTCAGGAGCCGAGTCTCCGGCAACTGGCTGGCACCAGCACCGCTGCTGGTCACCCGCCGCAAGATGGCCCCGCCGCAGGGGTCTGACGCGGCGCCGGACGAGGGTAACCGGCACCCGATTTCTACGAGGGAAAGCGAATACCGCGGCGGATGGCCTGAGACGGCGGGCTGCAGCGGCGGCGAAGCGAGTACCTCACCCATTTCCACGGGCGGGCCGGCGGCAGGACAACGCCGAGTCCCTAAACAGCGCGCGACGCATCTTGGATCGTCGCCGGTCTGCCCACCCTACATAGCGAGACCATCATGAGCATCGACCTTCAAGCCCTTGGCTTCACCAAGGAGGAACTGCAGGACCGCGCTGTCGAGCGCATCGTCGAAATGGTGATGACCGACCGCGTCTATGACCCCGATCGGGACTATGAGGTGGAGCGCCACTCGCAGTTCCGCGAGGACCTGAAGAAGCGAGTCAAGCAACGGATCGATCAGAAGATCGATGAACTCGCCCAGTGCTTCGTGCTGCCCAACGTCGCCGAGTACATCGAGAACCTGACGCTCCAGCAGACGAACCAGTGGGGCGAGAAGGAAGGTGAGCCGATCACCTTCATCGAGTACCTGGTGAAGCGGGCGCAGGCCTACATGCAGGAAGAGGTCAACCACGACGGCAAGGCCAAGGCCGAGTGCGACCACTACTCGTGGCACGGCGCGAAACAGACGCGGATCACCTTCCTGATCGAGCGACACCTGCACCACAGCATCGAGACCGCGATGAAGGACTCGCTGAAGGTGGCCACCGGCGAGATTGCCCGCGGCCTCCACGAAACCACTCGTATCAAGCTCAACGAAATCGCGGCCAGCATGAAGGTGGCGGTCGCAACCAAGTAGGCACGCCATGACCCAGCGACCTCTCACCGCGCGCGGCCACCACCACGTTGAGGCCTTCTGCCTGATGCAGTACGCATGCCCGTGCGGACACGCCGAAGTCATGTGGAACAGCCGGGATGGTGTCACCCCGTTTTCCCTCGCATGCCCGAGTTGCGGCCAGGCCAATCTCCATCACGTCAAATTCCGTGGTGACGTCTATGCGCCGAAGCACGTGCCGCACGACGGCCAGCGCGTCTGGGTCGCTATGACCGAAGAGCGCGCGACCAGTCTGGCGATCCGCAATGTAGCCCGCGTCAAGAGAGAGTCCGGCGTCGATTACACCGCCCGTGTCCCGTCGCTCGTGACGAGTTACTGGCAGGAGGGCCAGGCCCCCGACCTGCGTATCAGCGGTATCGACTACCACCACCCGGAGTGCTGACCATGACCTGGCCCATCGACATCGCCACCCTCTCCCGCAATGACCGCCGCCTGCGGGATTGCATCGAAGACCGAGCCCTGAAGACGACCGCTCTGGAGCACGAGAACGCGCGCCTGCGCGCCGACCTGCGTGACGCGCAACAGGCCATCGAGACGCTGCGCACCGCGCACGCCGCGACCGCGACCGAGCTGCTGCAGGCCGAGCAGATCATCCAGCGGCTGGTGGCCGACTCGCGCCGAGTGCCGTTCTGGCAGATCTCGCGCTGGGTGCGGTTCGGCCCGATGGCGGCGGCGCTCGTGCAATACACCAGCGGGCGGTCGTGATGAGCCAGCGCAACCCGTTTCTCGCCCATCGGACTCCCCTGCTCGACGTCCGCGGGCCAGCACCGGCATTCAAAGGGGTCCGCCGCCCCGACTTCAGGCCGCTGCAGAAGGCGTGGGGCATCGCGCCCCGCGCGCTGGACGTGCCGGCGTTCGTGTACGACCAGATGCCGCCCGAAGAGGAGCCGCACGGCTGAGCACGCGATCGCCATAAGGACAACGAAATGACCACTGAAATCACCGATATCGCGCGTATAGCCCCCGAGCCGCTCCTAGCCGAGTGCGCGAAGGCGCTGCGCGGCGTAATCGCTGTCGCAGATCGAAAGACAGATGAATTCGACTACGCAGGCGCCGTGCTGGCGAAGCTGGGTCTATCGACCGGTTTGCACGAGCGCGATTCTGCCGCGTCGCCCAATGTTGATGAGCTGGTTGCGTCTCCCGCAGTGCGGGCAGATGAAGTAGATGCCGAAATCATCCATTCCGGGCTCGGCAGCTGCGAAGGCGACATCAGCACGGCAGCGGATACAGCGCCACATGGCGACTCCTTGACGAGGGAGATCGATCTCCAACATAGCCTGCGGCGGCCCGCCAATCAAGACGCACCGCAGCCAGCGCCCGTGACCGCAATCCCAGTCCGTAGCGCGGATAAGGACTGCAATTCTGGACATCTGGACGACTCGCAGCCAGCACCCGCGACCGGCGACGAGCGAGAGGCGTTCGAAGCCTCCCATCGAAATCTTTTCGGTAAGCGGTGTGTGGTGCACGGATATGAGGATGCCCCATATATCCGTCGCGAAGATACCGGGGGCTATGCAGACATCGACGTGAACGACGAATGGCTGATATGGCAAGCCAGCGCCGCCCATCGTCGGGAGGGATGGCAGCCGATCGAGACGGCGCCGGAAGGTCAACTGGTGGTAGTCCTCTGGTTCGACAGTACCGACCCCGCGAACACACAGCGCCATGACTTCGACTTCAAAGAGGATGGTGTCTGGCATATCCACAACGAGAACTACGAGCACTACCTGTGCGTGGGTGGCTCTATGGGCCCCGGCCCCAGCGAGCAAGCGCCATACACGCACTGGATGCCGCTGCCCGCCGCACCCGCGCACGGCGAGCCCGGCGCGCTCGAGCAGGGGGATGCGCTGTGAAGATCTACATCGCCGGCCCGATGACCGGGCACCCCGAACTCAACTTCCCGACCTTCCACGCGGTCGCCTCTCGCCTGCGCGCAGATGGCCACGACGTGGTGAACCCGGCCGAGATCAACGCCGAGCACCCGGGCGACTGGCTCAGTTCCATGCGCGCCGACATCCGCGAGCTGGTGACGTGCGATGCGATCTACCTGCTACCGGGCTGGGCTGAATCCCGCGGCGCCACGCTCGAGCACCACATCGCGACGCGGCTGGGGTTCGCGGTGCTCGTCGAGGAGGTGTCTACGTGACGCTACTTCGGATCGAAACGGTCAAACGGATTGGCCTCGCATATCAATGGCCCGGCCCCATTCGGACGGCAAACACGATGCGTCCAACGATCGAAGAAGATGAAACCACCAGTGTTCGGGAGGATGGTTTCGTAACGAAAAAAATGTGCAATCGCAACCAGCAGGAACGTGCTTGCAATGGCGATAGCGATCATGGCTCGCATGCTCGGTTCTCCTTTTTCGGAGGCATCCTAGCATGCTGATCAACCACTGCTACCAAGGCGACTGCCGCGACGTCATGCGATCGCTGATCGCCGACGGCGTGCGCGTGCAATGCATCGTCACCAGCCCGCCGTACTGGGGGCTACGCGACTACGGCGTGGCCGGCCAGCTCGGCATGGAGCCGACGCTGCGCGAGTTCATCGCCAACATGGTCGAGGTGTTCGACCTCTGCCGCGAGCTGCTGGCAGACGATGGCACGCTGTGGCTGAACATGGGCGATGGGTATATCGCGTCGAAGGCCGACTGCATCAAGCCGAAGGAGCTGACCGGCCAGCCGTGGCGCCTGGCCTTCGCGCTGCAAGACGCGGGCTGGTATCTCCGTCAGGGAATCATCTGGCACAAGCCCAACCCGATGCCAGAGAGCGCGCGTGATCGCTGCACTAAGGCACACGAGGACCTGTTCTTGCTGACCAAGGGGGAGAAGTACTACTACGACTTCGCCGCCATGCAGGAGCCGGTCAGCGGCGGCGCGCACGCGCGGGGATCTGGCGTCAATCCGAAGGCGGCGCCGAGCGGCTGGGACACGTCGCCCGGCGGCCACCGCGAGAAAACGGGGCGCTACACCGGCACGGGCGTGGGATATGGCCGCGGGTACGACAAAACGCCGAAGCCGCGCGTGAAGCAGAACGCGTCGTTCTCCGCGTCCGTGAACGAGCTGGTGGACACGCGCAATCGCCGTACGGTCTGGACCATCCCGACGCAGCCGTACGACGGAGCGCACTTCGCCACCTTCCCGGAAGCGCTGGTGGAGCCCTGCGTTCTGGCCGGCTCGCGCCTGGGCGACATCGTGTTCGACCCGTTCATGGGCTCTGGAACGGTGGCCAGTGTCGCGCAGCGTCTCGGCCGCCGCTGGCTCGGCGCCGAACTCAACCCCGAGTACATCGCCCTTCAGGCAGGGCGCACGCGGCAGCCGGGGCTCATGCTGGAGGCGTCCTGATGCTACGCATTACCGATCTCTTGACCCTCCACCCCGATGGCCACCAACTCCATCACCTTCGCGAGCGCATCAGCCTCCGAAAGCCCTCCCTTCAGGAGCGGTTCAATAGAAACCGTCCTTGGAGCGTGCGGTCGCGCGCGCGCACCGTCAGGCGGACGAATGGTCACAGAGGCTTCCGATTTTCCCGGCACCAACGACACGACGATGAGATGTTGGCGGACTACGCACTGTCGATTTGGAGCGACCATCGCTGCCTCCCAGAGTTTGGCAAAGGAATCCTAGCATGACTGCCCCTACCCGCCTGACCGCCGCCGAAGCGCTAAACCTCGCCGGCGAGCAACCGGCCAAGGTGCTGCTGCCCAGCCTCGAAAGCATCCTTCTCCTCGAGGAATCCCAGGTGGCCCACGCCATGAATTTTGGCCGCCTCATCCGACTCCGCTCGTCGGTGCGTTACTTCCCAGTTCCAGTCCGAGAGGCCGGAGCGGTAGGTCCGCAGCTCGAAAACCGTGTCGCCCATCTGCCTGGTTTCTTGCATCGCGCTCTCCTTGTTGGTTGCGATGCAGTGAATGTACCGGGACGCCGATCCATTAAGCACACGGGGGTAAACCCTTGACCAAAGAACGCCCCATCCTCTTCAGCGGCGCCATGGTACGCGCCACCCTCGACGGCCGGAAGACGCAGACGCGGCGCGTGCTGAAGCCGCAGCCGCTGCCCAACGTGAATGGCTGGGACTGGTCGTGGCCGATCCCCGGCAAGAACGTCACCCCGGGCACGCGCGACTACTGGCGCAATGACGCAAAGAACCCGATCGCGCCGCGGTACTGTCCGCACGGCCAGCCAGGCGATCGCCTGTGGGTGCGGGAAACGCACTATGCGTTTGGCCGCTGGGAAACTCGCCACAGCGCCAAGAAGGGACGCGACGAATGGCACTTCGTGGACCTCACGCTTGATTCAGGCCGCGAGTACCAGTACCCCGACACGTTCGAGCCGGTTGCAATGCTACCGCGTGGTGACGTCACGCCGTCATGGTGGAAGCGGCCCGCAATCTTCATGCCGCGCGCCGCGTCGCGTATCGCGCGCGAGATCGTCAGCGTGCGCGTCGAGCGGCTGAACGACTGCAGCGAAGCGGATGCACTGGCTGAAGGCGTCACGGCCACCCCTGACGGCGCATTCCACATCGAGCAGGACATGTACCGCGCGCCCGACCCTGTGGAGTGCTACGCGCGGCTGTGGGCGGCCATCAATGGCGACGGCGCGTGGACGGCCAACCCGTGGGTGTGGGTCGTCGAGTTTCGGAGGGTGTGATGGCAGACGTTACCGGACCTATCTCAACGCTTCCGGGCGCTGTGCACGGCGTTCCAACGGGGCAGATGTGCGACGCACACTCGGATCGACCCGCGACGCGCCGCGTGCAAGGCGAGACCGATTCCATGGGCTGCGAGATGCACGACATGTGCGACGAGTGTCACGCTCAGTACAAGCAGGAGATGGCCGATACCGCCGCCGAGCGCGCAACTGGGCTATGCGAATGGTGCGGCAAGCATGCCACCGACCTGCGGTCGCGCCGCGACTGGGAGGAAGGCTCTTGCGGCCGCCTCTACGACGTCTGCGGCGCGTGCGTGACGGCCGAGCACGAGCGTCTCGCCGAAGACCGCGACGAACACGACGACTTCTACGACGAGTTCAGCGACTGGGATTGGGAAGACTGACATGAGCAAGCACACCATCATCATCGAAGACCTACCCGACGGTGACGTCTGGATCAGCTGCGAGCCGTCGCTCGAAGAGCTTTGGGCGCTCTGCAAGCGTCCGGACGATATGACCTCGGCCGACGCCTATGCGGCAGTCGCGCACATGGCGCTCCAAGCCGAAATCGCACGCGTTGAGCGGGTGCGCAAGAAGAAGCCGAATTGACGGATGACCGTATCAGAACACGCATTTTCCGTAGCAGCAGCACGCATTATCGAAACGACGAGTATGAATTGGGAGAGCTCCATGGGCGCATTCCTCACTGCAGATGAACTTGCCAGCGTTATTGGCTGCGCGAACAACAGCTATGCCTGCATGCGCCGCCACCTGACACGCAATGGTGTACCGTTCATCCCCAACCTGCGGGGCTTCCCCCAAGTCGATCGATCGTACTTCGAGGCTCGCATGCGCGGCACGGCACAGGCTGTTACCTCCGAGGAGGCTGCCGAGACCGAACCTGACTTCTCTGCTATCTGAACATGATCGGACGACGAAAGAGACCTGACGGGCTACCCTTCCGCCTCTACGCGCGCTACGGCGATCGCACCACAAGCTTTGGCTACAAGCTGGCCGACGGGAAGTGGGCGTTTCGCCTATCAGCCCCAACACGTGATGCCGAGGCCGTGGCCGCGATCAAGGACGACGCGATCCGCCGAGCCAACGAACTCAACGGCAACGTGGTTCGATCGGGCACCACTGAAGCATTGTTTGAAAGCTACTTTGATTGGCAGGAAGCGCTGCCCAAGGAAAGCGAGTTGCGCAAGGCACAGGGCACGCTCGACGAGAACAGGAATGAAGCGAAGCGCCTCGTGAACGTATTCGGGAAGGTGCGCCCTGCCGCGATCAAGCCGGTGCATATCTATCGGTATCTGGCGGATCGCGCAAAGAAGGGAGCGCCGGCCAAGGCCAACAAGGAAATCGCCTTGCTGTCTGCGGTGCTCGAGTATGGAAGACGTCAGGGGGATCTGGAAGAAAACCCGTGCCGCGGCATCAAGTACAACCCGACGAAGCCGAAAGACCGCCTGGTCACGGAGGTAGAGATCGCACTGATGCGGGAGGTCGCGCGCGAGCGTGGCGGCAGCTATCACATCATGGCGCTGTGCGCCTATACCGCCTTCCTGACGGTGAGTCGCCCCGATGAAATGCGCGCCCTTCTCCGTCAACGTATCACGGAGGCTGGCGTCCACGTGCCGGTGGGCAAGCGCAAGGCCGGACACGCACAGCGCTGGAAGCTGATCCACTGGTCACCGGAGCTGAAGGCCACGATCGACGAGGCGCTCGCGCTGCAACGCACGCCCGGTCTCTACGTGTTCGGGAATACCTCGGGCCAAGTCTACAGCCGGAGTGGATGGAACACAATCTGGGGACGCCTGATGGATTACTGTGAGGCAGCCGCGGCAAGAGAAGAGATTCCGTTCCAGCGATTCGCGCTTGCCGACATGCGACCCAGCGCAGTGACGGAGCGGATGGATGAGGGAGACGAGCGGATCGTAGATGCGACCGGTCATGCCGATGGCCGGATGGTCGCAAAAATCTACGATCGTCGGCGAGAGCGGAAAGTGAAGGCAACCAGATAGCCGAAGCAAAACAGCGCGCCCCATGGCGCGCTGTTTTGTTTTGTCGACTCTTATTGAACCTTATTCTCGGACGCTTTAGCCGGAGGCAAGATCCGGAACGATGGCATCTCCAAGAGCGGAAGCAACATCTGAGGAAAGCCCGCTCGAACGGACAAAGAGAGCGCGTGTTCCCGCAGGTAGGGATAGAGAATCAGCGGTGCGTTTCGCTTTGCCCAATGATCAATGTGCTCAATAGGAAAGCGTTCAGCATCGACTTGGAAGATGCCGACCAAGGAAACCACCATGACATATGGCGCTTCAGGGTCCGGCTCACCTAAGTCCGAATCGTCCTCAGCTTCATCGGTCAAACCAATGCGGATGCGCGCCCTGACCCGAATCTGAGATTCCTCCGGGTCGTATTCGTTGGAAGCCGTTTCAAATGAAAAGGCACCCGGCTCCTCACTACGATCTACTTCGACGTGAGCCGTGATTGATAAGTGCTCGACCCTAAGATCGACCAACTGAATTGCATGAAGCGGCCAAGGTTGTTGGCCGCTTCCTTGATTCTCGCTATTTGCCATACTTACGCCGCCAGGGCAAACATGTTGTCGTTCGCTGTCGAAACTTCCGCAATGTGAAATTTACCACCCGTTGCAGCGCCTTTCGGGATTGAGTGCGCATCAAAATGGCCGACGCCATACCGAAAAACCGAACGCTGACGCGGCATACGAACTACCACGCGCGCGCCCATTTCTTCCATAGCGAGCACGAACGGGTCATTGCGATGCTCATGGAGTGCGCGACGCTTTTCTTCAACACTCATTGCGCGGATGTCCTGCAAGACGGCCGCGAGTGCCTCCTTCATAGACATTTTCGGCATTTTCATCCCTCTTTTCTTTTTATGCGGTTGCGGCCTCTGCCTCGGCATCGACCTCTTCACATTTCACAACCCTGATGCCGCTCGGGTCGTGGCGCACTACATAGCAAAACTGTCCGTGAAAGGCTTTGCCCTCCACAAGCGACATCTTTGGCGGCTGAGCAACCTTCGTCAGCACGATCTTCAGTTGCCTACCGCTTTTTTGTTCCAGCTCAGAGAAGATCTTCCCATGTGCCAAGTTGAGGTCGGTGTCCGAGTATTCAGGAAAGCCCTTCATGTACTCCAACAGGACCTCTTGGAACGCCAATCCGGAGCAATCGAAGTACTCCTCGTCGTCGGCCTCATACTGACCATACAAAACAGCACACCGAGCGTCCTTCGACTTGCTAAAGCTACCGCGTTTGGTGCAATACGTGAACCAACCAATGGCCAACTTGCGGGCCAAATCGACATTCTTCTCGTACGCCCAAAAGTACACACCCGCGCCTGCTCTTCCGGGCCCCGGCACGAACCCATCCTTCATGATAAGTCCCGCGCGCTCCCTGCAAGTTCCGTGTGTCCCCTGATAAGTTGGCATCCTTGTGTCGGTCTACTCGATCATTTTATGCATTGTTGCATAACAGCAGTAGCCGCGCAGCAGTCCCGAAGAGGGGTAAGCCACCGACAACGATAGTGCCCTAAAGTGCTCTGCACCCATGAGGCTACCGCCTGCGGCTAGTCGTATCTTCCAAAACTGGAAGTGCATCTTCCAAAGAACGAAAGAAACACGCACATGCAAAAACAGCCGCTTATGTAAGCGGCTGTTTTATAAGGGAATTCTTTTGGGGTGGCTGATGGGACTCGAACCCACGACGACAGGAATCACAATCCTGGACTCTACCAACTGAGCTACAGCCACCGTCGAACTTTGTACTGCGTTTTCTTCGCTGCTCAGCTGTTGCTCGATCAGCGAAGAACGAGATTCTACAAGGATCTTGGGGCGATGGCTAGTACTCCGCACAAAAAATTTCGAGGACCCTCAACCGCCCTGCCACTTGGCCTCGAGCAGCACGGCCTCCTTGATCGCCGCGATGGTTTCGTCTTCGGTTTCGAACAGGCCGAGCAGCCGCTTGGACTTGCCGTTGAGCACGTCCTGTTGCAATGCTTTGCCGGCGGCCTCGGACGTGCCGTGGTGCCAGCAATAGCGAGCGGTCCACTTGCCGTCCTGGAGTTGCTCCGCCACCCAAATCAGGCGGTAGCCTTCGAATACGATGCCGAACGAAAGGTCCTCGTCCATTTCCTACGCCCTTCTTGGTTTTTCATGACCTCCATCTGCCGTCTGACGCGGCATTTGCCCGGATCGTAACATGCCTGATGCACCGCACAGTGGAATTGGTCAATTCAAGCGGCGGTCTGAAAATGGCTACCGCGAATCCGCAAAATTCTAACGCCGTCGCCCCTACCAATGCAGGGTTCAAGGGAGAGTGCGACGTGCGAGATACTTCGTTCTGAGGGACATTGACCCCCCTCGACATTCCCGTCAGGCGACCTTCTCAGAAGCGTCGCCTGCTTTTTTCCCGGGAATTCCCAGCACGAATCTTCGTTCGCGGAAAAAAAAAGAGCCCGCCGCAGCGGACTCTGAATTTAAGCGATCTCAATTGCCCTGAAGGCCTACTCAATGTAGCCGCAAGGCGCGCCCTCCACCATTCGGGTAAACGGAAAGTGCGCGTCGCCAATCGGGAAATCGTGAAAAAAAGAAGCCCGCACGCGGCGGGCCAATAATCAGTTGAAGAAAGCCCTGTATTCGAGGGCACACTCAGTTTAAGAACTTGTGACGGCCATGGCGAATTAGGGGAATCCCTTTGCTGGCGCGGCTTTGCGGCTGTTGAGACGCTCAAAGCGACGCCCCGCCTACCTTTCCAGCACGATCGTTCGAATTTAGAATCTTTCCTCGATTTCACGCGACCCATGGTTGGCCGCACGAAGAGGATCAGGCAGCTTCCAGCAGGTCCGGCCGCAGGTGCGAGCGCGCTTCCTCGAACAACGCGACGACCTCCTGGCGCGTGCGCGCGGCGTTCATCCGGCGCGCATCCGACAGCACGCGCCGCCAGCCTCGCCCGCCATGAATCCCGCGATGCAGCCCGAGCATATGCCGCGTGGCGGCACCCATGTAACCGCCCCGCTCCACGATACCCACTACGTACTCCTGCATGGCGAGCTCGACGTCGAGCCGCGTCCGGACCGGGGTATCGGCGCCGTAGAACCGCTGATCCATCTCGGCGAGGAAGTACGGCTGGTGATAGGCCTCGCGCCCGATCATCACGCCATCCACATGCGCGAGATGCGCCGCGACTTCGTCGTACGTGACGATGCCGCCGTTGATCAGGATCTCGAGCTGCGGAAATTCCCGCTTGAGTTCGTAGGCCACCTCGTAGCGCAATGGCGGAATCTCGCGATTCTCCTTCGGGCTCAGGCCCTTCAGGATGGCATTGCGCGCATGGACGATAAACGTCTCGCAACCGGCTTCGGCGATGGTACCGACGAAGTCCCGCACAAAGCCGTAATGCTCGATCGTGTCGATGCCGATACGATGCTTGACGGTCACGGGCACCGACACCGCATCGCGCATCGCCTTCACGCAATCGGCCACAAGCTGCGGCTCTGCCATCAGGCAGGCACCGAACGCCCCGCGCTGCACGCGCTCCGACGGACACCCGCAGTTGAGGTTGATCTCCGCATAGCCCCACTGCTCGCCGAGCTTCGCGGCCTGCGCAAGATCGGCCGGCTCGCTGCCGCCAAGCTGGAGCGCCACCGGTTGTTCCACCGCATTGAAGTCGAGATGCCGCGCCACATCGCCATGCAGCAGCGCACCCGTGGTCACCATCTCCGTATAGAGCCAGGTGTGCTGGGTCAACGCGCGGTGGAACGTGCGGCAATGGCGATCGGTCCAGTCCATCATGGGAGCGACCGAAATGCGGCGGGGATTGACTGTCATGTGCGGCGGTGTGGCGGGTTCCGCACGGCATGGCGGAAAGCGAGACAGTATAGGGCATGACGCCGCGCAAAGCAGAAAGGCGTCCCGTGCGGGACGCCTCTCCGAGTCTTCTCCACCTTGCAATGTGATCAGTGCATGAACAGCCAGATGAGCACGAGAACGAAGGCCGGAACGCCAAGCAGCCAGGCGAGGATATAAGGCATGATCTGCTCCTTTTCTGTCGTGAAGGTCATGTGAACCCGGTGACTTCACTATAGAAAGACGCATGCCTCGCGGATGTCGGGTCCCGCCCGCAACCGCATGTAGGACAGGACTGACCCGGCGTTCCAAACGGGGCCGTCACATGCCCGTGCCTCAGCGCGGCGCGGTGCGCTCGATCCAGGTGGCGAAGGTCGTCAGGTACTTCTCGAGGAAGCCACGCGTGCCTTCGTTGGCGATACCGCCCTTGTCGTCGAACAGCTTGTCCGCGCCGCCGATATAGGCCTCGGGCTGCTGTAGCACGGGGATATTCAGGAACACCAGCGACTGGCGCAGGTGGTGGTTGGCGCCGAACCCGCCAATGGCGCCCGGCGACACGCTGATGACGCCGCCCGGCTTGCCGTCCCACGCGCTCTTGCCATACGGGCGCGAACCGATATCGATCGCGTTCTTGAGCACGCCCGGCACCGAGCGGTTGTATTCGGGCGTGATAAACAGCACCGCATCGCTTGCGCGAATGCGATCGCGGAACGCCTGCCATTCGGCCGGCGGCGTATCGGTGTCGTCGTCCTGGTTGTAGTGCGACAGCTGGCCGATCTCGACGATCTCGAGCTTCAGCTGCGCGGGCGCCAGCGCGGCAAGCGCGTGCGCGAGCTTACGGTTCAGTGACTCCTTGCGCAGACTACCCACCACTACGGCAACTTTACGCGGATTGCTCATTGCGATTCCTCTCTTGGTTAAGGACGGGACGGGGGTGACAAACGAAATCAGCGCCCGAGTGCGGCCAGCGGATGATCCTCGCGGCGCCACGGACTGTCGAAGAACGCGCGCACGCGCGCGGCGGACACGTCGTCGAGTCGCGACGGGTTCCAGCGCGGCTTGTGATCCTTGTCGATGGCGAGCGCGCGGATACCTTCCACGCCGTCGCCCCTTGCAAAGACCTCATGCATCATGCCGAGCTCCATGCGCAGTTCGTCCTCGAGCGACATGTCGCGCGCGCGGCGAATCTGCTCGAGCGTCACGCACAGCATGATCGGCGAACGGCTGCGCAGCATCGCGGCCGTCTGCGCGGCCCAGTCGGCCGGCACATCCTTCGGCGCATCGCTCACGGCCTGGACGATCGCCTCGACGGTGGCGCCCGCGAACAATCGATCGATGGGATCGTACAGCTTCGCCAGCTGGCTGTCGCGCGGCTGGCATGCATCGGCGTGCGAAAGCGCAAAGGCGTCGACATGGGCCAGCACCGCGTCGCCGGACGCGAACGTGGTGTTGTGAAGCGAGGCCACGAGCTCGGCCAGCGCATTGGCCGGCAGATACAGATCGGCGAGGCCCGCATAGAGCGCGTCGGCCGCGTGGATCACGACGCCGGTCAGCCCGAGGTACTCGCCGAGCCGGCCCGGCGTGCGCGCGAGGAACCAGCCGCCGCCCACGTCGGGGAACAGGCCGATATTGGTCTCGGGCATCGCCATCTTCGTGCGATCGGTCACGATGCGCCGGCGCGCGCCCTGCGAGATCCCCATGCCGCCGCCCATCACCACGCCATCCATCAGGGCGATATAGGGCTTCGGGTACCGGTGGATCCGGTAGTTGAGCGCGTACTCCTCGACGAAGAACTGCTGCAGCAGCGGATCGCCCTCGTGATAGGCACGATGGAACCAGCGGATATCGCCGCCCGCGCTGAAGGCCTTGCCGCCGGCACCGGCGACGACCACGGCCGCCACGGCGGGATCGGCCGCCCATCGGTCCAGCGCATCGGTCACCGCGCGAATCATTTCCAGCGACAGCGCATTGAGGGCCTGAGGCCGTTGCAATGTCAGGTATCCGACACCGCCCTGCACCGTCGTGGTCACAAACTCCGTCATCTGTCTCTGCTCCTTTTGCTCTCTTTCGTATGTCCCGCAGATTCTACGCCAGCCCTCGTATGGAGGACTTCCTCCACGCCATGGGCGGCCAATGCGTGCACACTGGCGGCCACCGGCCTTCGTTCCTGCAAGACAGCGCACCCATGCAGCCTGCTCCCGCCCCCGCCGCCGCCTTCGACCCGGGCCTGATCCTGATGGCCTTTGCCCCGGTGTTCCTGCTGACCATCGGCTGGGAAGCCTGGTACTGGGCACGCCGCGACCGCACCGTCTACAGCTGGCGCGACACACTCTCCAACGCCTCGCTCGCGCTCATGCATCAGGCGTCCGACGCCTTCTTCCTGTGGCTGATGATCCGGACCGTCTACAGCTGGTGCTACGCGCACGGCCTGCGCGCGATGCCGGAGACCTGGTGGTCGTTCGCGCTGCTGCTGTTGCTGCAGGACTTTCTCTACTACTGGTTCCATCGCGCGAGCCATCGCGTGCGCTGGCTGTGGGCGTCGCATGTCACGCACCACTCGTCGGAGGGCATGAACTTCTCGACGGCATTCCGTCAGAGTCTGACGTATCCGCTCTCGGGCATGTGGCTGTTCTGGATTCCGCTCGCGCTTGTCGGCTTCACGCCGGACTGGGTGATCCTGGCCGTCGGCCTGAACCTCGCGTTCCAGTTCTTCGTGCATACGCGGCTCGGCGCGCGCTGGCCGCGCGTCGAGGCGGTCTTCAACACGCCATCGGTGCATCGCGTCCATCATGCGAAGAACCCCGACTATATCGACCGCAACTATGCGGGCGTGCTGACGATCTGGGACCGGATGTTCAGCACGTTCGTGCCCGAGCGGGACACTCCCGTGTATGGCATTACGCGCCAGGTGCGCACGCACAATCCGCTGACGCTGACGTTCCACGAGTGGCGCGACATGTTCGGCGATGCGTGGCGCGCGCGCGATCCGCGGTATCTGTGGAAGCCACCGGAATGGCGAGGCCCGGGGCGCGGCGCCGGCGATTGGAAGGAGTCCTCGAAAACGCTGATTCGGTGACATCTGTTACGGATTCTCACTATTCGCGCCCGTCGGCTGGGGGTAGAGTGGTTCTCGGGCATTTACCTTCTGGCGATGCCCGCCCGCATCGCCGCCATTGTGAGGATGAAGATGTTCAAGAAGACCGTTCCGACCCTGATCGCCGTCGCCGCCATTGCCGCTACCGCGGCTCTTGGCACCGCGTCGCTTGCGCAAGCGCAGACCAAGAACTACACCGAGGGTGGCGATCTCTACAGCGGCTCGCACACCAAGACCAACCCGAACGCCAACACGGCGAAGTCCGGGAAGTTCGATCCGTACACCGACGGCGCGAAGAAGTCGACGCGCTCGAATCTTGCCCCGGGCAAGAAGGCCGATCCGTACACCGATGGTGCCAAGACCGGCAAGGCGGATCCGTACACCGACGGTGCGAAGACGGGCAAGGCAGACCCGTATACCGACGGCGCCAAGAAGCCGTAATCCGCGCGTGACCGCATTCCCCTCTCCCTCGGGAGAGGGCGCGCAAGCGCTGCCCGAAGCGCCTACGCCAAAAGAATGACTAGGATTTACCCGTGCCTTCACGCAAATGTAAGGACATTACTGCTACTGTGGCGGCCATCGGGAAACGAAATCCGATTCGGGAGACTCAAGCCAATGCAGCCCAAAGCACTCGAAACGAATGAGCCAGTCGTTCTTGCCCTTGTCGATGCGGTCACCGCATGGCAGGCGGCCCTCGAGCAAACCCTGTCCGTATCCGGACTGACCTATTCCAAATGGCTGCTATTGCGTGCGATCGGGCAGGAACGCCTGGCGCGCGCCCAACCTTTCCATGGCGCCGTGTTCATGGACATCGCGCGGACGGAAGCGCTGCTGTCAGAGCTGCATGACGACGGCTGGATCGAATTCGCCGAGACCGGCAATGCGTGCATCGCACCCGCTGCCCGCGCGCGCTTCGATCGTGCCGCGCAGGCGGTCAAGGCCCTGCATTCGGTCTCGGTCGGACATCTCAACAGCGAAGAGCGCGCGGCGCTCGGCGGCTTGCTGCAGCGCATGACCGGCACGCTGCACGATCACGCCGAACGACGAAGCCGGCTCGCGGCCTGAGCAGCCATCGCACGCACGCGAGCCGGAATATTTTGTCAGCCGGCGCGGCCAATCTTTCCTAAAGTGTGAGCATGCGTCGGCACATGCCGAGGGGATGCCATGCCACCGGAAAACGAAGAAAAAACCGCACTCCTGCTGGATGAACTGCTTGCGTTCGCGCAAGAACGATTGCCGGCCCAGACGTTCGGCATCGTCTCGCCGCTCCTGCGGCATTACTACGATCTGGCCGACGCCGAAGACCTGCTCGCGCGCGAGGTCGCGGATCTGTATGGCGCCGTGATGGCGCACTGGCAGACCGCGCAGAAGTTCAAGCCTGGCACCGTGGCGCGGCTGCGCGTCTACAACCCGAACCTCGAGGAGCACGGCTGGCATTCGGACCATACGATCGTCGAGATCGTGAACGACGACATGCCGTTCCTCGTGGACTCGGTGACGATGGAGGTCAATCGCGCCGGGCTTACGCTCCATTCGGCGATCCACCCGGTGTTCCGCGTCTGCCGCGACGCGCGCGGCGCCATCGAGAGCATCGGCCTGGGCGGCCCCGGGGCAGACGATAGCCCGAGCGGCGGCGCGTGCCAGCTGGAGTCGTTTATTCACTTCGAGGTCGACCGCACCGGCGATCCCGCGCAGCTCGAAGCGTTGCGCGACGGTATCGCGCGCATTCTGGGCGACGTGCGCGCGGCCGTGGAGGACTGGCCCGCGATGCAGAGCACCGCGCGCGAGACGGTCCAGCGCATGGCGAACACGCCGGGCGCCAATACGCCCGCCGCCGTGGAGGCGCGCGCGTTCCTCCAGTGGATGATCGACGACCATTTCACGTTCCTCGGCCACCGCGATTACGAACTCGTGGCCAAGGACGGCCAGTTCTGGCTGCGCGGCGTGCAGGGTTCCGGCGCCGGCATCCTGCGCGAAAGCCTGCGCGCGCCCGGCGACGACGCGCTGACGCCGCTGCCGGCCGCCGCGCGCGGCATCATCGAAGGCGAATCGCCGATCTTTCTGACGAAGGCCAACTCGCGTGCCACCGTGCACCGGCCCGGCTATCTGGACTATGTGGGCATCAAGCTCGTCGATGCGAACGGCAAGCTGTTCGGCGAACGACGTTTCGTCGGGCTCTACACGTCGACGGCCTATATGGTGCCAAGCAGCGAGATCCCGCTCGTTCGCCGCAAATGCGCGAACATTCTCGCGCGTGCTGGGTTTCTGACCAGGGGGCACCTGTACAAGTCGCTGGTCACGATTCTCGAGCAATATCCGCGCGACGACCTGTTCCAGGTGGATGAAGACGAGCTCTACGACACGGCGCTCGGCATCCTGCGCCTGCAGGAACACCAGCGCACGCGGCTGTTCGTGCGGCGCGACCGGTTCGATCGCTATGTCTCGTGCCTCGTGTTCGTGCCCCGCGACAAGTACAACACGGACCTGCGCCAGCGCATCCAGAAACTGCTCGTGCAGGCATTCAACGGCACGAGCTGCGAATTCACGCCGCTGCTGTCGGAGTCTCCGCTCGCGCGCATCCAGCTGACCGTGCGCGGGCAGCCCGGCACGATGCCCGAGGTCGATACGCGCGAACTCGAGGAGCGCATCGTCCAGGCCACGCGCCGATGGCAGGACGACCTTGCCGGCGCGCTGCACGAAAGCCGCGGCGAGGAACTCGGCAACCGCCTGCTGCGCCGCTATGGCGATTCGTTTCCGGCCGGCTATCGCGAAGACTACGCCGCCCGCACGGCCGTGCGCGATATCGAGCTCATGGAACAGGCGCGCCAGCACGCGAACGGGCTTGCCATGAACCTGTACCGGCCCATCGAGGCCGCGGCGGGCGCGTTCCGCTTCAAGGTGTTCCGCGCGGGCGAGCCCATCGCGCTCTCGCACAGCCTGCCGATGCTCGAGCATCTGGGCGTGCGCGTCGACGAGGAACGCCCCTATCTGATCGAACCCGACGCGGGCGCGCCCGTATGGATCCACGACTTCGGGCTCGAGATCGCGAACGATCATGACAGCACCCCGCTCGATGTGGAGATCGAGCGGATCAAGCCGCTGTTCGAGGATGCGTTCGGCCGCGCGTGGAATGGCGAGATCGAGAACGACGACCTCAACCGGCTGGTCCTGCGCGCGGGACTCGGCGCGCGCGACGTGACCATCCTCCGCGCGTACGCCAAGTACCTGCGGCAGGTCGGCTCGACGTTCAGCAACGCCTATATCGAACGCGCGCTGACGAGCAATCCGCGCATCGCGGCCATGCTGGTCGCGCTGTTCATCGCGCGCTTCGACCCCGCGGTCGCCTGCGGGCTTCCGGACGCCAACGCTGGCGCCGCCCCCGATGCGCGCTGCCAGAAATTGCTCGACGATATCGGCGCCGCGCTGGATCAGGTGCCCAATCTCGACGAGGACCGCATCCTGCGGCTGTTCCTCAACGTGATGATGGCCACCGTGCGCACCAACTACTTCCTGCGCGATGCGCACGGCGCGCACCGCCCTTACCTTTCGTTCAAGCTCAATCCGGCGCTCGTGCAGGGCTTGCCGGAGCCGCGGCCGATGTTCGAGATCTGGGTGTACTCGCCACGCGTGGAAGGCGTGCACCTGCGCGGCGGGCGTGTCGCGCGCGGCGGGCTGCGCTGGTCGGACCGCCGCGAAGACTTCCGGACCGAGGTGCTGGGGCTGATGAAGGCCCAGATGGTGAAGAACACCGTGATCGTGCCGGTCGGGTCCAAGGGCGGCTTCGTGGTCAAGCGTCCGCCGCCGATGACGGACCGCGACGCGTTCCTCGCCGAAGGCGTGGCTTGCTATCAGACCTTTCTGCGCGGGCTGCTCGACCTGACCGACAACCTCGTCGCGGGCGAGCTGATTCCGCCGCCGAACGTGGTGCGCCACGACGAATCGGATCCGTATCTGGTCGTGGCCGCCGACAAGGGCACGGCCACGTTCTCCGATTACGCCAACGCGATCTCGGCCGAGTACAAGTTCTGGCTCGACGATGCGTTCGCCTCGGGCGGGTCGGTCGGCTACGACCACAAGAAGATGGCCATCACCGCGCGCGGCGCGTGGGAATCCGTCAAGCGCCATTTCCGCGAGATGGGCGTCGATATCCAGCGCACGCCGTTCACCGTGGTCGGCATCGGCGACATGTCGGGCGACGTGTTCGGCAACGGCATGCTGCTGTCGCCGTGCATCCGGCTGCTGGCCGCGTTCGACCATCGCCATATCTTCCTGGACCCGGATCCCGATCCGGCGCGCACGCTGGCCGAGCGCGCGCGCATGTTCGCGCTGCCGCGTTCGAGCTGGGCCGACTACGACACGAAGCTCATCTCCGAAGGCGGCGGCATCTATCCGCGCACGGCCAAGTCCATCGCGCTGACGCCCCAGGTGCGCGCGGCGCTCGGCATCGAGGCCACGTCGCTGTCCCCGGCGGATCTGATCCACGCGATCCTGATGGCGCCGGTCGATCTGCTCTACAACGGCGGCATCGGCACCTATGTGAAGTCGGCCGGGGAGACGCACCAGCAGGTGGGCGACCGCGCCAACGACGCGGTGCGCGTGAACGGCAGCGAGTTGCGCTGCAAGGTCGTCGGCGAAGGCGGCAACCTGGGCTTCACGCAGCTGGGGCGGATCGAGTTCGCGCGCAATGGCGGACGCATCAACACCGATGCGATCGACAATTCCGCCGGCGTCGATTGTTCGGACCACGAAGTCAATATCAAGATCCTGCTCGGGATTGTCGTGCGCGATGGCGAGATGACCGAAAAGCAGCGCAACACATTGTTGGCGGAAATGACCGACGAAGTGGGCCTGCTCGTGCTGCAGGACAATTACTACCAGACGCAGGCGCTGTCCGTGGCCGGGCGCGAGTCGGCCACGCTGATCGATGCCGAGGCACGGCTGATCCGCTGGCTCGAACGCGCGGGCCGGCTCAATCGTCCGCTCGAATTCCTGCCGTCGGAGGAAGGCATTGCCGAACGCAAGGCCGACGGCGCGGGCCTCACCTCGCCCGAACGCGCGGTGCTGCTGGCCTACAGCAAGATGTGGCTGTACGACGAACTGCTCGTCTCCGACCTGCCCGACGATCCGCTCGTCGCCTACCTGCTGCCCGACTATTTTCCGAAGCCGCTGCGCGAACGCTATGCGGGCGCGATGGAGCGGCATCCGCTGCGCCGCGAGATCCTGGCCACGCATCTGACCAATATGCTCGTAAACCGCATCGGCGCGACGTTCGTCCATCATCTGATGGAAGAGACGGACGCGCGCCCGGCCGACATCGTGCGCGCGTGCATGCTGGCGCGCGACGTGTTCGGGCTCACCGCGCTGTGGCAGCAGATCGATGCACTGGACAACCGCGTGGACGATGCCGTGCAGGCGCAGATGTTCGGCGCGCTGGGCCGGCTGCTGGAGCGCGCGACGCTCTGGTTCGTCCGTTACCTGCGTGGCGGCGGCGCGGTGGAGGCCGGCGCCGCGCGCTTCGTCGACGCGGCGCGCTGGCTGACGCCACAGCTGCCGCAGTTGCTACCGGAGGACACCGCGGCCGCGCTCGATGCGCGCGTGCGCGAGCTGACCGAAGCCGGCGTCGAGCCGTCGCTGGCCATGGCCGTGGCCGCGAGCGACAACGCCGCCGCCGCGCTCGATATCGCGGAGGTCGCGGCCAATTGCGATCGCAGTCTCGACGCGGTGGCCGGCGTCTACTTCGCGCTCGACACGCATCTGAACTTCGGCTGGCTGCGCGAGCGCGCGCTGGCGCTGCCCGCCGACACGCACTGGGATCTGCTGGCACGCACCACGACGCTGGAAGACCTCGGACGACTCAAACGCGCGTTAGCCACGAGCGTGCTGTCGAGCGCGCCCGCGGTGGACGATGCCGCCACGCTGATCGATGCATGGCGCGCGGGCCGTCAGCCCGCGCTCGATCGCTATGCGCAGATGCTGGCGGACCAGCGCGCGTCGGGAGCGCCCGCGACGGCGGGTCTGTCGATGTTGTCGGTGGCGGTGCGCGAGATTGGGCTGCTCGATCGGGGGTGAAGCTGAGGGTGATGGGTGAGGGGTGAGGGGCGATCAGTCGTCGATCGCATCCTCGTCGTCGATATCGCGCAGCGGCTCGAGGTCCTCCCCGAGCGCATCGCTGTCGTCGCCATCCGCGCCGCGCGCGCGAAACTCGATGCCCAGCCGGATGAACAGGTCGAACGCATCCGCGAGCATATGTTTTTGCCGCGGCAGCAGGCTGGCGTAGGGCATGTCGTAGATCGACTGATGCGTGCCGCGCGCGCCCTTGAGGCCACGATCGCGCGCGATGTCCGAAAGCAGCGCGGCGAACCCGGACAGGTCCTGCGCGGCAAGCGCGGCGTTCAACACCCTCGCGATGACCTGGGGGGTTGCGCCCGACCAGCCGATGACCTCGGCGTTCGAAGCGGAGTCGTGGGAAAGATCGCTAATGTCCATAATGTTCTTAACGGTCCCGTCTCCGCCGTCTTGAGGAAATCTGGCGCCGTCACGCCATTTTTCCTTCAAGTTTCGGGGTCAGTGCCGTCGTCCGCGTGGGCGTTCGGGCTCGGCCGAGGGTGATTCCCGCCGAGATTGCCTGTATTCGATGGTGCCATCTCGCTTCTGCCTGGCTTGCACGGGATTGCGTGCGCCACACATCGGGCATCGGAACAAGAATCCCTGGCCCTCATTTTTGATCGTCACCTCTGACGGTTGCCACTGGGCACCGCAGGGTTGGTTCTGGCAGACAAACATATAGACTCCAAATACGCCGGGCATCGTAACATGGGTGTTGCGTCGGTCACATGCTACACAAGCAGAATTGTCCCCCTACCTTGGCGGGGGGCCGCCCATGCGCCACATGTTGGGCGGCTCGCCCAACGCGGTGCTCTGGTACATCCATGCGCCACATCCCGCGCAACGCCAGCGGCTGTCCACCTTGCATCGATTGGGCATGGCGCCGATGCCCGACGCCTGCAGATTCTCGTGTGGCGGCACACTTGCCGGCTCGCCCACCAGCAAATGGCAAAGGTCACAGGCCTGCATCGTGGCTCCTCGAATGATCCTTACTCAGCTTAGTCACAAAGCGGGGCCGACCCCAATGCGATCAAGGACTTCGGTGGCTCGCTAGAATGGCGGCATTTCGCCTGACGCGTCTTCCCGACGTCCCCCGACCATGTTTACGCTTTCCGCCGACGCCACGCCTCTCTCCAAGACCGAGCACTATGCGGAGCTCGTGGAACTGGCGCGCGGCCTGCTCGGCGACGAACGCGACGTCGTCGCCAACGCGGCCAACTTCTCCTCGCTCGTCTTTCACTCGCTGCGCGATCTCAACTGGGCCGGCTTCTATTTCTACGACGGCACCGAGCTCGTCGTGGGGCCGTTCCAGGGCAAGCCCGCATGCGTGCGCATTGCCCTCGGCAAGGGGGTGTGCGGCACGGCCGCGCAGACGCGCGTCACGCAGGTCGTGCCCGATGTGCACGCATTTCCGGGCCATATCGCATGCGACGCGGCCTCGCGTTCGGAGATCGTCGTGCCCCTCTTCGCCGAAGACGGCACGCTGATCGGCGTCTGGGACGTGGACAGCCCGGTGCCCGGCCGCTTCGACGACGAGGATGCGCGCGGCATGGAAGCGCTCTGCCGGGTCTTTATCGCGACCCTACCTCGCTGACTCTCGCGCGGAGTCTCGCACCGAACCTCCCGCTGAACCCCGCGCCCCGCCGATCGCATGGCGCACCGCATGCTGGACGAACGCGCGCACCGTCGCCGACGCTTCGCTGGCGCGATAGGCGAGCGCGACTTCGGACACGATGGGCTTGCCGGCGATCGGCCGGTACACCACGCCCGGCAACGCCACACAGGCCGCCAGCGAGCCGGGTACCACCGACACGCTGTTGCCGAGCGCGACGCGCGCGAGCACCGCGGCCAGCGTGCCGCCCCGCGGACCGATCGCGGCCGAGAAGCGGCCGCGGCGCGCCACCTCGACCGTGCCCGCCTCCTGCTCCGGCACCACGAAGGTCGCCTCGCGCAATTGCGCGGGGTGGATCTCCAGTTCCCGCGCGAGCGGCGAGTCGGAGGGAATCGCCAGCAGGAACGCGTCGCGGTGCACCGTCTGCGTGCGCACGCCGTCGGGCAGCGCCATCGGCGGACGACAGTAGGCGACGTCGATCTCCCCCGCCTCCAGCATCGGGCCGATGCGGTCCATGACCACCTCGTCGATCCGGATATCGACGAGCGGATGCGTGTCCCGGAAGCCGCGGATGTTCTGCTGCAGCACGCCGGCGTACGCGGCCGACCCCACGTACCCCACTTCGATGCGCCCCACTTCGCCGCGTTCGGCACGCGCGGCCACGTCGATGCCGCGCGACAGATGCTCGAGCACGGCCAGCGCTTCCGGCAGGAATGCCTGCCCGGCGGCCGTGAGTTCGACGGAGCGGCGCGTGCGGTGGAACAGGCGGGCGCCCAGCAGGCGCTCGGCCTCCTGGATCCGTCGGGTGAGCATCGGCGGCGCGAGGTCGAGGGCCTCCGCCGCGTGGCCGAAATGCAGATGGCGCGCGACTTCCGCGACGGCGCGCAGGTGGGCGATATCGAGTGTCTTCATGGTTCCGTATTGACTCGATCGTCAATGAAGTTGTCACTGTATAGCAATGACAGGCAATACGGGGGTCGCTACCATGCAATCCTCGCTGGAACCCTGCCCCCGCACACCGATGTCCGCCCCCGCCTCTTCGCAACCGTTCTCGCGCCCCGACGCGCCACCCGATGCGCCCGGCCGCGGCAGCAAGGCCTTTGTCCTCGCCACCGCGTCGGCCACCTGCTCGCTGATCGTGCTCGACACGAATGTGGTGGCGGTCTCCCTGCCCGCGATCGCACGCACGTTCCAGGCGAGCTTCGCCGATGTGGAATGGGTGGTCAGCGCCTATATGGTCGCGTTTGCGTCGTGCCTGCTGCCCGCCGGCGGCCTGGCGGACCGGCTCGGGCGCAAGCGCATGATGGTGCTGGGGCTGGCGGTCTTCATCCTTGCGTCGGTCGGATGCGGGCTGGCGTCGACGGCGACCTTTCTCAATGTCGCGCGCGCGGTCAAGGGCGTCGGCGCGGCGATGCTGCTCACGGCCGCGCTGGCCATCATCGCCAATACCTTCCACGAAGGCGCCGAGCGTACGCGCGCCTGGGCCGTGTGGGGGACGTGCATGGGAATCACCACGACGATCGCACCGCTGGTCGGCGGCGTGATCACGCAGTGGGCCGGCTGGCGCTGGATCTTCCTGATCAATGTGCCCGTCTGCCTGGTGCTCGTGGGCTGCGTGCGATATGCGGTGACCGAATCGCGCAATCCGGCGGCCTCCCGCATCGATGCACTGGGCAGTGCGCTGTTCGGCGTGGCGCTGATGCTGGGCATCTGGGCACTGATCGATATGCCCGCGCATGGGTGGACGTCGCTGGCCACGTGGTCGCGTTTCGGCGGCGCGGCGCTGCTGCTGGCCCTCTTCGTCGTGCACGAGCGTGCCACGGCGCATGCGATGATCGACCTCTCGCTATTCCGGCAACCGCGCTTTGTCGGCGCGGTGCTGGGGATGTTCGGCTATGCGGCCTGCGCGCAGGTGATGATGACGTTCCTGCCGCTGTATCTGCAGAACGCGTTCGAGATGTCGGCCGTACAGGCCGGGGTGGGCATGCTGCCGTTCGCGCTGGCGATGATCGTCGGGCCCTATCTCGGCGCGCGGCTGTCGGCGCGCTTCGATGGCAGCCGCAGCGTGCTGGTGGCGGGCCTGCTGCTGATCGGCACGGGCAACGTGCTCGTCGCGGCGGTTGCCACGCATGCGCACTACGGCCTCGTGGCCGCAGGCATGGTCGTGACCGGCCTCGGTGCCGGGGTAATGAACGGCGATACGCAGAAGGCGATCATGGCCTGCGTGCCCGTGCACCGGACGGGGATGGCCTCCGGCATCAGCACCACGACGCGTTTCTCGGCGATCGTGACGGCGGTGGGCGTGCTCGGCGCGGTGCTGGCGTCGCGGACGCAGCTGGCGTTCGAGGATGCATTGCCCGCCGGGTTCGCGTGGCGCGATGCGCTGGGCGCGGACTTCCTGGCACGCGTGCTCGCGGGCGACATCGCGCAGGCCATCGCGCCGCTCGACGGGACGGCGCGGGCCTCCGTGGGGACACTGGCGAGTCAGGCGTTTGCGAGTGGCTTTGGCGCGGCGTTGATGGTGGCCGGCGTGGTGGCGCTGGTGCTGAGCGCCACCGTATGGTCGCTGTACCGTGCCGCGCGCTAAGGCGCGGCAACCGCATCAGCAGCGATAGTCCCCGCCGTCGCGGTCCAGCAGGCGCAGTAGCGCGGTCCACTCTCGGTCCAGGTGGACCGTGTCGAGGTACGCGTAGTCGTCGTGCTGTTTGGCCGCGTGCTCGCACACTTCCGGCGACGGGATCGTGACCTTCTGGCCCATCGACAGCGTCTTCACCTGGATCTCGCACGCGCGGTTCAGGTAGAACATGCGCGTGAACGCCTCCGCCACCGAGCGGCCCGTGGTCAGCAAGCCGTGGTTGCGCAGGATCAGGTAGTTGGCGTCTTTCATCGACGCGACGATGCGCGAGCGCTCGTCGAGGTCGAGCGAAATGCCTTCGTAGTCGTGATAGTTCACGCGGTTGTAGAACTGCATGCTGATCTGGTTCAGCGGCAGCAGCCCGCATTCGAGCGCGGCCACGGCCATGCCCGCGTCGGTGTGAAGGTGGACCACGCACTCCACGTCATGGCGGCTCTGATGCAGCGCGCTGTGGATCGTGAAGCCGGCCGCGTTGACCTCGAAGCGGTTATCGCCGATGGGGCGCCCTTCGGTGTCGATCTTCACGAGGCACGACGCGGTAATCTCGTCGAAGAACCAGCCGTGCGGATTGATCAGGAACTGGTCGTTCGTGCCCGGCACGCGCACGGAAATATGCGTGTAGATGAGGTCGGTCAGGTTGAACTTGGCGGCCAGCCGGTATGCGGCGGCCAGTTGCACGCGCACCGCCCACTCTTCCTCGCTGATATTGAGCGGCTTGCGGTTTCGATGCGGATCGGTCGTGGAGATCATGGGATTCCTTTCGAGAGGTGAATTCAGACCAGCGCGGACATGACGATCTCCACGCGGTACGCGGGATCGGCCAGTTCCACCTTGCCACAGCAGCGCGTCGGCGTCTCGCCCGGCGCCACCCACGCATCCCATACCGCGTTGAATGCATCGAAGTCTGCCATATCGGCGAGCCAGATCTGCGCGGTCAGCGCGCGGCGCTTGTCGGTGCCGGCTTCGGCCAGCAGCGCATCGACCTTGGCCAGCGCCTCGCGCGCCTGCGCGGCAATGTCGCCGGCCTTGTCGTCGGCCACCTGCCCGGCAAGGAACACCATGCCGTTGGCGACGACCGCGCGGCTGCGGCGGTGATTCTGGTCCAGACGGACGATCGGAGGATTGGAAGTGCTGGCGGTCATGTCGAAAGTCCGGTTCAGGCGTTGGTCGTGACGATACGGCGGCAGTGGTCGAGTGCCGCGCCGATCAGGTTGTTGTTGGCCTCGGGCGTGCGGAACGCCGAGTGCGCGGACAGCGTGACGTTGGGCAGCGTCGTCAGCACGTGCCCCGCCGGCATCGGCTCCACGGTGAACACGTCGAGCCCCGCGTGCGAGATCTTGCCGCTGCGCAGCGCGGCGATCATCGCGTCTTCATCCACGAGCGCGCCGCGCGCGGTGTTGATCAGGATGGCGCCATCGCGCATGCGCGCCATGCGCTCGGCGGTGATCATGCCGCGCGTCTCGTCGGTCAGCAGCAGGTGCAGCGACACCACATCGCTCTGCGCGAGCAGCGTGTCGAGGTCCACGAACTCCACGCCTTCGTGCGTCTTCGGCGTACGGTTCCAGGCCAGCACGCGCATCCCCATGCCGCGTGCCAGTCGCGCGAGCTCCGCCGCGATGCCGCCGAAACCGATCAGGCCGATGGTCTTGCCCGTGAGCTGCACGGCGTCCGAACGCAGCCAGTTGCCCGCGCGCATCTCGCGATCCATCCGCGCGAAGTTGCGCGCCGACGCCCACATCAGCGCGAACGCGCACTCGGCCACGGCCGTGTCGCCGTACCCCTTGATCGTATGCACGGTGATGCCGAGTTCGGCCAGTTCCTCGGGATTCATATAGCTGCGCGCGCCCGTGCCCAGGAACACCACGTGTTTGAGCCCCTTGCACTGCCGCGCGATGTCGGTCGGCAGATGCGTGTGGTCGATGATCGCGATCGGCGCGCCGGCGAGCGCGGCCGGCAGCTGTTCCGACTTGATATCGGGCTGCTGGTTGATCTCGAGCGGCAGGTCGTCGGCGCGGCGCAGGCGCAAAGACACTTCCGACAGTGTGGGATTGGCATCGACGAAGACGGCGCGCCATGCACCAGTATCGGACGTTTGGTTTGCGGAAGAGGTGGTCGAAATCATCGTGGTGGCTCTGCGATTAAAGGGATGGAGCGGTGGTTGGCAGGCTTGCGCCATTACAGTGCCGACCTAACCAAAACAGGGAAGATGCAGCGGCACTGCAGTGATCGCAGCATAACGCTTTACAGAATACAGATCAATAATTAAAGTCTGTATACAGGACGGAGTGCAGCGCTGGCCCAGCCGGCAAGTGCCCGTCGCCCTGTAACCCTGCTTAAGGAGCGTCCCCCATGACGATGCGCCCGGTTGTGCCATACAAAGCCCTGCTTTCCGCCACCCTGCTGGCTTCCACGCTGATGGCGTACAGCGGCACCGCCGCCGCCCAGGACACGAAAGCGTGGCCGAACAGCACGATTTCGATCGTCAGTGGCTTCCCGGGCGGTGCCGCCACCGACATCTATGCGCGCAAGCTGGGCGTGGAACTGAACAAGGAGTTCGGCGTCTCGTTTATCTCCGATAATCGCCCCGGCGCGGGCGGCAATATCGCTTCCGCGCTGGTAGCGCAGGCCAAGCCGGATGGTTATACGTTCCTGCTGGGCACGGCCGGTACGCACGCGATTAATCCCGCGCTATATTCGAAACTGCAATTCGACGTGGTGAATGATTTCTCGCGGATCGCATTATTGGGAACGCTGCCGAATATCCTGCTGATCAACCCGGAGAAGCACCCCGAGATCAAGACCTGCGCGGATCTGCTCGCGGCCGCGCGCAAGGCGCCGGGCACGCTCAACTACGCGTCCACGGGCAATGGCGCGTCGGGCCATCTGGCCGGCACGCAGTTCGCCACGGCCTCGAAGACCAGCTATGTGCATATCCCGTACAAGGGCCAGGGTCCGGCCATGACGGCGCTGCTGTCGGGCGAGGTCGATTTCTTCTTCAACCAGAGCTCGCCGAGCCTGGGCCCGATCCAGTCCGGCAAGGTCCGCGCGCTCGCCGTGACGTCCCCGCAGCGCGTCAGCGTGCTGCCCGATGTGCCGACCGTCGCCGAGGCCTGCAACCTGCCCGGCTTCGAAAGCACGACGTGGTACGGCCTGTTCGGTCCGGCCGCCCTGCCCGCCGATATCCAGAACCGCATGTCGAAGGCCGTGCTCAAGGCCATCAACACGGACGAGTTCAAGGGATGGCTCGTCAGCCAGGCCATCCAGCCGATCAAGGACGGCGGCCCGGACGCGTTCAAGCGCGTGCAGCAGGCCGATATGAAGACCTGGGCGAAGATCGTCAAGGATTCGGGCGCGCACGTGGACTGATGCATGACCGCACGGGTGTATACACACCCGTGCACAGCATCGAATTCAGGTATATTCCTGCCTTCGCTTCGTTCAGACAGCCAGAATAGACAGGACCGACACCGTGGCAACAGCAGCAAGTGACAGCATCGTCGAGCAGGTCTACGACAAGCTCAAGGCCATGAGCGTCGGTTACGACTTCAAGCCCGGCGAGCGCCTCAATGAAGGCGTGCTGGCGAGCGCGCTCGGCGTCAGCCGCACGCCGCTGCGCGAGGCGCTGACGCGCCTGACCACCGAAGGCCTGCTGCGCTTTTCGCCGGGCAAGGGCTTTTTCTGCCGGGACCTCGATGCGCAGGAAGTGTTCTCGCTCTACGAGATGCGCAAGATCGTGGAAGTGGAGGCGCTGCGCCTCTCGCTGGAACGCGCAAAGGACGAGGATATCGAGGCGTTGCTGACATTCCTCGAGAACACGGGTCCCGAGCCCGGCAACCGTTCCGTCGAGGAACTCGTCCGGCTCGACGAGACCTTTCACGAAAGCCTGATGGCGATGTCGGGCAACCTCGAGATGCTGCGCGTGCTGCGCAATATCAACGCGCGCATCCGCTTCGTGCGCTGGATCGACATGGAGCGCTGCGACCGCCGCGTCAGCCAGAACGACCACCGCGAGATCCTGCTGGGCCTGAAGGCGCGCGATGCCGACCGGTGCATCCCGATCCTGGCGCGCCATATCGACCGCCGCCACGACCAGATCGCCACCGCGCTCAAGGAAGGCCTCGCGCAGATCTACATGGGCTGATGCGCGCCTTTACCCCTGTTTCTCGGGGAACAGCGACAGCCTGATATTCGTCAGCGCGGACACCGTTTCGCGCGACGCGCTGCCCGCGCCGTGCGCGATCGCGGCCAGCGCATTGTCGATCCGCGCGGCCAGCCGCGGCGGCGGCGCCAGCGCGGCACCCTCCCGCACCCTTCTCAGGTAGTGATACTCGAGCGAGCGCAGCACGCGCGCAAGCCGGCTCCGCGCGACGGGCGGCAACATGTCGAAATCGCGCTGGAGCGCCAGCGTGCCGAAGCCCACCTGCAGTTCCGTAAAGCCCTTGTTCGACGTCTTGTCGCTGCTGGCCGCGAGCAGCGGCACGAGCCGCTGCAGCTGGTCCAGCATGCGGCCGCGCAACTGGGGATGCTCCTCCAGTTCACGGCGATCGGCACCGAGCGCGATGTCCTTCCAGCTTGCATGCACGAGCCGCCGCAGCACCGCGTGCGCGCCGAACGGCCGCACCATCACGACCCAGAGCGGCGCGAAGATCATCGCGGCGAAGGTCGCGATCGTGCCGTTGAACAGGTTGCCGAAGTTCGCGTCGTACAGCATCTGCACATTCGCGAACGACGCGGCATTGACCGATAGCAGCACCGCGAACAGATTGAACCCGGGCCGCGCGATCAGCGCGCCGATGATCAGGTACGGCACCGCGAGCAAACCCGCCAGTCCCGCGAAGTCATGCGCGAACGGCAGCACCACGAAGATGTAGAACCATGACACGACCAGGCACACCATGGCCCAGCGCACGAAGCGCCAGGCCGTGCGGCGCGGCTCGTCGATGGTCGCGTAGATGCAGGTGGTCAGCGCGGCCAGCGCAACCGGTGCGCCCCCTTCGATCCATCCCGACAGGATCCATGCGAGTCCCGCCACGAATGTCGCGCAGCCCGCCGTGAGCGCGTAGACGAGCAGCATCGCGTGATCGTGGTGATAGGCGCGCTCCCCGGGCTGGTCCGCATAGCGCAGCTCCGGCATGACCTGCTCGGTCGACCGGTCGCTGATGCGCTGCTGGAGCACGAGGCAGTCGTGCCAGAGATCGGACAGCGTGGCAAGGTGATGCTCGGCCGTGGCCACGAGGTCCGAGTGCCAGCCCGGCTCCGGCGCGCTCGCCGCCACCGTCGCCGGGTCGGGCAGGACGACCGTGCGGGCCTCGCCACGCATCCAGGCGGCCACGCCCGCCATGCGCTGCGCCAGTGCCTCGGGCACGCCCGCCGGATGCGCGTGCAGGGCGCTCAGCACGCTGGCCAGGCCGGACAGCTCGGGCAGCAGCATCGTCATGCGCGCATGCAGGCAGCGCGCGCAGCGGACCGCCATCGCCGTGTCGGCATCGAACTGCAGATGCGTGATCAGCGTGTCCAGCTGGCGGATGTCGGCGGCGAGCTTGTAGCGGCTGTCGTGCTGCTGCATGTCCCCCGGCGCGCCCGTCAGCATCGCCGACGCCCAGCGCGCGGCATCGGCCAGCCATACCGTGGTCTGCGCATGGAGCGCGGACGCCACGCGCGCGGGGAATACGAGCGACCCGATGACGCTGGCGCAGACGATGCCGATGCAGATCTCCTCCACGCGCGCGACCGCGAGGTCGAAGATCTGCAGCGGATCGTTGACCGCCGGCAGCGCGACGATCGGCAGCGTGTAGGCCGCGAGCAGGAAGACGTAGCTGCGTGGCGAGCGTTCCATCAGCGAGAGGTACAGCAGCGTGCCGACCCAGAATGCGATGGCGCCCATCAGCAGCGTCGGCGAATCGACGAGCGGCGGCACCAGGGCCACGGCCGCGATGGCGCCGAGCAGCGTGCCGACCACGCGGTACGCCCCCTTCGAGCGCGTGGCGCCCGTTAGCGGATGGGACACGAGATACACGGTCGCCATCGCCCAGTAGGGCCGCGGCAACGCGAAGGCCAGCGCGATATACAGCGCGAGCATCGCGGCCGCGAACACCTTGGCTGAAAACACCCAGTCGCGTGCGCTGGGGAAGCCGATCATGCGAGCGAACATGGTGCGATCAGGCGACGAGGCCGCCGAGCCGCATGAGCAGGCGCATCAGCATCGCGAACACGAACACCGTGCCCACGCCGCCGAGCCACAGCAATGCCATCCATCCGAGCCGGAGACCGAGACCGGCCTCCGTGGCCCCGGTCGTCCCGGCGGCCTGCCGGGGCGCGTTGTCGAGATGTCGATCGTTCATTAGTGATACCCCTCCCCTGCCTTGACCTTGCCGCGGAACACGTAGTACGACCACGACGAATACGTGAGGATGATCGGCACGATGAACAGCGCGCCCACGAGCGCGAAGCCCTGGCTCTGCGGCGGCGACGAAGCCTGCCAGATCGAGACGTCCGGCGGAATGATGTTGGGCCACACGCTGATGGCCAGCCCCGTGTAGCCGAGGAACACCATCAGCAGCGCCAGCAGGAACGGCGACGCATTCGGCCGGCTGCCCAGCACGCGGATGATGCCGAACGCGGCGGCGAGCACGAGCACGGGCACCGGCGCGAACCAGAACACGTTCGGCAGCGAGAACCAGCGATGCGCGATCTCCGGATGCGTGAGCGGCGTCCATACGCTGGTGATGGCAATGAAGATCAGCATCATCGCGGTCAGCGGCGTGGCCGCCGCGATCATGCGGCCCTGCAGGCGGCCTTCGGTCTTCATGATCAGCCACGTGCAGCCGAGGAACGCATAGGCCACGACGACGCCGAGGCCCGTGAACAGCGGAAACGGCGCGAACCAGTCGAACGCCCCGCCCACATAGTCATGCCCGTTCACCGCGATGCCGTTGATATACGCGCCCAGCGCCACGCCCTGGAAGAAGCCCGCCAGCGCGGAGCCGCCGATAAACGCCTTGTCCCACAGATGGCGCGTGCGGTCGCTCGCCTTGAAGCGGAATTCGAATGCGACGCCGCGGAAGATCAGCGCCAGCAGCATGAGCATCAGCGGCACGTACAGCGCGCTCAGCACCACGCCGTACGCGAGCGGAAACGCGCCGAACAGCGCCGCGCCGCCCAGCACGAGCCACGTCTCGTTGCCGTCCCAGACCGGCGCGACGGTGTTCATCATCACGTCGCGGTCCACACGGTCGCTCACGAATGGAAACATGATGCCGATGCCCAGATCGAAGCCATCCATGACCACGTACATCATCACGCCGAAGTAGATCAGCGCGACCCAGATGAGGGGGAGATCGATTCCCATGACAGTTTGCCTCGTTAGCCGATTAATGGTTGCTGAACTGCGCAGCGGCAGTACCGGGGACGGTTCCGGATGCGCTGCTACCCATCGGCACCGCCTGCGGCGGCACCGGGATATGGCTGGGGCCCACGTCGCCGTGCGCGCCGCCATCGGGACCCTTGTTCACGAGCTTGAGCATGTAGCGGATACCGGCGCCGAACAGCAGGAAGTAGACGACCACGAACGCCGCCAGCGAGCCCGCGATCGGACCCACGTCATGGCGCGACACCGCTTCGCTGGTGCGTAGCAGGCCATAGACCACCCACGGCTGGCGGCCGATCTCGGTGGTCAGCCAGCCGGCCAGCAGCGCGATCAGCCCGGTCGGGCCCATCGCCACCGCGAAACGCTGGAACAGGCGGTTGTGGAACAGCGCGCCGTTGCGGCGCAGGACGAGTCCCAGCAGGCCGAACAGGATCATCAGCACGCCGAGGGCGACCATCGCGCGGAACGTAAAGAAGATGACGGTCGAGTTCGGCCGGTCGGCCTTGGGGAAGTCCTTGAGCCCGCGGATCTGGCCGTCGAGGCTGTGCGTCAGGATCAGGCTGCCGAGGCGCGGAATCTCGATCGCGTATTTCGTGACTTCCTTGTCCATGTCAGGAATGCCGAACACGATCAGCGGGAAGCCGCTCGTATCGCCCTTGGGCGCGGTATCCCAGTGGCCTTCCATCGCGGCGATCTTGGCCGGCTGGTACTTGAGCGTGTTCAGGCCGTGCGCGTCGCCGACGAACGCCTGCACCGGCGCGATGATCAGCACCATCCACATCGCCATCGACAGCATCTTGCGCGACGCGGCCTCGGCCTTGCCATGCAGCAGCAGCCAGGCGCCCGCCGCCGCGACGAACAGCGCCGTGGACAGATAGGCGGCGATGCTCATATGGGCAAGGCGGTACGGGAACGACGGGTTGAAGATGACCGCGAGCCAGTCGGTGGGCACCACGCGGCCGTTCAGGATCTCGTAGCCCTGCGGCGTCTGCATCCAGCTGTTGGACGCCAGGATCCACGTCGTGGAGATCAGCGTGCCGACGGCGACCATGATCGTCGCCAGGAAATGCAGGCCCGGGCCGACACGATTCCAGCCGAACAGCATCACGCCGAGAAAGCCCGCTTCGAGGAAGAACGCGGTCAGCACTTCATACGTGAGCAGCGGTCCGGTCACGCCACCGGCGAACTCCGAAAAGAAGCTCCAGTTGGTGCCGAACTGGTAGGCCATGACGAGGCCCGACACCACTCCCATACCAAAGTTGATGGCGAAAATCTTGACCCAGAAATGGAACAGGGTCTTGTAGACAGGGTCTTTGGTGCGCAGCCAGCATCCTTCGAGAACCGCGAGATAACTGGCGAGGCCAATCGTGATCGCGGGAAAGATGATGTGGAAGGAAACTGTGAATCCAAACTGGATACGCGCAAGTTCTAGTGCGGTTATTCCGTGCATCGCTGGGCTCTCTTCGGTGGACAGCGGCATCCGTTCGTGCCGTGTTGCGAAGATTAAGAGAGCCTCGGTAAAAGCGACGGATACAGTTGCGACGGTTGCGGCGAAGCTCAGCGCCAGCGTCGTGCGGACAGGAAATCATGCGCGGGAATGCGCGAAAACGCGCGTACGGCGCGTGCGAACCGTCGTGAAAACCCGTCGCGGGAACTGTCGTGCGAACTGTGTTGCACAGCCGTGTCGCGCACTGTATCCGTCGATATCGGCACGGTGCCGCTACCATGGTTCCATGGCTCGACGCCAAGCACTCAACGTCTCAACGTCCCAACGTCCCAACGTCCACGGAGAACGCATCATGCCAGCACGCACCGCACGTACGGAAAGCCTCAACCGCCTGAACCTGACCACGGCATTGCAGGCCATGATCCTCGCCGCGAGCGCCTTCGTGGCCCTGCACGTGCAGAGCGCGCATGCGGAGACCGCCGCGCAGCGGCAGACGCTTGCCGCGCTGAAGGCCAGCAAGCCGCAGCCGTGCAACGCGCCCGTCACGCATGCGAGCCTCGAGCGCGAGCTCGCGAACCTCGAAGCCGCGGGGTTCAACCCTGCCGGTAACGACAACGACTACCCGCAGAACCTGGAGCGCGCGGAACGCATCGTCGCCGCGCACACGCCGGCCTGCACCATGGGCTGATTTTCCGAGGTCGCGGCGTGGAGGCCGTCATGAAGCAAGACCCTCCTCCTCCTCGTCTTGCGCTCCCCTCTTGCGGGTACCCCTCACCAGCCCGCACGGCCTGCCGCGACTTTTTTTTATTCTGTTTCTGCTGCGCGCTTTTCTGGTCTATACGACGATTTCGCGAATGCCGTCCGGCCTGCGCGCCAGCAGGTCGGCCAGGCGGCGTAATCCGCTCGCCAGCAGCAGCCGATCCGCCGCGCCGCCCAGCGAGATGCGAATCGCATTCGCGCGCTGCGATCCCACTTCAAATGCTTCCGACGGCGTGACACGCAGTTCCTCCGCGCGCGCCGCGTTGGCGAGCGCCTGCGACGTCCAGTAGCTCGGCAGCGTGTACCAGAGGTGAATGCCGCTCGGCGGTGCCTGTCCCACGCTCGATAGCAACTGCCGCGCGATGGTCTGCCGCGCGGCCGCTTCGCGCCGGATGCCGCCGAGCAAGGTCTCTGCCGCGCCGTCGTGGATCCACTGCGTGGTCACCGCGGTCGTCAATGGCGCGGACATCAGCGCGAACGCGCGCAGCGCGGCGAGGACCGCCTCTTCGGCCACGCTCTCGGGCAGCACCACGAAGGCGGTGCGCAGCCCGGGGCTCAGGCACTTCGACATCGTGGAAACGTAGCAGACACGATCGGGCGCGATGCGCGCGAGCGGCGGCGGTGCGTCCGGCGTCAGCAGCCAGTACGGATCGTCCTCGACGATCAGCAGGTCGTTGCGCGCGGCGGCCGCGACGATTTCATGCCGGCGCGACTCGGGCATCGTCCAGGTGGTCGGGTTCTGCGTGGTCGGATTGAGGTAGACGAGCCGCGCGCGTGGCCCTTCCGCGCGATCGCGGCAGGCCTGCTCGAGCGCGTCGGGCCGCATGCCATCGGCATCCACGTCCACCGCGATGACACTGCGCCCCAGTTGCTCGGCCGCGAGCCGGACACCCGGGTAGGCCAGCGGCTCCGTCAGAATCGCCTCGCCGGGCTGCGTCTGCGCCAGAATCAGCGCCGCGAGCGCGGACTGCGCGCCGGGGCACACCATCAGCCGATCCGGCTCCACGGCGCCGAGCATCGGCGCGAGCCACATCACGCCGGCCGCGCGGTCGCTATGGCTGCCGCCGCCGAGCTGATACGTCATCAGCAGGCTCGCATCGGCGCGCAGCAGCACCTGCGACACGCCACGGCGCATCAGGTCGTCGAAGTCCACGCCGTCTGCCGGCGGCGGCACATTCATGCTGAGGTCCACGCGCTGCGCGAGCTCCACGCGCGGCGCGGCCACGAACGTCCCGAGCGCGCCGCGCGCGTCGATCAGATGCCGGCGGCGCGCCTCCGTGAGCGCGCGCGTGACCGTGGTCAGGTCCACGCCGAGGAGTGCGGCAATTCGCCGCTGGGGCGGCAAACGGTCGCCGGGCACGAGCGCGCCGTCGGCAATCGCCTGCTCGATACGTCCCACGATCTGCAGGTAGCGCGCCCCGCCGCCCGCACTGAAGCCAGTCAGCCAGGCAGTGGCGCCGTCATCTTGTATGGAAGTTTTCTCTCGCATGGGGCCAGGGCAAATCTGTTGCTTGTTGGTGGATTCCGGACGATTTGGTCGCTTGTATGGGCGTTGTCTTACCTTATCTTCCGCCGCGACATCCCGTATTTCCATACATTAAAACCCTCGTATGCGTACTTGTCCATCCCCGTCTGGCTCCGGCTGGCGGCGTGCCGCGGGCCTCGCGCTCGCTGCCGGCACCGTGTTGCTGCTCTCCGGCTGCACCATCGAGTTGCTCTCCCCCAAAGGCGATATCGGGCATCAGGCGAAAGACCTGATTCTCGTCTCGCTATTCCTGATGCTGCTGGTGGTCGTCCCCGTGATCATGCTCACGCTGATCTTCGCGTGGCGATACCGCGACTCCAACACGAAGGCAACGTACGCGCCGAAGTGGGCGCACTCGACGAAGATCGAAATCGTCGTCTGGACCATCCCGTGCGTGATCGTGGCGTTCCTAGGCTTCCTGATCTGGACCTCCACGCACAAGCTCGACCCGTACCGCCCGCTGGACTCGCAGGTGGAGCCCGTGGAAGTCGAGGTCATCGCGCTGAACTGGAAATGGCTGTTCATCTACCCGCAGTACGGCGTCGCCTCGCTGAACCAGCTTGCGATTCCCGTCGATACGCCGATCAATTTCAAGATCACGTCCGAGTCGATGATGAACTCGTTCTTCATCCCGCAGCTCGGCAGCATGGTCTACGCGATGGCGGGCATGCAGACCCAGCTGCATCTGATCGCCGATACGCCGGGCGTCTACCTCGGCCAGTCGGCCGCGTATAGCGGCGAAGGCTTCTCCGACATGCACTTCAAGACCTACGCCACCTCGCGCGCGGACTTCGATGCATGGGTCGCCGAAGCCAGGCGCTCGTCCACGCCGCTGACCGAGTCGGTCTACCGCGCGCTGGAAAAGCCCAGCACCAGGGACCCCGTCACGATGTATTCGACCGTGGCGCCCGCGCTGTTCGCCGGGACCGTCGACAAGTACATGAAGGATGCCGACCCTGTCTGCCGCACCGACAGCACGGCTTCGCTGCAGGCCTTCAATGCCATTACCAATCCTGTCCCCCGCGCGGCCGCGACCGGCAGCGTGACGGAGTAACCAGCCATGTTGGGCAAACTCAATCTAGAAGCCATTCCGTACCACGAGCCGATCATCATGGTCACGCTCGCCGTGGTGCTGCTCGGCGGCGCCACGCTGCTCGGCGCGGTCACGTACTTCGGCAAGTGGAAATACCTCTGGACCGAGTGGATCACCTCGGTCGATCACAAGAAGATCGGCGTGATGTACATCATCCTCGCGCTGGTCATGCTGCTGCGCGGCTTTGCCGACGCGATCATGATGCGCCTGCAGCAGGCCATGGCCTATGGTGAAAACCTTGGCTACCTGCCGCCGCACCACTACGACCAGATCTTCACGGCCCACGGCGTGATCATGATCTTCTTCGTGGCGACGCCGCTGATCCTGGGCCTGATGAACGTCATCGTGCCGCTGCAGATCGGCGCGCGCGACGTGGCGTTCCCGTTCGTGAACTCGCTGAGCTTCTGGCTCTCCGCCATGGGCGCCGTGCTCGTGATGATGTCGATGTTCGTCGGCGACTTCGCGGCCACGGGCTGGGTCGCGTACCCGCCGTTGTCCGAGCTTGGCTACAGTCCAACGGTCGGGGTGGACTACTACATCTGGTCGCTACAGATATCGGGGCTGGGGACCACGCTGACCGGCATCAACTTCATCGTGACGATCCTGCGCATGCGCGCGCCGGGTCTCAACCTGATGAAGATGCCCGTGTTCACGTGGACCGCGCTCATCACCAACATCCTGATCGTCGCGGTGTTCCCGGTGCTGACGGCCACGCTCGCGCTGCTGACCGCGGACCGCTACCTCGACATGCATTTCTTCACCAACGAGCTTGGTGGCAATGCCATGATGTACGTGAACCTGATCTGGGTCTGGGGCCACCCCGAGGTCTACATCCTGATCCTCCCGTGCTTTGGCGCGTTCTCGGAAATCATCTCGACGTTCTCGCGCAAGCCGCTGTTCGGCTACTCCTCGATGGTCTACGCGACGTCGTCGATCGGCGTTCTCTCGTTCTTCGTCTGGCTGCACCACTTCTTCACGATGGGCTCGGGCGCCAACGTCAACGCGTTCTTCGGGATCATGACGTCGATCATCTCGATTCCGACCGGGGTCAAGCTGTTCAACTGGCTGTTCACGATGTACCGCGGCCGCATCCGCTACCACTCGTCCACGCTCTGGACCATCGGCTTCATGGTCACGTTCGCGGTAGGCGGCATGACCGGCGTGCTGCTGGCCGTGCCGGGCGCCGACTTCGTGCTGCATAACAGCCTGTTCCTGATCGCCCACTTCCACAACGTGATCATCGGCGGCGTGCTGTTCGGCTGCCTGGCGGCCATCAGCTTCTGGTTCCCGAAAGTGTTCGGCTTCACGCTCAACGAGCGCTGGGGCAAGATCTCGTTCTGGTGCTGGATGGTCGGTTTCTACCTCGCGTTCATGCCGCTGTACGTGCTCGGCTTCAAGGGCATGACGCGTCGAATGAACCATTACGCCAACGTCGACTGGCATCCGTACCTCGTGGTCGCGCTGATCGGTGCCTTCGTCATCGCGGCCGGCATCCTCGCGTTCCTGATCCAGCTGTACGTCAGCGTGCGCGACCGCAAGCAGAACCTCGACCTCACGGGCGACCCGTGGGATGGCCGCAGCCTCGAATGGGCGACCGCCTCGCCCGCGCCGTTCTACAACTTCGCCGTGGTGCCCAACATCACCTCGCTCGAGCAGCACTGGGACGACAAGGAAGCGGGCCGTGCCTGGAAGCAGCCCACGCGTTACGAGCCGATTCATATGCCGAAGAACACCGGCGACGGCTTCATCGTCTCGATGTTCGGCCTGCTGCTGTGCTTCGCGCTGGTCTGGCATATGTGGGCCGTGGCGATCGGCGGCCTGATCGGCGTCATCGGCACGTTCATCCTGCGCAGCTATAACCGCGACGTCGATTACTACGTGCCCGCGGAAGAAGTGGCCCGCATCGAGAACGCCCGCTTTGCCCAACTGAAGGAAGCCGCCTGATCATGAGCCAAGTCCTCTCCGTTACCGCCCATGGTCACGCCGATGACCATCATCACGACCATGGCCACGACAGCGGCACCACGCTGACGCTCGGCTTCTGGCTCTACCTGATGAGCGACTGCCTGATCTTCGCGACGCTGTTCGCGACGTTCGGCGTGCTCGTCAACAACACGGCCGGCGGCCCGACCGGGCAGCAGCTGTTCGAACTGCCGTTCGTGCTCGGCGAAACCATGCTGCTGCTGCTCAGCAGCTTCACGTTCGGCGTGGCGATGCTGAACCTGTACGCGGGCCGCACGCAACGCACGATCGCCTGGCTCGCCATCACATTCCTCTTCGGCGCGGGCTTCATCGCGATGGAGATCCACGAGTTCGCGGAACTCGTGCACCGGGGCGCGGGCCCCAACGTGAGCGCTTCGCTGTCGGCCTACTTCGCGCTGGTCGGCACGCACGGGCTGCACGTGAGCGCCGGCCTGCTGTGGCTGCTCGTGATGATGCACCAGCTGAAGACCTACGGCCTGGACGCCGTGACGCGCCGGCGCATGGCCTGCCTCAGCCTGTTCTGGCACTTTCTGGATCTGATCTGGATCTGCGTGTTCACCTTCGTCTATCTGCGGGAGTTCGTATGAGCACTCACACGCTTCACCCTGCCGGGCACGATTCGCATGGCAGTCTCACCGGTTATGTCATCGGCTTCCTGCTCTGCCTGCTGCTCACGTTCGCGTCGTTCGGCGCGGTGATGTACGACGTGGTGCCCAAGGGCATGGGCCTCGCGGCCATCGTCGTGCTGTGCGTTGCACAGTTGCTCGTGCAGCTGGTGTTCTTCCTGCATCTGGGGGGCCGCCCGGGGCAGCGCTTCAACTCCGGTATCTTCCTGTGCACGATGTTCGCCATCGTGATCGTGGTCGCGGGCTCGCTCTGGGTCATGCACAACGCGACGGTCAACATGATGCCGACGCACATGACGATCGAGCGGGCCAAGGCGAAGGACTGACGGAACCGAGCGGACGGGAACGGGGCGGTCTCCCCGCTCCCTCCTCTCCGTGCAAACCCTCTCTTCAGGAATCGTCTTCCCCATCCGTTGACCGCCTAGGGGCTCCTCAACACAGAGGCGCCACCGCAAAAGGAGGAAGACAATGTGGAAGCACCTCACGATCCGCGGCCAGCTGAGCCTCATGATCGCGTTCTTCGGGCTCGCGCTGGTCGTCGGCGCGGCCGCCGGCCTGCTGTCCATGCGCGCCGGGAATGAATCCCTCAAACAGATGTACACCGTGGATACGCCCGCCGTGGCGGATCTCGAAGGCAGCGCCGGGCAACTGCTGCGGCTGCGCCTGGCACTGGCCACCTATGCCTCGCTGACGGAACTGAACGACCAGGACGCCGCCAACGCAGTGCTCAAGCGGTTCGACCAGTACCTGAAGAACGCCAACGAGCGGCTCGAGCACTATGCCGGTCTGGCCAGCCCGGACGCCGAGGAGCAGCAACTGGTCAAGGACATGCAGGGCAAGCGCGACAAGTTCCTGTCCGAAGGCGTGAACCCGGCCCTGGCCGCGCTCAAGAACGGCGACCGGCAGGCCTTCCTGCAATTGCAGGCCCACAAGCTTCCCCCGCTCTACAGCGCGTTCGAGAAGGCCATGCTGACCCTCGAAAAGCGGCAACTCGATCGCGGCGCGCAACGCTACGAGGAGGCGCAGGCGCGCTTCAGGCTCGTCAGCTGGGCGGTCGCGATCGGCCTCGTCGGCGCCCTGCTGCTGGCGTGGATCGGCCGCGCGCTGATGATGCGCGCGATCGTGGTGCCCGTGAACGCGGCCATCGACCAGTTCCAGCGCATTGCGGCCGGCGACCTGACCGGCCGCGTCGAGGTGGTCAGCCGGAACGAGATGGGCCGCCTGAGCGCGGCACTGCAGACGATGCAGGCATCGCTGATCGACACGGTCGGCACCGTGCGCCATGGCGCCGAGTCCATCAACGTCGGCGTGCGCGAGATCTCGACGGGAAATACCGATCTGTCTCAGCGCACCGAGGAACAGGCGGCATCTCTCGAGGAAACCGCGGCGAGCATGGTAGAGCTGACCTCCACGGTCAAGCAGACCGCCGAGAACGCGCGTCAGGCCAGCGAGCTTGCGCAGGGGGCGTCGGGCCTCGCGGCGCAGGGCGGCGCGCTGACGAAGGAGGTGGTCGGCACGATGAACCATATCGTCAGCGACTCGCGCAAGATCGGCGAGATCGTGGGTGTGATCGAGAGCATCGCGTTCCAGACCAATATCCTCGCGCTCAACGCGGCGGTGGAGGCGGCGCGTGCCGGCGAACAGGGACGCGGTTTCGCGGTGGTGGCGTCCGAGGTCCGCTCGCTCGCGCAGCGCAGCGCGGGGGCGGCCAAGGAAATCAAGGGGCTGATCGATGCGTCCACGTCGCGCGTGGAATCGGGCGCCGACCTCGTGTCGCGCTCGGGCACGACCATGGACGAGATTGTCGGCGCCATCGCGCGCGTGAGCGACATCATGAACGAGATCGCCGCGGCCGCCGCGGAACAGAGCAGCGGGATCGATCAGGTCAACGTGGCCGTGACGCAGATGGACGAGGTAACGCAGCAGAACGCGGCGCTCGTGGAAGAAGCGGCGGCGGCGGCCGGCGCGCTGGAAGAGCAGGCGCACCGGCTCTCGGCCGCGGTGGCGGTGTTCCGGATCGAGGGCGGTGGGGAGGCGGGCCCGGACGCGGGACCACGCCATGCGGGTCGCGCGCGCGTTGGCGCATCCCTGCGCGCGTTGCCTGCCTGATGGGAGGGCTGCCTGCCTGCGCCACTAGTCCGCCAGCGGCGGCCCGAACACGTCGCACTCGAGATCGCGTTCGAATGCAACGATCCACGGCGCGCCGCCGGCCTCTGTCGGATAAGCGCGCAAATCTCCGCCAGCCACGGGCGCGACGCTGACGACGCCCCCCTCCTCCGCGACCTCGAAGTCCTCCCAGACAAACCCGTGCCGCGCGCAGGCGTCCGCAAACGCCTCGCGCGCGGCCAGCGGCATGTCATGCAGGCGCTGTCGGGCCATGTCTGACAACGGCGGGCGCTCAGCCCCCGCTCTGCGTAATGCGCTTCGGATTGACCGCGTAGTACGCGAGGATGAACGACGCCGCGAGCGCGAGCCCGGCCACCGCGAATGCGATGCACGTCGTGCCGGCGATACCGATACCGCTGTCCTTGTCAGACATGAAACCCTCCGATGGCTGGAATGGAATCTTTATCGTAGCAACGTACGGTGGAGGATTCAAACCGACCGGAGATTTTCCGCTGGCCCGAATCGCTGACCCGAAGCGCCGGCCCAGCGGCCCGCTACGGGATTGCCTCGGCTTCCGACTCAAGGGGGGATTCTTATCGGAAAGTGACAACTTTGCGATAATATCGACCCCTTTCGGGAACGCGAGAGACACGTGATTAGTTGGCGAAGTACTGTCGTCTGCCTGCTGGTGCTGCTCGGCCTGGCCCTGGCCGGGGCGAATATCCTTTCCTACCGGGACAAATTCGCGGCCAAGGAAGCGGCGGCAAAGCTCGTGGGCGCCTCGATCCAGTCGCCGCCGGCCGATGACGACATCGTGGACGGCAAGGCCGGCCTCGCCGAACGCTCGCGCCTGTATCGATTCCTCACGGACCTGGGCCGCGAGAAAGACCTGCACAACGGCACGCCGTACGGTGTCGTCATTCTCGACCCCGATTTCTATCGCGGCGTCTATATCAACAAACCGACTGACACCGTGCTGCCCGCCTGCGCGATCCAGCCCTTCGTGGTGCCCGCGCTCACAGGCATGCCGCTGCTAAGCCCGTTCTCTCCAGAGAGCGGCCAGTGCAAGTATGAATCGTACGGCTACCAGTACCTCGCGCCCCGGCAGCCGATGACGGGCGACGCATCGGAAGCTCCCTGCAAGCTCGCGCTCGCGCGCGGGTTCTCGCATGTTGTCGTGGTCACCAAAGAGAATCACGCGTTTCAGTCGAAGAGGATGGATTGTGCGACGTAGCAGTCTGGTATGGTCGGAGTCCGGAGCGAGCGCCAGTACCTTCGCAAAAAGCGGTTATATCGGATGCTCGGTCGCAACGTTCAGTTTTGCGATCGCGCTGTATCTCGCCCTCCGCGCGCCGGAGTTCGTGACGGGGCGGAATCCCGAAATCATCGACGCCGTGCTGGCGGGGACGGCCGCAAGCCTCTGCGCCGTCGCGCTGGCCTTCGAGTGGTATGAGCGGGGCCGGATGCAGAGATCCGACTGGAGCACCCTGCTGCTTGCGATGTGCGGGCTGCCCTGCCTCGTCTGGATTTTCGCCGGGCACAGCACGCTTGCATGGATCGCCATCGGTGCCGTCGCCATCCGCAATGCCGTCATGATCTGGAAGGCCAGAAGCCTGAACACGCTGGTCGCGCTAGTCGCCAGCGCGCTGGTCGGCTATTGGGCGTTCCTCCTGACCTACGTGGACGGGTACAAGACGCCGTGGATCCATGAAGGCGTGCTATCGGGTACCGCCCACGTGGACATGATGTTCCACGCCGCCATCGTCAACATGCTGACTGGTTTTGCGTCTGCATCGCTGGGCATCGACGGCGTCGCGCCGTTCCCCTACCACTTTGCCAGCCATCATCTGGTCGGGCTGTTATCCCATTTTCTGGGCGTCGGCGCACTGGACTTCTACGCAGTCATTTTCCCGTTGCTGTTCGTGCCGCTGTTTCTTCTCGCGATGTTCGTCTTCGCAATGGCGTTCCGCAACTACCTTGCACGAATCGGTGTCATGGATACCCGCGACGATGCCGATCAGGAAGGTTTCGGTCCGTTCTGGATTGCACTGCTCGTTGCGTTCATCGGACTGATTTCCGCCGGCTACCGCCGGGAGCTCGGCGTGTGGGACAACGTGTTCCATAGCGAATCTTTCGGCGTGGCCGTGCTCGTGGCCTATCTCGCCGGCGTCTGGCTGCTCGATCAGCTTGGCCGCAATCGTCCGCTTCGATTGAAGTGGTATGCATTCCCCGCGATCGCGATCTACCTGATCGTGCTGTGCTCGCTCAAGATCAGCGTTGGCGCGGTCGTCGGCTGTCTTCTCGCCTACGCCGTCCTGCGGCTGCCGATGACGTGGATGCAGCGCGTACTGGCCTGGCTGGCCATGTCGTGCGCGCTCGTCTACGGCTATGTTGCCACCCAGGTAGCCACGCAGAGCGCGGAGGCCGGCCCCGGCCTCCTGCACATGCTCAAGCCGTTTGCCTTCATTCGGGACGTCCTTCCCGAGGACCGCTGGGTAGCATCGTTCTTCGCCTTCTTCGGTCCGGCGCTCCTGTTCGTCGCGGTCAGGATATGCCTGTCGTTCTGCGGCAAGCACCGCCCGGCGCTGCGAGACGCGTTCAGGGCGCTCGGCGATCTGGAAATGATCGCCGTCCTCATCGTCATTTCCGTCACGCCTGGGCTGATGCTGTCGATCCCGCAAGGCGCCACCAACTTCTTCGCGGAAGTTTCCTACTGGTGGGTGCAGCCCATGCTGGCGGTAGTATTGTCCTCCACCATATTTACGGCCGTGCGGCCAAGGAAGTCTTAGGATAAGAGCATGTCGCGACTATCTGGCCACATTTATATCTTTCTCATGCTGGCGTTTACCGCCTACAGCCAGCTCGTCATGCGCTGGCAAGTCGGTGAGGCGGGCCCGCTACCGGCCACCACGACCGGCAAGGCACTCTATGTCATGCATCTGCTGCTGACCCCATGGGTGTTGTCGTCTATTCTTGCGACATTCCTGGCCGGTGTGAGCTGGATGCTGACGCTGACGCAATTGCAGATCAGTTACGCCTATCCGTTCGTGAGCCTGACCTATATCGTTGTGCTCATGGGCGGCGTATTTATCTTCGGCGATTCGCTCAACGCCTATCGCATCGTCGGCACACTCATCGTCCTGAGCGGCATTGTCGTGATCGCCAAGGGCGGCTAATACCATCAACTTTTGCGAGCCTAACGAATGGCACAGATTACAAGCGGAGTTCGCAGGGTTCTTTCCCATCCCGCCGTCTATGACGCCTTCCAGCTGTTCATGGGCGGCAACAGCACGCGAAACGATTTCGCCCGCGATTCGATTCGCGTGCGTCCCGGCGACAACGTCCTCGATATCGGCTGTGGAACGGCAGAGATCCGCGCATTCCTGCCCGAGGTCAATTACTGGGGATTCGATATCAGCGAAGCCTATATCGAGGCCGCCAGGAAGCGATACGGCGCGCAGGGCAACTTCGTCTGCAAGCTGCTCGATTATTCCGACCTCGAAACGTTACCGAAATTCGATGTCGTGCTTGGATGCGGCTTGCTCCATCACCTGGACAGCGATGCCGCGAATCATCTCTTCCAGCTCGCGAAAACGGCGTTGAAGCCCGGAGGCCGGCTGGTCACCATCGACCCCTGCTACGCCAAGGGGCAGAACCCCATCTCGCGTCTGCTGGTGAGCTACGACCGGGGCCAGAACGTGTTGACCGACGAGGGCTACGTCAAGCTCGCCTCCTCGGTTTTCTCGGACGTCACGGGCCGCGTCCGTCATCAGGCGTGGATTCCCTATACGCACTGGATCATGGAGTGCCGGGCCACCTGATGCTGCCCCGGGGTCGGATCATCATCGCTCCCGCAAATCAAAGCCCGCCGCGAGGCGGGTTTTTCGTTTCCGCTATCCATCGTGGGACGCCTACACATTCGTGAATATGCGATTGATCCTGCGCGCCCGCGCGTTAGCATCCGTTGATATCAGCTTGCAACGCCACTGACAAGGCAACCGTACATGCGATATCGACCACCGCAACCGCATGACCTGCGCAAACTCAAGCAGGATCTCAGCCGCACGGGCAAGAGCATGGCCGCGCTGTTCGGCCTCGCCGGCGACCATCAATGGAGAAAATACACGGGGGGTTCACACCCCCGTGAAATGGCGCCGCAGATGCTGTTCTTCGGCGTGGCGCAGCTGGTGCTTGCGCCCGAGGACATCGAACGCGTGTTCGCGCGCATGCGGGAGATCGGCGCCGAGGTCGAACCGGCGGGACCGCGCGAGGCGGGGCTGGCGTACGCGCCGGTTGCGGTGGGGGCCGCGGTGGAGGCTGAGGCTGAGGCCGAGGTTGAGAGCCGCAGCGAGGATGGCTGACGCTGCAAACCTGATAGTGCTTCGGCTTTGCTCCTCGGCTTGACTCCTCAGCATTGCTACCGGGCATGCACCCTCAGCACTGCCCCTTCTTCGCCTTGCCCGGCGGGCAGAACGATTCATTGCCATACGAATCGACCCGGCAATTCCCCTTCTTCGCCTGCCCGGGCGGACATCCGGGCCCACCGCCACCGGCATCGTCGTAGGGGGCGACCACGCATCCGCCCAACATCATCGCACCGGCAGCCATCATCGCCGCCAACAGATATCGCATCATCGTCTCCTCACCGATATGACATGGCGACGAAGCATATCGGACCCGCGGACGCGGGGATGTAACCAATGGTGAAGAACGCGCGTATGCGGCGTCATCCGACACCCGCGGCGGCGACGCGGCGCCCCTCCATGCATTTCCTCTCCCAGTCCCGATTGAACGAACACTCAAAGCAACGCTCGTCCGTGCATTCGACAGGCGTCGTCGACACAAGCGATACGAAGTCATCGTCCCCGTCGAACGGCACAAAGCCGTCCGGCCACGGACAGGTCAGCCGGCACAACACCCACATGGCTGTCGGCGCATCCTGATTCAATTGCCTGACGCGCACCTCCAGGGCCGAACCACATCGATCGAGCAGCCTTTCGATATCCTTCGCAAACATCCGCGGCAGATACCCGACGTAGGGGCTCTCGCCCTCGGCATCCGCGAACAGCTTGTAGCTGCACCACCGGCTCAGCGGATCCTTGATCAGCCAGAGCCGATCGCCCTCCACCAGCCGGCGCGCCGCCTCGATGCTGGCCGGTCCGGCCTCCCACAGGCCTCGCGTAAAAAACTCGGTCACATACTCACCTGTCGGCGTCCGCTCGGGCAACGGCATCGTCTCGAGTGAGTCGGTCACCTTGATCCCCCCGGAAATCCCGAGCTCAGCCATCGCATCGGGCGCATCGAGGCCCATCCACTTCAGAAACCGCGGATAGTCGGGCCGAGACTTGCGCATCCGTCGAATCGACATATCAGGTGGGAGCTCCGGCCAATATTGCACGCGATCGACCTTGGCCTTGCATTCGAACGGCAACAGATATCCGGACCGCCGCACGCCGCGCGTGTAGGAAAAGTGGTACGCGCTGCCGTCCCAGTCCAGTCGCGCCACCACCATGCGTTCGCGCGTCTCGTAACTTCGCCAGGACAGGAAAATGGTTTTCATTCGATATCTCCAATCGGAAGTGCACCGCGCCGAACCTTGGTCGCGTTGAAGAAACCAGACCAAGATAGACAAAAGGCCCAACGATAAGAATCGCCAGGCCTTTAATTTGTGACCGCTGCTCTACGGTGTGACAGCGGTGGTGCGTACGACTTCTACGATCGGCAGGCTATCCTGGCCCAGCAGCACGCATAATTGAGGTGAGCCGAACAAACTCGCTGGAGCATACGAATGGAACCGAAGAAGGGAGAAATGCTGTCGAAGATGCTGCTGCTCGTGACGCAGCAGTTCGACGGCAAGTACGACAAGGCCGGCAAGCCGTACGTACTGCATCTGCTGAAGGTGATGCACAACGCGAAGACCGAGGATGAGGAATTGCAGTGCATCGCGCTCGGGCACGACCTGCTCGAGGACACGACTACGACGCCCGTCGATCTGACGACCATGGGGTTCAGCGAACGCGTCATCACCGCGATCATGAATCTGACGAAGCGGAAGGACGAATCCGAGGACGAGTATCTCGCGCGTGTCATGCGCTCCCGCGACTCCATCATCGTCAAGCTCGCCGATCTGCGTCACAACAGCGACATCCGCCGCCTGAAGGACCTGCGCGAGAAGGACTTCGAGCGCATGCAGAAATACCACCGGATGTACCTGACCCTCTCCGCAGCACTGGAATCCGGAGCACCAGCACGAGTGAATCAGACCTGATCGAGCGCTTGGCCGACGAGCTCGGCAAACGCCTGAGCGTGATTTTGGAAGTCTTCCGAAATGGCCGTTCGATTCGCTGACGTCCAAAAGACAAAACCCGCCTGGTTTTTACACCAGGCGGGTTTTCAATTTCTGGTCGGGGCGAGAGGATTTGAACCTCCGACCACCTGCACCCCATGCAGGTACGCTACCAGGCTGCGCTACGCCCCGAAAGACAAAGATTATAACAGCAAGATTTAGCCGATGGCTAGTCACTTGCGCACGTTTTATCCGTGCTTCGCGATCTCTCTCAGTTGTGCGAGCAGATGCTGCACCTCGACCAGTTCGCCGCGAAGCTGATTGATGTCCACCGTCAGTACCGCGGCCTCTTCGCGCGGGGTGCCGTCCGGTTCTTCGATCTCTTGTTGCGCTGCCGCGCCGCCGTGATGACGGACTTCGTCGAGGCGGTTGCGGGCACCGTTGATCGTGAAGCCTTGCTCGTAGAGCAGCTCGCGGATGCGGCGGATCAGCAGGACTTCGTGGTGCTGATAATAGCGGCGATTCCCGCGGCGCTTCACCGGTTTGAGTTGCGTGAACTCCTGCTCCCAATACCGCAACACATGCGGCTTGACGGCGCACAGCTCGCTCACTTCACCAATCGTGAAGTAGCGTTTCGCGGGAATCGGCGGCAGCGTGATGCGCTCGCTGGATTTGTCCGTCATGCGATGGTCGTCTGAGTTCGGGAGGAAGATCGGTGCTGGCACGCGCGACGTCTAGACGTGCGCGTTGCACGGCACTGAAGGATACAGACTACAAATTCAGGGGGCAATCACGCGGAAGGAGGAACCCGCCGCGGCCATCGCACGGACACCGCCGTGCGATGTGGGTATCAGTTCGATACCACCGCCACGCCAGCGCGTTCCTCGACGAGACCCTTGAGTTTCTGGCTCGCATGGAACGTCACCACGCGGCGCGCGGTAATCGGAATGACTTCACCGGTCTTGGGGTTGCGGCCCGGACGCTGCGGCTTGTCGCGCAGCTGGAAGTTGCCGAAGCCGGACAGCTTGACACTGTCGCCCTGCTCCAGCGCTTCGCGAATAACGTCGAAGAAGGCTTCGACCATGTCCTTGGACTCGCGTTTGTTCAGACCGACCTGGTCGAACAGCATCTCCGCGAGTTCGGCCTTGGTCAGGGTAGGCACCTCGGTCGCGCGGGCTTCCGGCGACGCGTCATCGTGGGAGGGAGCGTGCCGGTCGCTCACCTCGCCCAGTCCTGCTGCATTCATGGAAATCGCGTCTCGGTCGTTCATCTTGCTGATTCTATGATCGCTCGTTGGCGTGGGCCCGATGACCACCGGTCAATGAGCCCAGCCTTCACAGGGAGTTCAGCCGCGCAGGCGGGCGTCGAACGCCGCGACCACCGCATCGACCATGCAGCGTACTGCCTGATCGACAGTTTCGTCCTGAAGCGTCGCCCCAGTATCTTGCAAGGTCAGGCGGAACGCAAGGCTTTTCTCGTCCGCGCCAATGGCCGCCGAAGCCGCCTTCGGACGGAACTCGTCGAACAGCACCAGGCTCTGGCAGTAGCGGCCCAGATCGGCCTTGTCCAGCGCCTCGCGCATGGCGTCGATCATGTCCTGCACGCGGACGGTCTGCTTGACCACCACGGCAAGATCGCGCACCGCGGCCGGGAAGCGCGAGATCTCGGTGTACGTGGGCAGCCCAACGTCGCGCAGCGCCTGCAGGTCCAGCTCGAACACCACCGGCGCCTGCGCCAGTTCGTATTCCTGCAGCCAGCGCGGATGCAGTTCGCCCACCACGCCCACCGCCTTGCCGCCGACGATCACGCGCGCGGCGCGGCCCGGATGCAGCGCGGGATGTGCCACGGCCTCGAAGCGCGGCACGTGCGGATGGAACAGGGTCTCCACGTCGCCCTTGACGTCGAAGAAGTCCACCGCGCGCGTCGGCACGCCCCACTGCTCCTCGAACGCGGGACCGTAGGCGATGCCGGCGGCGACCATCGGCTGGTCGTAACCGGCCACGGTCAGCCCGCTATCCACGGCCTTCGGATCGCGGTGGAACACGCGGCCCACCTCGAACAGGCGCACACGCGCGGCCTTGCGGTTGAGGTTGTAGCGCACCTTGTCCACGAGCCCGCCGATCAGCGTCGAACGCATCACGGCCAGCTGGCTCGCGATGGGATTGAGCAGGCGAATCGGGTTGTCGTTGGCGGCGAAGTCACGCTCCCACTTCTCTTCGACGAACGCGAAGTTGACCACTTCCTGATAGTCACGCGCGGCAAGCGCATGACGCACGACGTGCTGCGAGCGGCGGCCTTCGTTGGTCGGACGCATCTCGTTCTCGGCGACGGGCGGCCGCGCGGGAATGCGTTCGAAGCCATAGATGCGCGCGACTTCCTCGATCAGGTCTTCCTCGATCTCGATGTCGAAGCGGTAGCTCGGCGGCGTCACCTCGAAGACTTCACCGTCGGCACCCTGCGAACGCGTAAACGGCAGATTCAGACGCTGGAACACATCGGCGATCTCCGCCGCCGACAGCTCGATGCCGAGGATGCGCTCGGCACGCGCCACGCGCAGCGACACCGGCTTGCGTACCGGCAGGTTGACGATCTGGTCATCGACCGGACCGGCGGCGCCGCCGCAGATCTGCAGGATGAGCGCCGTGATGCGCTCGATGTGCTCGACCGTCGTTGCGTAGTCCACGCCACGCTCGAAACGATGGCCTGCATCGGTCGAGAAGTTGTAGCGGCGCGCGCGGCCCTGAATCGCCTCGGGCCACCAGAACGCGGCCTCGAGGTAGATGTTCGTGGTGTCGAGCGTCACCGCGGTGCTGTCGCCACCCATGATGCCGGCCAGGCTCTCGATCTCCTTGTCGTCGGCGATCACGCCCACGTTCTCGTCGACCTCCACCGTATTGCCGTTGAGCAGCTTGAGCTGTTCGCCCTTGCGGCCCCAGCGCACGTCGAGGCCGCCATGAATCTTGTCGAGGTCGAACACGTGGCTCGGACGGCCGAGCTCCAGCATCACGTAGTTCGAGATATCGACGAGCGCGGAGATGCTGCGCTGGCCCGAACGCTCGAGCCGCTGCACCATCCACGCGGGCGTGGCCGCATGCGCGTTCACGCCGCGGATCACGCGGCCCGAGAAGCGGCCGCACAGGTCGGGCGCGGACACCTTGACCGGCAGCCGATCGTCGATCGTCACCGCCACGGGCGACATGTCGGGCAGCATCAGCGTGGCGCCGGTCAGCGCCGACACTTCGCGCGCCACGCCATGAACCGACAGGCAGTCCGCCTTGTTTGGCGTGAGCTTGATCGTGAAGATCTGATCGTCGAGGTCCAGGTACTGGCGAATATCCTGGCCCACGGGCGCGTCCTCGGGCAGCACGAGCAGGCCGCCGGCATCCTCGGACAGCTTGAGTTCGCGCGCCGAGCACAGCATGCCGTAGCTTTCCACGCCACGCAGCTTGCCAACCTTGATCTCGAACGGTGCCCCGCCCGCTTCCGCCGGCGGCAGCACGGCGCCCACCATCGCGCACGGCACCTTGATGCCGGGCTTCACGTTGGGCGCGCCGCAGACGATCTGCAGCGTCTCGCCGGTGCCGGCATCCACCTGGCACACGTTGAGACGATCGGCATTGGGATGGCGCTCGGTGGCCAGCACATGCGCGACCACGATCTTGCTGAACGGCGGTGCGACCGGGCCCACCTCCTCCACTTCCAGCCCGGCCATGGTCAGGCTGTGCGAGAGCGCGTCGGTGGAGATTTTTTCAGGGTTCGCGAAGGTACGAAGCCAGGATTCCGAGAATTGCATGGCGCTTCTGTTCGGTAGATATCTGTGAGGTAAATGCCGGCGTCAGGCGAACTGACGCAGGAAACGCACGTCGCCTTCGAAGAACAGGCGCAGGTCGTTGATGCCGTAGCGCAGCATGGTCAGGCGCTCGATGCCGGAGCCGAATGCAAAGCCGATATAGCGCTCGGGATCGAGCCCCATGTTGCGCAGCACGTTCGGATGCACCTGGCCCGAGCCCGAAATCTCGAGCCACTTGCCGTTGCCGAATGCCATATCGATTTCGGCCGACGGTTCCGTGAACGGGAAATACGACGGACGGAAGCGCACCTGGATGTCGTCGCGCTCGAAGAACTTGCGCAGGAAGTCCTGATACACGCCCTTCAGGTCCGCGAAGCTGATGTTCTCGCCGATCCACAGGCCTTCCACCTGATTGAACATCGGCGAGTGTGTGGCATCGCTATCGACGCGATACGTGCGGCCCGGGCAGATGACCTTGATTGGCGGCATAGCCTTGCCGGCGTACTTCTGCACGTGCATGCGCGCGTAGCGGACCTGCATCGGGCTCGTATGCGTGCGCAGCAGCAGGAGCTTGCCGTCGCTGTCGCGGCCATCGATGTAGAACGTGTCCTGCATCGAACGCGCCGGATGGTTGTCCGGGTTGTTCAGCGCCGTGAAGTTCATCCAGTCGGTTTCGATCTCGGGGCCGTCGGCGACGTCGAAACCGATCGAACCGAAGATCTGCTCGATGCGCTCCCACGTGCGCATGACCGGATGCAGGCTGCCGCGCGACACCGCGCGGCCCGGCAGCGTCACGTCGATCGCTTCCGACGCGAGGCGGGCATTCATCAGCGCATCGGCCAGCGCCTGACGGCGCGCCTGCAGCGCGGCTTCCACCTGCTGTTTGGTCTGGTTGATGCGCGCGCCTTCGGTCTTGCGCGCTTCGGGGTCGAGCTTGCCGAGCCCCTTGAGCAGTTCGGTCAGCGCGCCGGTCTTGCCGAGGAAACGTGCTTTCTCGTTTTCGAGCGTGGCGTTGTCGTTAGCGGCTGCGAAGGCGGCCTGTGCGTCGGCGACGATTTGATCCAGATCCAGGGACATGACGGCAAACGTGGAATATGTTGGCGCTACAAAATAAAAACGGGGCTCGGTGAGGAGCCCCGTTCTTACGTGACCTTGCGGTCGGTGCTTGCCCGGCGGCGTCTAGTGACGCTGCCGGAGCCGGCATCAGGCAACGGAGGCTTTCACCTGGTTGACGATGGCAGCAAAGGCAGGCTTGTCGTGAATGGCCATGTCCGACAGCACCTTGCGGTCGAGTTCGATCGAAGCCTTCTTCAGGCCGTTCATGAACACGCTGTAGGTCATGCCATGCTCGCGCGTGGCAGCGTTGATACGTGCAATCCAGAGGGCGCGGAACACGCGCTTCTTGTTGCGACGATCGCGGTATGCGTACTGGCCAGCACGCATGACCGCCTGCTTGGCGATGCGATAGACATTATTGCGACGGCCGCGGTAACCCTTGGCAGCGTCGATGACTTTCTTATGACGGGCCCGTGCGGTGACCCCACGTTTGACTCGAGGCATGAAGCTCTCCTTTCGTGATCGTTAGGGTTACGCGTACGGCATCATTGCGCGAACGGACTTCAGGTTCGTCTCATGGACGTCCTGAGTGCCACGCAGGTGACGCTTGTTCTTGGTGGTCTTCTTCGTCAGGATGTGACGCTTGAAGGCCTGGCCGCGCTTGAACGAACCGTTCGGGCGCGCCGTAAAGCGCTTGGAAGCGCTTTTCTTGGTCTTCATCTTAGGCATGAAAAACTCCAGCTCTATGACATGCATGCAGGTGGCCGGCTGACGCCAGCGCTTGTAAGACCCGCATCCACTTGTTTTTGTACGCCGGCCGGGAGGCCCGCGTACTGCTCCGCACAAAGCAACACCGGGATGCCGAGCATCCCGGTCGTCGCTTCGCACAGGAATTACTTCTTCTTCTTGGGGGCCAGCACCATCACCATCTGGCGGCCTTCCATCTTCGGCATCTGCTCGACCTGGCCCAACTCCTCCAGATCGCTCTTCAGCCGTTCGAGCATGCGCGCGCCGATTTCCTGGTGGGCCATTTCACGGCCGCGGAAACGCAGCGTGATCTTGGTCTTGTCCCCATCTTCCAGGAAGCGCTTCAGGTTGCGCAGCTTGACGTTGTAGTCGCCATCATCCGTGCCAGGGCGGAACTTCACTTCCTTGACCTGGATGATCTTCTGCTTCAGCTTCGCTTCGTGCAAGCGCTTGGCTTCTTCGTACTTGAACTTGCCGTAGTCCATGATACGGGCCACGGGCGGAGCCGCATTGGGAGCGATCTCCACCAGATCCAAGTCCTTGTCCTCAGCCATGCGCAGAGCGTCCATGAACTTGACGATGCCGAGCTGTTCGTTATCAACCCCTACCAGGCGCAACTCGGGCGCGCTGATCTCACGGTTGATGCGGTGACCTTTGTCTGTAGCGATGTTGCGTTACCTCAAGAAGACAAAAAAACAAGCCGTGCTCGTCGCCTCAGGCTTTACTGGAGACGTCCTGTTGCAGACGCTCCACAAATGCGGATACGGACATTACGCCGAGATCCACATTGCCACGGGCACGCACGGCCACTTGATTGGCATCCCGCTCCTTTTCACCCACCACCAGCAGGTAGGGGATCTTTTGAAGGGAATGCTCGCGGATTTTATACGTAATTTTCTCGTTACGCAAATCCGCCTTGGCCCTAAACCCTTGTTTTTGCAAGAGTTGAACTACGTTTTCAGCATATTCTGCGTGCGAATCCGCAATGTTCAGCACGATCACCTGCTCAGGCGCCAGCCAGGCCGGCAGCGCGCCTGCGTGGTTCTCCAGCAGAATGCCCAGGAAACGCTCGAACGAGCCAAGAATGGCGCGGTGGAGCATCACGGGGCGCTTGCGCGAATTGTCTTCGGAGACGTATTCGGCATCCAGGCGCTCCGGCAGCACGAGGTCGAGCTGGAGCGTGCCGCATTGCCACGAGCGGCCGATCGCGTCCTTGATGTGGTACTCGACCTTCGGGCCGTAGAACGCGCCCTCGCCCGGCAGCTCTTCCCACTCCACGCCGCAGGCACGCAGCGCGAGGCGCAGGCCTTCTTCGGCGTGATCCCACGTCTCGTCCGAACCGGCCCGCTGATCGGGGCGCAGCGAGAGCTTGACCTTCACGTCCTTGAATCCGAAGTCGTCGTAGACCGAGAACGCGAGTTCGTTGAACGCCTTCGCCTCTTCCACGATCTGCGCTTCCGTGCAGAAGATGTGCGCATCGTCCTGCACGAAACCGCGCACGCGCATCAGGCCATGCAGCGCGCCCGAAGGCTCGTTGCGATGGCAGGCGCCGAACTCGGCCAGGCGCAGCGGGAGGTCACGATACGAACGCAGGCCGTGATTGAAGATCTGCACATGGCCCGGGCAGTTCATCGGCTTGATCGCGTAGTCGCGCTTCTCCGACTCCGTGACGAACATGTTCTCCTTGTAGTTCTGCCAGTGGCCCGACTTCTCCCACAGCGAACGGTCCATCACCTGCGGCGTGCGCACTTCCTCGTAGCCGGCGTCCGTCAGGCGGCCGCGCATGTACTGCTCCACGGCCTGCCATACCGCCCAGCCCTTCGGATGCCAGAACACCATGCCGGGCGCCTCTTCCTGCAGATGGAACAGGTCGAGCAGCTTGCCGAGCTTGCGGTGGTCGCGCTTCTCCGCTTCCTCGAGCATGTGCAGGTACGCGTCCTGGTCTTCCTTCTTCGCCCAGGCCGTACCGTAGATGCGCTGAAGCATCTCGTTGTTGGCATCGCCGCGCCAGTAGGCGCCGGCGACCTTCATGAGCTTGAAGACCTTGAGCTTGCCCGTCGACGGCACGTGCGGGCCGCGGCACAGGTCGACGAAGTTGCCCTCGCGATAGAGGCCGATCTCTTCGCTCGCCGGAATCGACGCGATGATCTCCGCCTTGTACTTCTCGCCCATCGACTGGAACAGCGCCACCGCGTCGTCGCGGCTCAGCACTTCGCGCGTGACTTTCTCGTCCTTGCGCGCAAGCTCCGTCATCTTCTTCTCGATGGCGGCGAGATCTTCCGGCGTAAAGGGACGCTTGTACGCGAAGTCGTAGTAGAAGCCGTTCTCGATCACGGGACCGATCGTCACCTGTGCATCGGGATAGAGTTCCTTCACGGCATACGCGAGCAAGTGCGCCGTCGAGTGACGGATCACGTCGACGCCATCGGCGTCCTTGTCCGTGACGATGGCGAGCGCGGCATCCTGCTCGATGCGGAAACTCGTGTCGACGAGCCGGCCATCCACCTTGCCGGCGAGCGCGGCCTTGGCCAGACCCGAGCCAATGCTCTGCGCCACTTCAGCCACCGTGACGGGGCCGGGGAATTCACGACGAGATCCGTCAGGCAGCGTGATTGCGATCATCTTGCACCTCTTGTGCTCTTGTGGAGACCGGCAGCTTATCAGGCGGCCAGCAAACGACAGACGAAAAAAAACGCGGCCAAGGCCGCGTTTTTCTTAACTTGCCGGATCGCTCCGGCTCGAAGGGCGTACCTCGACTACTGACGCTGTTCAGCGGTAGTAGTTCGCGGTGTCATAACCATGATGCCCCTCGATGTTGATGCTGCAGTTACTTCAGTACTACTTGTTCGTTGGTAGGCTCGATTGGACTCGAACCAACGACCCCCACCATGTCAAGGTGGTGCTCTAACCAGCTGAGCTACGAGCCTAGCGAAGACGCAAGTATAGCATCACTTTCTTTTCGCTTGCAACACCCCTTGTACATCTTCTATCAAAGAGAGTGCGCGCTGCAGTTGCGTGGCCTCCGATACCTCGGCCGTGAACTGCATGCGCGCGACGCCCTTGCTCGTCAGCGTCTTCACGCCCGTCACATTGATCTTCTCGCGCGACAGTACTTCCGAGATATCGCGGAGCAGACCCTGGCGATCGACGGCCTCCACGTGGATGTCCACCGGATACACGGCGTCGCTGCGCTTGCCCCACTCCGTCTGGATCACGCGCTCGGGCGCGCGCGACGACAGCTGCAGGAACGTATGGCAGTTGCGGCGATGGATCGACACGCCGCGGCCGCGCGTGACGAAGCCGACGATATCGTCGGGCGGCGCGGGCTTGCAGCAGCGCGACATCTGCGTCATCAGCGAATCCACGCCCACCACGAGCACGCCGCTCTTCGCGCCGCGCGCCACGCTCGTCGCGCGGCTCTTCTTGGTGACCGCCTCTTCCTCGCTGAACTGCGGCTCGGCCTCCCCTTCGGGATGCCGCAGCGCATGCTCGACGTGGCGCAGGCTGAATTCTTCCTTGGCCACCGCGGCGAACAGATCCTCGGGCGTCTTGAACTGCAGGCGCGTGGCGAGGTCTTCCAGATTCACCGCGGTCTTGCCTTCGCGCTGCAGCGTCTTGTCGATCATCGCGCGGCCCTGCGCGATGGTTTCCTGCGAGTCGAGCGCGTTGAACCACGCGCGCACCTTCTGCCGCGCGCGCGTGCTGGCGAGGTAGCCGAGTTCCGCGTTGAGCCAGTCGCGCGAGGGGCCGCCCTGCTTGAGCGCGACGATCTCGACGGTCTGTCCGTTCTTGAGCGGCGTGTTCAGCGGGACCATCGCGCCATCGACGCGCGCGCCGCGGCAACGATGGCCGAGGTCGCTGTGCAGGTAGTACGCGAAGTCGAGCGGCGTGGCGCCCTGCGGCAGCGCGACCACGCGCGCCTGCGGCGTCAGCACATAGATATGGTCGTCGATCGCCGCATGCTTCAGCTGCTCCCACGGCGAGTCCTCGTGGGCGACCGAATGGTCGGCATCGTCCTTCCATGCCAGCAGCTGGCGCAGCCAGGCAATCTTCTCGTCGTAGCGTTCGTTGGCCGCGAAGTTGCCGCCGTACCCCTTGGCGCCCGCTTCCTTGTAGCGCCAGTGCGCGGCCACGCCGTACTCGGCAAAGTGGTGCATCTCCTGCGTGCGGATCTGGACCTCGAACGCGCGGCCGTCGTCGCCGATGACCACCGTATGCAGCGAGCGGTAGCCGTTGGACTTGGGCCGCGAGATATAGTCGTCGAACTCGCGCGGGATGGGCTGCCAGATATGGTGCACGATGCCGAGCACCGTGTAGCAGTCCTTGATGTCGTCCACGATCACGCGGAACGCGCGCACGTCGTACAGGTCGGCAAAGTCGAGCTCCTTGCCGCGCATCTTCTTCCAGATGCTGTAGATATGCTTGGGCCGGCCGCTGACTTCCGCGCGGATGCCCGCCGCGGCGAGTTCCGACTGCAGACGTTCGATGGCCTGCGAGATATAACCCTCGCGCTCGATGCGCTTCTCGTCGAGCAGCCGCGCGATGCGCTTGTAGGTCTCGGGCTGCTCGAAGCGGAACGCAAGGTCCTCGAGCTCCCACTTCATCTGCCAGATACCGAGCCGGTTGGCCAGCGGTGCATAGATGTCGAGCGTCTCGCGCGCGACGCCGGGCAGCGGCATGGCCTTGGTCTGGGCGAGCCAGCGCAGCGTCTGCAACCGCGAGGCCAGGCGCACGAGCACCACGCGGATGTCCTGCGCGAACGCCAGCAGCATCTTGCGCAGCGCTTCCACCTGCTCGTGGCGCGCGGCGGCCTCGGTCTTCGAGGACTCCGAAACATCCGCCTGCCGGCTGTCGCGAACCGCCGCGATGGCACCGATCCGCAGCAGCTGGCGCACGCCCTTGACGAGCCCCGCTACCTCGTCGCCGAAGCGCGGCGCGATATCGGCCTCCACGCCATCGACGAACGCGGCCAGCGGGAACAGGCACGCGGCCGCGCGCGCGGCATCGTCCACGCGCAGGCCATCGAGAATGCGCAGCATGCCCTCGGCATGCGACAGCACGGTCTCGCCGGTGGGCAGGTGCGCGGGTGGGCTACCCTCGGGCTCGCCGCGCTCGCGCACATAGGCGAGCGCGCGCTCCACCAGGTGGGCATCGGGGACGCCCGCCGTCTGGCTCGTGAGGTCGGTCGACGTCACCATTTGCTGCCACTCCGCGTTACTTCAGCGCCGCGGTCACCACGACTTCGATCAGATAGTCGGGATTCGCGAGCCGCGCTTCCACGGTGGCGCGCGGCGGCGTGTTGCCCTGCGCGACCCATGCATCCCACACCTCGTTCATCTCGCCGATACGCGTGATGTCGGTCAGGAAGATCTGGCACGAGAGGATGCGCGTCTTGTCGCTGCCCGCCTCTTCCAGCAAGCGGTCGATATGGCCGAGCACCTCGCGTGTCTGGCCGCGCAGATCGGCCTTGGGGTCGACCTCGGGCACCTGGCCGGCGAGGTAGACCACATTGTTGAAGACCGCATATTCCGAAAGGCGCTGGCCCACGTGGGCGCGCTTGAGGGCGAGGGCGTTGGTGCTCATGATTCGTTTCTGATTCAGTGTTGAAAATCTCGGGTGCCGGGGCTCAGGTACCGAGGAAGAAATCCTTCGCCACGGCGACCTGCGCGGGATCGACGAACGTCGGCGCGTGGCCCACGTCGGGAATTTCCACCGACCGCACCTGCTGGCCGCGCGCGGTCATTTCCGCGACGGTCTCGCGCAGCAGCAGATCGGATTGCGCGCCGCGCACGATCAGCGTCGGGCCCGGAATGCCCGCGAACAGCTGCCACAGCATGGCTTCCCCGGCCGCCGCCATCTCGGGCGTGGTCTCGCGGAACGGGACCGCGAGCGCCGGATCGTAATGCGGCCCCCACTCCATGCCGTCCGGCGTCTGGACGGGCTTGAGGATCGCGCCGTTCAGTTCGCGCCACTGCTCCGGCGTATGGCGGCCGAACGATGCGCTGATCGTCTGCAGATACGCAAGGCCTTCCTCGAACGTCTTGAAGCGCACGGGCAGGCCCAGGTAAGCGCCGATGCGCTCGAGCGCCTGCGGGGCGATCTTCGGACCCACGTCGTTCAGCAGCAGCTTGCGGATGGGCGACCTGGGCAGGCCCGCGAGGCTCATGCCGATCAGGCCGCCCATCGACGTGCCGAACCAATCGACCTGCTCGACGTTGAGCCGCGCGATCAGCGTGACCATGTCCGACACGTACTGCGGAATCACGTAGCGGTGCGGATCCGCCAGCCAGTCGGAACGGCCGCGGCCCACCACGTCGGGGCAGATCACGCGGTAGTCGCCCGACAGCGCGCGCGCCACGGTATCGAAGTCGCGGCCCGTGCGCGTCAGGCCATGCACGCACATCAGCACGCGCGGATTCGCGGGATCACCCCACTCGTGATAGGCCATGCGATGCAGGCCGGCGGTGCTGATGCACTGGACAAAGCCAAGGCGCGGACTGGACAGACTCGACGACATCGGGACTCCCTCTGAAGGCCGCTCCCGGCGGCAAAAAAACAGCGTGATGGCGATGCGGGGCAAAACGGGATTGTACGCCGCAGCGAGTACAATGCCACAGCACATCTCTCGACGGAGGCATTCATGCTCAAAGGCAAGACCGCCCTGGTAACCGGATCGACCAGTGGCATTGGACTCGGCATCGCGCAGGCACTCGCCGCGCAGGGCGCCAACATCATCGTCAACGGGTTCGGTGACGCGGACGGCGCAAAGGATGCGATCGCCAAGGCCGGCAACGGCATCAAGGTGGGCTATCACGGCGCGGACATGAGCAAGGCCGGCGATATCGAGGACATGATGCGCTATGCCGATGCGGATTTCGGCGGTGCCGATATTCTCGTCAACAACGCGGGCATTCAGTTCGTCTCCAATATCGAGGATTTTCCGATCGAGCGCTGGGACGCGATCATCGCCATCAACCTGACGTCGGCGTTCCACACGACGCGTCTGGCGCTCCCGGGCATGAAGCGGAAGAACTGGGGGCGCATCATCAACGTGGCCTCCACGCACGGTCTTGTCGCCTCGGCGCAGAAGTCGGCCTATGTGGCCGCCAAGCATGGCATCGTGGGCTTCACCAAGGTGACCGCGCTGGAAACCGCGCAGACCGGCGTGACCGCGAATGCGATCTGTCCGGGATGGGTATTGACGCCGCTCGTGCAGAAGCAGGTGGAAGCCCGCGCGCAGAAGGAAGGGATCGATATCGAGCAGGCCAAGCGCGAGCTCGTGATCGAGAAGCAGCCGTCGGGGCAGTTCGTGACGCCCGAGGAGCTCGGTGGGCTGGCGGTGTTCCTGGCCAGCGATGCCGCGAAGCAGGTGCGCGGCGCGATCTGGAATATGGATGGAGGGTGGGTGGCGCAGTAACCCCCCTCCCGAGGGAGAGGGGAGCGAACCGGCGTTACTTCACTGTGGCGCCGGTTTTTTGCTGGATCTCTTCGCGCGTCACGCCCGGCGCCAGCTCCACCAGTTTCAAACCGTCCGCGGTCACGTCGAGCACGCCGAGGTCCGTGATGATGCGGTTGACCACGCCCACGCCCGTCAGCGGCAGATTGCACTCCTTCAGGATCTTGATGTCCTCGGTGCCGTCCTTCTTCTTGGCCGTGTGTTCCATCAGCACGACCACGCGGCCCACACCGGCGACGAGGTCCATCGCGCCGCCCATGCCCTTGACCATCTTGCCCGGGATCATCCAGTTGGCCAGGTCGCCGCGTTCGTTGACCTGCATCGCGCCGAGGATGGCCAGGTTGATATGGCCGCCGCGGATCATCGCGAACGAGTCCGCCGACGAGAAGATCGACGAGCCCTTGAGCGTCGTCACCGTCTGCTTGCCGGCATTGATCATGTCGGCGTCCACTTCATCCTCGGTCGGGAACGGGCCGATGCCCAGCAGGCCATTTTCCGACTGCAGCCAAACCTCCATGCCTTCCGGCACATGGTTCGCCACGAGCGTCGGCAGGCCGATGCCGAGGTTCACGTAGAAACCGTCTTCGAGTTCGCGGGCTGCGCGCGCAGCCATTTCGTCACGTGTCCATGCCATGGTTGTCTCCTCACTTAGCACGCACGGTGCGCTGCTCGATGCGTTTTTCGGGGGTGGCGTTCAGCACCAGCCGTTGCACGAAGATGCCGGCCAGATGCACGTCGTCCGGATCGATCTCGCCGGTTTCGACGATCTGCTCGACTTCGGCGATCGTGATCTTGCCGGCCATCGCGCAGACCGGGTTGAAGTTGCGCGCGGTGCGGCGGAACACGAGGTTGCCGGCCTTGTCGGCCTTGTACGCCTTGACCAGCGCCACATCGGCGGTCAGCGACTGTTCCATGACGTATTGCTCGCCATTGAACTCGCGCACTTCCTTGCCTTCGGCCACGATCGTGCCGACGCCCGTCTTCGTGAAGAAGGCCGGGATGCCCGAGCCGCCGGCGCGCAGCTTCTCGGCCAGCGTGCCCTGCGGCGTGAATTCGAGCTCGAGTTCGCCGGCCAGGTACTGGCGCTCGAACTCCTTGTTCTCGCCGACGTACGACGAGATCATCTTCTTGACCTGACGCGTGGCGAGCAGCTGGCCCAGGCCGAAGCCATCGACACCGGCATTGTTGGAGATGCAGGTCAGCTGCTTCGCGCCGCTGTCGCGCAGCGCCGCGATCAGCGCTTCCGGGATGCCGCACAGCCCAAAACCGCCCACGGCGATCGTCTGGCCATCACGGACGACGTCCGCGAGCGCCTCGGTGGCGCTGGCGTAGACCTTGTTCATGCTTTGCTCCTTGTTCCTCGGTGATTCCCGCGCGGATGACGTGCCGCCCCGGGATGATCGGCAAGGCACGCCGGGAAATTGTAACGGTACAATCTTTCACGTGCGAGCGATGTCCGGGCCACAGCATACGCCAAGCCGCCGCGCCGACGCCATTACGTAAAAGTACATAAGGGACAAGCCTAGGGATGATGCCGGCCATCGATTACCAGACCGCCTTCCAGCTGGCACCCGTCGGCCTCGTGCTGTCGCGCGAGCGCATGATCGAGGATTGCAACGACGAGGTGTGCCGGATTTTCGGCACCACGCGCGCGGTGCTGATCGGACAGTCGTTCCAGACGCTCTACCCGACCGCCGACGAGTTCGAGCGGACAGGCGCGCGCATCGTGCCCATCATGAATGCGCGCGGCATGTATTCGGACGAGCGGATCATGAAACGGGCCACCGGGGAGCTGTTCTGGTGCCATGTCACCGGGCGGGCGCTCGATCGGCGGCAGGCGCTCGGGGCGGGCATCTGGACGTTCGAGGACCTGTCGCAGAAGCGGCCCGTGACGGCCGAGCTGACGGCGCGCGAACGCGATATCGCGGCGCAGCTGGTGGAAGGCAAGACCAGCAAGGAGATTGGCAAGCTGCTGGCGATCAGCCCGCGCACGGTGGACATCTACCGCGCGCGGCTGATGAAGAAGTACGGGGCCCACACGGCGGTGGACCTCGTACAGCGGCTGGTGAGTCGTTGATTCCCTGCTACGAGCGGCTGCGCCGCCCGCCCTCTCCCCAGGGGAGAGGGGAGCAAACACGCTTTATCGCTTGGCGATCGACTGTTCGGCCTTGGTCACGAGGTCCGCGCCGATCTGCTTCTTCCACTTGTCGTAGACCTTGGCGGTCGCCTTCTTGAACGCGTCGCGTTCGGTCGGCGACAGTTCGGTGACCTTCACGCCGTGCTGCTCCATGGCCTTCCATGCCGGCGCGCCGGCCTCGGACAGGCCCTTGCGGGCGAGCTCGATCTCCTGCTTGCCGGCATCGATGGCGGCCTGCTTGACGATATCGCGGTCCGCCGGGGTCCAGCTTTCCCAGATCTGCTTGTTGACCACGAAGATCAGCGGGTCGGCCACGTAGCCCCACGTCGTCACGAACTTCTGGCCCACGGTGTACAGCTTGGCGGCCGCGAAGATCGATTGCGGGTTCTCCTGGCCGTCCACGGCGCCCGAAGCCATCGCGGGCTGCGCGTCCGCCCAGCTCATCTGCGTCGGGTTGGCGCCCAGCGCGTTGAAGGTCTCGATATACAGCGGCGAGCCCACCACACGCAGCTTCAGGCCCTTCATGTCCTCGGGCTTGCGAATCTCGTGCTTGGAGTTCGACACTTCGCGGAAACCGTTCTCGCCCCATGCCAGCGGCACCACGCCGGCCTTCTCGAGCGTCGTGAACATCTGCTTGCCCACTTCACCCTGCGTCAGCGCGTCGATGGCCTTGTAGTCGGGCATCAGGAACGGCAGCGAGAACAGGTTCAGTTCCTTGACCTGCGGGGACCAGTTGATGGTCGAGCCGACGGCCATGTCGATCACGCCCTGGCGGATCGCGGAGAACTCGCGGGTCTGGTCGCCGCCCACGAGCGAGGTGCCCGGGTACAGCTTGATATTGATGCGGCCGTTGGTGCGCTGGCGCACGAGGTCGGCCCAGATTTCGCCGCCCTTGCCCCAGGGGAAGGCGGTACCGACCACGAGCGACAGCTTGTATTCGGACTTGTAGGTCTGGGCCATGGCGCCAGCGGGCGCGAGCGCCGCGGCGGCGATCGTGGCGGCAACGGACAGCATCAAAGCACGGCGTTTCATGCAACTCTCCTCGTTGGGAATCTTCGGTAAGTCTTGTCAATAACCAAGGTAGTCCGGCAGCCACGTCGCCAGCGGCGGGTAGGCCAGCACCATCAGCATCGCGACGAACATCGCGGCCAGCAGCCAGATGACCCATGGCACGGTCTCTTCCATGCGCACGCGGGCAATCCGGCACGACACCATCAGGTTCACCGCGAGCGGCGGCGTGAACTGGCCCAGCGCGACCTTGAGCGTCAGCACCACGCCGAACCACACGGGGTTCCAGTGGAACGCGTTGGCGATGGGCAGCAGCAGCGGCACGAAGATCAGGAAGATGGAAATGCCGTCGAGGAACATGCCCACGGTCATCAGCAGCAGCACGATCAGCGCGAGCACGCCGTATTCGCCGAGACCAGAGTTGGCGATGGCGGCGGCGAGCGGATCGATGACCCCGAGCGTGGACAGCGCGTAGGCGAAAATGCCGGCCAGCGCGACCACGAGCAGGATCACGGCCGAGGTTTCCGCGGCTTCCTGGAAGATCACGAACAGGTCGCGCATGCCGATGGAGCGATAGATCACCATGCCCACGAACAGGCCGTAGACCACCGCGACCACGGCCGCTTCGGTCGGCGTGAACCAGCCCGCGCGCATGCCGCCGAGAATCAGGAACGGCGCGACCAGGCCCCACGCGGCTTCACGCAGGCTCTTCCAGAACGGCGGGCGCGGCAGGCCGGCCTCGATGGCACCCATCTTGTGCTTGCGCGCGAGCCAGACCGCGGGGACGATCAGCGCCACACCGGCCAGCACGCCCGGGATCATGCCGGCCGCAAACAGCGCGGGCACCGAGGCGCCCGGCACGAGCACGCTGTAGATGATGAACGCGACCGACGGCGGGATCAGGATGTCCGTCGCCGCCGCGGCGCCCACCACCGACGCGCTGTACGCGGGCGGATAGCCGGCCCGCGACATCGCGGCGATCATCACGCCGCCGACGGCGGCCGCGTTGGCGGGACCCGAACCCGAGATGCCGCCGAGGAACATCGCGACGAGAATCGCGACCAGCGGCAGCATGCCGGGCCCGCGCCCGACGATGGCGATGGCGAACGTGACGAGCCGCGCCGCGACGCCGGACCGATCGAAGATCGAGCCGACGAGCACGAACATCGGAATGGCCAGCAGCGGGTACTTGGCCAGCCCCGCATAGAAGTTCTGCGGCACGGCCAGCAGGCCGAACATCTGCGTGTCGAGGTTGGACAACGCGATGGCGGCCACGCCGCCGAGGCCCAGCGACACGCCGATGGGCACGCCGAGCAGCATCAGGATGATGAAGACCGCAAACAGGACGATGGCGACGAGGGTCATGGCGCGCGCCCTCCCGCATCACGGTCGGCACGCTGCTGGCTCAGTGCCTTCAGCGCGCGCACGTTGCGCGCCATCAGGCCCAGCGCCCGCAGCACGATGGCCATCGAGAACACCGGCAGCCAGATCGAATACCACCAGCTGGGGACGCCGATGCCCGGCGAGGTCTCGCCGAACGTGTATTCGTCCCACGTGACGCGCGCGCCGAGCACGGCCAGCGCGAGGAACATCACGGCCACGCCGAGCGCGGAGAGGATGGCGAGCCGCCGCTGGCGGGCCTCGCTGCCACGCTCGAAGAAGAATTCGATGCGGATATTGCGATCGCGCGCCACCGCGGCGCTGCCGGCCACGAGCGCGAGCACGATCATCAGGAAGACCGAGAACTCCTCGGTCCAGGCGAACGATTCGTCGGTGAAATAGCGGACGATGACGTTGATGAAGGTGATGGCGACCAGCAATACCATCACGATGACGCCGACCCAGTCCTCGATACGCGGCGAGACGCGGAAATCCTTGTCTTTCGCTTCGTCAACGGCTTCCGGCACCACGGCCGAATCCATCAGGTGCTGCGAACCCGCGTGTTGCGGCCCGGCGTTGCGCCGTGCCTGCTCCTCTTGATCCATCTCCCCGGCCTCCGGTCCGGTCCGCGCGCGCGAGTACATACGTGTGCGTGCGCCGCGCGGTCATGCTCGTTTTTAATGTTTTGACGGCAAAAGCCTGTCGATTATGCCAAGAACTGCCCACCCCGAGGGACCGGATAAGCCCGGAGGTTCATGGACAGCACGCCCGCGCGCGCTTTTGGCGCGCTGCCGGGCGGATTGGCGGACTGCGGTTATACCATCCCGTCGTCGGCGGTCATCACGGCGCCGTTGATGAAGCGCGAGGCATCCGACGCCAGCAGCAGCATCAGGCCGTCGAGATCCTCGGGGCTGCCCAGCCGTTTGCGCGGCAGCATCTGGATCAGCTTCTGGCCCGCATCGGTGTCCCAGTGATGGCGATTGATCTCGGTCTCGATATAGCCCGGGCAGATCGCGTTGGTGTTGATGCCGTGCCGCGCCCATTCGAGCGCCATGGCCTTGGTCATCTGCACCACCGCGGCCTTGCTCATGCAATAGAGGCCGATCTGCGGCAGCACCTTCAGCCCCGCGACCGACGAGATATTGATGATGCGCGCCTGCGGCAGCGGATTGCCGAGCTTTTCCGCGCCCTTGGCCCGCGCGATCATGCGCTTGGCCACTTCCTGCGCCACGAAGAACGCGCCGCGCGTGTTCGTATCGAACACGAAGTCGAAATCGTCGGGCGTGACCTCGGAGAGCCGCTGCGTGGTGGATACCCCGGAATTGTTGACCAGGATATCGATGGAGCCGGCCTCGGTCTCCGCATGGGCAACGGCGGAGCGGATGCTGTCGAAGTCGGTGACATCGAGCCCGACCACGTGCGCGCTGCCGCCGTCCGCCTCGATGGCGGCCCGCAGTTCCTTGAGACGGTCCACGCGGCGCGATGCCAGCACGACCTTGGCGCCCGCGGCGGCCAGTACGGTGGCGAAACGCGTGCCGAGACCGCTCGACGCGCCGGTCACGAACGCGACCTTGCCTTCCAGATTGATCGACAAACCCATGATTACCTCGGTGTGGGGGCACGGCCAGTCAGGCCGGACGTCCGCCGCCTACCCTTGCCTGAAGCGGAAGGCAGCATACCAAAAAAAAGAACGGTCGTTCCAAAAAATGTCTTGCCTGAGGGTGTCGAGTCCCGGACAATGCCGGAGATTCTAAGAACTTGGTCCCCAAAGGGAAAGAGGAAAAACGCCTACAGGGCCCGCCTTTTCTCCCGCCACGCCCGGTTCGTCCAGTCAGCCGCAGCATCTCCCACAACCGCAGACCCGCATTCGCATATTGCGCGCTGCATTGCGCGGCAGTCATGCCGCCACGAAAAAGTAGAGGGTTAGAGACAATGGATCAGCAACAGCTCCTGGAGCAGTTCGGCCCCCGCGAAGCCATGGAGTACGACGTCGTCATTGTTGGCGCGGGCCCCGGCGGCCTGGCCACGGCGATTCGGCTCAAGCAGCTTGCCCAGGAGAAAGGTGGCGACGTCAATGTCTGCGTGCTCGAGAAGGGTTCGGAGCCCGGTGCGCACATCCTGTCCGGCGCGATCATGGATCCGCGCGCGCTGACCGAACTCTTCCCGAACTGGAAGGAGCTGGGCGCACCGCTGAACCAGCCCGTGGCCGAGGACAAGTTCCTGTTCCTCGACGAGACCGGCTCGAAGGCGACGCCCGACGCGCTGCTGCCCGAGTGCTTCCATAACCAGGGCAACTACATCATCAGCCTGTCGAACTTCGTGCGCTGGCTCGGCCAGCAGGCCGAGGCGCTGGGCGTCGAGATTTTCCCGGGCTTTCCGGCCGCCGAGGTCCTCTACAACGAAGACGGTTCGGTCAAGGGCGTGGCCACCGGCAATATGGGGATCAACAAGGAAGGCGAGCCCACCGAGAACTTCCAGCTCGGCATGGAGCTGCACGCCAAGTACACCATCTTCGCGGAAGGCGCGCGCGGCCACCTGGGCAAGCAGCTGATCGCGAAGTACAAGCTCGATGCGGGCAAGGATCCGCAGAGCTACGGTATCGGCATCAAGGAGCTGTGGGAGATCGATCCGGCCAAACACAAGGCTGGCCTGGTCGTGCACACGGCCGGCTGGCCCCTGGATCCCGCCACGTATGGCGGCTCGTTCCTCTATCACATGGAGGACAACAAGGTGGCCGTGGGCTTCGTGGTCGGCCTCGACTACACCAATCCGTGGCTGTCGCCGTTCGAGGAATTCCAGCGCTTCAAGACCCATCCGGAAATCCGCCAGTACTTCGAGGGCGGCAAGCGCATCGGCTATGGCGCGCGCGCGATCACGGCCGGCGGCCTGCTGTCGCTGCCCAAGACCGTGTTCCCGGGCGGCGCGCTGGTCGGCTGCGAAGCCGGTTACCTGAACGCCTCGCGCATCAAGGGCAGCCACGCCGCGATCAAGACCGGCATGCTTGCCGCCGATGCCGCGTTCGATGCGCTGCAGGCGGGCCGTCAGCACGACGAACTCTCGGCCTACCCGGCCGCGTTCGAGCAGAGCTGGCTCTACAAGGAACTGCTGCAGGCGAAGAACTTCAAGCAGTGGTTCAAGAAGGGCCGCACGACGGCCACGCTGATGACGGGCATCGAGCAATGGCTGCTGCCGAAGCTCGGCATTCGCAACCCGCCCTGGACGATCCATCGCACCAAGCCGGACCACGTGTACCTGAAGCCGGCGGCCGAGTGCCAGAAGATCGAATATCCGAAGCCCGACGGCAAGCTCACGTTCGATCGCCTGAGCTCGGTGTTCATCAGCAACACGAACCACGAGGAAAACCAGCCCGCGCACCTGACGCTCAAGGATGCGAGCGTGCCCGTGAACGTGAACTGGGAAAAGTTCGCGGGCCCGGAGGCGCGCTATTGCCCGGCCGGTGTGTACGAGTTCGTGCAGAACGATGCGGGCAAGGAACGGCTGCAGATCAATGCGCAGAACTGCGTGCACTGCAAGACCTGCGATATCAAGGACCCGACGCAGAATATCGTGTGGGTGACGCCGGAAGGCGGCGGCGGTCCGAACTACGTCAATATGTAAGACAGTTTCGGGCTTCGGCCATTTCCGATTGTGACGGGCGTGCCTAGGATGGGATTTTTCCTTCGCATGCTTTCACGATGGGTGTTTCGACGCGATGGGCGGCGCTTTGTAGATTGCGATGTTGTTTGCCATGTCGCTTGCTATCCCGTGTGCTGGCGGGCGCGCTGCTGGGCCGGGCGATAACGGCCATGGCCGCTGGCGACCCTGCCGTCGCCACGGTGCCCGGATGCAGTTCGCGCCTGCACGCCGCCTCGCAGCACTTCCTCGACGCCGCGTGCCGGCGTGAGATCCCGGACGCGGCTCCCGCGTCCGACGGCCCCCTCGCCTGCAATGGCAAACCCTCCACCGACTTCGCGCCCGCGTGGTACTACCTGCCGCTGCGGCATTACCGCACGCGCGAGATCGTGCCCGAACAGTGGCGCGTCGCCCCGGCCCCGCCCAACGCGTGGACGCGCGACGAGGCAGGACTGCATCGCGCCGGGATCCGCGCGCAACGCCAGTTTCGCCATGCCCTGCGCTTCCGCTTCGATACCGGCGGTGTCACGCCGTTACAGCCAGCCAGCGAAGTCGTTTCGCCGACGCTCGATGGATGGCTGGCCCAGTTGCACGCGGCACGGAACGACCCCGTCGCCATGCGGTGGCTGTCGTGGAGCATCCGGACGCGCGGGCTCGGCTGCGCGCCCGAGGAGTTGCTCGATCGATGGATCCATCGCGCGCGCGAGATGCAGGAGGATGCTCGCGACGCGGACGATGGGGCCCGCCCGCTGTTCGCGGCCGTGGCCTATGTGGGCGACGAAGCGGCCAGCATCGTCCACTACGTGGTCCATACCGGCACCGACGGCTTCGAACATCTGCTGATCGTGGACAGCATGCCGGCGCCATCGACGCTGCTCGACCCATTCGGGGACCGGACCGTGCACAACGGCATGGTGGCGACGATCCACCATATGAGCGCCGTGGCCGCCGAGAAGACCGATTTCCGCTCGGTCCGCGTCGGCATGAGCCTGCGCGTCAATGCGGAGGCCATGCGCGAAGCGGGGTTCGTGCGCGATGGCCCGGATGACGCCGCGCCCCCAGGCGGGACGACCTCGAGCCCGCGGGACGACCTGTAACGCTTCCCGCGCGCGTGCTATGCGTCGAACGATCGGACCCCTACACCGTCATCCGCGTGCTGCTCAGCAGTTGCTCGTAGATAAAGCACTGCAGCAGCGTCAGTTCGCGTTCGCCCAGCGCGTCGAACGCGACGCCGCATGCCGGGAATTCTTCGTCTTCGCTGCCGGCCGGCGCGCCGCGTACCTGCGCGTTGACCGTGACGTCGCTGTCGATCGATGCCGTGCGCAGGCGGAAGCGCAGGCGGATGCGGCTGCCGATGGCGAGGCCCGGGGCCGAGGTCTGGATCAGCGCGCCGCCCGTGCTGAGGTCCGATAGCAGGCCGAGCCTTGCCATCCCGCTTGCCACGAGCCCTTCCATCGGTTCGTCGTCGTTGTCGTGCACGAGGTATGCGGCCAGCCGCGTGGGGACGCGCGCGGCGCTGCGGACCGGCGTGTGTTCGGCTTCCGCGGGCGACGACAGCACCAGATAGCGGAACGGGCTGCGGCATGCGGCCGTGACCGTCGATGTGAAGCTATGGATCGCCTGTCCGGAGAAGCCACGCAGCAGCAGCGTTTCGCCAGCCTGCACCGTGAGTTCGCGGCCGCCGAGGCTTGGCCATGTCACGAACAGGCCCTGATCGATAAAGCCGATCAGCCGGCTGGCCGCCGCGCGCGAACTTTCGCCGGGCAGTTTCACGTGCAGCAGCGTGCCGACCTGCAGGCCGAGCGGGCCCGCGCTCAGGCGGCCGCCGCGTGGACTGACGGGGTCGTTCTCCGCTTCAGACAACTCGTCCGGGCGGCAGACGACGCCGTGGCGAAACACGAGCGCGAGGTCGCGCTTGTCGGGAATCACGCAACCGCTGCCGAGCATCAGGTTGCCGTCGCCGTCGAGCAGCGACCATGGCAGGGGCGCGCCGACCGGCAGGTCTTGAGGGGATAGCTGGATCATGGCAAGCGTCTCCATGAGAGCGGCTGAAAAGGTCCAACGACCGTTCTCATCCGCAAATGTCACGAGCGGTCGGACGGTGGGCGTCCGCCAGATTTGATATTTATCTGCTATCGACCGTTTGAAGACAACCTTGACCCCTCTCTCGACCCCCATTAGCGGGGGGATCGGCCTTGCGGCTTGACGGGCCGGCTCGCCGCGGCCACAATCTGTCCATTCAAAGCTGTCTGACAGCCTGACATATCAATGGAACCGCTTTCCCGCCCTGCCTCGCTGGCCAACCGTATTGCCCAGACCCTGCGCGACGATATCGCGGCCGGCCGATTCCCTGCCGGGGCGCGGCTTCCGGCCGAATCGGGGCTGGCCGAAGCGTTTGGCGTAAGCCGGCCGATCGTGCGGGAAGCCATTGCCCTGCTCAAGGCCGACGGCGTGCTCGTGACGCGCAAGGGCTCCGGCGCCTATGTCTCGGAAACGCCGGGCGGGCAGGTGTGGCGGGTGCCCAGCGCGCCGGACGGCGGGCCGTCGCTCGAACAGCTGTTCGAGTTGCGGCGCGTGGTCGAGGTGGCCTGCGCGGAGATGGCCGCGCGGCGGCGCACGCAGGCCGATATCGCGGCGATTCGTACCGCGCTGGATGCCATGCACGCGCATGCGATGGATTTTCCGAGTGCCGCGGCGGCCGATGTCGCGTTTCATCATGCGATTGCCGCGGCCGCGCATAACCCCTGCTTTACCGGGCTGACCGACTTCGTGAGCCAGCAATTGCTGATCGCGCGGCAGCGCGCGTGGGAGAACAGCGCGCGCCTGTCCGCGCAGACCGGCGCGCCGCGCGCGGCCGATGCCGAGCATGCGGCGCTGGTCGCGGCCATCGAGGCGGGCGATGCGGCGCGGGCACGGGCCGCGGCGCAGGCGCACCTTGCGGCCGCCGCGGCACGCATGGGGCTCGCTTTGTCCTGACAGATCACACGTACCGAGGAGCATTGGATGGAACAGGTCGATTGCGTCGTCATTGGCGCCGGCGTCGTGGGACTAGCGGTGGCGCGCGCGCTCGCGCTGCAGGGGCGCGAGGTCATCGTGCTCGAGGCCGAGAATGCGTTCGGGACGATAACCAGCGCCCGCAACAGCGAGGTGATCCACGCGGGCATCTACTACCCTGCCGGGTCGCTCAAGGCCGAGCTGTGCGTGCGGGGCAAGGCGATGCTGTACGACTTTTGCGAGAGCCATCATGTCGAGCATCGGCGTTGCGGCAAGCTCATTGTCGCGACGAGCGCGGGTCAGGTGGCGACGCTCGAGGACATTCGCGCGAAGGCGGCGGCCAATGGCGTCCACGATCTGCGCATGCTCACGCGCGACGAGGCGCGGGCACTGGAACCTCAGCTCGAATGCGAGGCGGCCCTGCTTTCGCCCTCCACCGGGATCATCGATAGCCACGGGTTGATGACGGCGCTGCTTGGCGATGCGGAGAATGCCGGGGCCATGCTGGCGGTGCAGTCGCCGGTGTTATCGGGGGCGGTCACGGCCGAGGGGATTCGGCTCGAGGTCGGGGGCGAGGGGACGACGACGCTGCTGGCGCGCACCGTGGTGAACTCCGCGGGGCTCACCGCGCCGGAGCTTGCGCGGCGTATCGACGGGATGCCTTTGGCGCATGTGCCGCCGCAGTTTTATGCCAAGGGGTGCTATTTCACGCTGGCGGGACGCGCGCCGTTTTCGCGGCTGATTTATCCGGTGCCGGAGGCGGCCGGGCTGGGGGTCCATCTGACGCTGGACCTCGGCGGACAGGCGCGGTTCGGGCCGAATGTGCGGTGGATCGACGAGATCGAATACAGCGTGCCGCCGCACGATGCGGATGGGTTCTATGCCGAAGTGCGGCGGTATTGGCCGGGACTTGCCGATGGGGCGCTGCAGCCCGGGTATGCGGGGATTCGGCCCAAGATCAGCGGACCTTCGGAGGCCGCGGCGGATTTCCGGATCGATGGGCCGGGCGTGCATGGGGTGCCGGGGTGGGTGAATCTGTTCGGGATCGAGTCGCCGGGGTTGACGTCGTCGCTGGCGATTGCGGAGCGGGTGGGGGGATTGGTTTGAGGCGCCCCTCCAACCCAGCCAAGACGCTCTCACCCCCAGCCCTTCTCCACCTCGTCATACCGAAAACTCTTCCACGCACAGCACGCGCCGAGCAACGCCGCGATGGCGGCGAGGCCGAACGTGTGCGACGGCGCCAGGGTCTTCCATGTCCAGCCCATGGCGAGGCCGCCGAGGGTGCCGCCCACGCCGTACGAGATACCCGTGTACAGCGCCTGCCCCCTCCCCTGCAGCGGCCCCGCGAACCAGTGCTGCAGCCGCTTGAGGCTTGCGCTGTGGTGCGCGGCGAACGTCGCGGCATGGAGGATCTGCACCGTGGCCATCAGCCACGCGAACTGCGCGAGGTAGCCCGTGAGGCCGAACCGCACCGCCGCCAGCACGAACGTCCCTGCCAGGATCGTGCGCAATGCAAAGCGCGAGAACAAACGGCCCTGGTAGAAGAAGAAAACGATCTCCGCAACCACCCCGATGGTCCACATTACGCCGATGGCCAGCTTGCCGTAGCCGAGCCGCTCGAGATACAGAGAGTAGAAGACATAGAGCGCCGCATGCGCGAACATCATCAGCAATGCGGAAGCGAAGAACCATGCGACGTCGGGACGGCGCAGCAATGGCAATGCGGGCGGCGGCCGAACGCGGGGACCGTCGTCCGTGGCGTCGCGCATGCCCAGCACCACGAGCGCGAACAGGCCCAGCATCGCGCTGGCGAGCCACGGAAACGCGAGAATGCCGAAGTGCTCGAACAGCGCGCCACCCAACAGTACCGCGCCGATAAAGCCCGCCGAACCGAACATGCGCACACGGCCGTAACGGTGGTCGAACGCGCCATGGCGGCGCAGCGTGGAGATGGTGAGCGCATCGCCGAGCGGCGACATCGCGCTGGTGATCAGATTGAGGCCGATCATCATCGCCATCATGCCGCCATAGGTTTCCACCCCGGGCACGATCAGGAAGGCGAGCAGTGCGGACACCGCCGTCAGGCGAAGAATCCGCACGCGCGTGTGCATGACGTCGGAGAGCCAGCCCCACAGATAAGGGCCGACGATGCGGCTGACCTGAAAGCAGGCCATCAGCACGCCGATCTGCACGGGCGAGAACCCGCGTCCGGAGAAATACAGGCTGATATAGGGCGAGATGACGCCTACATAGCCGTAATAACCGAGATAGAACAGCCCGAAGCGAAGATAGGTGGCGGTATCGATGCCGGTCCGCTCGCCCGCCCCGCCCTGTTTCTCGCTCCGGCTGGCGCTCAAGACTGTGCCGGAATGCGCGGGGTGTCCACGTGCACGTCGCCGTTCTGCGCGCGATGGCGCAGCGCGTGATCCATCAGCACGAGCGCGAGCATCGCTTCGGCGATCGGCGTGGCGCGAATGCCTACGCACGGATCGTGACGGCCGAACGTCTCGACCGTGGCCGGCGTGCCCGCCTTGTCGATCGATCCCTTCGGCGACCGGATGCTCGACGTCGGCTTGATCGCGATGGAGACCGTGATGTCCTGGCCGGTCGAGATACCGCCGAGCACGCCGCCCGCATTGTTCGTGCGGAAGCCCTCGGGCGACAGTTCGTCGCCATGCTCGGTGCCGCGCTGGGCCACGCTGCCGAAGCCCGCGCCGATCTCGACGCCCTTGACCGCGTTGATGCCCATCATCGCGTGCGCGATATCGGCATCGAGCCTGTCGAACAGCGGCTCGCCGAGGCCCACCGGCACGCCGCTGGCCACCACGTTGATCCGCGCGCCGACGGAGTCGCCGTCATGGCGCAGCGCGTCCATATAGGTCTCGAGCTCGGGGACGATATCTTCATTGGGCGCGAAGAACGGGTTCTCCGGCACATGCTTCCAGTCGATGAACGGCACCTGGATCTCGCCGAGCGCCGACATATAGCCACGGATCTCGGTGCCGTACTGCTCGCGCAGCCACTTCTTGGCAATGGCCGCCGCGGCCACGACGGGCGCGGTCAGGCGGGCCGACGACCGGCCGCCGCCGCGATAGTCGCGGATGCCGTATTTCTGCCAGTAGGTGTAGTCGGCGTGACCGGGACGGAAGGTCTCGACGATATTGCCGTAGTCCTTGCTGCGCTGGTCGGTATTGCGGATCAGCAGGCAGATGGGCGTACCCGTGGTCTTGCCCTCGAACACGCCCGACAGGATCTCGACCTGATCGGGCTCCTTGCGCTGCGTGACGTGGCGCGAGGTCCCGGGCTTGCGGCGATCGAGGTCGCCCTGGATGTCGGCCTCGGTCAGCGACAGGCCCGGCGGGCAGCCGTCCACGACGGCGCCGATGGCGGGACCGTGCGATTCGCCGAACGTGGTGACAGTGAACAGCAGGCCAAGGGTATTGCCGGACATGATCGAAACCGCCGAGAAGTCAAAAACGGCCTACATTGTACGGCTAATTTGGGTCCCGATCGGCGCCCCGCTGGCGTCACCCTACTCCCGGACCGCGCCATTGGCCGCTTCGGGCATGGCGACGCCACCCTCGATGGCGGGCGCGGCCAACGCCGGGCTGGCCGCGACGGGGAACGCAAAGTCGGGATAGAACTCGCGCCGCATGCGCGCGATATAGGCCACCAGATTGGGCCGCGCCTCGGCCGCCGTGCGGATCGGCGTCTCGAACACCGGCGACATCAGCGCGCCGGCAAACGCGAACAGCGTGGCGTCCGCGCCGCATGGCCGGTCGCCCATCAGGTACGGCTTGTCCCCGAGGACATCCGCGATCGCGCCCACGCCGTGATTGGCCAGCACCACCAGTTCGTCGTCGGTATAGCGCCCCGCGCCCTGGCTCCACAGCATCTGCCGCACCTTGCGCTGGACCAGCCGCTCCACGAGCCCGCGCACGGGCGCCGGCACGCGGCGGAAGTACATCGCGGGCCCGCGCGCGAAGTTCTCGCGATCCAGCCAGCGCACGCGCGCGACCACCCAGTACAGGTTGTCCTCCATCAGCTTCTCGATGGCCCACGCCGTGCCGCGCTGCGCGGCATCGAGGCCTTCGTCGAAGTCGATGTGATAGGTCTTCTCGAGATACAGCCGGATCAGCGTGGAGTCCGCGACGATCCGCCCCGTATCGTCGAGATACGGCAGCTTGCCCTTGGGCGCGCGGCGGAAGCTGCCGCGCCGCGTCTCGTAGGGCAGCCCCGACAGCTTGAGCAGCATCTCCGCCTTGGTGACGAACGGGCTGGCATCGGGCAGCCCGAACGCGGGGCCGAACGTGTAGAGCGTGATCATGGTCTTCCCCTCTAGCGCCACTCGCCGCGCAGCGCGGCCACGGTCTGCTGCAACCCCTCGGGCGTGACCTCCTCGGGCGGCACGGGCGCGCCCACGACGAGTTCGAGCTTGCTCTGGATACCGCGCCGGAACGGCCGCGACATGGCGGGACCGTCCTTGCGCGAGAAGAAGCTGCCCCACAGCCCGCGCAATGCCATCGGCACCACGGGCACCGGCGTGCGGCGGATGATCTGCTGCACGCCGCCCTTGAACGGGTTCAGATCGCCCGTGGCCGTGATCTTGCCCTCCGGGAAGATACAGACGAGGTCGCCCTCCCCGAGCGCCTCCGCCACGGCATCGTACGCACGCTTGAGCATCTCCGGATTCTCGTGCGCGGGCGCGATCGGGATGGCGCGCGCCTGCCGGAAGAACCACGACAGGAACGGAATCTTGAAGATGCGGTGGTCCATCACGAACCGCACCGGCCGCGGGCTCGCGGCCATGAGCACCACCGCGTCGGCAAAGCTCACGTGGTTGCAGACGAGCACCGCCGGCCCATCGTCGGGAATGTTCTCGGCATTGATGCGGCGCAGGCGGTAGATCGTGTGCACGAGAATCCAGGCGATAAAGCGCAGCAGAAATTCCGGCACCAGCGTGTAGATGTAGATCGCGACCACCGCATTGAGCAGGCCGACGACGAGAAACAGCTGCGGAATCGAGTAGCCGGCGGACGTCAGCGCCACGCCGAGCAGCGAGGCCGCGATCATGAAGAAGCTGTTCAGGATATTGTTGGCGGCGATGATCCGCGCGCGGTGGGTCGGCGCGCAGCGGCTCTGGATCAGCGCGTACAGCGGCACGCTGTAGAAGCCGCCGAACATCGCCACGCCGAACAGATCGACCAGCACGCGCCAGTGGCCGGGGGCCCCCATGAATCCGACGATGCCGGACAACGTGCCGGACGACGCCTCGCCGTGCGTGGCCAGATACAGATCCACCGCGAACACGGTCATGCCGATGGAGCCGAACGGCACGAGGCCGATTTCCACGTGCCGGCTGGACAGCCGTTCGCACAGCAGCGAGCCGAAGCCGATGCCGATGGAGAACACCGCCAGCAGCAGCGTGACCACGTTCTGGTCGCCGCCGAGCACGTCCTTGGCAAAGCTGAAGAACGAGGTCAGGAACGTCGCGCCGAGAAACCACAGCCACGAGATGCCGAGCAGGCTCAGGAACACCACGCGGCGCTCGCGCGCGAGCATCAGGTTGCGCCACGTCTCGGTGAACGGGTTCCAGTTGATGCGCAGGTCCGGCTGCGGCGCCGGAGAGTCCGGCACGCCCGCCGAGACAAGGCGCCCGGCCGCGGCCAGCACCACGCAGACGATGCCGACGTAGAGCGGCCCCACCACGACCCCGTCGCGGGTCAGGCCCGCCAGTTCGCCGCCGATGATCGTGCCGAACAGGATCGCGACGAACGTGCCCATCTCCACGAGCCCGTTGCCGCCGACCAGTTCGGTCTGGTCCAGATGCTGGGGCAGATACGCGAACTTGACGGGGCCGAACAGCGTCGAGTGCAGGCCCATCAGGAAGGTGCCCGTGTAGAGGATCGGCGCGCTATGCCAGTAGAAGCCGGCGAGGCCCAGCAGCATGATGGCGATCTCGAGCGACTTGACGAGCCGGATCAGTCGCGATTTCTCGATCTTGTCCGCGATCTGCCCGCTCGTGGCCGAGAACAGCACGAATGGCGCGATAAAGATCGCGGAGATCAGGAACGCGGCGGAGTGGGCATCGACGCCTTCGAACAGTGCCGTGTGGTACGTCACCAGCGACGTGAACGCGACCTTGAAGACGTTATCGTTCATGGCCCCGAGGAACTGTGTCCAGAAAAACGGGGCGAACCGCCGCAGACCCAGCAGGCGGAACTGACTATGTTGGCTCATCGATGGCTTTCTAGACGGCTTCGATTGATGCGCTAGGGAGAAGACGCGCTGATGGCGCGCCCGAGACGCTTCGCGTGCGCGCTCAGGGTTGCGCGGTGCGCTCGTCCGAACGTTCTTCGGTCCGCTCTTCCGGCCAGTCGCGGATATACGCCTTGAGCATCCTGTTCTCGAAGCTCTGCTCCTCGACCACGGCCTTGGCGACGTCGTAGAACGAAATCACGCCCATCAGCGTGCGGTTGTCGAGCACGGGCAGGTAGCGGGTGTGGCGCTCCAGCATCATGCGGCGCACCTCGTTCACGTCGGTCTCGGGCGTGCAGGTCAGCGGTGCGTCGTCCATGATCTTGCGCAGGCTGTGCGTGCCCACCGTGCCGTTGTTCTTCGCCAGCGTCTCGATGATTTCGCGGAACGTCAGCATGCCGACCAGCTCGCCGTACTCCATGATGACCACGGAGCCGATATCGTGCTCGGCCATCGTATTGACGGCTTCCAGCAGCGACGTGTCCGGGTTGACGGTGTACAGGGTGTTGCCCTTGATCTGCAGGATGTCGCTGACTTTCATGACGGTCTCCGGGGCCGCCGGCAGGCGGGCCTGTATCGGTATGTATGTTTCTGAATGGCAAGGGAAAAGCCGGAAAGGCCCGTCCGATGCGCCGATGCTAGCCCAAACCGGGCAGCCAAGTAAAGCGAGCATTCCTTCGGTACGCGGGCGCCTGCGCGTTTCCCTCGATGGCGCCGCACCGCGCCGGTGCTAGGATGCCCACCGGAGACCACTACAAGCGAGACACTCATGTCCGGAACCCGATTCGACACGCTGACGCTGCATGCCGGCGCCGCGCCGGACCCCGCCACCGGGGCCCGCGCCACACCGATCCACCTGACCACCTCGTTCGTGTTCCGCGATAGCGAACACGCCGCCTCCCTGTTCAATATGGAACGCGCGGGGCACGTGTACTCGCGCATTTCCAATCCGACCGTCGCGGTGTTCGAGGAACGGGTGGCCGCGCTCGAGGGCGGGGCCGGGGCCATCGGCACCGCGTCCGGGCAGGCGGCGCTCCATCTGGCGGTGGCCACGCTGATGGGCGCGGGCTCGCATATCGTGGCGTCGTCGGCGCTCTACGGCGGCTCCCACAACCTCCTCCACTACACGCTGCGGCGGTTCGGCATCGAGACCACGTTCGTCGATCCGCGCGATATCGATGCCTGGCGCGCGGCGATCCGGCCCGAGACGCGGCTGCTGTTCGGAGAGACGCTGGGCAACCCGGGGCTCGACGTGCTCGATATCGAGACCGTCGCGCAGATCGGGCAGGATCACCGGATTCCGCTGCTCGTGGACTCCACGTTCACCACGCCTTACCTGCTGCGGCCCTTCGACCATGGCGCCGGCATGGTCTATCACTCGGCGACCAAGTTCCTGGGCGGGCACGGCACCACCATCGGCGGCGTGCTCGTGGAAGGCGGAACGTTCGACTTCGAAGCATCGGGGCGTTTTCCGGAACTGTCGGAGCCCTACGCGGGCTTTCACAATATGGTGTTCACCGAGGAAAGCACGGTGGCGCCATTTCTGCTGCGGGCGCGGCGCGAGGGGCTGCGCGATTTCGGAGCCGCGATGAATCCGATGGCGGCGTGGCAGCTGCTGCAGGGCATCGAGACGCTGCCGTTGCGCATGGCAAGGCATGTCGACAATACGCGCAAGGTGGTGGCCTTCCTTGCCGCGCATCCGATGGTGGAGGCGGTGGCGTACCCCGAACTCGCATCGCATCCCGATCACGCGCTCGCGAAGCGGCTGTTGCCGCGCGGGTGCGGCGCGGTGTTCAGCTTCAATCTGCGGGCGGACCGGGTGGCGGGACAGCGGTTTATCGAGAGCCTGTCGCTGTTCTCCCATCTGGCCAATGTGGGCGACGCGCGGTCGCTCGTGATTCATCCCGCTTCGACCACGCATTTCCGGATGGACGCGGCCGCACTGAAGGCGGCGGGGATTGGCGAGGGCACGATCCGGCTGTCGATCGGGCTCGAGGATGCCGATGATCTGATCGACGACCTCAAGCGCGGGCTCAAGGCCGCGGAGCGCGCGATGGGTGCCGGTGCCAAGGGAGGAGCTCGCTGATGGAACTCACGGTTCTTGGCCAGCAGGCCTATGCCTATACCGGCGGCAAGCCGTTCAATCCCGCCCTGCCCTGTGCCGTGTTCGTGCACGGGGCGCAGAACGACCACACGGTCTGGAGCCTGCAGACGCGGTGGTTCGCCAATCACGGGTTCTCGGTGCTGGCCGTGGATCTGCCCGGGCATCAGCGCAGCGCCGGTGCGCCGCTCACGACCGTCGAGGCGATGGCCGACTGGGTCATGGCGCTGGTGGCGGCGGCCGGGGTGGAAGCGCCCGTGCTCGTGTTCGGACACAGCATGGGCTCGCTGATCGCGCTCGAATGCGCGGCGCGGCATGCCGATCGCGTGCGCGGGATCGGGCTGCTGGCGACGGCCTATCCGATGAAGGTGTCCGAGGCGCTGCTCGAGGCGGCGCTGCATCGGGAGCCCGAGGCGATTGCGATGGTCACGCAGTGGTCGCTGTCCAGCCTTGCCAACAAGCCTTCGTCGCCGGGACCCGGGGCGTGGATGCATGGGGGTAGCCAGCGGCTGATGGAACGCGTGTCGCGGCGCAATCCGGGCGCGCATGTGTTCCATACCGACTTCACGGCGTGCAATGCGTATGCGCATGGCGAGGAAGCGGCTTCGGCGGTGCGGTGTCCGGCGTTGTTCGTCATGGGAACGAAGGACCAGATGACATCGCCCAAGGCGGCGCAGGCGCTGGCCGCGCGCATGGCCGATGCGTCCATCGTGACCGTGCCCTGCGGGCATGCGTTGATGGGGGAGCGGCCGGACGAGGTGCTCGATGCGTTGGGAGCGTTTGCGCGGCGGGTGCAGGGCCGTTGAGGGTCGCGCCCGCGCCGTTCGATGCGCCTAAACCTGTCCGTGCCACCCGGGTGGCACCACCTCGAGTACCGGCTTGCCCTCTTCCTGCTGCCGGAACACCACCTCCAGCGGCTGGTCCAACTGCGGATTGTCGAGGATGCCGCGCAGGCGTTCCACGCCCTGCATCTGGTGCGCGAGCGCGGTGCGCGGCAGGCGCGCGAGGTTCAGCACCAGCCGGTCATGCAGGACCCGCAGCGTGACCTGCGACGGATCGCACAGCAGTGCCCAGTGCGCCTGCCCGCGCTCCTGCTGGAGCTTGCCGATCAGATGCAGGCCCTTGAGCTTGCCCAGCAGGCTCGCCAGATAATCGGCCTCCACCCGCAGCTTGCGGCCCATATCGAGCTCCCCCACGCTGCGCGGCATCTCGTCGCGCGCGCGGTACAGCAGGTACAGCACGCCCAGCGCGTCGAAGAACTCGCTGCCCGCGAACGTGCGGCGGCGCCAGTAGCCCTGCCGGATCACCGGCAGGTTCGCCGCGATGGTCGCGCCGAGCAGCGTGACGAGCCAGCTGACGTACATCCAGAGCAGGAACAGCGGCAGCACCGCGAACGTGCCGTAGACCGCGGTGTAAGTCGGGATATGCGTGATGAAGTACCCGAAGCCGCGCTTGGCGATTTCGAATGCAATGGCCGCCACCAGCCCCGCGGCGATCGCATCGCGCCATTCCACGTACGCATACGGCACCGCCATATAGAGGAACGCGAACGCGATGGCCGACAGGGCCACCGGGGTGACGCCGACCAATAGCCCCACGCCGAACGGAATCGTGGACACGTAGCCGGCCGAGATCGAGATCAGGTACGAGCTGATCGAGAGGCTTGCGCCGATCAGCACGGGGCCGAGCGTGAGCACGGCCCAGAACACGAGCACGCGCTGCGCGAACGGCCGCCGGCGCTTGACGCGCCAGATCGCATTGAGCGCATCCTCGACGGTCAGCATCGTCAGCACCGAGGTCAGCATCAGGCCGACCAGGCCCAGCGCGGTCAACCCCCGCGCGCTCTTGGCGAACTGGCCGATATAACGCGAGACCGAGTCGCTGATATTGCCGCCCGGAATCAGATTCTGGTACAGGAAGCCCTCGATTTCGCCACGAAATTCGCGGAAGACCGGGAACGCGGCCAACAGCGCGAACGCGACGGTCAGCACGGGCACCACGGCCAGCACGGTGGTAAACGTCAGGCTTGCCGAGACCTGCGGCAGGCGGTCTTCGGCGGCGCGGCGCAATGCGTAACGGGAAAGCGCGCGCACCTTCTGCAGGTTCCATTCCCTGCGCAGGCGGGCGATGCGTGCAGCGGCCATGCGAGTCCGATATTCCTTGAAATGGGTGGAAAGAAGCACGCAACTATAATACGCGCATTGTTGAAAGCCCCTATCGCCGCCCGAGCCTCCATGTCCGACATTCTGGTCCTGTTCTATAGCCGTCATGGCAGCACCCGCAAGCTCGCCGAACTGATCGCCAACGGCATCGACAGCGTACCGGGCGCCCAGGCGCGCCTGCGCACGGTGCCCCCGGTCTCCACGGTCTGCGAGGCCACCGCGTCCGATATCCCCGACGAAGGCGCGCCCTATGTCGAACTGCGCGACCTCGAGGAATGCGCGGGACTGGCGCTCGGCAGCCCGACGCGCTTCGGCAATATGGCCGCGCCGATGAAATATTTCCTCGACGGCACGGTCTCGCAATGGCTGTCGGGCGCGCTGTCCGGCAAGCCCGCCTGCGTATTCACGTCCACGGGAAGCCTGCACGGCGGACAGGAAACGACCCTGCTCTCGATGATGCTGCCGCTGTTCCACCACGGCATGCTCGTGATGGGCCTGCCCTACGCCGAGCCCGGGCTCATGACGACGACGGCCGGCGGCACGCCGTATGGGCCCAGCCATCATGCGCATGTCGATAACCGGGGGCCGGTGACCGAACAGGAGGCCGCGCTCGCCCGCGCGATGGGCAAGCGGCTGGCGCAGACCGCGTTGCGGCTCGCGGGAGCCTCGGCATGACCGCCGCGACCGATGGCGCGCTCCACAACGCCGCGCTGCATCGCGCGAGCCTGTGGAGCCTGATCGCGCTGATGGTGCTCTGCATCGCGTGGGAGTGGTTTCTCGCGCCGCTGCGGCCAGGCGGCTCGTGGCTGATCCTCAAGGTCGTGTTCCTGTTGCCCGTGCTGCGCGGCGTGATCGCGCGCAACCGGTATACGCTGCAGTGGTCGTCGATGCTGATCCTGCTGTACTTCACCGAAGGCGTGGTGCGCGCGACCAGCGATCGCGGACCGTCGGCGACGCTGGCGATCGTCGAGGTGGCGCTGACCCTGGTGTTCTTCTTCAGCACGATCTTTTATCTGCGCCCGTACAAGAAACGCGCCCGCGCAGCGCGACCCGACAAACGATAAGCCGGAGACAACCGCCCGATGCCCGCCGCCAAACCCGATTCGTTCCTCGACCTCTGCCGCGCCGCCATCGGTCCGCAGCATGTATTGACCGAGACCGAGGACAAGGCCCCCTTCCTCACCGACTGGCGCCGCCGCTACACCGGCGATGCGCTGGCCGTCCTGCGGCCCGGCAGCACGCAGGAGGTGGCCGCGGTCGTGCATGCCTGTCATGCGCATGGCATGGCGATCGTGCCGCAGGGCGGCAATACCGGCCTTTGTGGCGGCGCCACGCCGGCGGCTGGCGAAGCGGCCGCGAACGGCGTGGTCGTGCTGTCGCTGCAGCGGCTCAACCGCGTGCGGCAGGTAGATCCGCTCAACAACACGGTGACCGTGGAAGCGGGCGTGATCCTGCAGCAGTTGCAGGACGCCGCGCGCGAGCACGACCGGCTGTTTCCGCTGAGTCTGGCGGCCGAAGGCAGCTGCACGATCGGCGGGAATCTGTCGACGAATGCCGGCGGCACGGGCGTGCTCCGCTATGGCAATACGCGCGACCTGTGCCTCGGGCTCGAGGTGGTCACGGCCACGGGCGAGATCTGGGATGGGCTGCGGGGATTGCGCAAGGACAATACGGGGTACGACCTGCGCGATCTGTTCATCGGGGCCGAGGGCACGCTCGGGATCATTACCGCCGCGGTCATGAAGCTCTATCCGGCGCCGCGCGCGCGCGTGACGGCGCTGGCCGCGCTCCAGAGTCCGCGCGACGCGCTCGCGCTGCTCTCCATCGCGCAATCGCATGCGGGTTCCATGCTGACGGGCTTCGAACTGATGTCCGAGCTCTGCATGACGCTGGTCACGCGGCATTATCCGCAGCTGCGCTATCCGTTCGCGCAGGCGTATCCGCAGCTCGTGCTGCTGGAGCTCTCCGATAGCGAGAGCGAGGAACATGCGCGCGCCATCTTCGAGACGATGATGACTGCCGCGTTCGACGCGGGTGTGGTGATCGATGCGGTGGTGGCGGAGTCCGTGCAGCAGTCACGCGATTTCTGGAACCTGCGCGAGCATATTCCGCTGGCGCAGGTCGAGGAAGGCAAGAACATCAAGCACGATATCGCGGTGCCGATCTCGCGGGTGGCGGAGTTCATCGAGACCACGGACGACTTGCTGCAGACCGTGTTTCCGGGCGCGCGCATGGTCACGTTCGGGCATCTCGGCGATGGCAACCTGCACTACAACGTGTCGCCGCCCGAGGGCGGGGACCACGATGCGTTCCTGGCGAACCAGGACACGGTGAACCGGATCGTGCACGACAGCGTGCACCGCTTCAACGGCTCGATCTCGGCCGAGCACGGGCTCGGGCAGCTCAAGCTTGGGGAGAATGCGCGCTACAAGAGCGGGGTGGAGCTTGCCCTCATGCGCGCGATCAAGCAGACGTTCGATCCGCGGGGATTGATGAATCCGGGGAAGGTGGTCTGAGCGCGGCGCTCAATGCCGCGTCAGCTGCGAGGCCTGTCCGTCGAATAGTTCGGCGCATAACGCCTCCCCCTCCTCCGTCAGGTGCGCGGTGCCGCGCCCTTCCTCGTCCATCGTCGTCTCCGCCAGCTCGAGTTGCTCGAGCTGGGTCAGCACGCGGCGCAGGACGCTCATCTGTACGCCCGCGCGCTTGCTGATGCGCGCCAGCGACCAGCGTTTGCCGTCCGTCTCCTGGCTGGCCGTCCATAGCACCTGGAGGATACCGGCGACCGCCGGGTCCATGTCCTCCGCGCCAGTCTCTTCTGCCGGGGTCTGGTCTTCCATGTTGTTGTCTCCGCTCTGGGTTATCCGGACATCTCCTGCACCGGCCCCGTGCGCGCCTGCTGCGATGCCACAAGCTTGCCCAGCGTCACCACGGCCGCCTCGATCTCGGGCGTCCAGGCCGCGCTGTAATTGAGCCGGATGCAGTTCGTATAGGTCGGTACCGCCGAGAACATATGCCCCGGCGCCACCGTGATCTTGCGCTCCAATGCCGCGTGATACAACACCATCGCATCCACGCCCTCGGGTAGCTGCACCCACATCACATAGCCCCCCGTGGGCCGCGACGTGCTGGTGCCGGGCGGGAAGAAGCGCCGCACCGCGGCGGCCATGATGTCGGCCTGCTGCGCATAGGCCTTGCGCACGCGTCGCAGGTGGAAGTCGTAGCCGTCGTTCTTGAGGAACTCGGCAATGGCCAGTTGCGGAATGGCGGGCGTGGTCAGCGTGTTCAGGAACTTGAGGCGCTCCACGGTCTCGCGGTACCGCCCCGGCAGCGCCCAGCCGATGCGCCACGCATTGGTCAGCGTCTTCGAGAACGACGCGCAATGCAGCACGATGCCCTTCGTATCGTAGGCCTTCAGCGAAGTCGGATGCGCATCGCCGTAATAGAGCTCGCCATAGACGTCGTTCTCGATGACCGGAATATCGCGCTCGGTGAGCAGCGCCACGAGCTGCCGCTTGCGCTCGTCGGGCATCTGGAAACCGAGCGGATTCTGGAAATTCGGCATGACCATGCATGCCTTGATGTTCCGCTCGTCGATGAGCCGCATCAGCGACGGCAGGTCCATGCCCTCCACGGGATCGGTCGGCACCTCGACCGCGCGCATGCCCAGCCGCTCGATCGCGTGCAGCATCGCGTAGTAGGTCGGCGACTCCACGGCGATGGCATCGCCGGGCTTGGCCACCGCCTGCAGGCACAGGTTGATCGCCTCGGTCGCGCCGATGGTGATGATGATCTCGTTGGGATCGACCGTATAGCCGTTCTCCAGATACCGCCGCGTGATCTGGCGAATCAGCTGCGGCTGGCCCGGCGGCAGATCGTCGAGCACGCTCCACGTCGCGTAGCGGCGCCCGATATTGTTGGCGTACTGGTTGATGCGCTGCCATGGAAACAGCGTGGGATCGGGATACGGCGACCCGAGCGCGATGGCCTCGTCCGACCGGATCGAACGCAGCGTGGACAGCACCATGCCGCTCACGTCCACGGCCGACGGCCGCGGATCGGGCCGCGACGGCCGCAGCTCGACGGGCGGCTCCTCGCGACGCGCGCGCACGAAATAGCCCGATTGCGGACGGCTCTCGATGATCCCCCGGCTCTCCAGCAGCACATAGGCGCGGATGACGGTCGTGATGCTGAGCCGATGATGCTGGCTGGCCTGCCGTACCGACGGAATCCGCTCCCCCGGCAACAGCACGCCCTGCTGCACCAGCGCCTCGATGTCCGTCGCAAGCTTCTCGTATAGGTTCACCGCCTGCCAGCCTTTCCACTGAGTCAATGACGGCCAGCCGTCACCCCCATGAGGTGCCTCAGCACAGCCAACGGCTGAGATCGTAATACGGAACGCGGACTTGTGTCCTCTCGGACATATGCGGAGCGATGCGGACCAGGCCCGACGCATCGCCGAGCGTCGCGACGGAGCCATCCGGCCGGGTATCGGCGCGCACCCAATCGGTGCCATCGGCGGCCGTGGCGCGCTCGACGCGCCAGAACGCATCGCCCTCGCCATGCTGCGGCACGGCAAAACCGGGCGCCACCCGGCTGACGGGCGGATAGATCGACGCGCGGCCCTGCATGCGGCGCAGCATCGGCGTGACCAGCAGGACGAACGTCACATAGGCGGCGGCCGCGTCGGCGGGCAGGCAGACCAGCGGACGGTCGCGCAGCCGTCCCAGCAGGACCGCGCGGCCGGGGTTCATATCGACCTGCCGGCACAGCAGCTCGCCACCGGCGGCGACCAGCGCCGCGGCAAACCGCTGCGGGGCGCCGCTGACGAACACCACGTCGCACTCGCCTTCTTCGACCAGATCGACCAGCGCGTCGTGCAGGCGGGCCCCATCCTCGGCGACATGGCCGCGCCGGCGCACCACGGCGCCGAGCGAGTGGACCAGCGCCTCGAGCATCGGCCCGTTGGCGTCGGGCGCGTGCTCGGTGGGCGCCTCGCCCACGCGCAGCAACGCAACCTCGACCAGCCGGTACACGGGCACCTCGACATACCCCTGCGCGGCCAGCGCGGCGATATGGCCGGGCTGCAGCAGCGTGCCCGCACCGGGCAGCGGTTCGCCGGTCCGGGAAACGAGGTCGTCCGCGAGCACGCGGCCGGCCGCGAGTTCGAGCCAGACTTGTTCCGACTCACGCACAGGCGCCACGCTCGCGGCAAAGCGGGCCTGGGCTTCATCGAACTTCAGCATCGCACGCTCCTAGCGGAAACCGGAGGCGAAATTGCAGGGCCGCGTGCGGCTGTCCAGCTGCGCGCGCAGCAGGCCGTTCCACGCGGTCAGGCACGAATCCTCCGAGCCCGGCACGCAGAAGACGATGCGGCCGTTGGCCGTGCCCGCCAGCGCGCGCGACTGCATCGCGGAGCCGCCGACGGTCTGGTACGACAGCGAGCGGAACAGTTCGCCAAAGCCGTCGATCTCGCGATCGAACAGCGGCCGCACGGCTTCCGGCAGCGCGTTCCTCTCGTGGAAGCCCGTGCCGCCGTTGGTGAGGATGATCTGGATATCGTCCGCGACGATCCAGTCGCTGAGCACGCGGCGGATCTGATAGCGGTTGTCCGGCACGATCGCGCGCCGCACGCAGCGGTGGCCGTCCTCGGCCAGCAGCCGCGCGAGCAGGTCGCCCGACGTGTCGTTATCGGCTGTGCGCTTGTCGCTGACGGTGAGGACCGCGCAGGCCAGCGAAAGGCGATGATCGAGGGCCATGATGGAACTCCTGTGTCAGCGCCCGCCTGGCGCGCGCGTGTATTCGACGTAGCCGTCCTTGCGGCAGAAACTGAGCAGGCGCACGCCCGCCATCTCGGCGATGCGGATGGCCAGCGACGTCGGCGCCGAGATCGTGGCCACCAGCTGGATGTTCATGCGCGCGGCCTTGCGCACGAGCTCGTAGCTCGCGCGGCTGGACAGGAACACGAAGCCGTCGTCGAGCGGCACCCGCGCGCTGGCCAGATGGCCGATCAGCTTGTCCAGCCCGTTATGGCGGCCCACGTCCTCGAAGACGTAGCGCACCGAGCCATCGGCACCGCACCACGCGGCCGCGTGCACGCCGCCCGTGGCGCGCATCAGCGTCTGCCAGGCGGGCAGTTCCGCCGCGGCGCGTTCGATCATGTCGCGCGTGGGTTCCAGCACCGCGCGCGGCGCGGCAATCGGCACCGGCTGCAGGTCCAGCAGCTCGATGCTCTCGATGCCGCAGACACCGCAGCCCGTGCGGCCGGCCATGGCGCGGCGGTGCTCCTTCATGGCCATGAACGCGCGCTGGCTGATCCGCATCTGGACTTCGAAGCTGTCGCAGCCTTCGACGACTTCGACCTCGTAGATCTCGGACGCGCTATCGACGATGCCTTCGGTCAGCGAGAAGCCGATCGCGAACGCCTCGAGGTCGCGCGGCGTCGCCATCATGACGGCATGGGAAATATCGTTGTAGACCAGCGCGACCGGGACTTCTTCGGCCACGTTGTCCTCGCCCTCGGTGGCCACGCCGGCCTTGTGGCGGACGATGCCGCGCTCGACGAAGCCGGGCCGCTCACCCGACGAGGCGTCGAAATCTGGCGGGGAAACGGAGACTGGAGGGGACGGTTCGGTGGACGTCATCGGGTTCTCGCATGCTGAAGGCATGGATCCATGGTATCCGACCTTGACCGGGGAGAGGCGTACAGTTGCGCGGCCGCCGCCCGATGACAGCATCGGGCGGACATCGGCCTGACATCGGGCGGACCCGAGCGCGTCAGGCCTGCAGCGCGGCCCGGCGCAGCAGCACGGGAATCGACTTGGAGGTCGGGGTGCCGGAACGGTCGCCGATGCTTTCCAGCGGCACCAGCGGGTTGGTTTCCGGGTAGTACGCGCCCAGGCAACCGGCGGGAATGTCGTAATCCACGAGCAGGAAGTCCTGCGCATGGCGTTCGATGCCGTCGTCCCACACGGACGTGATATCGACGCGCTCGCCCGCGGCAAAGCCCAGGCGCTCGCGGTCGGCCGCATTGATGAACACCACGCGGCGCAGCCCGAACACGCCGCGATAGCGGTCGTCGAGGCCGTAGATCGTCGTGTTGTACTGGTCGTGCGAACGCGTGGTCATCATGACCATCAGGTCCTCGCCGTACTTCTCGCGCGCGCGCTTGATCGGCGTGTCCTTGTCGATCGCATGCACGAGGAACGTGGCCTTGCCCGACTCGGTGCGCCAGATGCGGTTGCGCGAGGCGGGCGTCAGGTGGAAGCCGCCCGGCTTCGCCACACGCTCGTTGTAATCCTCGAAGCCCGGAATCACCTTCTCGATGGCATCGCGGATGCGGCTGTAATCGCTCGCATACCACTTCCAGTCGACCTTGTCCGAGCCGAGCGTGGCCGCGGCCATGCCCGCGACGATCGCGGTCTCGGACATCAGGTCCGGCGACGCGGGCTTGTTCATGCCGTACGACATATGGACCATGCAGACCGAGTCCTCGACGGTCACGCCCTGCGGCACGCCGTCCTGCAGGTCGATCTCGGTCCGGCCCATCGTCGGCAGGATCAGCGCGTCCCCATCCATGATCAGATGGCTGCGGTTCAGCTTGGTTGCGATATTGACCACGAGGTCGCAGTTGCGCAGCGCTTGCCACGTGCGCGGCGTGTCCGGCGTGGCCATCGCGAAGTTGCCGCCCAGGCCGATAAAGACCTTCGTGCGGCCGTCGAGCATCGCCTGGATGGCGCCCACGACGTCCTGGCCATGGTGGCGCGGCGGCTCGAACTGGAACACCTCGCCCAGACGGTCGAGGAACTCCTCGCTCGGCTGTTCCTCGATGCCGACGGTGCGATCGCCCTGCACGTTCGAGTGGCCGCGCACGGGCATCAGGCCCGCGCCGGGGCGGCCGATATTGCCGCGCAGCATCATCACGTTGGACAGCATCTGGATCGTGCGGACCGAGTTCTTGTGTTGGGTGATGCCCATGCCCCAGCACGAGATGACGCGCGGGCTCTTGACGTACACGTCCGCCAGCGCGTCGATGTCCTCGCGGGGCACGCCCGACTCGGCCACGATATCGGCCCAGCTCTCGGCGCGCAGGTCTTCGATGAACGCGTCGAAGCCGGACGTATGGGTCTCGATGAAATCGACGTCGATGACACGCGGGGCGCCGGCCGCGATGGCCGCGTCGTCGAGTTCCACGACGCGCTTGCCCAGGCCCTTGATCAGCGCGAAGTCACCGGCCAGCTTCGGCGTGACGAACATCGATGCGATCTGCGTGCTGGAACCCGTGAGCATTTCGCTCGGGTGCTGCGGGCTTGCAAAGCGTTGCAGGCCACGTTCCTTCAGCGGATTGATCGACACGATGGTCGTGCCGCGGCGCGCCGCCTCGCGCAGCTCGCCGAGCATGCGCGGGTGGTTGGTCGCCGGGTTCTGGCCGAAGATCATGATCGTGTCGGCGTGCTCGAAGTCGTCCAGCAGCACCGTGGCCTTGCCCACGCCCACCGTCACCGGTAGGCCACGGCTCGTGGCCTCGTGGCACATGTTCGAGCAGTCGGGGAAATTGTTCGTCCCGTACATGCGCACGAACAGCTGGAACAGGAAGGCGGCCTCGTTGCTCGCGCGGCCCGACGTGTAGAACGTGGCGGCGTCGGGGTTCGGCAGCTTGCGCAGATGACGCGCGATCAGTTGGAACGCGTCGTTCCATGCTATCGGCACGTACTTGTCGGTCTGCTTGTCGTAGACCATCGGATGCGTGAGCCGGCCATGCTGCTCGAGCTCGTAGTCCGATTGCTTCAGCAGATCGGTGACCTTGTGCTGGGCGAAGAAGGCTGGCGTGACGCGCTTGCTGGTCGCCTCCGCGGCCACGGCCTTGACGCCGTTTTCGCAGAATTCGAACGTCGAGGCGTGCTGGCGATCGGGCCAGGCACAGCCGGGGCAGTCGAAACCGTCGGGCTGGTTTTGCTTGAACAGCAGCTTGTATTTGCCGCCGGCCACCTTTTCCTTGACCAGATTGATGGCGACGTACTTGAGGGCACCCCAGCCGCCGGCCGGGTGCGTGTAGGGGGCCACATGGCCCTTTTCTGGGGTGTTGCTCATAACGGGGGGCGACTTCCTCGGACTCCGCGCGGAACTCGATTCGGCCCCGCGACATGAGGGGTAGCCTATGGGACTGGAGGGGTGCGGGGAGCACACAGACTGTACCGGATGGAAGGAGTACAGTTGTGCAATGCACGCTCATATATGCGCAAAAGTACACATATTTAGCCTAACTGTACTCATGCACCGAGTTGGACCACCGGCTCGCGCGTTGCCGGCAGCACCTGGAGCCCGCGGATATTGCCCTGACGGCGCCATTGGGGATGCACGGTGTCGGTCAGCGTCAGATGGGGCACGCGGCGCAAAAGCGTGGTCAGCGCCACTTCCATTTCCAGCTGGGCCAGCCGCGCGCCCAGGCAATAGTGGATACCGCCGCCGAACGCGATCTGCTTGCCGGCATCGGTACGCGTGATATCGAGCCGGTCCGGATGGGCGAAACGCGCGGGATCGCGGTTGGCGGCGCCGATCATCATGAACACCACCGTCCCGCGCGGAATCGTCACGCCCTCGATGGTCGCGTCCTCCAGCGCGGCGCGCGTCATCGCCTGCACCGATGCGTCGTAGCGCAGGCATTCGGCGATGGCCTGCGGCATCAGCGACAGGTCCGCCTTGAGCTTCGCGAGCTGGTCGGGATGCCGGAACAGCGCGAGCAGCGCATTGCCGATCATGTTCGATGTGGTCTCGTGCCCCGCCGCGAACAGCAGCAGGATCTGCGAGATCACCTCGTCGTCGCTGAGCCGGTCGCCATCGACCTCGGCCGTGACGAATGCCGAAACGAGGTCCGTGCCCGGGGCCTTGCGGCGCGCCTCGACCACGGTGCGGAAGTACGCCTCCAGCTCCTCGGCGGCGGCATTGGCGCGGGCGAGCGTGTCCGGTCCCAGCGGCGCCACGTCGAGCGCCATGCTGACGGCGGCCGTGGCCGCGCCGAGACGCAGGCCGTCTTCCACGGGCAGGTCGAGCAGGCGGCAGATGATGGCCACGGGCAACGGGGTGGCGAGATCCCGCATGAGGTCGAACTCGCCTTCCGCGGGGAGCGCATCGATCAGTTGATCGGACGCGGCCTGCGAGACGTTGCGAAGGGAATCGATATTGCGGCCGCTGAAGGCCTTGGTGGCGAGCGCGCGCAGCCGCGTGTGCACGGGCGGATTCATGAACAGGAACATGCGGCTCAATGCCTGGAACACGGGCTGTTCGGGGCCTGTCTCGCCATAGCGCGCGCGCACGCCGGCGAGCAGGGCCTTGCCGAGCCGCCGGTCCGCGAACATCGCTTCGATCAGCGAGAAGTTCGCGGTCATGGCCAGATTGGGTGCCAGATAGTGCAGCGCATCGCCGTTGTGCAGCTGCGCGTACAGCGGGTACGGATTCTCGAAGAACTCGGGGGTCGACAGATCGCTCAGTTTCATCTCACGGGCCGCCCCGCGCGCCAGTACGTCGCGGGGCTATCCTCCTTTGGGGGGGAATTCTAGGGAGCGATGGGGGCCCGTGTTTTCAAATACGACGCGTTTGCGGGTCAAAGGCCTTCATTCGAAGGCCATGCCGGAGGCGGAACGCGCGAACAGCGCGCGTTCGGTCCTCTGGCGCTGCGCGTCGGGCAGCGAGCGGACGAGCCGGTAGAAGGACAGCGTGGCCTCGCAGACCTTGCCCGGCTGCCTCGCGTAGAGCTCGGGGTTGTGGAGTATGCGCGCGTGTTCCACGGGCAGCAGGCGCACGGCGGTGGCGATCATCGCGTCGGCCTCGTGACGGTTGGCGCGTGCCTGGGTGTTGCGCGGGGGCGCCGGGGTCAGCAGCGCGATCATCGTCGCGCGTTCCTCTTCCACGAGCGCGGGGGGCAGCATGGCGGCGGTGCGGATACTGCCGTCGATCAGCGCGTCGCACGCCGCGCCGCCCATGCCGCGCGCGGCGGACAACTGGGCGAGGTGCATGTCCATATACCGGTCGAGCAGCGCGCCGTCGGCCGCACCGAGCAGGGGCGGCAGGGAGACGCGGATAAAGGCGCGCGCCGCGGCCATGACGTCGGCGTCGGTGCCACCGCCCGCCATCGTGGCCCAGCTTTTGTCCGTGAGCGCGGGCAGCGAGCCGGGGAAGCGGGATTCGTAGGCTTGCACGAGGGCGTCGGCGGCGAGCGCGTCGGCGAGCGCGGTCTTTGGCGCTGCCGTCGATGGGTCCGCCGCTGGGACCGCCGCTGGGACCGCCGCTGGGTCCGTCGCTGGATCCCTCGACGCCGCTCCCGGCGACACAGGCGTCGACGCCCCCAGCAATCCCGCACGCGTGATCACATGCGCGTCGATCAGTTCCTCCCGCGTCGGATACCACGCCGACCGGTTCGGCGTCGCCGCCACGCGCGCGATAAACGCCTCGGGCAACCCCGCCGCGCGATAGGTGGCGATCATCCGCTCCGAGGCCAGATGCTGCGCGGGTGCGTACGTGCCCGGCACCGCGGGCAGATGAAAGCCGATGCGCGCTTCCGGCGAAGCCGTGCGCTCCTGCCCCGCGAGAAAGACGAACGTGCACGCGCTGCTGCAGCGCGCATCCACATGCGTATCGAGCCCGCGTTCGCGTACGAGCCGCGCGAGCATCTCGCCCTCCACGAGCCGGCCGCCGCGCGAATCGAGCCGCAGCATCCTCGCATTCGGCGTCGCGGCCAGCACCGCCCTCACGCGCGCGGTCACGCCTTCGCGCAGCATGCCCGTCAGCAGGATGTCGCGCCCATCGGGCGACGCCTCCACCCGAACCTCGCCCAGCGGGTCGTTGCCGAGCGCGATATAGGCGAACTCGCGCCCGACAGGCACCATCGACGTCACCGCCAGATAGCCGAGCGACACGGCGCTCAATGCCACCGATCCACGCGCCAGCCATGTCCACACGCGCGACCCGCCGCGCGCCCGATAGCCCCGCGCCGACCGCCAGATGCCCGTCAGCGCCCAGCCCCACAGCAACGCCGTCGCCACGAGCATCGCCACGCAGATCGCGGCGCCGATGCGCAACGGCACGCTGCCGTTGGCGAGCCAGTCCTGCAGCGGCGCCAGCGCGATCAGCAGCACCGCCGGGAGGTTGCCGTTGAGCCAGTAAGACACCGGCAGCGAGTACTCGCCGCGCCAGTGCCGGCGGAAATAGCCCGTCATGTTGTTTGACCCCTGAATTGTTGTTGGTGTTTTGAACGCGCGAGCAGCATAGCGCCGGCCGCCGCCAAGCGTCAAAGCCCCGTCCAGCCCGCTGTTGGATTTTCATCCAATGAAAATATCGGGCTTTTGTTTGACGGGGTTTCCGGGCCCTTCCTACCATGTGCCGCACAGAGTTTCGCTACGAAACCACTCCGGAGACAGCCCGATGAAATTCCTGCCTTTCGCGTGCGCCATGTTCGCCGCCACGCTGAGCGCCCTGCCCGCCGGCGCCGCCGAAACGTTCCCCTCGAAGCCGCTGCGCCTCGTCGTGCCATTCACGCCCGGCGGCACCACCGACATCCTCGCGCGGCTCGTCGCGCAAAAGACCGGCGAGGTCCTGGGCCAGTCGATCGTCGTCGACAACCGCCCCGGCGCGGGCGGCAATATCGGCGCGGAAGCGGTGGCGCGCAGCGCGCCCGACGGCTACACGCTGCTGATGGGCACGCTCGGCACGCAGGTGACCAACCAGTTCATCTACGCGCGCATGCCGTACGACAGCGCAAAGGATTTCGCGCCGGTCACGCTGGTCGCGAACTCGCCCAACGTGCTGCTGATCAACAGCACGCTCGACGCGCATTCGATCGGCGAACTGATCGCGCTGGCCAGGCGCGAACCGGGCAAGATCAACTATGCCTCGACGAGCACCGGCGGCTCGCCTCACCTCTCCGGCGAACTGCTGAACATGATGGCGGGCACGCGCATGCAGCACGTGCCGTACAAGGGCGCGGCGCCCGCAATGACGGACTTGCTCGCGGGGCAGGTCAACCTGATGTTCGACAACCTGCCGTCCGCGCTCGCGCAGATCCAGGCCGGAAAGGTCAAGGCGCTGGCCGTCACGGGCACGAAGCGCGCATCGGTGCTGCCATCGGTGCCCACCGTGCGCGAATCGGGCCTGCCCGGCTACGAGGTGAACTCGTGGTTCGGCCTGCTCGTGCCCGCGGGCACGCCGCCCGAGCGCGTGCGGCAGCTCCAGCAGGCGGTGGACAAGGTGCTCGCGATGCCCGAGGTCAAGCGGCGCATCGAGGAGCTCGGCGCGGAGCCCGGCGGCGAAGGCTCGGCCGCGTTCGCGAAGCAGATCGGCGGCGATACCGAGAAGTGGTCGCGCGTGATCCGCACCGCCGGCATCGTGGCGCAATAGCCATCGCCGTCGTCCGTCGATATCAACCAGGCAGACCATCATGACCCAACCCAGAACGCTGCGCATCGGCTCCGGCTCCGGCTGGTGGGGCGATCGCGTCGAACCCGCGGCGCTGTCCGCGCGCCTCGGCCGGCTCGACTACCTGTGCTTCGAGACGATGGCCGAGGCGACCGTCTCCGCCGCGCAGGTCCGCAAGCGCCGCGACCCGACGTTCGCCGGCTACGACACCTACCTCGACGAACGCATGCGCGCGGTGCTGCCGCACTGCATCGCCCATGGCACGCGCATCGTCAGCAACCAGGGATGGATCCACCCGCTCGGCGCGGCCCGGCGCGTGGCCGCGCTGTGCGAGGAACTCGGCCTGCCCGGCGTGAAGATCGCCGCGGTGACGACGACCGACCTGACAAAGACGATCTGCGAACTCGACCTGACGCTGCTGGAGAGCAGCAAGCCCGTCGCCACGCTCAAGGACACGCTGATCAGCGCGGAGCCCTATGAAGGCGCGACACCGATCGTCGAGGCATTGCGCGCCGGCGCGCAGATCGTCATCACGGGCCGCGTGGCCGACCCGTCGCTGTTTCTCGCGCCGATGATCCACCATTTCGGATGGGCGGCCGACGATGTCGCGCGGCTGGCCAGCGGCAGCGCGATCGGTCATCTGCTCGAGTGCGGCGCGCAGGTGACGGGCGGCTACTTCGGCGACCCCGGCTACAAGGATGTGCCCGAGCCGTGGAACCTCGCGTTCCCGATCGCCGAGGTCGAGGCCGATGGCACCGCCATCATCGGCAAGGTGGACGGCACGGGCGGCCGTATCGATCTCGAGACCGTCAAGGAGCAGATGTTCTACGAGGTGCACGACCCGCGCCGCTATATCACGCCCGATGTCATCGTCGATTTCTCCACCGCGCGGCTCGAGCAGGCCGGGCCCGATCGCGTGCGGCTGAGCGGCGTGAGCGGCCAGCCGCGCACCGATACGCTCAAGGTCTCGCTCGGCTGCACGGAAGGCCATATCGGCGAGGACATGTTCTTCTATGCGGGGCCCGGTTGCCTCGGCAAGGCCGAACTGGCGAAGACCATCCTCGCCGAACGTTTTGCGCTGGCGAAGCTCGACGCGGAGGAACTGCGCATCGACTTTCTCGGCGTCAACGCCGTGCATGGCGCGGCGTCCCCGGTGCCGGCGTGCGAGCCCAACGAGATTGCCGTGCGCGTGGCCGCGCGCACGCGCACACGCGAAGAAGCCGCCAAGGTGGGCCGCGAGATCGACAGCATGGCCGTTTGCGGGCTGGCGTCCACAGGCAAGCGCGTGCCGCATCAGGACCGCACGCGCGAGATCATCGGCGTATGGTCGGCGCTGGTGCCGCGCACGCTTGTCGCTTCCCACGTGCAGTTCGTCTGAAAGGAGACTCCGATGCGTGTTCCGCTGCGCCGCGTGGCGCATACCCGCTCCGGCGACAAGGGCAATACCTCGAACACGGCCGTCATCGCCTACGCGCCCGAGTTCTACCCCCACCTCAAGGCGCAGCTGACGGCCGCCGCGTTCAAGGCGCACTACGGCACGCTGATCGCCGGCGACGTGACGCGCCACGATGTCGATGGCCTGCAGGTGCTCAACTTCGTGGCCGAGGGCGCGCTGGGCGGCGGCGTATCGCGCAGCCTGGCCATCGACAACTATGGCAAGGCACTGGCCAGCGCGGTATTGCGCTTCGAGGTGGAGATTCCCGAGGCGCTGGCGCCGTTGCTGCGCGGGCCCGGCGCGCGTGGGGATGCGCACTGAGGCTCGCCGGCCGACGCGAGCGTCCGTGCGGAGGACCCGGCCCCCGGGCCCGTCGATGCACGGGTCCATGCGGTCGCGATCTGGCTCGCTTCCTGTCGGAGGCGGCGCGCGAGCGTGGCCTCGCGGGCGCGTAGCCGCGTGCTCAGCCCGGCCACGCTCAGCGCGCCGATCGGGTGCCCCTCGTGGTCGAGGATCGGCACCGCGATGCCGCCCATGCCGTCGATGACCCAGTCGAGGAACATCACGTGCCCGCGCGCATGCGCGGCGTCGATTTCGCCATCGATCGCCGCCACCGTGAGCCGCGGGTAGTTGACGAGCTTGCGCGCGGTCTGCTGCAGCCGCCGCGCGCGTTCCACGGCGGGCAGCCACGCGAGCACCGCCAGACTGCCCGCCCCGACGCCGAGGGGCCGTCGCGTGCCGACCGTGACGTAGTGCGCATGCACGGGATGCGTCCCCGGTTCGAGGTCCGAGCACACGGCCTCTCCGTGGCTCGCTTCCGTGAGCACGGCCGTGTCCTCGAATGCCTCGACAAGGCGTTGCAACGCGGGCCGCGCGAGCTGCCGCAGATCGACGCGCCGCTGGGCCACATCGGCGAGCTGGAAGATCTCGGGGCCGATGCCGTAGCGACGCCGATCGTCGCGTGTGGCAAACCCTTCCTGCACGAGCATGTCGAGCAGCCGCGACGCCGTGGCCGGGTCGAGACCGGTCGCGCGCGCCACGTCGCTCATGCGGCGGACCTCGGGGTCGGACAGCGCGCGCAGTACCGAAAGCGCGCGCTGGACCGGGGAAGGACGCGATGCCATGGTGGCCTCCGTCGATGGAACCGGTGCTAGGCGAATTGCAGCGCCGCGCCCGTCAGTTCCTGCAAACGACCCGGCGTGACATCGGGTGCGAGTTCGATGACGCGCAGTCCATCCGGCGTCACGTCGATGACGGCAAGGTCCGTGATGATGCGGCTGACCACGTTCACGCCCGTCAGCGGCAGCGTGCACTGCGGCAGGATCTTGAGGTCGAAGCCGCCGTCTTTGCGCCGCGCCACGTGTTCCATGAGCACGACCACGCGCGCGACACCGGCCACGAGGTCCATCGCGCCGCCCATGCCCTTGACCATCTTGCCCGGGATCATCCAGTTGGCCAGGTCCCCGCGTTCGCTGACCTGCATCGCGCCCAGGATGCTCAGGTTGATCTTGCCGCCGCGCACCATGGCAAACGCCTGGTCGCTGCTGACGATCGACGTGCCGCGCACGGTCGTCACGGTCTGCTTGCCCGCGTTGATCAGGTCCGCATCGACCTCGTCCTCGGTCGGATACGGCCCGATGCCGAGCATGCCGTTCTCCGCCTGCAGCCAGACGTCGATATCGGCCGGCACATGGTTGGCGACGAGCGTCGGCAGCCCGATGCCGAGGTTCACGTAGAAGCCGTCCTGCAGTTCCGCGGCCGCGCGCGCGGCCATCTGTTCATGCGTCCATGGCATATCGGTGTCTCCTGCTCAGGCGGGGCGCGTGGTGCGCTTCTCGATGCGTTTCTCGGGATGGGCGTTGACGACGATGCGATGCACGTAGATGCCCGGCAGATGGATATCGTCGGGCGCGATCGCGCCGGTCTCCACGAGCCGCTCCACCTCGACGATGCAAAGCTTGCCGGCCATGGCCGCGGCCGGATTGAAGTTGCGCGCGGTATAGCGGAAGCGCAGATTCCCGGCGTGGTCGGCCACATCGGCCTTGATCAGCGCGACGTCGGGCACCAGCGAACGCTCCATCACGTACTGGCTGCCGTCGAACTCCCGCACCTCCTTGCCCTCGGCCACCATCGTGCCGACGCCCGTCTTCGTGAAGAAGGCCGGAATGCCGGCCCCGCCCGCGCGCAGCTTCTCGGCCAGCGTGCCCTGCGGCGTGAACTCGAGCTCGAGTTCGCCGGCCAGGTACTGGCGTTCGAACTCCTTGTTCTCGCCGACGTAGCTCGCGATCATCTTGCGGATCTGGCGCGTCTCCAGCAGCTTGCCGAGCCCGAAGCCGTCCACGCCCGCGTTGTTCGAGATCGCGGTCAGGTTCTGCACACCGCTGTCGCGCAGCGCGTCGATCAGCGCTTCCGGAATCCCGCATAGCCCGAAGCCGCCGACCGCGATCGTCTGTCCGTCGTGCACGACGCCTTCCAGCGCCGCCGATGCGGAGCCGTAGATCTTGTTCATGTTCTTGTCTCCTGAAATGCGTTGTCTTGTTCTGGCTATCGCATGCTGGCGGTCTGCTCCCATGCCAGTTCGGCCACGCGCGCAAAGCGCTCGCCCATCGCCTGCGCGTCGGCGCTGGCCGCCGTGCCCCGCGCGGCGCGGCCCCTGATGCCGTGCAGGATCGCCGCGAAGCGGAACATATTGAAGGCGACGTAGAAGTCGAGGTCGGCGATGCCGTCGCGCCCGGTACGCGCGCAGTAGGCGGCCACATAGTCGGCTTCGTCGGGCAAGCCCGTCGCGGCAAGATCGAGCCCGGCGATGCCGCCGAGAATGTCGCGCGGCATGCGGTACATCATCGCGTGGTAGGCGAAGTCGGCCAGCGGATCGCCCAGGGTTGACAGTTCCCAGTCGAGCACCGCGATCACGCGCGGCTCGGTCGGGTGAAAGATCATGTTGTCCACGCGGAAGTCGCCGTGCGTGATGGCCGTCGCGTCCGACGCCGGCAGATGCGCGGGCAGCCAATCGACCAGCCGGTCCATCGCCGGGTGCCGCCCGGCCAGTTCATCGGCAAGGTACTGCTTCGACCAGCGCTCGATCTGCCGCGCGACATAGCCACCGGGCCGGCCGTAGTCGCCGAGTCCGATGGACGCGTAGTCGATACCGTGGAGCGCGGCCAGCGTCGCGTTCATGGCGTCCAGATAGGCGGCGCGTTCGGCAACGGGCACCTCGGGGAAGCTCGCATCCCAGAAGATGCGGCCATCGACCATGTCCATCACGAAGAACCAGCTGCCGATGACCGTATCGTCGGTACACAGGCCATGCACGGCCGGCACCGGGAATCCCGTCTGGCCCAGTGCCGCCATCACGCGCGCTTCGCGCTCCACCGCATGCGCGCCCTTGACGAGCTCGCCGGGCGGCTTGCGCCGCAATACATAGTGTGCCTCCGGCGTGCGCAGCCGGTACGTGGGATTCGACTGGCCGCCGCTGAACTGGTCGATCCGCATCGGGCCCGCAAACCCGGCCACGTTCTCTTCCATCCAGCGCCGCAGCGCCGCTTCGTCGATGCGATGCTGCGCGCGCACGGCGACGGTGCCGCCGCCGCGCTCAGCCATGATGCGCGCCCTCCAGCGTGTCGCGCTTGATCTTCTTGGCCAGCGACCATTTGTGGACCTCGGTGGGACCGTCGTAGATGCGGAACGCGCGCAGTTCGCGGAAGGCCTGCTCGACGATCGTGTCGCGCGACACGCCGTTGCCGCCGAGGATCTGCACGCAGCGGTCGGCCACGCGGAACAGCGCCTCCGATACGGCCACCTTCGCCATCGAGCTCTCGGTGGTCGCCGAAGACCCGTCGTCGAGCACGCCCGCGCACCAGTCGATCATCAGCGCGGCCTGCTGCAGGTCGATGAGGTTCTCCGCCAGCATGAAGCCCACGCCCTCGTGGTCGATCAGCAGCTTGCCGAAGGCCTTGCGCGTGGTCGCATAGGCGCGGGCGATCTCGTCCGCGCGCGCCACCGTGCCGAACCAGCGCATGCAGTGCGAGAGCCGCGCGGGCGAGAGCCGCACCTGCGCGTAGCGGAAGCCTTCGTGGGCTTCGCCGAGCACCTGGTCCGCCGGCACGCGCAGATCGTCGATCAGCAGCTGCGCATGGCCGCCGGGCATCGAGCTGTCGATCGTATCGAGCACGCGTTCCAGGCGGATGGCCGGGTGCGGCAGATCCACGAGGAACATCGTGGCCTGCGCGCGTTCGCCGTCGCCGGTGCGCGCCATCACGATGCCGACCTTCGCGCCTTCCGCGCCCGTAATGAACTTCTTGCGGCCGCGGATCACCCACTCGTTGCCATCCTGCACCGCGCGGGTCTGGAGCATCGACGGGTCCGAGCCCGCGCCGCCCTCCTCGGCCGGCTCGGTCATGAAGAAGGCCGAGCGGGCCTCGCCGCTGACCAGCGGCGCGAGAAAGCGCGCTTTCTGCGCGGCGGTGCCGACCTTGCCGATCAGGAACATGTTGCCCTCGTCGGGCGCCATCGTGTTGACGGCCACGGGGCCGAGCGGCGACAGGCCCGAGCGCTTGAGCACCGCGGCCGTCTCGCGCTGCGTCAGGTGCGAACCGTTGGGCAGGATATGGGGCGTCATCACGCCCGCGGCGCGCGCCTTGGCGCGGAGCTCCTCGACCAGCTCGGCCGAGGGGCCGTGCGATGCGGCGCGCGGGTCCTGCTCGTACGGCACGACCACATCGCGCACGAAGCGCTCGACGCGGTCCGCGATCTCGCGGCTTCTATCGGTGGGACACGGCGTAAACATGGAAATCCTTGATGTCGATGCGTTCAGGTTCAGAGGGTGTTGACGAGGTGCCCGCCGTCCACGGCGATCACCGCGCCCGTCATATAGCGCGAGGCATCGGAAGCCAGCAGCAGCAGCGGACCGTCGAGGTCCTGCAGCTGGCCGAGCCGACGCTGCGGAATGCGCGTGATGAGCGCGCGGCCGGCATCGGTCTGCCAGAAATCGCGATTGAGTTCCGTATCGATATAGCCCGGCGCGATCGCGTTGACGCGAATGCCGTGGCGCGCCCATTCGAGCGCGAGCGACTGCGTGAGCTGCACGACGCCGGCCTTGGACACCGCATACGATACGACGCCGCCCGCCTGCCGCAGGCCCAGGATCGACGCGATATTCACGATGCTGCCGCCCCCGCGCTCGCGCATGCCGGCCGCCAGTGCCTGCGCGACGAAGAACATGCCCTTGAGGTTCGTGTCGATCACGAGGTCCCAGTCGGCCTCGGTATGCCGGAGTGCCGCGCCTTCGCGCACGAGTCCCGCGTTGTTGATCAGGATGTCGATGGGCCCGGCCGCCTCCACCATGGCCGCGCGCGAGGCGGCGTCCGTCACGTCCAGCGCCACGCATTGGGCCTTGCCATAGGGTTCGAGCTGCCGCGCCACGTGTTCCAGCGCGTCCACGCGCCGTGCCGCCAGCACCACTTCGGCGCCCTGCGCGGCCAGGCGTTGGGCAAAGTGCGCGCCCAGCCCGCTCGATGCGCCCGTCACCAGTGCGCGCTTGCCCCGAAGGCCCAGCAGCGTGTCCGTCATTCATCGTCTCCGTCGTTTTTTATGTCAGGACGAAATTGTAGGATGATTTCATCCTATGTCAACGATGGAAAGTCCGGGGGCAATCCATTAGAATCGCCGTCGTGACCCTATCTACCGCCCCTCTCCCCCTCTCGCCCGCCAATGACGCCGCCGGCCGCAGCGCGTCGGACCACGTGTTCTTCGGCATCCTGAAGGGCCTCGAGCTCGGCAGCTTCGTGCCGGGCCAGCGGCTCGTGGAGACGGACCTCGTGACCGAGTTCGGCGTGGGACGCAATTCCGTGCGTGAAGCGCTGCAGCGGCTGGCCGCCGAAGGCATCGTCGAGCTGCCGCGCCATCGCGGCGCCATGATCCGGCGCCTGAGCCTGCAGGACACGCTCGATGTGCTGGATGTGGCCGAACGCATGACCGGCCTGCTCGCGCGCACGGCCGCGCGTGGCAGCGGCGATCGCGCGCATGCGCAGACGTTGCGCGCGGCGGTGCAGGAGCTCGTGAGTGCGGAGAAAGCGGAGCGAAGCCGGAGCGACGAGGCGCGTGGCGCCGTGGTGTCCTTCTCGACCGCTCGGCGGCATTTCTACCGCGCGCTGCTCGATATGGGCGGCAATCAGGAACTGCGCCGGCTGTTCCCGACCATCCATATGCCGATCGTCCATGCGCAGCATCGGCTCACGTCGCTGCAGCAGATGCGGCTGACGGACTACCGCCGCATCGCCACGGCGGTACTCGCCGGCAGCGCCGACGAGGCGGAAGCCGCCGGCGCCGCGCACGTGCAGAACGTGCGAGAGGCCATTCTGGCGGATCGCCAGCCGTAGATCGCACGGCGGGCCGACGGCACGAAAGGCAGGGCCTCAATCCCGCATCGGTGCCAGCGCCGCGGCGAACGCCTTCGCCATGAACTCGCGATCGGAGCCCGTCGTGAAATTGCGCGCGCCGCGCGCGACCCATTGCAGCCGCTCGGCGCGCATCGCCGCCGCATCGGCCGGGCGCAGCCGCGTGACGTACGGCACGCCAGCCCGCTCGGCCGCCGCGACGAACGTCTCGAAGATATCGCCGATGACGCGGCCATATCGATCGCCATCGAGCCCCATCTCGTGCGCGAGGTCGAAGCGGCCGAGCGCGACCATATCGATGCCCGGCACGGCAAGGATCGCATCGAGGTTGGCCAGCCCCTCCTCGCTCTCGACGAGCAGCGTGACCATGACGTTCTCGTTGGACCATGCCACATACCGGTCCCATTCGGCCGCGCCCCGCCCCCGTGCCGCGCGGACGGTCGGGCATGCCCCGCGCATGCCGCCGTCGCCATCGACGCGAAAGCGCACGGCCGCCACCGCGGCCACGGCCTGCGCGGCCGTGCGCACGTCGGGCACATAGACGCCCATCGCGCCCGCCTCGACGGCCTTGCGCGCTTCCGACGCGCGATGATCGGGCACCCGCACCACGGGACAGATGCCGCTCGCCTCGGCCGCGCGGATCAGCGCCACGGTCTCGCCGTAGCCGAACGGCCCGTGCTCCTGGTCGATGATCGCGTAGTCGTAGCCGGCGGCCGCGGCAATCTCCACGCAATCGGGGCTCGCAGTCTGGATATACATGCCGGCGATGCATTCGCCAGCGGCCAGCTTGACGCGCAGCGGATTCGGTGCGGGATACATGCGCCTCCTTATTTGGCGGCCATGCCGACTTCGGCGGCCACGCGCCGGAAGCGCGTGATCTCTTCCTGCTGCAGCTTCTGCATCTGCGCGGGGGTCAGCGGAATGCCCTCGCTCCCCTTGGGCGCATAGAGCGTGCGGATGGTCGCATCGCTCGTCATCACCGAGCGGATCATCTCCCCGAGCTTCGCGCGAATGGGCGCGGGCGTGTCGGTGCGCACGTAGAACGCATTCCAGCTGTACTGCGAGAACTCGGAGATACCGCTCTCCTTGATGGTCGGAATCGACGGGAAGTCCGCATGTCGCGTATCGCCGGTAACCGCGAGCGCGCGCAGCTTGCCCGAGCGGATGAGCGTCGAGGCGCCGCCGAGGTCCACCATGCCGAAGTCGAGCTGGTTGCCGATGACCTCGGTCATCACCTGACCCTGGCCCTTGTACGGCACGTTGGTGAACTTCACGCCGGCCAGCTTGGCGAGCCACGCGCCCGTCAGCGCGAGCGTGGGCGAGAACGTGCCCATGTTGAGCCCCGCCGGCGACGCCTTCGCCTTCGCGACGAGGTCGGCAAACGTGTTGAGCTTCGAATCGTTGGCCACGAGAATCACGTTCATGTTGCGGCCATACCCGGTCAGCGGCACGAAGTCGCGCATCGGGTCGTATTGCAGGTCCGCGTTGATGGCCGGGTTGACGGTCATCGGCCCGATGCTGCCCTGCAGGATCGTGTAGCCGTCCGCGGGCAGCGCCTTGACCGCCATGATGCCGATGGCGCCATCGGCGCCGGGCCGGTTCTCGACGATGACGGGCTGGCCGAGCATCGGCGACATCTTCTCCGCGTAGAACCGCGCGGTGGCATCGGCACCGCTGCCACCGGTGAATGGCACGATGATGCGGATCGGGCGGTTCGGCCAGCTGTCGCCAGTCTTCTCGCCAGTCCTGTCGTTGGCCCATGCCGACGTGCCCGCGCCGGCCAGGGTTGCGCCCAGCAGCGATCCAAAGGCGCCGCACGCGGTCAGGCAAAAGCTGCGTCTCGTGGTCATAACCTGTCTCCTCTCATTATCATGGTGCCGCGGGGGTGCCGCGCGGCGGTGTCGCGCGGGGGGCGCTCAGTGCGCCTGCGGCAGAAACTGGCGTTCGAGCGCCTCCACGTCGTCGAAGCCGATCCATCGCTTGAAGTCCATCTCGCGCATCGGGGCGATCGGCACCGCCTCCGGCTGCAGCGTCCGGCGCAGCGCGGCCAGATTGCTCTGCAACGCCGCGGCCGCGGTCAGCAGCGGCAGCAGCGGAAACGTGCAGATACCGCCGAGCGCTTCGATCTGCTGCGTCGTGAGGTTGCGCTGCAGCTTGCCGAGCAGCGAGATCGCGAGCGGCCGCTGCACGGCCTCGCGCAATTGCACCAACCCCTCGAACGAGTCGAAACACTTGCTGATGGGCTTGATCACATCGGCACCGGCCGCCGCATAGGCCTTGCCGCGCGCGAACGCTTCCTCGGGCGTGCGCGCATCGGTCCGCGCGATGATCGCCATCGACGGATCGCGCCGCGCCGCCACGGCCGCGCGAATCTTGCCGACCGCCTCGTCGAGCGGCAGCAGCGATGTGGCATCGCTGACGGCCGGGCACTTCTTGGGCGAGATCTGGTCCTCGAGCGTCACGGATGCCGCCCCCGCGGCCTCGAACTCGCGCACGGTGCGCATCACGTTGATCGCATTGCCGTAGCCGGTATCGCAGTCGGCCATCACGGGCACCGGCACCGCGTGGCAGACCGCGCGCACGACCGACAGGTTCTCGGTCATCGTGTGGAGCTCCGTGTCCGGCATGCCGAGCATCGACGCCGATACGCCAAAGCCGCTGACGACCACGGCCTCGAATCCCGCATGGACGATCATGCGCGCGCTCAGCGCGTCGTACGCTCCGGGCACCCAGAGCGTGCGGCCGGACTCGAGCCGCAGCCGCATCTGTACGCGGCGCGCGGTAACGGTAGGCAGGTCTTGCAGCATCGCGAACTCCTCAGGGATGGGCATCGGCCGGTACGAGCGCCCGCGCCAGCACCAGACCCGGTTGATCGATCGTCGCGCACAGCACGGTGCCCGTGGACGACTCGGTGCAGTAGACCGTGCGCCGTCCTTCGCCGCCAAAGGCGACGTTGGTCACCGACGTGCCGGCCGGACTGCGCAACACCATGACCGGTTCCGCGCGCGCATTGAGCACCCACACGTGGCCCAGCCCGGGGTTGGCGGCCAGCAGCAGGCCATCGCGCGTCATCGCCAGACCGTCGGGTCCGGCAGGGCCGTACGAGGTAAAGAACACGCCGACCTTCGATACGCCGCCGTCCGCATGCAGCGGCACGCGCCAGATGGCATTGGCGCGCGTCACGCCCAGATAGAGCACGCGCTCGTCCGGCGACAGGCACACGCCGTTCGGGCTCGGAATGTTGTCGACGAGGACGTCGAGCCTGCCGTCGGGCGAAAGACGGTAAAGCCGCCCCGCGGGATCGTGCATGCCCGACTGGCCCTGGTCGGTGAAATACAGGTTGCCCGCGCGATCGAAGACCAGATCGTTGAGCCCCTTGAAGCTCTCGCTGTGCCGGCGCGACAGATGGGGCACCACGCTGCCGTCACGCACGTCGATGCGCATGAGGCCGCGCCGGTAGTCGGCCGCGATCAGATGATCGTCGTCGTGGAACTTCAGCCCATTGGGCTCGCCGTCATACTGCGCGACCAGTGTCCATTCGCCGTGGGGCGCGATGCGAAAGATGCGGCCGTGGGGGATATCGCAGACATAGAGGTTGCCCGCGCGGTCGAACACGGGGCCTTCCAGGAACGAATCGACGGGATGGCCCGGCCGGTTGACCCGGCCCCACTCGGACACCGTCTCGCGGCGGAAGCGGTCCGGCAGCCGGGTGAAGATTTCCGCGTCCTGCACGACGGGCGGCTTCGGCGGAAACATTGCATGCATGCTCGTCATTCGGGCTGGATATTCGCGTTGGCGGCCACCGACTTCCAGCGGCCCACTTCATTGCGCATGAACGTCGCGAACTCCGCGCTCGGCATGCCGCCCACCTCCGCGCCGATGGACGCGTAATACGCGCGCACATCCTCGCCTTCCATCGCCTTGGCCACCTGCTTCTGCAGGAACGCGACGATCTCCGGCGGCGTGCCCCTGGGCGCGGCCAGGCCGGTCCAGTAGCGCATCTGGTAGTCGATACCCGATTCGCCGAACGTCGGCACCTTGGGCAGGACGTCCAGCCGATGCGCGCCGCTGACCGCCAGCGCGCGCAGCTTGCCGGCCTGCACGAGCGTCAGCGCCGACGACGGCCCGCCCATCACGATATCGACGGTGCCCGCGGCCACGGCGGCCACCGCCTCGCCCGCCCCCTTGAACGGGATATGGCGCAGCTGAATGCCCGCGGCCTGCGCGAACTGCTCGCACGCGAAATGCAGCGAGCTGCCGACCCCGCCCGTGCCGTACGTCACCTCGCCCGGATGCGCCCTGGCATAGCGCACGAGTTCCGCCACCGTGTCGAAGCGCGTATTGGGTCCCGCCGCAAGCACCGCGGGCGACACCGACGTCGTGGTGATGGGCACGAAGTCGTTCGCGTGGTCCCACGCGAGCGTCTTGAATACGTACGGGAGCATCGTGTACGAGCCGTCGTTCGCCAGCAGCGTGGTGCCGTCCGGCGTGGCGCGCGCGACCTGCGCGATGCCGATGGTGCCGCTCGCGCCAGCCTTGTTCTCGACGAAGAACGTGTTGCCGGTCTGCTCGGTGAGCTTCTGCGCGATGCGCCGCGACATGGCGTCGAGGCCGCCACCGGGCGCGAACGGTACGACGATGCGAACCGGTTTGGAGGGATAGGACTGGCCGTGCGCGAAGGCGGATGCGCAGGCCAGCAGCAGCGTCGCGAGCAGGCGCGCGCTGCCGAATCGCTTGACGATGGGCTTCACGATGATGTCTCCCGGGATGGGTGGGTTGTGCTGCTGTTTTTGCTTTGCTTGAGAACGATTATCAAAGCAGCGCACGGTCCGCGGCACCCGTCCCGCCCGGTAAAACTCCACAATGCGGAGTTTTATTCGATCAGCCCCATACGGCGGGCTTCGCGATGGAGCCGTTCGCGCAGCAGCGCGGCGGTCTCGTCGAGCACGGGACCCGACAGCCGCGTGCTGAGCCCCGAGACGCAGATGGAGAGGTAGGGCACCGGCCCCGGCACCGTGAGGCCGACCACGGACACGCCGCGGATCGTCAGCGCCTGCAGCAGCGCATAGCCGCGCGCGCGGCCGCTGTCCACGAGCGCCTGGACGCCGGCCGAATCGAGCCCGTAGTACGGATAGCGCGTCGCATTGCGCGCGAGGGCATAGGCCACCTCGTCCTGCGGCATCGACATCAGGATGGCCAGTCCGCCCGCGCCCGCGCCGAGCGGCCGCCGCACGCCGACGTCGATCGGATGCGCCTGCACGGGCTGCGAGCCCATTGCCACATCCATGCAGACCGAGTCGCAGCCGTTGCGCCGGTTCAGGTAGATGGTCTCGCCCGTGATCGCGGCCAGATCCAGCACGACGGGCCGCCAGTGCGCGACGTCCAGCGACGTCTCGAGGCCGGTCAGCATGCCGAACTCGTGCGCGAGCTGGCCGAACACGATGCGGCTCGACCGCTCGTTGCGCGCGAGCATGCCGTTGGCCACGAGCCCCTGCACGATACGCACGACCGTCGCCTCGGCCAGCCCCGCCGCCGCGACGATCTCCTTGAGCCGCATGCCCGTGCGCCCGCCCATCGCGACGACGCGCAGGATATCGAGCGCGCGCTCGATGCTCTGGGTACCGGTGCGGCGCTCAGCCATCTTGCTGTGCCGCGAGTTCCGCCAGCTCTGCCTCCACTTCGGCCGCGCCCGCGAGCAATACGAGGTCGGCAATCGCCTTGCCACCGGCCGAGACGTGCGTGCGCATGGCGTCCGCGGCGGCATCGGCCTGCCCCGCGAGCATCGCCTCCACCACGAAGCCGTGCTCGCGGTACGAGCTCGGCACGCGCGCGTCGTTGATCAGCCCCTTGCCCTGCCAGTAGATCGCGAGCCGGCGCCGCAGCTGGATGATCTGCTCCGACAGGAACGGGTTGGCCGCGGCCTGATAGACCACCTCGTGGAACCGCCGATTGGCCTCGACGTACGCGGCCGTGTCGCCGCGCGCAACCGTCGTGCCCGCTTCCTCGTGCGCGCGCGCCAGTGCCTGGCGGCCCGACGCCGTCATGCGCTGCGTGGCCAGCCGCGCGACCACGCCCTCCATTTCCGCGAGCGTCTCGAACATGGCGACGAGCTCGGCCGCGCTCGGGCGATGCACGAACATGCCGGCGCGCGGCACGATGGTCACGAGCCCCTGCGCCGCCAGCATCAGCAAGGCCTCGCGCACCGGTGTGCGCGAGCTGTCGAACTGCTCGGCCAGCCCTTTTTCATCGATCTGTGCGCCGGGACGCAGCGCGCCGCTCTGGATGGCGGCAATGATGCTTTCTCGAATGCGATCCTGTAACGATTGCACGGGTATACCCCTGTTCGTCCTTAACAAAAATATCTATAGGCTGCGTAAATATATCAATTCGAGTCTGAGATATTACGACAATGGATGATAGCAAACCCGTTTTGACCGTGGAGGGCCGCATCGCCACCGTGTCGCTGCAGCGCCCCGCCGTGGCCAACCGGCTGTCTCCCGAAGACGTACGTACGTTGCGCGACCACGTGACGGCCGTCAATGAGATGGAACACGTACTCGTTCTGCGCTTCACTGGCGCCGGCAAATATTTCTGCAGCGGCTACGACATCGGCGCACTGGCCGGCAAGGCGGACGAGGGAGCCGTCAACTTCGGCGACGCGATGGACGTCATCGAGCAGGCGCGCCCCATCACGATCGCGGCCATCCACGGCGGCGTCTATGGCGGCGCGACCGATCTCTGCCTGGCCTGCGACTTCCGCATCGGCGTGCCCGACTGCGACATGTTCATGCCCGCGGCCCGGCTCGGCCTGCACTTCTATCGCGGCGGCCTGGAGCGTTACGTATCGCGGCTCGGCCTCAACGCGGCCAAGCATCTGTTCCTGACCACCGACCGCATCGACGCGCAGACGATGCTGCGCATCGGCTTCCTGACCGAGATCGTGCCCGCCGACGGGCTGCAGGCGCGCGTCGGCGAACTGTCCACGCAGCTGGCCTCGATGGCGCCGATCTCGCTGCTCGGCATGAAGCGGCACCTGAACGCGATCGCGCGCGGGGAGCTCGACGCGGCGGCGCTGGCACGCGACCAGCATCGGTCGGAAACGTCGCAGGACCTGCGCGAAGGCGCGGCCGCGTGGAAGGAAAAGCGCGCACCGGTTTTCACGGGCAAGTAGTCAGCACGGAAAGTCAGCACGGAAATCGCAGCATCTTTGGGCAATGACCAGCAGTGGCGAGACAGCCACGGAGGAGACACGCATGACCCAGCAGTTGCATCACCGCAAGATCGCCGTCACGGCACTCATGGCAGCGGCGCTCGTGCCGATGGCGGCCTCCGCGCAGAACGCCGCGGCCGGCTATCCGAACAAGCCCATCCGCCTCGTCATCGGCTTTCCGCCCGGCGGCGGCGCGGACAACTCCGCGCGGCTGTACGGCGACGCGCTGAGCCGCGAACTCGGCCAGCCCGTGGTCGTCGACAACCGCCCCGGCGCGGGCACCACCATCGCGGCCGAATTCGCCGCCAAGTCCGCCCCCGACGGCTATACGCTGCTGATCGCCACCGCGAGCCTGATGGGCGGGGACAAGGTCATGTACCCGAAGATCAGATATGAAGCGTCCGACTTCGCGCCGATCACGAAGCTCTCGGCCGCGCCGCTGATCCTCGCCGTCAACAAGGACGCCGGCATCAAGAGCGTGACGGACCTGATCGCGCAGGCGAAGGCCAGGCCGGGCAAGCTCAACTACTCGTCGTCGGGCAATGGCGTGATCACGCATCTGGCCGCCGTGTACTTCACCAAACTCGCCCATGTGGAGATGACCCATGTGCCGTACAAGGGCGGCGCGCCGTCGGCACAGGCCGTCGCGGCCGGCGACGTGCAGCTGACGTTCGGCACCGCGCCGTCGGTCAAGCCGATGATCGACACGCACAAGGTCATTCCGCTCGCGGTGACGTCGATGCAGCGCTCGAACTCGAGTCCGCAATTGCCGACCATCGACGAAAGCGGCCTCAAGGGCTACGACCTCTCCGTCTGGTACGGCCTGTTCGCGCCCGCGAAAACCCCGCCCGAGATCATCGACAAGCTCTACGCGGCCACCGCGAAGGTCATGTCCGATCCGGAACTCAAGAAACGCTTCCTGGTGCAGGGCGACGAGATCTCGATCTCCTCGTCGGTCGCCGAATTCCGCGAGTTCGCCGCGCGCGAAGGCAAGGTCGGCGTGGACCTCGCGGTCTCCAGCGGCGCAAAGATCGATTGAGCAGGAGCCACGCTTCATGACGCAGGACACCTCGCAGCAACTTCCGCTGGCCGGCATCACCGTCGTCGATCTGACGCGCGTGCTCTCGGGCCCCTACTGCACGATGATGCTCGCGGACCTGGGCGCGCGCGTGATCAAGATCGAGAACCCCGACGGCGGCGACGACTCGCGGCAGGTCGGGCCGTTCGTCGATGGCGAGTCCGCGTACTTCGCCTCGATCAACCGCAACAAGCAGTCGATCGCGCTCGACCTCAAGCGGGCGGAAGACCGCGCGGTACTCGACCGCATGCTGGAGTCGGCGGACGTGCTCGTGGAAAACTTCCGCGCGGGCGTCATGGAGCGTCTGGGCTATACGTGGGAGGCACTGCACGCGCGCCATCCGCGGCTGGTCTTCGCGTCGATCTCGGGCTTTGGACAGACCGGGCCCTATCGCAACCGACCCGCCTACGACATGGTCGTGCAGGCGATGGGCGGCCTGATGAGCGTCACGGGCGAGGCCGGTGGCAACCCCGCGCGCGTGGGCGTATCCATCGGCGATATCGGCGCGGGACTCTACGCGACCATCGGCATCCAGTCCGCGTTGCTCAAGCGCGTGCGGACGGGGCTTGGCGAGCGCGTCGATATCTCGATGCTCGACTGCCAGGTGGCGCTGCTCGAGAATCCGATCGCCCGGTACTCGGCCACGGGGAACGTGCCCGCACCGCTCGGCACGCGGCATCCGTCCATCACGCCGTTCGACATGTTCGCCACCGGCGACGGATTCATCGTCATCGCCGTGGGCAACGATGCGCTGTTCGCCAAGCTGTGCGAAGCGCTCGACCGCCCCGAGTGGATACGCGATACGCGCTTCGCCAATGTGCCGGCGCGCAACGCGCATCACGTCGCGCTCAAGGCCGTGCTCGAGGAACGCCTGGGCCACGACACTACCGCGCACTGGGAAGCGGTGCTGGAAGCCGCGGGCGTACCGCACGGCCCGCTCAACGGCGTGCCGCAGATCCTCGACAACCCGCATGTGGCGGCGCGCGAGATGCTGCTCGATATCGGCATCGGCGACGACAAGACGCTGCGCGTCGCGGGCAACCCCGTCAAGGTGGGTTCGGCGGGCGCGCTGCGCGACGTGCGCAACCCGCCCGCGCTCGATCAGGACCGCGAGGCGTTGCTGCGCGAGTTCGGCAACAACGCCTGACGCGCCCGTACTGCCAGATCAGTCGAGTGCCTTGTCGTTCGGGGTCTTGAACAGCGCCTTCATGTCTTCCGACAGCGGGAAGTCGAGGTTCAGGCCCTTCGGCGGCACGGCCGCCTGGAACCACTTGGTGTACATCGTCTTGATCTCGCCGTCCTTCATCAGGCCGGCAATCACGTTGTCCGACAGCTTCTTGAACGGCGCGTCGTCCTTGCGCAGCATGCAGCCATAGGCCTCACGCGACTGCGGCTTGCCGACGACGACCCAGTCGTTCACGTTGCGGGCCTTCGCGCGCTCGCCAAACAGCAGCGCATCGTCCATCATGAACGCCACGGCACGGCCGGACTCCAGCGTCAGGAACGACTGGCCATGGTCCTTCGTGCTGATGATGTTCATGCCCATCTGCTGCTCGTCGTTCATCTTGCGCAGCAGGCGCTCGGACGTCGTGCCGGCCGTCGTCACGACGTTCTTGCCCTTGAGGTCGGCCCAGTCCTTGATGCCGCTGCTCTTGTTCACCATCATGCGCGTGCCGATGATGAAGATGGTGTTCGTGAACGACACCTGCTTCTGGCGCTCGAGGTTGTTCGTGGTCGAACCGCACTCGATGTCGATCGTGCCGTTCTGCAGCAGCGTGATGCGGTTCTGCGCGGTGATCGGAATCTCCTTCACCTGCAGGTTCGGCAGCTTCAGTTGCTCCTTGATGGCCTCCACGATCTTCGTGTTGATATCGTAGGAATACCCCACCTGGCGCACGCCACCGAGGTTGTAGTTGAACGGAATCGAGGAATCCCGCACACCCAGCGTGATGACACCCGTATCTTTGATTTTTTGCAGCGTGCCCGTGAGCGGCTCGGCGGCTTGTGCTGCGCCGCTCAACATACCTGCCGCGACCATCAGGCTAGCCAGCTTGGCAAAACTCATTACGACTCCTTGACCTTGTTTGACCTCGTTGACCCCTCGTTGACCCAAGGGGAACACGATGTGCAGCAAGATCGATGCCTGCCGCGCGCACCGCAACGGGGCATCGCGCCAGCCGTGCCGCATGCGGCTTATTTGAGGCTTATCCGAGGCTTTCGGCATTCATGGGATACCATGTGGCTTGCGCAGCCGCGATCCGCCAAAGCGCGACGCCCTTCCCAATCATGCGAAAGCCGGCGCCACGCCCGTTTTCAGCCCGCTAGGTAAATGCCCGCTGAATGGACCACAACATCTCCCTCATCACCACGCTCGCTGCCGGTTTCGGTATTGCACTGATCCTTGGCTTTATCGCCGAGCGCCTCAAGGTTCCGGCTCTGGTCGGCTACCTCCTTGCCGGCATCATCATCGGCCCGGCCACGCCGGGCTTCGTTGCCGACGTCAACCTCGCTTCCCAGCTTTCCGAGATCGGCGTGATGCTGCTGATGTTCGGTGTGGGGCTGCATTTTTCATTGAGTGACCTGCTTGCGGTCAAGCGCATCGCCGTGCCCGGCGCCGTCGCGCAGATGACGCTGGCCACCGTGCTCGGCATGGGTATCGCCTGGTGGTGGGGCTGGAGCTGGGGGGCGGGGCTGATCTTCGGCCTGTCCCTGTCCTGCGCGAGCACCGTGGTACTGCTCAAGGCGCTGGAGACGCGCGGCGTGCTCGAGAGCATGAATGGCCGGATCGCCGTGGGCTGGCTCGTGGTGGAGGATCTGGCCACGGTGCTGGTGCTCGTGCTGCTGCCGCCGCTGGCCGGCGTGCTCGGCGGCGACATGGCCGGTGCCGCGGGCGCGGCCGGCACGCCCGGCGCGCATACCGCCGCGGCCGCGGCCGAAGCGGCCGGTGGCGACCTCTGGCTCACGATCGGCAAGACGCTGCTGCAGGTGGCCGCGTTCGTGGCCGTGATGCTCGTGGCCGGCCGCCGCATTCTGCCGTGGCTGCTGTGGCAGGTTTCGCGCACCGGTTCGCGGGAGCTGTTCACGCTGTCCGTCGTCGCGTCCGCCATCGGTATCGCCTATGGCGCGGCCGAGCTGTTCAGCGTGTCGTTCGCGCTGGGCGCGTTCTTCTCGGGCATGGTCATGCGCGAGTCCGAGTTCAGCCATCGCGCGGCCGAGGAATCGCTGCCGCTGCGCGATGCGTTCTCGGTGCTGTTCTTCGTGTCGGTCGGCATGCTGTTCGACCCGCATATCCTGATCGAGGAACCGATTCATGTGCTCGGCGTGGTGCTGATCATCATGTTCGGCAAGTCCATCGCGGCACTGGCCCTGGTGCTGGCCTTCCGTTATCCGCTCAATACGGCGCTGACGGTATCGGCCAGCCTGGCGCAGATCGGCGAGTTCTCGTTCATTCTGGCCGGGCTCGGGCTGTCGCTGAAGCTGCTCCCGCAGGAAGGCATGAGCCTCGTGCTGGCGGGCGCGCTGATCTCGATTGCGCTGAATCCGGTGCTGTTTGCGTGCATCGAGCCGCTACGCAAGTGGATACTCGAGAAATCGGAACTGGCGCGCCGGCTCGAACAGCGCGAGGATCCGTACGCCGAACTGCCGATGACGACCGAGCGCAAGTACCTCGAGGGTCAGGTGGTGCTGGTGGGCTACGGCCGCGTGGGCCGCCGGATCGCCGCGGCGCTGGAGTCGAACGGCGTGCCGTACGTGGTGGCCGAACAGAACCGCGAACTGGTGGAGAGCCTGCGCAAGCGCGGTATCGCCGCGGTGTCGGGCGATGCGGTGGATCCTGCCGTTCTCATTCAGGCGCATATCGCGAACGCGGCGCTGCTGGTGGTGGCCACGGCCAACCCGCTCGACGTGCGCCAGATGGCCAATATCGCGCGCGCGCTGAACCCGACGATCGAGATCGTGCTGCGCACGCATAGCGAGGAAGAGTCCGCGCTGCTCAACAAGGAAGGCGTGGGCAAGGTGTTCTTCGGCGAGGAAGAGCTTGCCAAGGGGATGTCGGGCCATGTGCTGGCCCGGTTTGCACCGAGGACGCACGCCGCCTGATCACGGGCGCCCCCCCTCTCGCGCTCTCGCCCTCTCCCCCCGGACCGGGGGGAGAGGCCCATCCTCCCTGGCCTCAGGCGATGGCCAACCGCGGCTGCCCCCAGCTCACCGCCCGCGTCTCGCCACGGTTCACCTCCCCGCCCTCGACCCGAAACGCCCCCACCGCCCCATCGAGCATCATCGCCTGCTCCTCCAGCGAGTGCGATGCCGCCGCGGCCTGCTCCACCAATGCCGCATTCTGCTGCGTCACGCCCTCCATCTGGTTGATCGCCTCGTTCACCTGCTCGATCCCGCGGCTCTGTTCGTCGGAGGCCGAGGCAATCTCGCCGATCAGGTCGTTCACCCGGCGGATCGCGCGCTTGACGTCGCTCATGGTCTGGCCCGCCTGCGTGGCCTGCACCGAGCCCTCGCGCACGGACGCGACCGAATCGTCGATCAGGCCCTTGATTTCCTTGGCCGCCGCCGAAGACCGCTGCGCCAGGCTGCGCACCTCCCCCGCCACCACCGCGAACCCACGACCCTGCTCGCCAGCGCGCGCGGCTTCCACCGCCGCGTTCAGCGCGAGAATATTGGTCTGGAAGGCAATACCTTCGATCAGCGCCGTGATCTCGGCGATCTTGGCCGAGCCGCCATGCAGGTCTTCCATCGTGTGCACGAGGCGATCGACCACCGTGACGCCCGCTTCCGCGACGTCATTGGCCTCCAGCGCCAGCGTGTTCGCCTCGCGCGCGTGGTCGGCGTTCTGGCGCACCGTGACCGTCAGTTCCGTCATGCTGGACGCCGTCTCTTCAAGCGAGGCCACCTGCTGCGCCGTGCGCCCCGACAGGTCCGCGTTGCCGCTGGCGATCTGGCGCGACGCCGTGCTCACCGCCGACGTGGACTGCTGCACCAGCGTCATGGCCTCCCGAATCCGCCCGAGCAGCTGATTGAACGCCGTGGCCGCGTGACCGATCTCGTCCATGCGCGCCACCGGCGCACGCACCGACAGATCGAGCGATTCGTTGACCTGCTCGATCGACGCGCGCATGCCTTCGAGCCCGCGCCGCACCACGCGGCACAGCAGCCCGCCGAACACGAATGCCGCAATCGCCGCGACGATGGAACCGCCCACGACGTTGGCCACCGCCCAGTGATAGGCCTCGGTGTTGTCGGCCACCTGCAGGCCGGCAATCTTCGTGTTGTAGTCGACGTGGTCGTTGATGGCCTGGCGCAGCTGCGCGGCGCCCTTGTCGAGCGCGCCGCCCGGCGACAGCACCTGCCGCGCGGCCTCGATATCGTTCGCGTTGGACGCCGCGTAGAACGGCACCAGCGCCGTGCGATACGCCTGCATGCCCGCGCGATCCGCCGCGAGCATCTTGCGGTCGTCCTCGTCCTTGATGTCGTTCTGCTCGTAGTCGCGCAGCGCGGCGTCGAAGCGCCCCACGGCGCCCTCGATCACCTTGTCCAGCTGCGCCTTGGCCTGCGGGTCCGACAGCACGAGGTGCCGGTAGCCGAAGACGCGCATATCCGCCACGGCGCCCTTGGCGGCGTCGAGGTCCTTGAAGCTGGGCAATACCTTCGACTGCAGGTACAGCAGCCGCTCCTGCGAGCGATGAATCTGCCAGAGCGCGCAGGCGTTGACGGCCGAGAGCACGAGGGCGATGAGGACGAGCGTCAGGACGATACGTTTGACGATGGTCATTGCAATGAAATCCTGGTTCTGTGTTGGAAGAGTCGACGCGACGCGCGGGTGTGCCCCCGCGCTGCCGTCACGCCGTTTGGAGCCGCGCTGCCACGCCGGTCTCGGCGCGCATCGGCACATTGGGAACAGGTGGGGATGCAGGTTGCACGGCCGGCTGCCGCAGCAGGTCGCCATGCTCGGCGCAGAAGGCCATGCCGGCGTCATGCCCGATCTCGAACAGCCGCCGCAGGTTGGAGCGCGACCAGTCGGTGACTTCGGGCCAGTGCTCGGGCGGAATGCCGCCCATCAGATCGACCTTGAGCAGATTGCGCCTGGGCTGCCCCGTGGCGGCGTCGACGTTGTGCTCGAGCTCGAACAGCCGCACGTCCTGCCGCGCGAGCGCGACCAGCGGCGTGATGATCGACTGCACCCACGCGTCGTAGAGCCCGCGCGGCTTGCGGATCAGCTTCTCGGAGCCGAGGATGTCGAAGATCACGAGCGTATCGAGGTCACGATGCAGCCCCGGCGTGTCGGCGCTGTCGGAGACCAGCGCGCCGAAGTTCACGGGCTGGATCGCCGCGCCCTCGATGTAGTCGCTCTCGCCGATGCGATACGGTGGATAGATAAACGGAAACGCGAACGCCGCGCGGATATGGTCGGGCGTGATGTCTTCCTTGCCCCAGATTTCCATGCGCGACTGCGTGACGTTGTACGCGTTGATATAGAAGTGCGTATTGCCCGCGCGCAGCGCGTCGAAGTCGATCGCTTCCTCGGCAAACGGCAGATGCGCGCACAGGCCGAGACTGTTCGGCGTGAGGCTGCTCGGCGACAGGCTCGCCAGCATCAGCCGCATCCAGTCCGCGTGCATGCCGTTGGGACTGTCGGTGCCGAACGCGTCGAAGAACGGACGCGTCCACGGCATCGCGGCGAGCCACTGCCGATAGACATCCGCCGTGTCGCCCGGCTTCATGAAGACTTTGTAGTTGACCGGAAAAACGCGGTAGATCTCGTCGGAGACGCCGGCTTCCATCCAGCGTTCCAGCGCGGCGCGCCGGTCGCCGCCGCGTGGCACCGTGTAGAGCAGACCCATGAGGGCCCCGGCGCCCGCAGTGGAGATGACATCGAACTCGATGCCGTTATCGAGGAATGCCGCTAGTGCACCGGCAATCAGAGTGGAATTCGGCGCACCGCCGCCAATCAACAACGCCTTTCTGGCCCCGCTGGATGCGGGACGCATTGCTGCATCGCTCATGTTTTCGGCCTCTTGTTGTGCAGGCTGCCCCGTCGGCTGCCCACCGTGCCGTCTCCTCCCTCCGCTGGCGCCCCGCTATGGCGCCCCGTCTTTTGGTGAATACCTTTCCATGGGTAACGGCACGAATCGCCTGCACCCACATCCATCCTTCGTGGGGTGTCTACTCCGTCACCTTTGGTGCGTGAACGCCCCACTGCCCCAGAGTGGTTCACCGCGCACCGGAATGGCCGGACGCTGGCGACAATGTAGCAACGTCAATACAATGCACGACTTCTTTCTTCTGCCCGCCGTCCCGCGTTTTCCCGATGGACCTCACCCAGCTGATCCTTCCCATGTTCGCCATTGTTCTCGCGGGCTGGGCGCTTGCGGCCATGGGCGTGATCTCCCCGCGCGTGGGCGAAGGACTTTCGGACTATGTGTTCGCGGTGGCGGTGCCCGCGCTTATCGTGCAGACGATGGCGCAGCCGAACGAAGGCGCGGCCATCCATGTTGGCTACTGGATCGCGTACTTCGGCGGTTGCGCGCTCGTGTGGGGACTGCTGACGGCGTTCATGCGCTGGCGCGGCATGTCCGAAGGTCAGGCTGCCGTCATTGGCGGCTTTGCCTCGAGCCAGTCGAATACCGTGTTCTTCGGCGTGCCGATTATCCTGGCGGTGTATGGGGATGCGGGCAAGGTGCCGCTATTCCTGCTGCTGGCCGTCCACCTGCCGATCATGATGACCGCGGCCACGGTGCTGATCGAACGCGGCGATGGCGGCACGATGCGCGCGCGGCTCGGGGGCGTGGCCAACCGGCTCGCGCGCAACCCGATCATCATCGCGCTCGTGCTGGGCGGGATTCTGCGCACGCTGCGTATTCCGCTGACCGGCACACCCGCCACGATCGTGAACGCGTTCGGCGTCACGGCATCGACGTGTGCCCTCTTCTCGCTCGGCATCTCGATGCAGCAATACCGCCTGCGCGACGGGCTCGGCGTGGCGGCGCTGATCACGTTCGGCAAGCTCGTGCTGCACCCGCTGTTCGTCTGGGTCATCGCCTTCCACGTGTTCGACATGCCGCCCGCCTACGCGGGCGTGGCCACGATGTTCGCGGCCATGCCGGTCGGCATCAATTCGTACCTGCTGGCATTGCGCTATCGCGCGGGCGAAGCCGCCGTATCGTCGGCGGTGGTGCTGTCCACGATCGTCTCGAGCGTGACGATCGCGGGGTGGATCAAGTGGTTGATGCGGGGGTGAGGGAAGCCTCGTCCACGCCCAATATCACGTCAACCGCCGCACGGCCGGCGATTCGACTACACCTTCTTCTTGCCCGCCACTTCATTTCGAACACGCGACTGCAGCGTACCGAAGGGTGCGGCCGGAAGTTGCGGCTTGGGTGGCTGTTTAGGTTTTTTGGCTTCGCGATTGCCGCGCAACTGACCCTTGGCCATAGCGGTACTCCTTAGTCATTGTTTGCCGACTGGCAGTCCGAGCATACGCGCATAAGGGTCGCGAAAGGGAAATATCTTCCCTGACGCCCGCGAAGGGCCGGAAGTCTTTTCGTCCGCTACCGTACCGATTCAACTATCGCCCACGATCACAATCGAGCCGGAATCAGAACGCTGCCGGCAGAAGCCGCTCGAACTCGGTCTTCACGACGGCATAGCACTCGCAGACGCGTGCCTCCAGCCCTGCGCGATCCAGAATCACGATATGTCCGTGGCTGTAGCGAATCAGCCCCGAAGCCTGTAGTTTCAAAGCGGCTTCTGTCACGCCAGATCGCCTTACTCCGAGCATGTTGGCAATGAGTTCCTGCGTCATCGCCAGATCGTCGGTGGCGAGCCGGTCGCGGCTCAGCAGCAGCCACCGGCAGAGTTGTTGATCAATGGAGTGATGTCGGTTGCAGACCGCCGTCTGTGCCATTTGAGTAATGAGCGCCTGCGTGTACCTCAGCAACAGCTGCTGCATGGCGCCCCCGTGCCGAAACTCCTGCTTCAGTTTCGCGGCACTCATGCGATAAGCAGGACCCGCGCTTTGCACGACGGCGCGGCTCGGCGTGGTCTCCCCGCCCATGAAGATGGCGATGCCAACGATGCCCTCGTTGCCCACGATCGCAATCTCGGCGGAAGCGCCATCCGCCAGTACGTACAGCAGGGAAATGATGGCATCGATAGGAAAGTACACCCACGGTAGCCTGTCCCCCGATTCATGGACGACGTGTCCCAGGGGCATGTGCACCAGCTCCAGGTGAGGAGCAATACGGCTCATGTCGGCAGTGGGCAGCATCGCGAGCAACCGATTGGAGATTGGATCAGGGGCGATCGTCATCACTTTTCTCCAGATCGTTGGCGTATGGCCGGGAGGGAGCGTGAAACCGGCGCCACCGACAGGCGTCGCCATCTTTTGCCAGACCCAGGAAGAACCATGAGAATCGCCCAGATCGCGCCCCTTGCAGAACGCTGCCCCCCCAGCCTATATGGCGGCACCGAACGGATCGTCTCTTATCTCACAGAGGAACTTGTGGCGCAAGGCCATGATGTCACGCTGTTTGCAAGCGGAGACTCGCTCACCAGGGCCGCGCTCGTATCGAGCTGTGACGTGGCGCTGCGCCTCGATGCAAAGATTCGAGACCCCTTGCCGTATTACGCCATGATGCTCGATGACGTCATGTCGCGCGCACACGACTTCGACGTGATGCACTTCCATATCGACATGCTGCACTACCCATTGCTGCAGCGGATGCCCTCAAAGGTCGTCACGACGCTTCACGGGCGACTCGACCTTGCAGATCTCCAACCGTTCTACAGACGATTTCCGCAGTTCCCCGTGGTGTCTGTGTCGGCCGCCCAGCGTCACCCGATGCCGCCCGTCAACTGGGCAGGCACGGTGCTCCATGGTCTGCCTGGAGACCTGCTCGAATACCATGCCGAGGCGTCGGGCGGCTATCTGGCATTCCTGGGGCGCATCTCGCCGGAAAAACGCCCCGACCATGCGATCAATATCGCAGCCCGCGCCGGACTGCCGTTGAAGATCGCGGCGAAAATCGACGAGGTCGACCGCGTGTATTGGGAAGGAACGATCAAGCCCATGCTGGACTCCAACCCCTGTTGCGAATACGTGGGCGAGATCGACGAGAACGAGAAGGCGGCGTTCCTCGGGAACGCCGTTGCGCTGCTATTCCCGATCGCGTGGCCAGAGCCTTTCGGCCTGGTCATGATAGAGGCGATGGCATGCGGCACCCCCGTGATTGCGTTCCGGTGTGGCTCGGTTTGCGAGGTCATCGAGCCCGGCGTCAGCGGCTTTATCGTCGAGACTGTCGATGATGCGGTGGCAGCGGTACATCAGCTCGGCCAGCTGCCGCGCGGTCGCGTGCGCGCCGCGTTCGATGCGCGCTTCACCGTGGGACGCATGGCACGCGATTACGTGCATATCTACCACAGCCTGGCTCTCCCCGCCGCGAGAAGCGTGCTGCGGGACGAGCCTGATGAACTCGAGCTCGCTTGAAGGGAGAGTTTATGCAGGTTGATTCGTTGCCCCATGGCGGCAATGCGACACTGGTCGCAGGTGCGCCTCGTGTGGCGCAGTTCTACATCCCTACGACGGCATCGCTTCAGGAGCGCCGGCCACGCACACTCAAGCATGGGGATACCTTCGGGCTTTTCGATCACAACGGCGACGCGATCGGCGCGGTGGGAAGTCCGGAGGGTCTCTACCACCTCGATACCCGCCATCTGTCGTTCCTGCGGCTGTCCATCGATGGCGCACGTCCCATGCTGCTATCTTCGACGCTGAGCGACGACAATTCCGCGCTGACTTGCGATCTGACAAATCCGGACCTCTCGGACGAAGACGGACGCCTCAGGCTGGAACGAGACCTGATTCACCTGCGCCGCACGCGTTTCCTGTGGAACGGCACTTGCTACGAGCGGCTCGCGGTACGCAACTTCGACGAACGCGCGCGCCACGTACGCATCGAGATCCACTTCGCCGCGGACTTCGCCGATCTGTTCGAAGTGCGAGGCACCCAACGCGCGCGGCGTGGAACAGATCACGACGCGGCGCTAGCGCCGGCGGCCGTCACGTTGTCGTACACGGGCCTGGACAATGTCTTGCGCAGCACTGCGCTTGGCTTCCACCCGACACCGGATGACCTGAAGAAAGACTGTGCAACGTTCGATCTGGTGCTCGATCCGTTGTCGTCGAAGCAATTGTTCGTCGAGGTCCGCTGCACTTCGCCGTCGGCGGATCCTGCGGGCCCCGTGACGTTTCTCTCGGCGCTGCGTAAGTCCCGGAGAGAGCTGCGACGGATGTCCAGGCGCGAAACCGCCATCAAGACGTCGAATGAATCGTTCAACGAGCTGACTCGCCGCAGCGTCTCAGACCTACATATGCTGAGGACGGAGACACCTCACGGCCCCTACCCTTATGCCGGGATCCCATGGTTCAGCACGGCATTCGGGCGAGACGCGATCATCACGGCCCTGCAGATGTTATGGCTGGATCCGCAGCTGGCGCGTGGCGTCCTGCAGTACCTGGCGGCAAAGCAGGCAACCACGATCGATGCGAGCGCCGACGCCGAGCCTGGAAAAATCCTCCACGAGACTCGCCATGGCGAGATGGCGCGACTGGGAGAGGTGCCATTCGGGCTCTATTACGGAAGCGTCGACGCCACGCCACTGTACGTCGTCCTCGCCGGCGCCTACCTCCAGCGCACCGGCGACATGGAAACCATCCGGGCGCTCTGGCCGAACATCCGTGCCGCTCTCGATTGGATCACCGATTTTGGCGATCGCGATGGCGATCTGTTCGTCGAGTACGGTCGACAGTCCTCGGAGGGGCTGATCAACCAGGGGTGGAAGGATAGTCGCGATTCCGTCTTCCATGCGGATGGACAGCTGGCGCCGGGACCCATCGCGCTGGTCGAAGTGCAGGCCTACACCTATGGCGCGTGGAACGCGGCGTCGCTTATCTGCTCGGCGCTTGGGGATACAGCGGGGGCGGCGACCCACGGCGCCAGGGCGGAGGCCCTGCGCGATGCGTTTGACGCCCGCTTCTACGATCAGGAGCTAGGGACGTATGTCCTGGCGCTGGACGGCGACAAGAAGCCTTGCAGAGTCCGGACTTCTAACGCAGGTCACGCGCTGTTCACGGGCATTGCCCGGCCAGAGCGCGCCCAATCGGTGATTGCGGCGTTGATGGATTGCAGGACATTCTGTGGATGGGGGGTGCGCACGGTCTCGTCCGAAGCGGCGCGCTTCAATCCGATGAGCTATCACAACGGATCCGTCTGGCCGCACGACAACGCCCTGATCGCGCAGGGCATGGCGCGCTATGGCCATCACGCGGAGGCCATTCGCATATTCGAGGGTCTGTATTCCGCATCGAACTACATCGATCAACGCCGGCTCCCCGAGTTGTTCTGCGGGTTCCCGCGTCGGCGCAGTCAAGGCCCGACATTCTACCCAGTTGCCTGTTCGCCGCAGGCATGGGCGGCCGCGGCACCGGTACTGCTGTTGCAGGCGTGCCTCGGTCTGGACTTCGATCCGTACGAACCCGCGATAACGTTCAATACGCCGACCTTGCCGTCGTTCCTCGATGAAGTGCTGCTAGACAACCTGACGGTCAGCGGGACAAGTGCGAACGTGGCGATCCGTCGCGTGGAGGGGCGCATCGTCGTCGACGTGATAGCGCGCCGCGGCGCAATCCAGGTGCGCACCCGAGCCTGAGCCCCCGAACGTCGGAGACGAGATCGCCCGCCCCGCCCCTCCAAAAAAAGAAGCCCGCCAAAAAGGAGCGGGCCCGGAGCGACTTATCGCAATGCTGTGCGCGCCGTCGCCGCGCACGGACGAAAATGTATGGGCTTGTGCGTAGGCCGGCTGTCGGCGTTCGTCTGATTCGTTCGATTCGTTTCGTTTGATTCGTCCGGTTCGTCCGATGCGCCATGCGACTCAGTGGCCCGCGCTCTGGCCGCCGTCCACGTGCAGGATCTCGCCCGTGATGAACGGGGCCGACTCCAGGAACAGGACCGCTTCCGCGATATCGCTCATTTCGCCCATATGGCCCACGGGGTGCAGCTTGCCCAGCGCCTCATGGGTTTCCGGTGCGTGCATCGGCGACTTGATGATGCCGGGAGACACGGCGTTCACGCGGATATTGCGCTTGGCGTATTCGATGGCCAGCGACTTGGTGGCCGAGTTGATGCCGCCCTTGGTCAGCGACGCGAGCACCGAGGGCACGCCATCCACCGCGTGGTCGGTCAGGCTGGTCGTGATGCTGACCACATGGCCCTTGCCCTGCTTCTCCATTTCGGCCACGGCCAGTTGCGTGATGTAGAAGAAGCCCGCGAGGTTCACGCCGACCTTCGTCGTGAAGTCCTCCTGCGTGTAGCGCGTGAACGGCTTGGCGATAAAGATGCCGGCGTTGTTGACCAGCGCGTCCACGCGGCCGAACTTTTCCACGGCGGCGGCCACGGCGCGGCGCGCGGTGTCCGGATCGGCGATGTCGCCCGCCACGGCGACGACGTCCTGATCGTCACCCTGCCGGATGCCGCGCGCGGTGGCGACCACGCGATAACCGCGTTGACGATATGCCTTCACCAGCTCTGCGCCGATGCCTTGCGATGCGCCGGTAATGATGGCGACCTTCTGGGTCGCTTGCGTGGATTGCGTGGATTGCGTTGTGCTCATGATGAACCTCTTCAATATTGGGATTGACCTTGGCGTCTTGCGCTTGCCAATCGAACCGTCGTGGTCGATGGCGTAAATCTAGGTCAGCCCCGGAGATTCATGAACGGCCTGCCTCCACAAACACTTGTGCGCGGCGGTAACAAATGCGGATTACGGTACCCACCAGAACCGCGTGATATGGAAGAACACGGGCGCCGCAAACACCACGGAATCGAGCCGGTCCAGCATGCCGCCGTGGCCCTGGATCATGTGCCCCCAGTCCTTGATGCCCCGGTCGCGCTTGATGGCCGACATCACGAGCCCGCCGAAGAACCCCATCAGCGCGATGACCAGCGCCACGGCCCCCGCCTTCAGCGGCGAACCGTAAGGCGTGATCCACCACAGCGACGCGCCCAGCGCCGTCGCGCTCAGCACGCCGCCGACAAACCCCTCGACGGTCTTGGAAGGCGACAGCGTCGGCGCGATCTTGCGCTTGCCGACGAGCTTCCCCCATACGTACTGCAGCACATCGCTGCCCTGCACCACGATCACGAGAAACGCGATCAACAGCAGGTTGCGCTCCTCGAAATCGGGAATCGGCAGCGTAAGCAATGCGGGCACGTGGGAGATGCAGAACACGCAGATCATCACCGCCCACTGCACGCCCGCGCATCGCTCCAGAAAGCGCGTGGTCTCCGAAGACACCGCGGCGAGAATCGGCAGGAACAGGAACGCATAGACCGGGATAAAGATCGAGAACAATCCATACCAGCCGATGTACACGAGCACGTACTGCGCGGGCAGAAAGAAGAAGAACGCCGCGACGATCGCGCGATGGTCGCCGCGCCGCGTGGTGGTGATCGTCACGAACTCGCGCAGCGCATAGAACGACAGCAGGCCGAACAGGATCACGATCGCGCCGCGTCCCATCGCGAACACCACGCCGAGAATGCCGATCATCCACCACCACGCGGAAACGCGCGACGCGAGGTTGTCGATCACGTTGTTGGGCTGGCCCTTCGCCACACGCCAGCGCAGGATCGACGTGACCAGCGACGCGAAAATCAGCACGCCGAACGCGCCGGCAAACAGCAATTGGGTCTCATGCATCATGTGCAGGCTCTGCATGGTGATCAGTCTTCCAGCTCGGGGGCGATCGACAGCAGCCCATTCCGGGCGCGCTCGAGAAATGCTTCCTTGGACTCGTCAGGGGCCAGCGTCAGCGGCGTGCCGAACGTCACCGTACAGAGCAGCGGCACCGGCACGATCTCGCCCTTCGGCATCACACGATTGAGGTTGTCGATCCAGACGGGCACGAACTCGACGGGCGCATCGACGGTATCGGCCGTGCAGCTGCGCGCGAGGTGGTAGATGCCGCTCTTGAACGGAAGCAGCCGCGCGTCCGTCGTGTTGCGCGTGCCCTCGGGGAAGATGATCAGCGACGATCCGGCGGCCAGCGCGTCCTTCATCTGCGAGACCGGATCCGCGACCGCACCGCCGGCCGCTCCACCCTGCCCGCCGGTCCGATCGATCAGTAGCGCATGGAACACGTCACGCCCGATGAATCGCCGGAGCGGCGACTTCAGCCAGTAATCGGCGCCCGCCACGGGCCGCGTAGAAGGCCGCAGATCGGGTGGCAGGCTGCCCCAGATCAGCACGAAATCGCCATGGCTGCTGTGGTTGGCAAAGTACACGCGCTGCGCGGCGGACGGGATGCAGCCGTTCCATCGCGCCTGCATACCGGTCAATAGCCGCGCAAAGCCGATGATCGCGCGCGCGACGAGTCTTGCTATCCAGTTCATGCGGTAAAGACGTCCAGGAGAAAAGAAGTCATGACAGCCGCGCGAACAGGATCAGCATCGCGGCCACCCATTGCCATGCGGCCAGCAGCGCCGCGTATTTGAGGAAGCGGCTCGCGCCGCGCACACGATCGGCCAGCGGACGCGGCGGCAGCTTGCTCGCGTCGCTGGCGGAGATCCACCCGAGCGCGACCATCGCGGCATCCAGCGAACGCAGATCGCCCTCGCCCTGCATATGCGCCAGTGCCGCGAACAGGCCCCGATCGATCTCGATGCGGATAAGCAGGACCAGCTGCGTCAGTGCGGCGAGTCCGCACAACGCGCCGATCCATAGCCACTGCGATCCGGCCGACAGCATGATGCCGGCCAGCAGCACATCGGCAAACGCAAGCACGAGGCCCACCACATTGAGCCGCGCGGCCGCGCGCAGCGAAGCGTTGGCCGCATGCACGAGCCAGCGCGCGTCGAGGGGCGGCAGGGTAGCGTCGTCACTGTGCGGCATGCGATGGCTCCACGAACTGCTCCACAAACGTTGTCAGCGCCGCCACGCTGGCGGGCCCCAGCACCACATGCGGCCGCGCCGCGCGCAGCGCGGCAAGCGCCTGCTCCGCCGTGCATCGCCGATGCACGGCCAGCCAGCATGCCACCACGAGCGCGCTGCGCGAATACCCGAGCGCGCAGGTGACCAGCACGGTCCGCCCCTCGCGATGCCATGCCTCGATCTGCCGCACGGCGCGCTGCAACTGCGCCTGCGACGGCACCGTCAGGTCCAGCACGGGCACGCAGCAATACGCATCGCTCTCCACTCGCCGCGGAAACTCGGCGGTCAGGTCCAGCAGCGCATCGGCATCCGCCTGCCGCATCTCGGCTTCGCCAGGCAGGCGGCCGATCCACACGCCATCCGCCACGTGATCGACCGCCGCATGCCCGCGCGTCCACCAGCGCGAATTGAGAAACGCGCCCGCCAGATACGGGGCGAGCATCCACCAGGCCGCCATCGGCAACGCGCCGTCGTCGCCCTTGCCAAAGCCTTCCGCGCGACCCATGCGATAGATCCATGCCACGCACAGCAACGCTAGCGCGACCCAGACGAGTACGAGCCATGCGGTCACGGAGACCTGCAAGGCGGCCAGCGACAGCAGCAGCACCACGCCGGCGCCGATGCCATAACGCAAGGCCAGCGCGCGCGCCCGCGGATCGATGCCCGACGGCTCGACGCCCACCGCCAGCCCCGTGGCTTCCGCGGGCACGACCGCGCGCGCGAGCGGAAACGCGAACACGCAGAGCCATCCCACGAGCCAGCCCGTCGGCAGGTCGATCAGGTGATGCTGGTAGGTCGTCAGCACCGACACGCCGATCAGCGCGAACCAGCCATGCAACAGCCACCGCCAGCGGCCGGACAGATGCAATGCATAGGCGACCCACAGCACGACCAGCAGGCTGATATGGAGCGACGGCGCCTGATTGAACGGCTTGTCGAACCCGCCGAGCAGCGTGAACAGCTGGCCCGCCCATCCATCGGCGGGCGGACGATCGAACGCAAACCGCAGCGGGAACGCGACAAAGCACACGACCGACACGACCTGCGCCATCAGCAGGCGCTTCACGTGCGTGAGCAACCCTTCGCGCGTCCGCCACAGGAAGAACGAGAGACCGTACAGCAGATCGATCGACCAGTACGGCAGGATGGTCCACGGCACGAACGGGATATACCGCTCCCAGTCGTAGTGGAAGTACGGCACGTTCGCGCGCTGGCTTGCGAGCCAGTTGGCGGCGTTATAGGTGCCGAAGAAGAGCACCGCCATGCCGGCCAGCAGCGTAATGGCCAGCCCCCACGGGCGGCGTGCCGGTATTGCGCTGGCGACGACGCTTGCCATCACGCCACCCGCCGCGCGAGGCTCACGGTAAAGATGCCCCAGGGATCGATCCGCTGCGCGACTTTTTCGAACCCCGCTTCCCGCACGAGTTCGTCCATCTCCGCCTGCGAGCGGCGCCGCATGACCCATGCCGACCCCGCGCGATGGCTGGTCAGCGCGCGCGCGATGAATTCCAGCTGCGGATGCCACGGCTGCCCCGTGTAGACGAGGTACCCGCCGGGCCGCACCGCGCGAGACAGACCGCCGAGCGAGCGCGCCACCATCTCGTTGTCGCCGAACAGCTCGTACAACCCGGAGACGATGGCCAGCGTGGGCGCGGGATCCAGCGCGGCCAGACTCTCGGCATCGAACGCATCGCCGCGCACGAAGCGCGCCATATGCCCGAGCCCTTTCGCGCGGATCAGCGCGCTGCCCTGCTCGACATTGAGCTCGCTGTAGTCGCGCAGCAGGATGCTCTCCACGGCGGCGCCATTGAGCGCCCCGAGCCGCTGCTGCTGCGAAGCGAGCGCCTCCAGCACATAGCGGCCATGGCCCGCCGCGATATCGACGATCCGCGCCGGTGTGCCGGACGCATGCAATCGCGCGATCGCCTCGCCGATCAGTTCCTCGACGTGCACCTTGCGCTGCCGGATACCGCGCCAGCCGATCGCATCGAGGTAATTGCGATCCATCACCTTGCCAATGCCGAATCGCCCCGCCGCCTCGTTGCGATACACGTAATCGAGCGTCGATCCCGAATCGAATCCGGTCTCGTGGCCCAGCCGCACGCCGCGCGACAAGGTGCCGCCGAAGCGCAGGCCCGCGCGCGTGACCGCCCAGTACAGACCTGCCGGGCTCATCGGCGCCAGCGGTTGCGCGAGGCGATCGGATTCGTTGCGGAAGGGCCCTTCCCGATCGGCATGACGCAGCGATACGCGCGCGGACGGCGCCTCGCACTCCTGCACGATAAACCGCCGCGCCGCGCTCACGGCCTTTGCGCGATCGCGCTCGCCCAGCGTGTCGTGATAGAAGCCGTCGAGCACGATCTTCTCCTTGACGCGCGCGCCCAGGCGATCGAAGAACGCATCCTGCGGGCCGCGATGGACTACCCAGTCCGCGCCCGAGATCAGCAGTTGCGTCGGCACCGTGATGGCCGCGGCATCCGCCACGATGCGCTCGGCCGCGTCGTACAGGTCGAGCAGGATGTTCACGGCGATCGGCCGCGTGATCAGCGGATCGGTGTCGTAGCTCGCGATGCGTTCGGGATCGTGCGTGAGGAACTTCGCCTTGACGTAGCTGTTGACGAAGAACTTGCCGCGCAGCTTGTGCATCAGCCTGAGCCCCGGCCGCGCGAACGGCACATAGAGCTTGACCTTGAACGCCGGCGACGCCAGCACCAGTGCGCGCAGCGGCGGTGCGTAGTCGTGGACCCATGTGGACGCCAGCACCGCCCCCACGCTCTGCGCGACCACGGCCATCTCCGCGACGGCAATCCCGTAGGTGGCGCCGATATGATCGACAAAGGTCTGGATATCGCGCACCGATGTGGCCAGGCTCGGGCTGTAGCCGCGCTCCCCGGGCGACCGGCCATGCCCGCGCGCGTCCCACGCAAAGAATGCGTGCCCCGGCAGATCGAACTCGTCCACGAGGTGCGCGACGCGCCCGGAGTGTTCATGGCCGCGATGGAACAGCAGGACCGCGCGCTTCGGCAAGGCGTCATCGACCGCCGGCCAGTATCGGTAGAACAAGGTCTGGCCGTCGTGCGTCTGGAACTGCGATTCGATCGGGGTTCGCGGGGTTCGCGGGATAGAAGCCACGGCACTCACTCCTCGGTGGACGGCGTGCTGCGCGATGATGCGGCGCGCGCTGCGGTAGCTTCCTGCACGCCACGCTGCACGCGCCGTACGATGGTGGCGATGGAGAGCAGGCACAGCACGCCCCAGATCCAGCCGCCATAGTGACCGGGGCCGAAGCCGAGGCCCAGCCAGAGCCCGAGCGCGCCGAGCACGAACGCGCGGTCGCTCTTGCCGAGCGGGCCGTCGTAGCGGCGGCTGGCGCCGACCATCGGCCCGATAAGTCCCGCGCACTCGACCATCACGGCGAGCACGGCGAACGGCAGGACGCCGGTACCGAACGGCAGTACGAATGGAATCACGAGCGCGAGGTCGGAGACGATATCGCCAAGCTCGTTGAGGTAGGCGCCGAGCACACTCTGCTGGTTGTGCTCGCGGGCCAGCATGCCGTCGATGGCATTGAGGGCCATGCGCACGAACAGCCAGACCGGCATCAGCAGGAATATCCCCGGCAGCCAGATCAGCGCGCCCACGAGGCCGCCCACGACGATCGACCCCACCATGGCCGCGAGGGTCACCTGATTGGCGGTAACGCCGCGCGCGGCCAGCTTTTGAACGAGCGGCCGTAGCCGCGCCTGGAATTTCGGTTTGATCTGGTAGAGCGTCATCTTGGCTTGTGTGTTCTTGTTCCCGATGCGTGCCGCCGACCTGCTGCCGGCGATCATACTGCGTTCGCCCGCCGCGATTGTCTCCCATAAGCGACATTCAGGGAACCGTTTGGCGTTGACATCACCGGATCGAACCCATAGACAGGTGTCAGCCGCCGGCAGGACGGCCGCCGGAAATCTGGGGTAACCGTCCACTCGTCTACAATGACGCGCATCGGCACACTGCGGGCAACCTACTGACCTATGACCAAGCAACTCGTACGCGTGGAATCGGGCGTACCCGGACTGGACACCATCCTGTGCGGCGGCCTGGTCCAGGGGGCGTCCTACATCGTGCAGGGCAGTCCCGGCGCCGGCAAGACCATCCTTGCCAGCCAGTTCGCGTTCCGTCAGGTGCGCGGCGGTGGGCGAGTCCTCTACGCGACGCTACTTGCCGAGTCTCACGACCGCCTCTTCCAGGCGCTCTCGACGTTCGACTTCTACGACCCATCGATCGTCGGCCAGGACATCTTCTACATCAGCCTGTTCAAGGTCCTGCGCGACGAAGGCCTGCCCGCGCTCGTCAATGCGCTGCGCGCCGAACTCGCGCGCCAGCGCTGTACCACGCTGGTCCTCGACGGCCTGCTGATCGCAAAAGATCGCGCGGAGACCGCGCTCGACGTCAAGACGTTCGTCGCCGAACTGCAGAGCCATGCCGCGTTCACGGGCTGCACGGTGCTGTTCCTGACCAGCGCGCGCGTCGATGACGTGAGCCCCGAGCACACGATGGTCGATGGCGTGCTGCAGCTCAAGGAAGAACTGGTCGGCATCCGCACCGTGCGGCTCATTCGCGTGTCCAAGTCGCGCGGCAGCGCGGCGCTGGGCGGCTATCACCAGTACCGCATCTCCAATCAGGGCATCGACGTCTATCCGCGCCTGGAGGCACAGCACGGCAGGCCGTCCGAGGACGAGGTGGTCGTGCACGCGCGCGCCGCGAGCGGCGTCGATGGCTTCGAGGCCATTACCGGCGGCGGCATTACCGCTGCATCGGTCTCCCTGCTGCTGGGGCCCGCCGGCAGCGGCAAGACCACGTTCGGCCTCAACTTCCTGCACCAGGCCACGCCGGAGGCGCCCGCGCTGTATTTCGGCTTCTACGAATCGCCGAAGCGGCTGCGCGCGAAGGCGCAGGCCCTGGGCATCCCGCTGGAGCCGCTGGAACGGTCGGGCGCGCTGCATATCGACTGGCATCCGCTCACGGAGAACCTGCTGGACTCGCTCGGCCATCAATTGCTCAATACCGTGCGCGCGAAGGGTATCCGCAGGCTGTTCGTCGATGGCATTACCGGCTTCGAGCGCGCGGCGGTGCACCCTGCCCGGCTCGTCGAGTTCTACACCGCGCTCTCCAACGAGCTGCGCACCCTCGGCGTGACGGCCATCGGCACGCTGGAGACGCGCGACATCCCGGGCGTGACCGGATTCCACACGCTGCCCGAGTATTCGAGCCTGATGGACAACCTCGTGTCGCTGCGGCACGCCGTGATCAACGGCGAACTGCGACGGTTCATCAGCATCGTCAAGATGCGCGACAGCGCGTTCGACAATGGACTGCACGAAGTGCAGATCGGCCAGGGTGGCCTGCAGGTACGCAGTCGCATGACGATCACGTCCGACGCGTTCGGCGGACAGCAGGCAACCTTTGAATCCGGCCAGCAACTTTCCGCGCGGATCTGATCCATGGCAACCGTAGTCGTCATCGACGACGAAACGATGAATGCCGATGCGCTGGCGTTCATGCTCTCCACCGAGGGCGTGCGCGTGGTGACGGCCGCCGACGGTGCGGAGGGGCTGCGCGTGATTGCCGCGGAGTCCCCCGACGTCGTCGTGACCGATTTCATGATGCCGGTCATGACGGGGCTCGAGCTCGCCCGCGCGTTACGCACGGAGCCGCAGTACGCGGCCTATGCCCATCTGCCGCTGATTCTGCTGACCGCCGCGCAGGCCGATATCGGCCGCAGCCATCCCGAACTGTTCGATGCGGTGCTCGAGAAGCCTTGCCCGCCCACCGACGTCATTGCCACCGTGCTCGAATGGATCTGCAAGCGTGGCGGCCCCAGCGGGGACGGTGGCAATACCGGCGGCAACAACGGCGGCAATAGCGACGCACCATGATCGTCCCCGCCGGCGGCGCCAATGCGATCCAGCCGATGGAACTCGGGTTCTTCTCGTCGCTGGTCGCGGCGGGCAGCCTGAGCGCCGCGGCGCGTGACCTCGGCGTGTCCACCGCGGCCGTCAGCAAGCGGCTCTCGCAAATGGAAGCGCGGCTCGGCATGCCGCTGGTCGTCCGCACCACGCGGCGCATGAGCCTGACGCCCGAGGGCGAAGTCCTCCTCGAACATGCGCGGCGCATCCTTGCCGATATCGACGACCTCCAGCAACTGCTGTCGAACGCCGCGGGACGGCCCAGCGGCCTGCTGCGCGTGAACGCGACGCTCGGTTTCGGCCGCATGCATCTGGCGCCCGTCATCGCCGAGTACAGCCGCATGTACCCCGACGTCGATGTACAGCTGCAGCTGTCGGCCGACCCGCCGCCCTTGTCGGAAGACGCATTCGATGTCTGCGTGCGTTTCGGCGAACCGCCCGATGCGCGCATCATCGCGCGCAAGCTTGCCCCGAACCGCCGCCTGCTGTGCGCCGCCCCGAAGTACCTGCGCGAGCATGGCGAACCGCTGACGCCCACCGATCTGCTGCGTCACAACTGCATCGGCATCCGCCAGGGCAGCGATGCGTATGGCGTGTGGCGACTGACGCCGCTCAAGGGGGCCAAGTCGCGCACGGAAACCATCCACGTGCGGGGCAACCTGACCACCAACGATGGCGAGATTGCCGTGACGTGGGCGCTCGGCGGGCTCGGCATCGTCATGCGCGCGGAATGGGATATCGAACGCTATCTGCGCAGCGGCCGCCTCGTGCAGGTATTGCCGCAGTACGCGACGCCGGAAGCCGATATCTACGCCGTGTATCCGCACCGGCACCGGCTGTCGTCACGCATCCGGCTGTTCGTGGATTTTCTTGCGACGCGGTTTGCGAAGCTGGGCCACTAGCGCGCCCTCCGCTTCCAGCCAGCTACGGAACGTCGAGATCAGCGGATCGCCCTCGCGCGCCTCCGGCACGTAAGTGCAATAGCTGCGCGACGGCAGCCGCGGCCCCGCGAACGGCATCACCAGCCGCCCCGCCTCCAGATCGCTGGCCACCAGCGCGGAAGGCGCCACCGCCACGCCCACACCGTCGATTGCCGCCTGGATCGTCAGATAGAAATGGTCCAGCGTCATCGACGAGGCGGGCCGCAGCGCGGGCAATCCGGCCTTGGCCAGCCAATCGGGCCACAACCGCGGCAGGCTCGTCGTATGCAGCAGCGTATGCCGCTCGAGATCCGCGGGCGCGCGCAGACGTCCACGCTGCTTCAGCGCGGGGCTGCAAACGGGAACCCGTTCCTCGGTCAGGAACGGCCGCATGACATACCCGTAGAACGTGTCGGGCCCACCCCGCACGATCAGATCGTACTCGCCCGTCAGGCTCTCGACGGGTTCGTTCGACGTATCCATCGTGATCTCGACATCGGCATGCGCGGCCCGAAACGCCGCGAGCCGCGGCACCAGCCAGCGCAGCGCGAACGTGGCCGACGCGTTGATCGTCAACCCGCGCGGCGCGGCGCGCGGCAACCCATACCGCGACGTCGATTGCGCAAGGTGCGCGAACAGCGGCCCGATATCGTCGAGATACGCGCGCGCGGCCGCGGTGAGGGCGACGCCGCGATGCTGCCGCTCGAACAATGGCGCGCCGAGCCATTCCTCGAGGGTACGCACCTGCTGGCTCACGGCGCCCTGCGTCACATGCAGTTCGGCCGCCGCCTCCTTGAAACTGCCGAGACGGCCCGCGGCCTCGAAAGCGCGCAGGGCATTGAGCGGCGGCAGCAATGGCTTCATCGGTTTAGCTTTTCTATTGCAAAAGCCCAATTTATCTGGTTTGCGCGCCCATCACAAGATAGATATTCTGCACCGATCGATTTCCAACCCATCCCGCTCGAAGGAACCCCGCATGTTCGGCATCACCGGAGGCCTGGTCCTGCTGGCCGCAGTGCTCCACGCAAGCTGGAACGCCCTCCTCCACGGCAATCGGGACCGCGCGTTATCCATGACGTGGATGAGCATCGCGATCGCGGCCGTCGCCACGGCCGTCATTCCGCAGGTTCCGCTCCCTTCCGCCGCGGCATGGCCGTATATCGTCGCGTCGGGGCTCGTGCATAACGCGTACAACCTCGCGCTGATCCAGTCATACAAGCGCGGCGATCTCGGGCAGGCCTATCCGATCGCCCGTGGCACATCGCCGTTGCTCGTGGCGCTGGGCGCCGCGCTATTCGCGGGCGAGCGCCTCGACCCGCTGCATGCATTCGGGGTGTTGCTGGTCTCGGCCGGCATCGTCGCCCTGGCGCTGCAACGCAGCCATACCACGCGCGCCGGCATCGCCATCGCACTGGTCACGGGTGCGACCATCGCGCTCTATACGGTGATCGACGGCATCGGCGTGCGGCATACCGACGGACAGCCCATCGCCTATACCGCGTGGATGTTCGTGTTCTACTGGGCAATGCCGGCCTGGTTCATCGCCACACGCGGCTTCCGCGCGCTGTGGGCGCCCGTCCGCGCCAACCCCGCATCGGTCGGCGCCTCGATCGGCGGCGGCCTGCTGTCCATCGCCGCGTACGGCATCGTGATCTGGGCACTGCAGTCGGACGCGATGAGCGGCGTGTCCGCGCTGCGCGAGACGAGCGTCGTCTTCGCCGTGCTGATCGGACGCGTGGCCCTCAAGGAAACCGTGAGCGCCATGCGGTGGGTGGCGTGCAGCGTGGTGACCGTGGGCGCCATATGCCTGGGGGTCTGAACCCACCGTTGCACCGCGCGCCGCCATCCCGCAATATCCCTTTATCACGTGGAGAACAAACGCATGACCACCCCATCCGAATCCCCCCTGATCCTGGTCACCGGCGGCAGCCGGGGCGTCGGCGCGGCCACGGCCAGACTGGCGGCCGCAAAGGGCTACGACGTCGCCATCAGCTACGTCTCGAACGCATCGGCCGCGGATGCGGTCGTCGCCGATATCAAGGCGATCGGCCGCCGCGCGCTGGCCATCCGCGCCGACAGCGCCGACCCGAAACAGGTGGAAGGCATGTTCGACGCCATCGACCAGAAATTCGGACGCATCGATGTGCTCGTGAACAACGCGGCCATGCTGTCGCTGCAGTCGCGGCTCGAAGACCTGAGCTACGAACGCATGCAACGGATCTTCGCGGTCAACACGATCGGCCCGATCCTCTGCGCCCAGCAGGCCATCCGGCGCATGTCCCACCGCCACAACGGCAAGGGCGGCTCCATCGTCAACGTGTCGTCGGCGGCGGCGAGGCTCGGCAGCCCCAACGAATACATCGACTACGCGGCGTCGAAAGGTGCGCTGGAAACGTTCACCACGGGACTGGCCAAGGAACTCGCCCGCGAAGGCATCCGCGTGAACTGCGTCCGTCCCGGGCATATCTATACCGAGATGCACGCCAGCGGCGGCGAACCGGGCCGCGTGGACCGCGTCAAGGACTCGATCCCGATGGGCCGCGGCGGCCAGCCCGAAGAAGTCGCACGCGCGATCCTGTGGCTGGCGAGCGATGAGGCTTCGTTCGTGACGGGGACGTTCCTCGATGCGACAGGGGGGAAATGATCGGGGGAAACGAGCCGCGCGCGCGGCCGGTCAGGCCGCCGGCTTTTTCGCCGACGCGAGACGATTGCCCTTCCCCCGCGTGGCCAGCCAGCAAAGAATCGACCCCGCCACGACCATTGCCGCGCCCTTCCAGAATGCCAGCGACAAGGGTGCGCGCAGCAACATGGCCGCGAGCGCGGCAGACAGCACCGGGATGAAATACGATGCACCCGCCAGCACGGTCACGTTGCCATGCAGGATGCCAACGTTCCACGCGGCATAGCCAAACCCCATGGCGCAGGCCGCGAGCGCAAGGTAGACGACACCCGCGACATCGAACGCCATGGTCTCCCCGCCCGTGAACAGATACTTGCCCCACAGCACGAGCGCGGTCAGGATAAAAAACAGCGTGACACCGTTCTTCCCCTCCGCCATCCGCGCGGTCACGGCGCAATACCCGGCCCAGATCATCGCCCCGGCAAACGCCAGCCCATAACTCAGCGGGTTGTCTCGAACATTGGCCGTCATGCTCGCGACATCGAGCCCGACATCCCCGCCGAGCACGGAACAGACACCCAGTATCGCGACGAGAACGCCGGGCACGATCAGCCAGTTGGCCCGCTGTCCATTGAACACAATCGCCGCCAGCATGGTGAACGTCGGCCAGAGGTAATTGACCATCCCCACCTCGATGGCCTGCCGGCCGGTATTGGCATAGCCAATCGACAGCGACAGGCAGACCTCGTACGAGACGAAAAGAAGACTGCCCCAGACGCGATACGCGCGCGGCAATGCGTTCAGCCTCACGGGGCCGACCGAGAACCACAACAACACGGATGCGACCGTATAGATCAGCGCCGCCCCACCCGTCGCGCCGAAATGATCGCTGACGCCACGGATCAGACCGACGATCGAACTCCAGAGAACGACGGCGAGGAGGCCGACGAGGGTGGCCTGTTTCGGGGTGGGTGGGACTGCCATGACGTCACCGGCTTGAACGGAAGGGCGAACATTCTACTGGACGCCGCCGGCGGCCTCGTGTCACACCTTCGATGCGTCCCAGGCCGACAGGATCCGCGTGATCGCGGCATCGAGCGTCGCGTGCCGGGCGCCATCGCGCGCCAGCGTGGAAACGCCGAGCAGGAATCCGTCGAACACGGCCGCCAACGCCCTGGGGTCGGTCTCCGGATGCAGTTCACCGTCGTCGATCCCGCGCTGCACGCACGCCACGAAGCCCGCCCTGGTCCGCGCCCGTGAGCGCGTCAGCGGCTCGACCAGCGCCGCGTGTTCTTCGGACGGCGCGCTCATGGTGCCCAGGGCGACCATGCACCCCTTGGGATGTCCACGCTCGCACTGCATCCGTACGGACTGGCGCAGCGCGGTCTCGATGGCATCGCGCGGCGCGAGTTCCGTGTCCCACAGGCATTCCGTCACCTGCGCATAGGTAGAGAGGTATCGCTCCATGCATTCCTGGAACAACGACTCCTTGGAGCCGAACGCGGCATAGAAGCTTGGCGCCGAGATGCCATCGCCTATACCGGCCTTCAACTGGCTCAGCGAGGTCGATTCATAGCCATGTTTCCAGAAGATATGCAGCGCTTGTTCCACCGCCTTGTCGCGGTCGAACGTTCGAGGGCGTCCCATGACGGCCATGACGAACTCCAGAAGACTGTCCTGACTAACATACTAAACGATACAGAAGTTGTTGACCATCCCTGTCCGCGCTAGTAATGTACCGATCATTACATATGTTGGACGACCTCCGTGACCACGCTTACCTCGACAGACATCAACACCGGCGGCGAGCGCCTGCCGCTGGGCGCGCTTCTCGCACTCGCAATGACCGGTTTCCTCTGCATCATCACCGAGACCCTGCCGGCCGGGCTCCTGCCCCAGATCGCGGCGGGGCTCGGTATCTCGACGTCGCTGGCCGGCCAGACGGTCACGGCCTATGCGCTGGGCTCGCTGCTCGCGGCCATTCCGCTGACCATCGCCACGCGTGGCTGGCCCCGGCGGCACGTGCTGTTGCTGACCGTCGCCGGTTTTCTCGTCTTCAATTCGGTTACCGCCGTGTCATCGAACTACTGGCTGACCCTCGCGGCACGCTTCCTTGCCGGTGTGGCGGCGGGGCTCGCGTGGAGCCTTCTTGCCGGCTATGCACGCCGGATGGTGCCGCCGCATCAGCAGGGCAAGGCACTCGCCGTAGCCATGGTCGGCACGCCAGTCGCGCTGTCTCTGGGTGTTCCGGTCGGGACATGGCTCGGTACCGTGCTCAACTGGCGCATTGCATTCGCGATGATGTCGGGCCTGACACTGGTGCTGATGGTCTGGATCCTCGCCAAGGTGCCGAACTACCCCGGACAAGCCGGCCACGAGCGCCTGCCCCTGCTCCGGGTGTTCACCACGCCCGGCGTTCGCCCCGTGCTGGCGGTGGTCATCGCGTGGATGCTGGCCCATAACCTCCTCTACACCTATGTGGCCCCATTCGTTGCGCAGGCGGGTCTGGCCGGGCGCGTCGACGCGGTACTGCTGATCCTCGGCGCGGCCGCGCTCGTCGCCATCGGCTTCGCGGGCCGCCTCGTCGATCGCCACTTGCGCGCGGCGGTGCTGGTCAGCCTGCTGACCTTCGCCGTGGTATCGCTGCTGTTTATCTGGTTCGCGCGCGCACCGGCGGCCGTGTATGCGGGCACCGCGGTATGGGGGCTGACCTTCGGCGGCGCGGCGACGCTGTTGCAGACCGCGCTGGCGGACACGGCCGGCGACGGCGCCGACGGCGCCCTGTCGATGAATGTCGTGGCCTGGAACGGCGCCATCGCGGGCGGTGGCCTTCTCGGAGGCGTGCTGCTGAATATGTGGGGGGTGTCGTCGTTTCCGCCCGTGCTCGTGCTATTGCTGGCCATCGGATTTGCCATTGCATGGTCGGCGCGCGCGCATGGCTTCAGACCGGGGGCGCGCCATGGATGACGACGCCGGTTTCCACGCGCATATATCGCATCAGGCACCTTCATGGAAAGTGTTTGACTGATCGAACAGTCAGCATTTAGACTGATCAGACCTTCAACGCAAAGGACGAGAAATGGAAAATCAAACACCGAGGCGCGCGCAGGATCCGGTCATTCGCCGCATCGTTACCGGCCATGACGCCAACGGCCGCGCGATCGTTCTCGAAGATCGCGCCGCGCCTTCCATCCGGCACAACCCCGCCCATCATGGGCATGTCTCGGTGGAAATGTGGAAGACGGAAGGCGCACCGGTCGCGGTAACGGCCGAGGAAGCCGATCCGACGACGGGCCCCAAGCAGATCCACCCGCCGGAACGCGGCACGGTGTTTCGGATTTCGGAGATTCCTCCCGAAACCGAGGAAATGCGAAACATGGGTCCAGAACAGGTCGCGGAAGTCTTCAAGGCCTTCGGCAACGACACCATTTCCACGTTCGGAAAAGCGCAGCGGCATCCGTTCATGCACCGCACCGAGTCCGTGGACTATGCGGTGGTCCTGGAGGGCGAGGTCTATCTGGTTCTCGACGATAGCGAAGTGCTGGTTTCCGCTGGCGACGTGGTCATCCAGCGCGGGACGAACCATGCATGGAGCAATCGCTCGGGCAAGCCCGTGCGCATGCTCTACGTCCTGATCGACGGCAAGTTCGACGACGCGCTCAGGACGAAGTTCTGAGCCGCGCGCGACGCGCCTAGCTTCCCTGCGTCGATGTCGCGAAATAATGCGCGTGCCGCCTGATCAGGTTGGCCATATGGTCGGCGATCGGCAGCAGTGGCGTGCTGCTGCGCCTGACCAGGCTGATGCTGTAGCTCGGCAGCGGCTCGACGAGCCTCAGGGCCTGCAGGGAGTCGGACGACCCCGGCTGCTCGATCATGATGCGCGGCAGCGCGCAGAGCATATCGCTCTGCACGAGCAGCGTGTTGAGCGTCCACGTCATGTCGCACTGGAGCAGGCGCGTCGGCCGCGGTAATCCGCGCTGCCGGAACGCTTCAAGAATCGCCGACCCGGGACCCTTGCCCACGGGTCCCGTCAGCACCCATACGGCGCCGGCGAGCTCGGCCAGCGATCGCGCCTGACCGAGCGGATGGCCGCGACGGCATACGACGACCAGGTCGTTATAGAAAAGGTGCTCGACGTCCAGCGTGGATTCCCGTTCCTCCGGGACGGCCACGATGGCCATGTCGAGACTGCCCTGATGCAGCGGGCCGATATGGTCGAAGTAGGACCCCCCGAACATGTTGACGTTCACGGCCGGATACCGCCGCTGGAAGTCCTTCAGCACACCGGGCATCAGCGCGACGCCGGCCGACGGGCCGACACCCATCGAGAGCGCCCCCTCCAGCTTGCCGTGCCGCTGCGCGATGTCCTCGGCAGCCTTGTTGGCCTGCGAGTCAATCAGCCGGGCGTGCGCGAGCAATGCCTCGCCGGCCTCGGTGAGCACGACGCCGCGCGACCGGCGCTCGATCAGCACCACATGCAGCCCCTCCTCCAGCGAGCGAATGTTCTTCGCCAGCGCTGGCGCCGTCACGCCGCGGCTCCGGGCCGCGCCTCTGAGGCTTCCCATATCCGCCACGGAAATAAAGTCGCGTAGTTGCTGCAGTGTCATCGCATCGAGCCGGAAGACTGATTACCCTGGGTATACGAAGTGTGCTCAGAGTACACCAACGGCTTTCTTGCCGTTGGTAAATTTCCAGTCATGGCCCCGTTGCCACAAAAAAGAAACAGCCCTTCAGGCTGAGACGAGGAGACAGACATGGAACGCATCAGGAAGGCCCTCGCGGCCGCGATATTCGCTATGGCGTCGATGCTCGCCGCCACGTCCGCACCGGCCGCGGAGTACCCGGCCAGGGCGGTCACCGTCTACGTCGGATTCGCGGCGGGCGGCCCGACCGACGCCGTCGCGAGGCTGCTTGCGGAAGGGTTGACCAGAAAGTTCGGCCAGCCGTTCGTGATCGACAACCGCCCCGGTGCCAGCGGCGAGCTCGCCGCCAACCTGCTGAAGAAAGCCGCCCCCGACGGCTACACGCTGATGGTGGGTGCCAACGGCACGCTCGCCATCCTCCCCGCGGTGAAGAAGGGACTCGGTTACAACCCCCTTGTCGATTTCACTTCCATCGCGCCGGTTGCCCGGTTTCCGTATTACCTCGTCGTCTCCCGCGACTCCACGCTGACCTCGTATCAGGATCTGGTCCAGGCGGGACGCACGCCGGGCAAGGGCCTGACCTTCGGCTCCGCGGGACCCGGATCGGCCAACCATCTGGCGGGCGAATGGTTCTCGAAAAAGGCCGGCATCCACGCCACGCATGTTGCGTACAAGGGCGACGCCGCGGCGCTGAGCGACCTGATCGCCAACCGCATCGACTTCGCGTTTCTCGCCGGCTCGCTGGTCCTCGCGCAGGCCCAGTCGAAGAACCTCAGGATCCTGGGGTCGTCCGCATCGTCGGCCGATGTGGGCCGGCCAGGCATCCCCGTGCTGGGCAGCGCGTCCCTGCCCGGATTCTCGGCCGAACCCTGGAATGGGTTGCTCGGCCCCGCCGGCCTGCCGCGCGACATCGTCGGCAAGCTCAATGCCGCGGTCAACGACATCATGGGGAGCGAGCGCGTGGCCACCCGCCTCAGGGAAATGGATCAGTACCCGTTCCCCGGTTCCCCCGGCAGTTTTGCCGATCACATCCGCGTGCAGACGCAACGCACCGCGGACATCGTCCGAACGTCGGGCCTCACGTTCGAGTAATCAGGAGCATTCACATGAAAGCAGGATTCATCGGCCTTGGCCGAATGGGATTCGCATTGGCAACGCATCTGCGACGCAACGACGTGAACGTCGCCGTGTTCGATCTCCATCCGGACCCCGTGGAAAAACTTGCCGCGCTGGGCGCGCGCGCCGGCACCAGTGTCCGGGACGTGGCCGAACAGGCGGATGTCGTCTTCACGATGCTGCCCGGACCGCGGCAATCGCGCGACGTCGTGCTCGGCGCCGATGGCGTGCTGGCCCATATGCGCCCCGGTGCGCTGTTCGTCGAGCTCAGCACGATCGATATCGATACCGTTGACGACATCGCCCGCGCCGCCAACGAAAAGGGCATCCGGTTTGCCGACGCCCCGGTCGGCCGGCTCGCGACGAACGCCGATCGCGGAGAGTCGCTGTTCATGGTCGGCGCCAGCGATGCCGACTTCGAAGCCGTGCGGTCCATTCTGCTCAGGATGGGCACCACGGTCCAGCACTGCGGCAATCCGGGCGCCGGCACGCGGATGAAGCTCATCAACAACCTCATGGTGCTGTGCTACTGCCAGCTCAATTCCGAGGCGCTGGTCCTCGCCAGTTCGCTGGGCATGGACGTGAAGAAGACCTTCGATGTGCTGACGGGCACCACGGCCTCGAATGGCCAGCTCAAGGAGAAGTGGCCCATCAAGGTACTCAAGGGCGACCTCACGCCCGGCTTCGACATTGCCCTCGGATTCAAGGACCTGACGCTCGCCTGCCAGGCCGCGCAATCCAGCGGCGTCTCGCTGCCCGTCGGCAACCTCGTGCGGAGCATGTTCCAGCTGGCACGCAACGCCGGCTACGACGGCAACGACACATCGTCGATGACGGAGTTCTGGGCGAATGCCAACGGCATCGCCGCCCCCCGCTGCTAGTCGGCACCGCGACTCTGGTGTCCCACTTTGTAAAGGCCTGACAATTGAACTACGCACAATTCATCGCCGGCCAGTTCCGGCAAGGCGCCTCCGGCAAGTACATCCACATCTTCAACCCGGCCAATGGCCAGCCGCTGGGCGAATACGCCTGCGCGTCCGAAGCGGACGTCGAGCAGGCCATCTCCGCGGCTGCGGATGCCTTCCGCAGCTGGCGGGTCAGGTCGCCGCTGGAGCGCTCTTCCCTCTTGCGCCGCGTTGCCGAGCTGATGAAAGAACGCGAGGAAGCATTCGCGCGGCAGATCTCGCTGGAACTCGGCAAGCCCATCGCGGAGTCCCGCAAGGAAGTCGCCACGGCATGGGAGATGTTCGAATGGTCGGCGGAGGAAGCCCGCCGGCTCTACGGGCGCGTCATTCCCGCGCGCACCCGTGGCACCACGCAGACCATGCTGCTGGAACCCATGGGTCCCGTCGCGGCGTTCGCGGGGTGGAACGCGCCGGCCATCACCCCCGCGCGCAAGATCAGCGGCGCGCTCGCCGCCGGCTGCACCGTCGTGCTGAAGCCATCGGAGGAGACGGCCGGCGTAGCGCTGCTCCTGGCGCAGGCGATCCAGGACGCCGGCATTCCCGACGGCGTCGTGAACATGGTGTTTGGCGACGCCGCGGAGATTGCCGGGCAACTGTGCGGCTCGCCGAAGATCGCCATGCTCACCTTCACCGGGGCGACCGCGGTCGGCAAGACGCTGGGCGCCCAGGCGGCCAGCACGCTGAAACGGGCAACGCTGGAACTGGGCGGCCATGCGCCCGTCATCGTCACGGCCGACGTCGATGTCGATCGCGTCGTCAAGGCCGCGGTGGCCACGAAGTTCAGGAACTCGGGCCAGTTCTGCGTATGCCCGACGCGGTTCCTGATCGACGAACGGATCTTCGCGCGGTTCTCGGCGCAGTTCGCCAGCGCTGCCCAGGCGTGGCGCGTCGGCGACCCGTTCGATCCGGCCACGCAGATGGGCCCGTTGAAAAACCAGCGCCGTCTCGACGCCGTCGAACGGCTCGTCGACGATGCGCGCGGCCGCGGGCTCGAGATCGCGGCAGGCGGGCAACGCATCGACGCACCGGGCTTCTACTATCGCCCGACCGTGATCCTCCAGCCTGGCGCGGACAGCGACGTTTCCAATATCGAGCCGTTCGGCCCGATTGCGCTGCTGAGCGCCTTCACGGACCTGGACGCGGCGATCGCCGAAGCCAACCGGCTGCCTTTCGGCCTCGCTGCCTACGGCTTCACGAACCATCTGGGTACCGCGGACCGCCTCGCGCACGAGATCGAAGCCGGCGCGGTGTGCATCAACGAGTGGCAGGCTTCGCTGCCAGAGACGCCTTTCGGCGGCTACAAGGACAGCGGACTGGGATCCGAGGGCGGCATCGAGGGACTTCGCGAGTTCCTGCGCGTCAAGTGCGTTCGCCAGAGCGCAGGCACCTGACACGTCGGGCATCCGAGCAGGCATGGAGACAAACAACATGAATACCCTAAGCAATGTCGCGACGGTCCCGGAGACCGTCCGGACGCCGGCGTCCATCCGCAAGGTCGTCTGGGCGGGTGCCATCGGCACGTTGATCGAGTACTACGACTACACCGTCTACGCGTTTCTTGCCACGACCCTCGCCACCCTGTTCTTTCCGGACATGGGGGAACTGGCGCTGCTCTACACGTTCGCCGTGTTCGGCGTCGCATTCGTCGTTCGCCCCCTGGGCGGCATCGTGCTGGGCGCGCTGGCCGACCGCTATGGCCGCAAACCGGCGCTGCTCGTGTCGGTCGTGATGATGGTCGCCGCGACCGCCCTGATCGGTTTGCTTCCCGGCTATGCCAGCGCGGGGCTCGTCGCGCCGGTGCTGCTTTGCCTTCTGCGATGCGTGCAGGGCTTTGCCGCGGGCGGCGAGATGGGCGGCGCGGTGGCATACGTGGCCGAAGTCGCGCCGGCCCCGCGGCGCGCGGCCCTCACGAGCGCGACGCAGATCGGTTGCCTGGCCGGCACCATGGGCGGCGCGATCGCCGTGGCGCTGCTCAACGCCGCCCTGACCCCCGAAGACCTGCATGCCTGGGGATGGCGCATCCCGTTCCTCGTCTCCGCGCCCATGGGCGTGATTGCGCTGTTCATCCGCCACCGGATGGAAGAGACGCCCGACTTCATGCGCATGGAGAACCAGAGCAAGCTCGAGAAGGTGCCGACGCTCGCGCTGCTGCGCGACTATCCGAAAGGCGTGCTGGCCATCGCCTGTATCGGATGCTGCGCGATGGCGGGCTACTACATCCCCTTTACCTACTTCGTCACGTATTTCCAGAAGCAGCAGATCATGTCGGCCCAGATGGCGGGCTGGTCCGCGACCCTGTCGATGATCGTCGCGGCAATCGCGATCTATCCGTTCGGCGTGCTCTCCGACCGCATCGGGCGCAGGCCGATGCTGATCGGCGCGAACCTCTGCTTCATCGCGTTCAGCTATCCGCTGTTCATGGCGATGCAGACATCGCTGTCCTGGGCGATCTTCGCGCAGATCGCGCTCGGACTGTTCGAAGCCGCCTATCTGTCCACGAACTACACGCTGTACTGCGAGCTGCTTCCGACCAAGGTCCGTACGAGCGGCATCAACCTCGGCATCAGCGTTGCCGCCATCGTCGCGGGCGGTTCCGCGCCGTACCTGGCCACATGGCTGATCGCGACGACGGGCTCGACCACGTCACCCGCGTGGATACTGATCGGTGCGGCGCTCATCTCCTGCGCCGTCGTCCTCGGCATCGGGGAAACGGCCGGAAAGGCCTTGCGGACGGAGTAAGACCATGACGCTGCGATCGCAAACCCCTGCCGCGGAGGATCCGCCCGTCCTGCACCCTCCCCGGCTGCCCCACGCCTGGTACACGACGGCGCCTGAAGCGCCGATCGACCCGGAGCGCCCCATCATCGACGCGCACTTTCATTTTTCCGATCACTGGGCCGGCTATCGGCTGGAGGACCAGTTGCGCGACGCGGCGGCCGGCCATCGCATCGACGCGACGATTTTCATGCAGGTCGGCTGGAAATACCGGACCCGTGGCCCCGAGCATCTTCGGCCCGTAGGCGAAACGGAAGCCGTCGTGGCGCTGGCGGAACAGGCCGCATCGCGGCGCACGCCGACGCGGATTGCCGCGGGCATCGTCGGCTATGCGGACCTGTGCCTCGGCGATGCCGTGACCGAAGTGCTGGACGCGCACGAAGCGGCCGCCCGAGGCCGATTCCGGGGCATCCGGTGCGCCGCGGCACGGCATCCGTCGTTCCGGTTCGGCGTGTTGCCGCGGCCTCCGGCCGGACTGTACGCCCTGCCCGGCTTCCGGGCAGGATTGCGCCGGCTGTCCGCGCGAAACCTAGTTTTCGATGCCTGGATCTACCACACCCAGCTGCAGGAAGTCATCGACCTGGCGCGCGCGGTACCGGACGCCACCATCGTGCTGAATCACGTCGGCGGCATCCTCGGCGTCGGCGATTACGCGGGGCGGCGTGACGAGGCCTTTCGCGAGTGGATCACGCCGATCCAGACGCTGGCCGCATGCCCGAACGTGTTCGTCAAGATCGGTGGCTACGGCATTGCCACGTTCGGGTTCCAGACCGAATCGATGCCCGCGCCGCCGTCTTCGGCCACGCTCGCCGAGCTGTGGCGCCCGTCGGCGGAGGTCGTGATCGAAGCATTCGGCGCCGCCCGGTGCATGTTCGAAAGCAATTTCCCCGTCGATCGATCATCGGGCCATTACGCGACGGTGTGGAACGCGTTCAAGAGAATCGCGCAGCTTGCCACGGAGGACGAGAAGAACGACCTCTTTCATGGCACGGCCGCGCGCGTGTACCGGATCGGGGCTGCCGCCTAACTGACCGAGACGGTCCCGTCATCGCCATCGTGCGCGGCATGATGGATGGCTTCGACGATTGGCTCGTACGCCGTGCATCGGCAGAGATTGCCGCTGATGGCATGGCGTATCTCGTCTCGCGTGGGAGACGGATTCCTTCTCAACAGGTCCGCGGCCACGACAAGCATGCCGCTCGTGCAGAACCCGCACTGGAACGCATTGTGGGAAATGAACGCCCGCTGCAGCGCTTCGATGGCATCGAGGCCCTCGATGGTTCGCACGTCGTTACCGTCGATCGACGCCGCGAGCACCAGGCATGCTTTCCTGACCTCGCCATCCAGCAGCACACTGCAGGCCCCGCAGTCCCCGGTCAGGCATCCGACCCGGGTGCCCTTTGCATCGAGCCCGTCACGAATCAGTTCGACGAGCAGCAGCCGGCTATCCGCTTTTGCCGCGCGCGGCGTGCCATTCAGCACGAGGTTGATCGTCTTCGTCGTTGTCATGCGTCTACCTCTTCGATCACGGCGCGGAGGTTGCGCCTGATTGCCGCTGGCAATACCGCGCGGCGATAGGAAGCGTCCGCGAGTTCGTCGCTCCAGCCCTCGCCCGCGCCAGCCATGGTCTCCGCGACGATGGCGTCGAGCCATGCATCGCCGTGGAGGCCCGCGCCCGGGAAGGCACGTGACACGACGACCGGGCGCGGCGTGGCCGCCCCCACGGCGAGGCGAACGCGCGCGGGCTCGCCCAGTCGCACCGCGCAGGCCACGGTCACGATGGGCCACGAGCTCGCACACGCCTTGTACTTCTGGTATCGCCAGACCTCCGGGGCCCGCGCAAGCGGAATCTCGATATGCGTCAGCAACTCGTCGGGCCGGCGCGCGGTGTGGAACGCGCCAAGGAAGTAATCACCGGCCGCGACACTGCGCGTGCCATCCGCGGAATGCAGCAGGAAGGCGGCCTCCAGTGCGCAGAGGCATGCCGGCGCATCGGACGCCGGGTTGGCGAACGCAGCGGAACCGCCCAGCGTGCCCTGGTTCCAGATCGACGGGCCGCCGGTGACCTGTTCCGCCATCATGCGGAGCAGCGGCAGATGTTCGGCCACGACGGGCGAGGCCAGCAATTGCGCATAGCTCGTCATCGCGCCAATGCGCACATGCGTGTCCGTCAGCACGACCGTGTCCAGATGCAGGCGCGACAGGCCGACGACGTGCTTCCAGCGGACCTGATTGGCCGACATTGCCGGAACCAGCATGGTGCCGCCGCCGATGACCGTCGCCTCTCCCGCGAATTGCCGCAGCAGCCCGGCGGCCTCCGTCAGGGAGGCCGGCCGATGAAACTCGAAAACCTCGCCGATCATGCATGCCTCCCGCTCAACGCCGCGATCACTCGCGCGGGGGTAGCCGGCACATGCTCGAGCTGCGTCTCGCCGCCCAGTGCATCCGCCACCGCGTTGGAGACGGCCGCGAGCGCGCCGCCCACGCCCGATTCGCCCGCCCCTTTCATGCCGAGCGGATGAAACGGATTCGGCGTCGTAAGGTGGCCCACACGTATGGGGGGAAGGTCCGTCGCGCGCGGCAACAGATAGCTCTTGAATCGGTCGGTGATCATCCGGTGCCCGGTGTCGTACTTCAGTTCCTCGTAGAGCGCCGTGCCGATCCCCATGGCCACCGCGCCCCGCAATTGCCCCTCCACCAGCTGGGGATTGATCATCACGCCACAGTCGTGGACCACGGCGTAGTCGAGCAAGCGGGAATTTCCCAGCTCCGTATCGACCTCGATCGCCACCGCATGCACGGAATAGGAGAACGTCGGATATGTCGCGATCCTTCCCTGCGCGTCGGGTTCCACCCGGACATTGGCGGGCGCGAAGCTGCGCGTGACCTCCAGCGGCAGCGCGACATTCGCGGCCACGGTGAACGGCCGGACGTGCACACCGAGCGCAATGTCCGCGATCGACACCTTCCGGTCCGTATTGCCAAGCCATGCAAAGCCGTCCCGCAGCGCGATGTCCGCCTTGCCGCCGCCGAGCATGTTGGCGGCACACTGCGCCAGCTTGTCGCGCAGCTCGCGCGCGGCAAGCAGCGCGGCCGTCCCGCCATACATCAGTGCCCGGCTGCTCGCATTGCCGGTGCCTACCGGCGTGACATCGGTGTCGCCCTGCGTGACCATGACCTGGTCGACGCGCAGGCCCAGTTCGCCCGCCACCATCTGCGCGATGCCGGTGTCGCTGCCGCTGCCCGGCGAGGTCACGCCGGGCAGCACCTGGATATCGCCCGATGGCGTCAGCCGGACCGTCGAGGTTTCGTAACCGTTCGGGAAATTGCCGGGTCGCGCCCCGCCCTCCGGCGTCAGCTCGAACGCAATGCCGACCCCGATGCGGATCGCATCGGCACGGGTCTCGCGCGCGCGGGCTCGCCATGCGTCGTAGCCGAACATCGGCAGCAGCTGTTCCAGCGCGGCGGGATAGTCGCCGCTATCGACGTTGAGCCCTGAGGGCAGCAGTCGCGGGAGCGCGTCCCTGGGCACGAGGTTGCGCCGGCGAAGCTCGACCGGATCGATGCCCGTGCGCCGCGCCATCAGGTCGATGGCGCGCTCGATGACGAGGTTGCCGATCTCCTTGCCGTACCCGCGAATCGCCTGCCATGGCGCATGATTCGTGATCGCAAGCGCGCATTCCACGTCGCAGTTGTCGATCGTGTAGACGGTCGGGAAGACGGCAGGCGTGACCAGTGCCATGGCCCAGCTGTGGCCCGCGGCCATGATGCCCACGTCGGCCAGGATGCTGTCGCGCCATCCGATCAGCCGCCCGTTCTCGTCCGCCGCGAGCGCGAAGGTGTGGTGCTGCGACCGCGCGCCCGCGAGCAGCGTTTCTCTCCGCTCTTCGACCCACGCCACCGGACGCCCGGTGAGCCTGGCGAACAGCGCGACCAGGACTTCCTCCGGATGCCCCGCCATCTTCAGCCCGAAGGTCCCGCCGATGGCCGGGGCCACGATGCGTACCTGCGTCTCTTTCACGCGCAGGGCGGCCGCAACGAGCCACCGGCTCGTATGGGGATTCTGGAAGGTGCCGGTCAGCACATAGCGCTGCGCCCGACGGTCCCACTCGCCCACGTAGCAGAGCGGTTCCATGGGCGCACTGGTGGAAGGCGCGATGGTCATCGTGCCCTTCACGACATGCGCGGCCCGGGCAAACGCGTCGTCCGCATTGCCCGCTCGGATGCGGTCGCGCATGAGCAGATTGGTTTCCCAGCCCGGCTGGACGATCGGCGCGCCCTCGCGCAACGCGTCGCGGGCATTGACTGTCGGGGTATGCACCGCGTACTCGACCGCCACCTTCGCGACGGCCGCCTGCGCGGCCTGCACCGAGTCGGCGACGATCGCGGCGACGGGCTGGCCAAAATACACGGCCTGATCCACGGCCAGGCATCGGCTTTGCAGTGGCCCGCGGGCGCACGCCGCGGGCAGCGCCATCGCCGCCGGCATGGCATCGCACAATGCCGCGGCCTGAGCGCCGGTCATGCCGGCCACGACGCCAGGCATCGCCAGCGCCGCCGCCATATCGATCGAGACGATCGCCGCGCTGGCGTGCGCGCTTCGCACGATACCGAGGTGAAGCGCGCCAACCGGAATCAGGTCGGCGCTGTAGGCGATGCTCCCGGATACGAAACGATCGCCATCGAGGCGCGTGACGCTGGCGCCCGGTAAGGTTTCACTCATTCGGCCCTCACCCGTTTCACGTTCACGCACAGCATCAGGACGGCGCCGCATACGAGCAGCCCCGTCATCAGATAAAGGCCACTGTTGAGCGTACCGGTCCACGTCTTGAGCCAACCCATCGCGAACGGGCTCACGAACCCGCCCAGCAAACCGATACTGTTGATGAAGGCAATGGCGCCGGCCGCGGCCGGAGACCCGGCAAGGTAATCCGACGCCATCGACCACAGCAGCGGCAGCGTCACGAAGACGGTGGTCGATGCCACGGCAAGAAGCACCAGCGTGACCGTCAGGTCGTGGGCGAAAGCGGGCAACAGCGCCAGTGCCGCGGCACCGACGATCGCGCACAGCGCGCCGTGGATGCGTCGCTCCAGCAGCCGGTCTGAGCTGCGGCAAATCAGGACCATGCCCACCGCGGCGATCCCATAGGGAATCGCGGACAGCCAGCCGATATGCACGACATCCGTCGCGCCGGCGGTTTTCAGGACGGTCGGACCCCAGAAGCTCAACGCATACGTCCCGCAGATGAACGTGAAGTAGGCAAAGCAGATCCGGTACACCTTCGCATCGGTCAGCACCTCGCGCCAGAGCCCGTGCGCGCCGGAGTGAGCGGGCTCGCCATCGGCCTTCAGCGCCGCGCGCAGTTTGTCCTTTTCGGCCGCGCCGAGCCATCGCGCGCCCTCGAAACTGTCATCGAGCGTGAACCAGACGACGAGCCCGAGCAGGACCGCCGGCGCCGCTTCGACGATATACAGCCATTGCCATCCCGCAAGGCCCGCGACATCCGCGAGGCGCGACATGGCCCACCCCGATACGGGACCGCCGATCAGGCCGGCGATCGGAAACCCGGTCATGAACAGCGCGAGGATCTGCCCGCGGCGGCTACGCGGAAACCAGTTGCTGAGGTAATAGACCACGCCGGGAAAGAATCCCGCCTCGAATACGCCAAGCAGGAATCGCAGCACGTAGAACTGCGTGGGCGTGGCGACGGTGGCCATGCAGCAACCGATGATCCCCCAGCAAATCATGATGCGCGCAATCGTCCGTCGCGCGCCGATGCGCTGCAGCAGCAGATTGCTCGGCACTTCGAAGAGAAAGTAGCCGATGAAGAAGATGCCGGCGCCGAGCCCATAGACGGCGTCGCTGAAGCCCAGTTCCTCCTGCATCTGCAGCTTCGCGAACCCGACATTGATGCGGTCGAGGTAGGCGATCACGTAGCAGACGATCAGAAGCGGTATGAGGCGTAGCGCCACCCTGGTGTACAGCGCACGCGGGGACTCCCCCGCGTGCGCGGCGTCAACGCTCAGTTTCATCATGTCCTGTCTCCGGATATAGTTAGTTGACTGATCGAACAGTCAGTAGCATAGGCAAGGCCATCCGCCATGGTCAAGCTCGCTCGGCGCAGGGGATTACCCTGAGTTTTTTGAGGTTGACTGATCAATCAGTCAGCTCCTACTATATCCGAACCGGGACGACCTTGCTGGCATGTGCTTCCAGCGGGTCTCGCGCTCTTCCATCCATCGATTAGGGAATTTCTCGTGAGTACTTTCGACGAATACGCAAACAAGTTCGAGACGATCCGCATGACGCGTCACAACGGCATCCTCGAGATGCACTTTCATACCAACGGCGAGCCGCTGGTATGGAACCTGACCGCGCACCGCGAGTTCGAACAGGCATTCCTCGACGTGGGGCGCGACCGCGAGAACGACGTGGTCATCATGACCGGCACCGGCGATGCGTTCAGCGGCCCCGCCATCGCGCCTGGCATGCACCAGAACCGTAACTCGATGACGCCGTCGATCTACGACCCGATCTACTGGGAAGCGAAGCATCTGCTGATCAACCTGCTGAACATCGAGGCGCCCGTCATCAGCATCATCAACGGGCCGGCCGTGCGCCATTGCGAGATTCCACTGCTCGGCGATATCGTGCTGGCGTCGGACACGGCGCTGCTGCAGGACACGGCGCACTTCCAGGGTGGCATGGTGCCCGGCGACGGCATGCACCTGATCATGCCCCTCCTGATGGGCCGTGCGCGTGGCCACTACTTCCTGTACACGGGCCAGTCGATCTCCGCCGGCGAGGCGAAGGAGATGGGGCTCGTCAATGAAGTCATGCCGGCCGCCGACCTGCTGCCGCGTGCCCGCGAACTTGCCGAGCAGATGCTGCGCCAGCCGCGTCTGGTGCGGCGCTACACGCGTACCTGCCTGAATCAGGAGCTCAAAGGCCGCCTGCACGACGTCCTTGGATACGGACTCGCCCTCGAAGGCGTCGCGCGCATGAAGGAGCCAGCTTGAAGCCGCTGGCCCGGCTATGCGTGCTGGCCCCGGTCGCGTGTCTCGTCATCGCGGGCACCGGGGCGGCGGCCGCCGACAATGACGCCGCCTTCCCCGCACGCGTGGTCAAGATCGTCGTGCCTTACACGGCGGGCGGCGCGACGGATGCCGTCGCGCGGAGCCTCGCCAATCGACTGGGCGCGGTATGGAAGCAGCCCGTCGTCGTGGAGAACCGCGGCGGCGCGTCCGGCATGATCGGTCTGGATTACGTGGCGAAGGCCGCTCCGGACGGCTACACGCTCGTGCTGAGCGATAGCGCGCCCTTCGTCATCCTGCCGGCGCTGTATCCGAAGATGTCGTATGCCCCCCAGCGCGACTTCGCGCCGATCACCGTCGTGGCGCGCCAGATCCCGATACTGGCCGTCTCCTCGGCGGTCCCCGCGAAGACCGTCGGCGAGTTCCTGGCCTATCTGAAGACGCATCCGGACACGGCCTACGCTTCGCTGGGGGCGGGTTCCTATCCGCACGTCGCGATGGAGCAGTTCCTGCAGCGCAGCGGCGCGCGGATGCTGCACGTCCCGTACAAGGGTACGTCGCAGGTGGTCACCGATATCATCGGCGGTCAGGTCAGTGCGTACATCGGCACGCTCGGCGCCTTCGAGACGTACGAGAAAGCGGGAAAGGTGCGCATTCTGGCCGTCGCGACGGAAAGGCGCGTGGCCTTCCGGCCTGACCTGCCGACCGTGGCCGAGTCCGGCGTGCCGGGCTTCGCGGTCAACACCTGGTTCGGACTGGCCGCGCCGAAAGGCACGCCGCAGCCCGTGCTGGACAAGATCCAGCGGGACGTCGGCGCGCTGCTGGCGGACAAGACCTTCGTCGACCAGGCCCTGACACCGCAAGCCTTGCTGCCCGGCGGGGACTCGCGCCGTGACTTCGGAGAGCTCGTCAAGACCGACACGGCGCGCTGGGCCGATGCCGTCAAACGCGCCGGCATCAAACTCTGACGTTGACGAAACGGCGACGTGCGCTATCCTTCCACCCCAGAACTGACTGATCAACCGACTAGCACCATCGGAACGACCATGAAAACCACCCGAGCACGCAAGCCCTCCGCCGCCGACGAAGCGCGTCAGGAAGACAGCCGGCCTCAGCCCGGGTCGCGCATCGCGGCCATTCTCAACGCCGCGGAGCGGGTCTTCGGCACGCATGGGTATGCGGGCGCCAGCATGCGTCAGATCGCGGAAGACGCGGGCGTCGCGCAGGCGCTGCTCCACTATCACTACGCATCGAAGGACAGGCTGTACGAAGCCGTCTTCGAGCGCCGCTCGGCGGCAATCAACCAGCATCGCGGGCAGTTGCTCGATGCGCTGTTCGCGGGCACGGAGCCGGCAACCGTCGAGGATGTACTCACGATCGCGTTCACGCCGCTGTCGGAGATGTTCCGGGGGGAGGATGCCGAGAACCTTGCGCTGTATGTGCAGATGGTCGCCGCCATCAGCCTCGGCAGCGACGAGCGCTCGCGCCGATTGCGCGAGCAATACTACGATCCCATTGCCGAGCGCTTTATCGACGCGATTCAGACCGTATTGCCCGCCATCTCGCGCGAGGATGCCGTCTGGGCCTACCTGTTCTCGGTGGGCGCAAGACAGCAGGCGCATGCACTGAATGGCCGCGCGGAGCGCCTGGGCGCTTCCGTGCGCACGCCGAAATCGACGTCCCACTACTCGGCACTCGTGCGGTTTGCAGCCGCCGGTATCCGCGAGATGATCGCGGACGACCACGAGAGTCGTTCGCAGCGGCCCCGCAAGCGCCGCGCCTGACGTCAAAATAGATTAGTATCGTCATGTAAAGTTATCCTTTTCCGATGTTGATCAGGAGGAAACCCGACATGTCGATACCTGAAGTAGTGCTCTGCCATCCGGTCCGAACGGCCATTGGTGCTTTCCACGGCGCACTGGCGACCGTCCCCGCGACCGACCTCGGCGCCGCCGTGATCGCCGAGGCCGTCCGTCGGTCGGGCCTGGACCCCGCGGCGTTCGGAAGCGTCACCATGGGCAACGTGGTGCAGGCGGGCAATCGAATGAATCCCGCGCGACAGGCCGCCATCCACGGCGGCATACCCGTCCAGGTTCCGGCGCTGACGGTCAATCGGGTCTGCGGGTCGGGCGCCCAGGCGATTGCGACGGCTGCCGACGAAATTCGTCTCGGCTATCTGCCCGTGGCGATCGCCGGCGGCATGGAGAACATGGACCGCGCCCCCTACCTCCTGCCCTCCGGACGCTGGGGTAGCCGCATGGGAGACGCCGTCATGCATGACAGCATGCTCCATGACGGCTTGAACGATGCCTTCTCCGGGCAGGCTTCCGGGTGGCACACCGAAGACCTGGCATCCCGCTACGAACTGACGCGCGAGAGCCAGGACGCATGGGCGCTTCGCTCCCAGCAGCGCTTTGCTTCGGCCAAGGCCGCGGGACGGTTCGCACGCCAGATCGTCGCCGTCCAGACGCGCGACAAGAAGCCCGTGTCGTTCCAGGAAGACGAAGCGAACCGCCCGGACACCACGCTGGACATCCTCGCGAAACTGCGGCCGGCGTTCCGCCCCGAAGGCACGATCACGGCCGGCAATGCGCCGGGCCTGAACAGCGGCGCGGCCGCGTTGATCGTGTCCGACAGGCAGTATGCCGAGACGCATGGACTGGCCCCGATGGCAAGGCTGGTGGCCTATGGCGTGGGCGCGGTGGAGCCCGGGCTGTTTGGACTGGGGCCTGTTCCCGCGGTCCGGCAAGCGCTTGCACGCGCAAACTGGTCGCTGTCCGACGTGGAACGTTTCGAGATCAACGAAGCCTTCGCCGCGGTGCCGCTGGCGGTGGCCGCGGAGCTCGGCATTCCGCACGACATCGTCAATGTCGACGGCGGCGCCATTGCGCATGGGCACCCGATTGGCGCGACGGGCGCGGTCCTGACCACTCGCCTTCTCCATTCGATGGCCGATGACGGCATCCGCCGCGGCATCGTCACGCTCTGCATCGGCGGTGGACAAGGCATTGCGCTGGCACTGGAGATGCTCTGAGGTCTCTGCGCTACCGGGGCGCCGGCTGGTCCAGCGCGGCGTCCCACATTCCCATCGCGTCGTTCACGGCCTTCTCGATGACGGCATAACGAACGCGATCGCGGGCGAGCACGGAGAGCCCCTGGAAAAAGCAGTCGAACGCCATCGACAGCGAAACCGGATCCGTGCTCTTGCGCAACTCCCCGCTCTTGATGCCGCGCTCCACGCAGGCACGAAAGCCGGCGCGCGTGCGGCTACGCACCTCGCGAAGCAACTGGGTGACACTTTCGCTGCCGGTGGAACTGGCCCCGACAACGCCCAGCGCGACCATACAGCCTTTCGGATGGCCACTCTCGGTCTGCATCTTCGCCGACCGGAGCAGGGCCAGGTACACGCCCTCCCGCGGCGCAAGCGACGTGTCATGGAGGCTGCGGGTCAGCTTGCCATGAATCTCCATGTATCGCTCCAGCGCCTCCTTGTACAGCGCCTCCTTGGACTCGAAGGCCGCATAGAAGCTGGTCGCGGAAATGCCTCCGCCGATCGCCGCCTTCAGTTGCGACAAGGACGTCGACTCATACCCATGCTCCCAGAACAGATGCATCGCCGAAACGATCGCCGCATCGCGGTCGAATTCGCGCGGCCGACCCCGCTGAACCATGAACATCTCCGTCAGTAAAAGAAATACAGACTAATCGATACACAATCTTAGAGCAAGTTGACAAGGCTCGCTTCGCCCCCTTATATTTGTACTACTCGGTACGGAATTACGGAGAAGCGCGGGGGCACCACACAATCCCTCGCAATTTTTTTCACTATTTGTGTACTACTTGGTACGGAAAACAGCCAATGTCCAAAGAACTCGAAGCACGTCTTGACGCCATCGAAAGCCGCTTCGCCATCGATGCGCTGATCGCCAACTACGCCGAGGCGTTCGACACCATGAACATGGAGCTGCTGGCGACGCTCTGGCATCCCGACTCGCGCCTGCTGCTGGGCGCGAACGGCAATTCCGAGGGCCTGGAAGCCATCCTCGCGCAAGCACGCGTGAACATGAAGCGCATGCCCCACATGCATCATTGGATGGCGAATGCGCTGATCACGGTGGACGGGGACAACGGCCACGGCCTCGTGGCGGCCGACTGTCTTTTCTACGACGTCGAGCAGGGTCCGCTACAGGTGAGCGGCCAGTACCGCGACGTCTATCAGCGACGTGAAGGCCGCTGGGCATTCGTGGAGCGCGTCTTCACAATGCACTACGCCACGCCGCTCCAGAACTGGCATCCCATCATGGGAACGGAACGCTTCGGCCGTCCGGCCTGACACTGCCCCCTAGCCGCCGAAACTTATGTCTACGACAGCCCTGACAACCTCTTCCACGCGTCGATGGTCGGCGTTCGCGGTATTGCTGGTGGGCGCATTTCTGCCTCCGCTGGACTTCTTCATCGTGAACGTTGCCCTGCCCTCCATCCAAAGCGACCTCCACACGAGCGCCGCAGAACTGCAACTCGTCATTTCCGGATACGCTGCGGCCTACGCGGTTTTCCTGATCACAGGAGGACGGCTGGGCGATCTCTTCGGACGTCGGAAGATCTTCCTGCTCGGCGTCGCGGGCTTCGGACTGACATCGGTGATCTGCGGCCTGGCAACGTCACCCCTCCTGCTGATCCTCGGGCGTGTGGTCCAGGGCTTGAGCGCCGCCGCCATGGCGCCGCAAGGACTGGCCTCCATCCACGCCCTGTTCCCCGAGAAAGAGCGCGCACGCGCGCTGGGCCTCTACGGCGCCGCCGTGGGATTGGCCGCCGTCGCCGCGCAGGCGCTCGGCGGCGCGTTGATCTCCGCGGATATCTTCCATCTGGAGTGGCGCATCATCTTTCTCATCAACTTGCCCGTGGTCGTCGGCGTCCTGATCTTCGGGCTGCCGTTGCTGCCCGACGTTCGCGGTGACAGCCCCGCACCGGTAGACCGCATCGGCGTGCTGCTCTGCGCGCTCGCGCTGGGCTTGCTCATCGTGCCCCTGATCGAAGGGCGGGAGCTGGGCTGGCCGTGGTGGGCCTGCGCAATGTTGGTCGCGTGCCCCGTCGCCGCGGTGGCCTTCTGCCGATACGAGGTAGCCTACGCCCGCCGAGGCGGCGTGCCCCTGATCAGCATGGACCTGATCCGCAGGCCGGGCCTGATGAGCGGGCTGACGGGCGTCCTCTTCTTCTACGTCGTCTCTGCATTCTTCCTCACGTTCTCCGTCTACCTTCAGGGGGCGCTTGGGATGAGCCCATTGGAGACCGGGCTGGTGTTCCTGCCGTTCGGGGTCGGCGCCTTTATCGGGCCGCTGACGACCCCACTGGCCATTCGCCTCTTCGGCGACCGCGTCCCCGCCATCGGCATGATGCTCGAGGTCGCCGGCTGCGCACTGCTCGCCGCCCTCGTGGCCGGCGCGCCCGGGCAGATGCCGGCTCATCTTCCGTTGATCGCGGCGGTGGGACTTCTGGGGTTCGGTCAGGGCTGGGCGTTGCCCACGCTGGTGCGCGCGATCATCAATCGCGCACCGGCGAGCGGCTCCGGGATGATCGCGGGCATTACGAACTCGGCGTTGCAGATCAGCGCGGCACTCGGTGTCGCGGTCATCGGCGGCATCTTCTTCAGTGTCGCGGGCACTACACCGAGTCCGGCGACCCTGGCCAGGGCGCTGGTCGTCGCCATGTCGTGCGTGGGCGGCAGTCTGATCGTTGCCGCCGTCCTGTCCATGGTCGCTTCGAGATCGAGCATCCATGCGGCCTCGAGACCGGCCTCGGTGGCGCAAGGTCCGCTCGAGGTCCGTTCAGGGTCCGACTAGCGTGTGAAACAAGACGGAAGGGCTCGATTCCCATCGGGCCATCTCCGCTGCCTGCATGATGGCCTGCAGGGCGAGTTCCATGTCCGCATCGGTAGATACCCAGGCAGGAACGCCCACGCGCATCGTCAACTGCCCTTTCCACACGATGCCATCGCACCAGCTGGCGAACTCGGTCTGAAGCGCGTCGATCACAGCGCGCGAGGTGTCGTCAGATCCGAAGGAGACGAGGACATACTCGAGCAGCACGTCGCTCTGTATCGTGTATCCGACGCGCGAGAGACGCTCCGCAAGCATGCGAGCAAAGCGCCTCGATCGTTCAATGCGCTTCACAATGCCGTCACGCCCCGCATTGAGCAGTGCAGCCGAGACCTCGACACCGCTCGCTCGCAGCGCATGACTCGCCGGGCTGGCGGCTTCGAGATCCGATGCGCTTCGGGTCAGAACGATTGCGCTGTCGTGAGGAACGCCGAGCCACCGGTTGGCGTCCGTGGTCCAGGAGTCTGCTTCGGCAAAGCCGTGGGTCAGCGTATCGAAACCGCGATGCGATAGCGCCAACAGACCGAGCGTTCCATCCACGTGCACCCATGCGCCTGCCATTCTTGCCAGACGGCAGATTTCGGCGGCGAAATCGAAGTCCCCGGTTTTCGGGGTGCCCGCATGCATACAAACGATCGTCAGATGATCGAGCTGGGGAAGACATTCCGTCTTCATCCGCCCGCGATGATCGGTTGGTACAAAGACGATGCGATGACGCCCCAGGCCCAGAAGTAACAGCGCGTCAACGATGCTGGCGCGGACGTCTTCGCTGACGACCACCGTCAGTTCGGGCGCGCCATACAGCCCACTGGCATTGACGTCCCACCCGGCCCGGCCAAGCAGGGCGTGCCTCGCCGAGGCCAGCGCGATGACGTCGGCCGCCGACACGCTGCCTGCCGAAACGCCAACGACGTCCGATGGCAGCCGCAGCAGGTTACATAGCCATCGCAACGCGACGGTGTCTTGCAATGGGAGGTCCGCGCGGAAATTTTCCAATGCCATTTCTGATTCCCTGGCGACGTGCCTCTATATTACCAACTCGAAAACAATAAAATCGTTCATAACGGCCAATACGATTATTCAGATACCATCGATCCATCGATGACGACTATCTTCTCGTCAGCTGGGCAAAGCATGTTTCATAAAAGAACGACGGCATAAGCATCGACCCCGCCGAACTTATCGGTCAATCAACCGATGGCGCTTCGCGAATCGATACCGATCGAGGCATCGCCGGCGCGCCTTCTGTGCCTTCTGCCCGGCGCCATGAATCGCCCGCAATGGCGCGCCAGCGCGCGGTTTTCGCATGTCTTCCCGCCGCCCTCGCATGCCCTGTCATGCCTGTTTTTTCCGGCCCCGCGATGCCGCGTCCCTTGCCTTGACGGCCCCGAGGCGGCGGGCATAGTCTCCGCGCTACCGGATTTCACCGATGTTTTCGCAACGATATTTCCGATTCAGTCCAGCAAGTCTTTATTCAGCAATGCCTGCGGAGCGCAAGCCATGGAAAATAGTGTTAAAGCGATATGGGAAGGTCGAATTTATTCGAATGGCTGGCGAGCCGGGACGGGATATGTCACCGATGTCGTCGAACCCGCGACAGGCGAGACGCTCGCCACGCTCGGGACGGGTTTCATCGAGGACATCGACCACGCGGCGGCATCGGCCGGCGCCGCGCAGCCGGCATGGGGCGCGACGAGCTTCGACCGCCGTGCCGAGATCATCCGCGAGGCGGCGCGGCTGTTGAAATCGCGGGCCGCCGACATCCATGCATGGAACATCCGGGAGTGTGGCTCGACGCCAGCAAAGGCGGAGTGGGAGCTTCACGCCGCGTATGAGCAGTTGCAGATGGCGGCGGCCATGCCGATGCAGCCGGAAGGCGCACTGTATGCGTCGTCGATACCTGGCCGCCTCAATCTGAGCCGACGCGTGCCGATCGGTGTCGTCGGCGTGATCGCGCCGTGGAATTTTCCGCTCCTCCTCGCCATTCGCTCGGTCGCGCCGGCGTTGGCGATGGGCAACACGGTCATCCTGAAGCCCGATCCGATGAGCGCCGTCACGGGCGGCCTGCTTCTGCCTGAGATTTTCGAGGAGGCCGGTCTCCCGGCAGGCGTGTTCCATGTGATTCCCGGTGGCCCAGCCGCGGGCGAGGCCATGGTTCGTCATCCTGGGATCGACATGATCTCCTTTACCGGATCGACGGCCGTGGGGCGCGCCATCGGCGAAGCGTGCGGACGAACGCTCAAGAAAGTCGCGCTGGAACTCGGCGGCAACAACGCGATGATCGTACTCGACGATGCCGACCTCGATGCCGCGGCGTCCAGTGGCGCATGGGGATCGTTCCTGCATCAGGGGCAGATCTGCATGCAGACCGGGCGTCATCTCGTGCATCGCTCGATCGCCAGCGCATATGCCGCCAAACTGGCCGAGCGCGCGCGCAACCTGAAGGTGGGCGATCCGCATCGGCAAGCGGTACATCTCGGGCCGCTGATCAGCGAACGGCAGCGCGACCGCGTCGATGACATCGTCAGACAAAGCCTCGCGTCCGGTGCCACGCTGCTGACCGGCGGCCGCTATGACCGCCTGTTCTACGAACCGACCGTACTGACCGGCGTGACATCGCATATGCCGGCGTTCACGCAAGAAGTCTTCGGACCCGTCGCCCCCATCACCGTGTTCGACGACGAAGATGAAGCCGTCGCGCTGGCGAACGCTTCCGACTACGGGCTGGCTGCCGCCATTCACACCGGGTCGCTGGGCCGGGGCCTTGCGCTCGCTTCGCGCATCCGGGCGGGGATGGTCCACATCAACGATCAGACCGTCAACAACGAATTCCATGTGCCATTCGGCGGCATGGGGGCATCGGGCAACAGCAGCAGGTTTGGCGGACCGGCCAACTTCGACGCATTCACGCAGACGCAGTGGGTCAGCGCCCGCGACGAGCCGATCCTCTATCCGTTCTGACGGCGCGACACAGGCGAGCGATCGTGCCGAACCCGCGCGGCGGGGACCCGGCAGTGCGCCCGTCTGTCAGCATTCGGTGCCCGCCATCTCCGCCGCAACGGCCATCACCTGAGCGCGAAGCCACGTGATGGCCGCATCGCCCGCGGCCCGTTTACTCCACACCATATCGATACTGAACCGGTCCGGCCCGAGCTCGGCGGGCAAAGGGTGCACGGTCAGGCCTTCGGTGACGGCCAGCCGAACCGCGGCGCGCCCTGCCAATGTGGCAATCAGATCCGTGCCGGCAAGGTCGGTCAGGTGCCGCTCGTCCCCTACCACCGGCCGGGGGATCCGGCCGTGGGCGAATGGGTCGCCCGGTGCATCGTCGCGCGGCGCAACGCTGGAAAGCCGATCCGAGCGGTCATGCTCGAACGGCTAGGCCCCAACGTCTGGCATGACTCGCCGGCGCAGGCCAGCGGCGTGCTCGAGGAGCTGGAGGAGACTGCACGCCTCTGGCTGATGACCCGACCCGCGCCGCTCGACGACGCCAGCCTCGAAGCACTCCGGACAACCTTCCGCGCGATCTGGTAGGTCGCGATCGGGCCCCACGGCTGTTCTGGCCGAACTTTAGCCCTACTGAAGTCGGGTTGAGGACGTCGCCGGCGCTGCCGTTCTGGTGGCGACAGTGCGCATCTTGCTCGTGAACCACGCGGCAGGGGCCGACAAATATCAAACGGGAAACGGGGGAGAAGGTATGGGGAAAGGTATCGGGTTCATCGGCAACATGAAGATTGGCAAGCGACTCGCGCTTGGCTTTTCATTGATTCTGGTATTTTCGATTGCGATTACCGCGATCGCCATCTGGCGACTCGAAAACGTTGCCACCGCGACGCGCGAGATGATGTCGGTGCCGCTCCTCAAGGAAAGGCTCATCGGCGACTGGTATGCGAACCTGGCATCGGGCATCCGGCGCACGAGCGCCATCGCAAAGAGCAGCGATCCCGCGTTGGGGCCCTATTTCGCCGAAGAGGCCGCGGCTTCGTCCAAGAGCTCGGGCGAACTGCAGAAGCGTGTAGAGGCCCTGCTCTCCACGGACGAAGAAAAGGCGCTATTCAGCAAGCTCGGCGAATCGCGGAAGGCTTACCTGAGCTCTCGCGACGACATCAACAAGGCCAAGGCGGCCGGTAATGTCGAGGAAGCCATGCGCCTTCTGGACAAGGTCTTCACGCCGGCGGCAAACGCCTATCAGGGCGCCATGCGCGAACTGGTCGAGATGCAGCGCCGGTCCATCGACGATACCGCCCGAAAGATCGATGGCGTTTCCGCCCAGAGCCGCACGCTGCTGCTCGTGCTCGAAGCCCTTGTGCTGGTCCTGGGCATCCTCTGCGCGTACTTCCTGACGCGCAGCATCAGCGGTCCGCTGGCGCTGGCTGTCGGCGTCTCGCGTCGCGTGGCCGACGGAGACTTGTCCAGCGAGATCGTCGTGACGTCCAGCGACGAGACCGGCGAGTTGCTGCAGGCGCTGAAGGACATGAACGACAAGCTCGGCGGCACGGTCGGCAATATCCGCGCCGCCAGCGTGGCGGTCGCCAGTGCGGCCGGTCAGATCGCCTCCGGCAATCTCGATCTGTCTTCCCGCACCGAGGAGCAGGCTGCCTCGATCGAGCAGACGGCGGCCAGCATGGTCCAGCTCACGGAAACGGTGAATCAGAATGCCGACCATGCGCGCCAGGCAACGTCCCTCGCGGGCAATGCCAGAGAGATGACGGAGTCCGGCCGCTCCGACGTGGCCGCGATGGTGCAGACCGTCAGCGAGGTGAGCGCCGGGTCGGCGAAGATTGCCGAGATCACCGGCATGATCGAAGGCATCGCATTCCAGACCAATATCCTCGCGCTCAATGCCGCGGTCGAAGCGGCACGTGCGGGGGAGCAAGGCCGAGGTTTCGCGGTCGTTGCCGGCGAGGTACGCTCGCTCGCGCAACGGGCATCGGGCGCGGCCAAGGAAATCAAGGAACTGATCGAGACCTCGACCGTCAAGGTGCAGGTGGGGGCTCAGCAGGCCCAGGGGGTCAGCGCCGCGATGGAGCGGATCAGCACGGCCATTGCGCACGTCTCGGATATCATCCGCGAGATTTCCGCGGCCTCCGACGAGCAAAGCAAGAATCTCGAGCAGGTGAGCCTTGCCATTGCCCAGATCGATCAGGTGACCCAGCAGAACGCGGCGCTGGTCGAGGAATCGTCCGCGGCCGCGCAGGCGCTGCGCGAGCAGGCAGTCGGCATGAAGGACGATGTCATGTACTTCAAGACCGCAGGCCAGTTCGCGCTAGCGCACATCGGCTGATCGTCCCGCCCACACCAGTGGCCGGCGATCCTTCCAGGGCCGGGCGCGTTCGAGTTGCCCGGCAAGGCTGAGCAACGTGTCCTCCCGCCCGAACCCCGCTGCGAACTGCATGCCGATCGGCAGCCCGGTTGCCGGATGCGTTTCGAGCGGAACGGACGCGGCCGGGACGCCGGCGACGTTGAACGGTGGCGTGAACGGCGAATGCCGGAACACCCGCTGCGTCCAGTCGAGGCCGCTCATCGATCCGGCCCCCTCTCCATAGGCGCCGATCGCGAGTGGCATCTGCGGCAATGTGGGGGTCAGCAACACGTCGACGTCCCCAAACCACGCACCGACCGATCGCGAGACCACGTTGCGCATCGCCAGCGCCGCGGCAAACTCCGACGCCTTCTCCTCCTTGCCATAGCGGAAACAGGCCAGCGTGGCGGGCTCGAGCATGGTGTCGTCGATCGGACGGCCGGTCGCGGACGCCAGGCCCTCGATCCGGCCGACGAGCGTGGCAGTCCATATCGTTGCATTCATCCGCACGAAGGCGTCCCAGGAGAGGCCGAGCGTCGGCTGGAGCTCGATGACCGTATGGCCAAGGTCTTCAAGAAGATGCACGGTCGATAGCGTCGCGGCCGAAATCACGGGATCGGTGCGCTCGCCGTTCCACGGGTCGAGCATCAGGCCGATGGTCAGCTTGCCGGGCTCACGGCTGACTTCGGACAGGAAGCTTCGTGCCGGCGCCGCGGTGACATAGGGATCGCCGATCGCGTGGCCATGGATGGCATCGAGTAGCGCGGCGCTGTCCCGCACGCTGCGGCTCACGCCCAGTTGCACACCGAACCCCGCGAAGACTTCATCAAGCGACGGTCCATTCGAGCTGCGGCCACGTGTCGGCTTGAGCCCGAACAGGCCGGTGGACGCGGCCGGCACGCGAATGGAACCCGCGGCATCCGTCGCATGGGCGAGCGGGACGACGCCCGCCGCGACGGCCGCGGCCGCCCCGCCGCTCGAGCCGCCAGCACTCAGCTCCGGCAGCCACGGGTTACGGGTCGCGCCTTGCAGCACGGATTCGGTAGTCGTGCTGAACGCCATCTCGGGCGTTGCCGTGCGTCCGACGGTGACGAGTCCCGCCGCGCGAAAGCGCGACATCAACCACGAATCCTCCGCGGCGACGACGCCTCTCGCCAGCCGGCTTCCCAGCTCCAGCTTCTTGCCTTGCATGCTGACCGCGAGATCCTTGATCAGGAACGGCACGCCGGCAAGCGGCCCGCCCCGCGGATTTGCGCTCCCGCTTTCGGCCGCGGGCCAGCATTCGATGACGGCGTTGAGCGCCGGGTTGACGGCCTCGTTGGCCTCGCGCGCGAGGTCGGCAAGTTCGACGGCCGTGACATCGCCGTTTGCGACCAACGCAGCCAGCCCCATCGCATCGTATGCCGTGTATTCGCTGAGCTTCATATTTCCTCCGTGTCATGTGAAGGAAACGATAGGGCAGATCGCTCGCGTCGATTAGTGGGCCTGCGTGGCAAGGATTGCGCCATTAATGAGACAATGCCGCGAAGCCTTGCATGCCGAATCATCCCAGCGAGTACCACGGTCCGATGATCAGAGATCTGAACGACACCCTCATCTTTGTCCGCGTCGTGCAGTCGGGTAGCTTCACCGCTGCCGCGAGCGCACTGCAGATTCCCAAGGCGACGGTAAGCAGGCGCGTGCGGGCACTCGAGACGCATCTCGGCGCATCGCTACTGCATCGGACGACGCGCAAGCTGCGCGTGACAGAGGCCGGCGCCGCGTATTTCGAGCGATGCAACGGCATCGCCCAACAACTTGCCGAGGCAGAGAACGCCGTCCAACGCATTCGCGGCGCGCCCGGTGGCTGGCTGCGCGTGACCCTTCCCTATTCGTTTGGCGCCACGTGGGTTGCGCCGTTGATCTCCGGCTTCTGCACGCGATACCCCGATGTACGCGTCGAGATTGTCGCGACGCATGTGCCGCTCGACTTGTTCGGCGAGAACGTGGATGTCGCGCTGCGTCTGGGTGCGCTGCCGGATTCGAGCCTGGTCGCGCAGCGACTCGGCAGTTTCCCGACGTCCCTTTACGCGAGCCCCGCATTCATCGAGGCGCATGGCGCGCTCGAGAGTCCGGACGATCTGCATCGGCTTCCCGCGCTCGCGCTGCATCAGGCGCGCACCGACAGCGGCTACGCATGGCCATTGCGCAAGGCGGGGCGCAAGCCAAAACACTTCATCGTGGATCCCGTGATCGTCGCAAGCGACCCGATACTGCTACTGGACGCCGCGCGCGCCGGTAACGGGGTGCTGCTCGCGATGGACGCCAGCATGGCGGAGGAAGTCGAAGCCGGGCGCCTGCGCAAAGTGCTGCCCGAATGGATCGGCCCCCAGCAAGATCTCAATGCGCTCTATCCACGCGAGCGCGTGTCATCGCCAAAGCTTCGCGCGTTCCTGAGCTACCTGAAGACGCAGCTGCGTTTTACGCGTACGGCGTAAGCGCTGGCTCGAGTTCATCGGCGCCGACGGATGCGTGGATCGCCCTCCACGCATCCCCTCTCAGTCCACCGATATCTGAAGCTTTTCCACGATCGGCTTGTTGCGCTTCAATTCCTCCTTGATGAAAGGAATGATCGCGGCCTGCTCCATCGCAAGAGGCTGCACGCCCTGGCGTCGCATCGTGGCGATCATTTCCGGCTGAGCCAGTGCCTGCAAGACTTCCTTGCGCCGTGCCGCAACGTCTTCAGGCTTCAGCCCGCCAGGCCCCATGATGGCGAGCCAGACATCCACGTTATAGCGCGGGAAGCCGCTTTCCCTGAGCGTGGGGACCTGTGGGGCCACGTCGCTGCGCACGGCGCCCGTCATCGCCAGGGCTTTCAGCTTGCCCGTCGCCACCAATGGCGCCACGGCCTGCGCCGCCACAAAGGCAATATCGATCGTGCCCCCCAGCAGGTCCGTGATGATCTGCGTCGAGCCCTTGTAAGGAATCGGACTCGTCGTGATCCCGGCTTGCTCCTTGAACACCTCGCTCGCCAGGTGATAACTGGTTCCCGCGACCACACCTTCCACGAGCGATTGCCTCGATGACCTGGCGAGCGCCACCAGTTCCGTTGCCGAGTTTGCCGTCACGCGGTTGTTGGCAACCAACATCGACGGCACCGTGCCGATCATGGCAATCGGCGTGAAGTCGGCAATCGGGTCATAGGGCAAATGCTTGTAGAGCCACGGATTGATCGTGTGGTTGGAGCTCATGACCCCGAGTGTCAATCCATCCTTTGCCGCGCGCGCGATCTGGCGCGTGCCGATCGTGGTCCCCGCGCCGGCATAGTTCTCCACCACGATCGGATGCCCGCTCGCGCTTCCCCACGGCGTCGCCAACGCACGCGCGAGCGCGTCGGACGCGGACCCGGGAGGCGTGGGAACGATCAGTCGAATCGGACGGCCATCCTCGGCCGCGTGCGCGCCCGCACAGGTCAACGCAAGCGCCAGCCCCGCAAGACAAGCCCGCAATGGAAGTGAAAAGATCATCATGCAACTCCTAGTGTTGTCACCCGCCGCGCGCTCCCCGGCGCACCACCATATTGCAGTGCGGCAGGGGCAGGAAACAACATCGCTGTAGTTGCAGGCACCGAAGTAAAACTTTATTCGCTCCCCTGCGGCCGGCAGCGCAGCCGACCGCTAGACCGTCTCCACATGCTCGCTGTCGAAGAGCGAGTCGCGCTGCGCGACAAACACATCCGCCTCGCCGCGCAGCCAGCTGCGAATCGTCGACGCCTCCGGATGCTGCGCATTGATAATCATCCGATAGCTGGCATCGAGCCGGACACGTTGCCGGAACGGCGTGACGAGCCTGCCTTGCAGGAGATATCTGAGGACCAGCGCGACCCTCCCCATGGCCACGCCCTGCCCTCCAAGTGCCGCCTGCATCGCGAGCAGCGAATGATTGAACTGGGTGCCGCGGCGCAAGTTGGCCGCCGGCATGTCGTGACCGATCGCGGATAGCCATGTCGCCCACTCCTGTGCGGGCTCGGTACCCTCCGAAGGATCCGCGGCGTGCAGCAGATGCTCGCCACGGAGATCGCCGACAGATTGCACCTCCGGATGCGCCTGCATGAACGCAGGCGTGGCCACGGGCACGAGCCATTCATCGAACAGAACGTCGTCGTCGGTTGCCTGGTTGCGGGGCAGCTCGAAGCGAATGGCGGCCGCAAGACTCTCCTGAGAGATTCGCACGCCTTCCGGGTGCTGTGAGTCTCCCACGACCCGAAGCGTCAGATGGGGATATGCCCGGTAGAAGTTGTCGAGCCGTAGCGTCAGCCAGAACATCGCGAACGACGGAGAGCAACTGACGTTGACCGGCTCCCCGATGCGGGCAACATGCAATCGATGGACTGCCGACTCCAGCCCCCGGAACGATTCGCGCGTCGCCGCGAACAGCTGCTCACCCTCCCGCGTCAGCCTGAGACCTGCCTGCGTACGCAAGACCAGTGGATGCCCCAGCCGCTCTTCGAGCTTCTTCACTTGCTGGCCTACGGCACTTTGCGAGATGTGAAGCTCGCTGGCTGCCTTGGTGAAACTCGCGCACCGGGCCGCGGCGTCGAAGCAGCGCAACCAGGCAAGTTCGGAGGCAGACAACGCGGGCGGATCACCGGGGGACAATAGTTTCATTACGGGCCACCGTACTAAGAAGCGATTGTGCATCAGTGTATTCACGACAAGAATCCTGTCAACGAAACCCTTATCGAGCTCAACATGCGCGTACTCGTCGCAGGCTTCAAGCACGAAACGAATACCTTCGCCGAGAATCTGGCCGACTGGGCCGCATTCGAGCGCGGCGAGACGTTTCCGAAACCGACCCATGGTCAGGCCACGCTCGACATGATCGCCAGCGTCGAGGTCTCCGCCACGGGCTTTGCGAGGCAAGCGCGGCAACGTGGCTGGACACTGGTCCCCAGTCTCTGGTGCGGCGCGGTCCCTTCCTCGTATGTCACCGACGAAGCGTTCGCGCGCATCTGCACGACCATCGCCGCGGATGTGCGACGGCTCGACTTCGATGCGATCTATCTCGAGTTGCATGGCGCGGCGCTGACGCAATCCCACGACGATGCGGAAGGCGAGTTGTTGTCGGTCATCCGTGCAATCGTGGGCAAGGATATGCCCATCGTCGTCAGTCTCGACCTTCACGCGAACGTCACCCGCACCATGCTCGAGCTGGCGGACGCCATGGTCGCGTTCCGCACTTATCCTCACATCGACTACGTCAAAACCGGAGAGCGCGCAGCGGAGCTGCTCGAGCGACTGGTTGCGAACGGCGGCGCGGAGAAAACAAGCTCGCATCGGCTTCCCTATCTCATCTCCATCAATTCGCAGGGCACATCTTCCCAGCCAGCGAAAGGCTGCTACGAGCTTGTCGCCGAAGTGGATCGCGAGTTTGGCACCGTATCGAGCTTTTGCATGGGCTTTCCGGCATCCGACTTCGACGAGTGCGCGCCGGTCATTTGGTCTCACGGAGACCGTGCCGAAGCCGCCGCCGCCAGACTCTTCGCGCATATCTCGGAGCCGACCCAATGGCAGCTCACCGCGCAGACCGCGGACGACGCCGTGAAGGCCGCGCTGGCACGCGCCGCCGTGACCAAAGGCACCGTCATGGTTGCGGACACCCAGGACAACCCGGGCATCGGCGGAACGGGCTCGACAACGGGCGTATTGCATGCGCTCGTCAAGGCAGGCGCGGGGACCGCGTTGCCGCGGCGCGTGGCACTCGGGGTGCTCTACGACCCGGTTGCCGCGGACGCGGCGCATCGCGCCGGTGTCGGCGAGTACCTCGACATGGCAATCGGCGAATCGGTGTGTACCCCGGCGGGACCGAGCGAGCCGCCCGTGCAGGGTCGCTTTCTGGTCCGCGCGTTGTCCGACGGCATCACGACCTTCAAGGGTCCGAAGATGACGGGATTCCAGACCCAGCTGGGCAAGACTGCGTGCCTTGAACTGGAGGGCATCCTGATCGTGGTGGCGAGCGGCAGGATTGGCGCTCAGGACCGCGAGCTTTTCCGGATGGTCGATATCGAACCGGAAGCGATGAAGATCATCGTGGTCAAGAGCTCCCACCACTTCCGCGCGGATTTCGATCGCCTGGTGGAGAACCCGGAGCGGGACATCCTGTTCGCGTTGGCGCGCGGACAGCTGCTTGTCGACCCTGCCGAACTCCCGTGGAAAAAGATCTCCCCGTCAACGCGTCTGCGACCCTGAACAAGACACGCATTGCCACGGCGCGCATCGCCGCGGATCCGCTGGGTGCGGTGCAGTTATCACAGAAAGTTTAAGGTTTGGGGAGGACTTGGCGAGGACTTGGCGACACACAAGCGCGTACGCTTGCCCGGATCGAATCAGGCTTGAGTGACCATGGATCAGGACAAGCGGAACCCTCCGGGGCTTCCCCCCAGACTCGGCCCTGCCGCGCTGGCGATACGCCTCGGCGCGATCGGACTTGCAACGTTGTGCCTCGCCGGCGCGTTTGCCTACACGGGCGGATGGCTGACACCGGAGCGGCTCTCGCCCCATCGCGTGGTCGATGGCTTCGAGGCCACCAGCGGCCGACATATCGGCTTTCGCCGCAACCACGCCAAGGGCGTCTGTGCCACGGGCTGGTTCGACGCCTCCGGCGATGGCGCGCCGTTCAGCCGGGCCGATCTGCTGAAACCCGGTCATTACCCCGTGACAGGCCGCTTCGCCTTTGCCGGCGGCATGCCGTACGTGTCCGATGGCCCGGCGCTGGTCCGCAGCCTGGCGCTGCAGATCAAGCCCCCGGGTGGCGAGGAATGGCGCGTGGCCATGATCGATATTCCGGTCTTCCCGGTCGCCGATGCCGACACGTTCTACGCACAGATGATGACGCGCGTGCCGGACCCCAGGACCGGCAAGCCCGATCCCGAGAAGATGAAGGCCTTCGCGGCCGCCCATCCCGAGGTGCTCACGGCGATGGGCATCGTCGGCAAGCGCCGGCAATCGTCCGGCTTTGCCAACACCACCTACAACGGCCTGAACACGTTCCTGTTCGTGAACCGCGACGGTGCCTCGGCACCGGTGCGCTGGTCGTTCGTCCCCGAGCAGGCGTTTGCTCCGGTCGGCCCACAGCAGGCGGACAAGAACTATCTGCTCGATGCGCTGATCGCGGACGCGGCCAGGCCGCTCAAATGGAAGGTCATCGTGACGATCGGCAATCCCGACGATCCGGTGCGCCCGGATCTGCCCTGGCCCGAAGGTCGCAAGCAGGTCGATATCGGCACCGTCACGCTCGATACGCTCGCGAGCGAGGACAGTGCCGGCGGGAGCTGCACCGATATCACGTTCGACCCCACCGTGCTGCCGGCCGGCATTCGCGTATCGGCCGATGGCATCCCGAGCGCGCGTTCGGCCGCCTATGCGCGATCCTTCCAGTTGCGCGAGCACGAGCGCGGGGCCAAGCCGCCCAGCGCCATCACCGAATCCGACGTGAAAGCCGGAGGCAAATCATGAGCGACCGTGTCCAGGGCTTTTCCTTCCTCTCGCGTCTGCTGCACTGGGTCATGGCGGTGCTGATCGTGGCCATGCTGTTTATCGGTATCGGCATGGTCTCGACGGTATCCGGCCGTTACACCACGTTGCTGACGTTGCACCGCCCCATCGGCATCGCGATCCTGCTGCTTGCCGTGCTGCGCCTGATCAACCGGCTGACGCACCGGCCGCCGCCGCTGCCCGCCTCCCTCCCGGCACCGCAGCGCATCGCCGCGCATGCGTCGCATCTGCTGCTGTATGCGCTGATGATCGCCATGCCGCTGGTGGGCTGGGGCATGCAGTCGGCGGGCGCATTCCCGATCGTGCTGTGGGGCACGACCGAACTGCCGCCGATCCTGCCGCACGATCCGCAGCTTTACGCGTCCCTGCGGCAACTGCACACGACAGGCGCGTTCGCGTTGTTCCTCGCCCTGCTGTTGCACTTCGCCGCGGCGCTGTTTCACGGACTGATTCGCCGTGATGGCGTGCTGGCGTCGATGACGACGGGCAAGGCGCGGTAGCGTCCCGGAGCTTACTTCCCCTCTTCCGGCACGTTGTAAGCCGCGCGCAGCTGCGTCACGTACGGCTGGATCGCCGCCAGGCAGGCGGCGCAGTTGCCACCTTCCATCGTCGACAGCTTCCAGTTGCAGCCTTCGTCATCGGCCGCGTGCCAGCAGACATCCCCGAAGCACGACCCTTCGCATTCCGGATGCCTGGCCTGTTCGGCACGCAGCATGGCGCGCAGTTCGGCCTTGTTCTTGATCTGTCTTGACATGATGTCTCCCTCTCGCTGTGGCGAAGCAATACCTGCGACGACCCGCTGTCGCTATCGAGCATACGCCGATATTGGGCCTGCGGGCTGATAGTCTTGCTATCGCGGGAAGCCCATACTGGGTCGCCCTCGTCAATGGCGCGTCAAGTTTGCTCAACGATCCGGAGGATACGGTGCCAAAACTGCTGGACAAGTCGTGGGTGGTTTTTGAAAGCCTGGAGAACCCGGAAGGGAATCGCTGCGTCGACCTTTTCACGCGCCCAGACCGGACGTTCGGCTTCGAGGAATTCCGAAAGGACCCCGAGGACGGCGGCGTCTGGACATCGGTTCGGCATTTCGCCAATCAGTCCTTCGCTTCGCGTGCGGAAGCACTCGCGGCAGCCCGCCGCGTCGTCCCGTGGCTCATCGCTTCGATGGCGCCGGACGGCCAGCGCTTTTAGAGACCGTAGTACCGGCAATTGCCCATGATGCGGTCGCGTTCATGCTGAGGAAATTGCCCACCCGCAAGCAGCCGCCGAAGCGCGTCGCGGCCCTGTTCGATGGCGCCGACGTAATATGCGCTGACGACGAGCTCATCCAGTGCGCGCCATGCATAGACGCCATCGTCAATGAATAGCGAGTCGGCCGGACGCGGCACGGCGGCGGCCTGCTGCGCATAGAGGTGGGCCAGCGCGAATTCGCCTCGCAGCCGGTGGTAACGCGCCAGCGCGCAAAGCGGCTCCGCGCGCGCAGGGCGGAACTGGTAGGCATCGAGATAGGCTGCCTGAACGTCCTCCCGCGCGTCGCCGCGCCGTTCCCGCAGCGCGCCGATTTGAAAGCGCGCGTACCAGACTTCCTCTTCCCAGCCGCCCATCGCGGCGCGGTCCTGGTAGTGCTGGATGGCCTCGCCCAGCTTGCCCGCATCGCGATAGCTTTGCGCGAGATAGAAGCGATAACGCGTGTTGTCGGGCACCTCGCGGACTGCATTCTCGAGGACCTCGATGTCGCGCAGGTACGTCTGCGGATCGCGCGCTCGCGCGCCGTCGCGTGACACGACGATGGTGGCGTGCGGGAGCGCCTCCCAGCGGTGCGGCCCGTCCTGCGTCAGAAATTCATGCAGCACGCCTTCCCACCGCCATGGCTGACGCGCGCGTACCAGCGCGTTGCGCAAATAGTGCCAGCCATCCAGCTCGCAGCGAAACTGGTAGCCGTCGGCCTGCAGGTCGGGCCACGCGAAGCCGTGTTCCATGCGGAGCGTTTCGTCGGCATCGATACACAGCACGTAATCGTCCACGCCTGCCATGGCCGTGCGGGCAAGCGCCATGGCCTCGTTGCGGTTGTGCGCGAAATCGCGCCATGGCCGCTCATGCAGAGTACCCGGCAAGTCGGCCATGAATCGGCGGATCGCGTCCTGCGTGCCATCGCTCGACCCGGTGTCCACGATGACCCAATGGTCGATCCACGGCTTCACGCTGGCCAGGCAGCGTTCGATGACCGGGGCTTCGTCCTTGACGATCATGTTCAGGCAGATGCGGGGCACGTCAGACTCTCCGAGTGGCAAAAATCCGGGCGAAGGATACCCGCTTTGCCGGTCCCGCGCGAATCGCGCGCGCGTTCTGTCTGCCCCTCCGAGGGGGGGCAACAATGCAATAACCCGTTTGAACCGTTCATGGCTAACATGCTGGCCGCCACGGGCAGTGGTCCGCATAACCGCGCCGGAGGCCGGGTCTTCGAAATCTATCAATCTTTGACGGGAATGGGAAAAATGAAACAACGACAATGGGCTGCCGCCCTTTCGATCGCCACGGCTGTACTTCTTGCAAGCTGCGGCGGCGATGACAGCACAGGAACCAGCGCAAGCACCCCCACGGCCCTGCCGGCAGCCACGATTTCCGGTACGGCGGCCACAGGTGCGCCGATCACCAACGCCGCGCTGACGATCAAATGCGTCAGCGGGCAAGCGACCGTCACCACCGGCACGGATGGCAGCTGGAGCGCTACCACGGCAAATCTGGCACTGCCTTGCGTATTGCGCGTGACCACTGCCACCGGTGAAGTGTTGCATTCGTACATCGAAAGTGCCGGCACGACCAACGTCACGCCGATTACCGAGCTCGTCGTCGCCGCAGCGTCCGGCAGTGCCGATACCGAGGCGTTTTTCACCAGTTTTTCCACGGTCTCCGCCGCAGCCGCCAGCGACAAGCTCGCGCTGGCCATCACGCAGGTCAAGCAACGCCTGGCGTCCCTTGGTGTCGACGCCGATTCGCTGAATCTGCTGAATCAGAAGTTCAACCCCCGCAACGGCGACAAGTACGACGATCGCCTTGAGGAAATCGCGGCCAAGCTCAAGCAGGCCAATTCGACGCTGGCCGCGCTATCGAGCGATGTGGCGCAGGGCAAGGTAGGTCCGGTAGGCCCCACTGGCGCGACGGGGGCGACCGGGGCGACGGGCGCCACGGGTGCGACGGGCGCGAACGGCGTGGATGGGTCGCCCGGCGCGACGGGTCCGCAGGGGCCGACAGGCGCCACCGGTGCAGCGGGTGCCACCGGCGCTACCGGCGCCACGGGGGCCACAGGTGCTACGGGTGCTACGGGCCCGACCGGCGCCACCGGTGCCACCGGCGTATCCGGTTCAAACGGCGCGACCGGCGCGACAGGGGCAACGGGTGCCACGGGCGCAACGGGCGCAACCGGGCCCACAGGCGCTACGGGTGCCACCGGTGCCACCGGTGCCACGGGCGCGACCGGCTCGACTGGCGCAACGGGCGCCACGGGACCTGCTGGCACGGTTCCCGGCCTGGGCAATCCCGACACCACCGTGAGCGATGGCACCGGCGCTGACTGCACGATGGCGACCGTGTGGCTGTCCGCCGCCAGCTTCGCGGCTGGCGGGACGCATGCCGACGGCCGCATCCTGAGCATTCAGAGCAATCAAGCCCTGTTCGCGCTGCTGGGCACGAAGTTCGGCGGCGACGGCGTCAGCAACTTCCGGCTGCCGGATCTTCGGCCGCTGGAGCCTACCGGCCTGTACTACGTGATCTGCACGCAGGGTATCTTCCCCACCCGACAATAAGGTCCCCTCCTTTTGGCTCCTGGCAGCGCAAATGGCAAGGCCGCCCCACTCTGTCGGGCGGCCTTTTTGTCGCTGTCGTGACCATCGCCCCGGCGCATCCAATCCGCCTGGAAGGCAGAGCGCGCGCCATCACCCCTTGCCGCCGCATCCGCTGCCGCTCAGCACGAACGCCGACACGTCGTCGCTGACGGGAGACAGCCAGCGCAATGGCGTGGAAAACACGCCGATGAGCAGCGTGTGCGAGAGATGGCCGTATTCGCGATGGGTCACCGGCACGCCGGCCGCGCGCAACTTTTGCGTCATCTGCCGCGAATTGCGCTCGGGATCCACGAGCCGGTCGCCGATGTCGACACCGATGAACGAAGGCGGCGATTGCCGGGTGACGAGGTCGATCGGCTGCGAGTCGGCTGGATAGTCCGGATGATGGAAAACCGGTTGCGCATCGGGATTGACGATCGGCAGGAAGTCGTAAGGCCCCGCGAGGCCGATCCACCCGCGCAGCTGCGTCGGCGACGCCCCCGCCGCCGTCAGCCACCGCTTGTCGAGCGCGATCATCGCGGCGTTGTAGGCGCCCGCGCTGTGGCCCATGACGAAGACCCGCGAGGGATCGCCACGGTAGGCCGCGATGCTGCGCAGTGTCCATGCCACGGCCTGCGCGCTGTCGGTCAGGAAATCCGGATAGGTGACCTCGGGATAGAGCCGGTAATCGGCGATGACCGTCAGAATGCCGTGGCGCGCGAGATTGGCGCCCACGAACGCATAGTCCGCGCGCGACCCGGAATTCCACGTGCCGCCGTAGAAGAACACGACGACGGGCGCCTTGTCGCCACAGGCCGGTTCACGCGGCACATAGACGTCTAGCTGCCCGCGATCGCCTGCCGCGTAGGCGATGTCCTTCAGGTGGATGTAGTCGCCCGACGGCGTCAATGCATTCAGCGCATCGACCGTCGAGCATCCACCGATGGACAGCAGGAACGCCGTCGCCGCCACGCGCCACATCGCTCTCGCGCTCATCGGGTCGGGGGCGCGGCAAAGTGCCGCTGAAGCCAGCGTACGGGCGCGCCGATCACCGGGAGCTGCCGCCACAACGCGGCGGCGTCCCAGTAATCGCAATGCATGCACACGCGCCCATCGTCGTCGAATTGCAGATGCGTGCTGCCGGGCACGACGAACGCATGGCCACGCACCGCGCCCGTGAACACCCATGTGGCGAAGGCTTCCTGGTCGCCCATGACCTGGCGCTCGATCGCGAAGCGGGGAGCGTCGACGGTCTCGAACATATGCGCGAACAACGCCTGAATGGCCGCGTGGCCCCGCACGCTGTTGAAGGGATCGGTAAAGCGCGCATCGTCCGCGTAGTAGCGCGGGAGGTCGTACAGCGACTGGGGCGTCAGCGAGGCGTACCAGTCGAGCAGCGCCGAAAGCGTTTGCGAATCTCGGGTGGCGGTAGTCATGTCATGCCATGTTCAGGAAGAGTTCATCAATCGTTGCAGCAGCGAAAGCCGCAACCGATACGGCAGCATGCTGAGCAGGCGCATGACCGAGGTGAATCGCGACGGGAATGCGATCTCGAACCGGCCGCGCGCGAGGCCGGACAGGATCGACGCCGCGGCCTCCTCGGTGGTCTGCAGGGCCGGCATCGTGAAGTCGTTGCGCGCCGTGAGCCGCGTGCTCACGAACCCGGGGTTGACGAGGTACACGCCGATGCCGTGCGGATGCAGCTCCGCGTATAGCAGCTCCGCCAGGTTGATCATGGCGGCCTTCGTCGGTCCGTAGATGGTGGCGTTCGGCAGGCCGAGGTAGCCTGCCACGCTGGCGAGCATCACCAGGCTGCCGCCCCGGCGCGACATCATCGCCGGCAGCACGGCGGCCAGACCGTAGTAGACGCTCGACAGGTTCGTCTCGATCGTATTGCTCGCCTCGGCCGCGTCGATTTCCCACGGACGCAGCGGCCGGTAGTCGGCGGCGCAGAAGACGATCATGTCTACCGCGCCCCACGCCTGGCACAAGGCATCGTGCGCGGTCACCCAGTCGGACGGGACGCGCGCGTCCATCGGCGCGACCAGGCCGCATGGATGACCGTCGATCACGGCAGCCAGCGCTCCGGCCCGCCGCGCGGAGACCGCGACGTGCGCGCCCCGCGCCAGCAGCGCCTGCGCCAGCGCCGCGCCGATGCCGCTGGAAGCGCCGACGATCCAGACGCGCTTTCCGGCCCAGTCCGTCCAGCGAGGGTTCATGGAAAAGCCATGCATGGCGACATCCGCCTGATTCAGGGAGCGGGACGGCGGAAGAACACCGTCACCTGGCCGACTTCGAAACCGAACTTGGTGACACGCGCGCGATTGATCAGCGTGCGGTCGTCCACGAGCACCATCCAGTCGTCGAACTGCACGTCATAGGTCTTGTCATCGACGGGCAATTGCAGCGTGTACCGCCACCGCAGGACGTTGCCAGCGGCCTGGCCGCTCGCGCTGCCCACGACATCGGGCGCGGTGCCTTGCCAGCTGCCATCGGCGGCCCGCGTCAGCGTCCATGTGCGATGCTGCGTCGTGCCGTCGCTGTAGCGGAAATCCTCGTCGAGCACGAAGCGCCCATCGCGCTCCTGCCCCTGCAGGTCGACGTAAAAGCGCTTGACGATCTCGCCGCTCCGCTTCTGGAACATGCCCCACGCCTCCGTGCGTCCCGCGAAGAAGCGGGCAACGTCGAGGGCCGGCTTCTGGTCGGCGTAGTGGGCGACGTCCGGCGCGGAGCATGCCGTGCAGAGCGCGGCGACGGCGATGGCGCCCAGAGTGGCAACGAATTTCATGAGGACATCTCCTGCGCCGGATACCGGGCGGAACGAAGCAGCGCCATCGCGGCAAGTTTGAGAACGCAAGGAAGACCGGCATACATGAACGCCAGCGCGTGCCCCGTCGCGCCGATGGCCGGCGTTCCCGGCTGGTAGCCCAGCCATGCGAGGACGGGCAACGTGAGCCCTGCGATCGCCAGGCATAGCTTGGTCAGCAGCGTCCAGACGCCGTAATAGACGGCGGGTCCCTCGCCCGCGGGAATGCGCGTGGCCAGCAGGACCGGCGGCAGCGCGAGGTCGGCGCCCACCGCCAGACCCGACATGGCGCAGATGAGCAGAAACGGCAGGACGCCGCCGGGCTCGAGCAACGCCGCCCACACGAACGCAACGATGGCGAGCGCCATGGCCAGCCGCCACGCATGCATGGCGCCGATGCGGTGCGCGATGTGCACCCACGCCGGCAGGCCGGCCGCGCCCGCCACGAAATACAGCGTCAGGCAGGGGGCGACCCACTGCGGCGCCATCAATCGGTCTTCGATGAAGAAGATCGCGAGGGTAGCGGGAATGGCGACGGCGATGCCATTCAGGAAGTAAGGGGCCAGCAGCGCGCGAAAGGCGCGGTTGTGGCGCACGGCATGCCATGGCCCTGGCGCGGCGCTCGCCAGGGCGGCTTTCGCATTCCACGGCGGGGCCAGCCGAAAAAGCATCCACAGCGCGGCGACGAGCAGCGCGGCGAATAGCGACGCAAAGGCGGTCATCGCCAGGCGCGCGTCGGTGCCGGCGATCGTGATCAGCGTGGCCGGAATCGCGGTGGCAAGCAGCACGCCAACGAGGCCCGCGCCCTCGCGCCATGCGGCGGCGCGAGCGAGCGTATCGTCATCGCCGAGACGCGCGGCCCATGCCAGGTAGGCGATGTTGATCAGGCTATGGGCAAGGTAGACCGCGACGAGCGTCGCGCCCAGCCATGCCGCCAGCCAGGCGTCGCCCGAAACGGGCGGCAGCCACAACGCGGCGAAGGCCACGGCGAGGCAGAGCGCGGCGCCTCCCATGACCGGAGTCAACGCATGGCGGCGCGCCAGCTTGTCCACCCACAATCCAAGCAGCGGGTCTTGCGCGGTATCGATCAGCCGCGCGGCGAACAGGACGATACCCGCCAGCGACAGCGACATGCCCATTCGCGTGGTGTAGTACGCCGGCGCCTGAATGTAGACGGGCAGAGCCACCATGGCGAGGGGCAATCCCAGGGCGCCATAAGCGGCAAGTCGGCTGGCGGTGGGCGCGGTCATGACGGCAGGCCCAGCAGGTGCCTGCGCAGCGCCGGCGCGCGCGTGGACGGATCGAGCCAGATCGAGAAGAATGCGCGCGCGAGCATGGGGTCCTCCAGTGCGCCAAGGGCGCGATCCCCCGCGTAGAAGCGCGCCCCCTGGCCGGGCAGATAGACGCCGGTCAGCACGTCGCCGGCGCGCACATCGGGCAGCACGCGCGACAGCGCGGCGCGCCACTGGTCCAGCGTGGCTTCCGGGATCGTCACCGCGGCGAGGCGTTTGATCTCGTCCATGCTGGTATCGGTGAGCCGTTCGCCCGAGATGCCGCGGGCGTAAGTCAGTCGCAGCGCCAGCGGCGTATCGAGCGTGACCGGGCTCTGTGCCGCCCAGAGCTGCGCGGTGTAGATGCGGATGCCGAACCAGCGGAAGTCGCCTTCGCCTACCATCCGGACGTCGGCGGTACCCGGCCATGCGTCCCGCCACGCCTCCGCTCGCGCGGCGGTCACCGTCGCCATCATCGCGATCGTCGCCATCGTGGCAAGCAGAGCGATCGCCATGCGCTGTGGCCGGGTATTTCGCACGTCAGGCCTCGCGCGTGAGCAGGAACTGCATGACGTCGGTGCGGCCTTCGTCGAAGCCCGCTTCGCAGTAGCAGAAGTACAGATGCCAGAGCCGCAGGAAAGCCGCGTCGAAGCCCTGCGCGGAGACATCGTCGCGCCGCGCCTGGAACGCGTGGCGCCAGCGCCGAAGCGTCTCCGCGTAGTCGGGACCGAAGGCCAGCACGCTGCGCGCCGTCAGCCCGGCCCGCGCCGCGACGCGCGATAGCCGCTCGGGGCTCGGCAGCATGCCGCCCGGGAAAATGAATTCGCGAATGAAATCGCTGCTGGCGCGATACGCGTCGAAATGCGCATCGGCGATCGTGATGGTCTGGATCACGGCCCGGCCGCCGGGACGCAGGCAGGCGCGAACGATGTCGAAGTACTTGCGCCAGTAGGCCTCGCCGACGGCTTCGAACATCTCGATCGAGACAACCGCGTCATAGTGGTCGCCGCGCGCGGGGAGGTCGCGGTAGTCGCACAATGCCAGATCGATATGGCCACCGATATGGCCGCCAATATCGCCACCGATGCCCGCCTGCGCGACACGCTCGCGCGCCAGCGCCAGTTGCGCGTTCGAGATCGTGACGCCATGCACGTGAATGCCGCGGCGTGCCGCGTGCATCGCGAAGCCGCCCCACCCGCAGCCGATCTCGAGCACGCGCATGCCGGGCCGCAGTTGCAGCGTGTCGACGATATGGGCGTACTTGGCCTCCTGCGCGTCGTGCAGCGTCCGGCCGGAATCGCCGTCGAACAGCGCCGCGGAGTAGGACCACGTGTCGTCCAGCCACAGCGCGTAGAAGGGATTGCCGAGGTCGTAGTGCGCATGGATATTGCGGCGGCTGCCGCGCGGCGTATTCCGGCGCAGCAGATGGCGCAGCTGATACCAGCGGCGGGACAGCCATGTGCCGACGATCGTGCGCGGCAGCACGGACTGGTTGCGCATGGCCAGGCGCAGCAGCGCCGTGACGTCGGGACTATCGACCCACTCGTCCCGCCACGCCTCGGCAAAGCCGATGTCCCCGGCACGCAGGATCTTGCCGCAGGCGCGCCAGTCCCGCAGCGTGAGCCGCGCCCCGGGCGCGGCATGCGGATCCCCGAAGATCGTCTCGCGGCCGTCGGGCAGCGTGACCACGAGGTGCCCGATGGTCAGGCGACTGAGCATGGCCAGGAATGCGCCGGCGGCGATCGGCATGTCGCCGAGGCGAGACTGCACGCGGAGGCCGGAGGAGGAACGGTTCATGGGCGGATATCGTTGGGCAGGAGATCGGACAGGGGTTCGGCTGCGGAAGCTGGCGCGGATAGGGGCGCCGTCGGGGGCATGGCGGCCATCGCGGCCTCGGGATGCGCGGGCGGCGCGGCGCGCGATGCGGGCGGCTCGCTGCCATGGAACGGCACACCGCGCACCCACAGCCGCAAAGCCTGCCAATGGATGCGCGCCGTGACGGACAGCGTCACCCAGGGCTGCCGCAGCAGCGCGGCAAACATCGCGCCACCGGTCAGCGGGCGCTTCCATCCGGCAATCGACGTGCGGAGCAGCAGCCCGTCATCGTCGAAGTAATCGATTCCGACGAAGGACGTATCGGCCGTCTCGCGCAGATGAAACCCGTAGTGTCCGCGCACGTCGTTGAACGGCGACACATGCAGGCACTTGCGCGTGGCGAGCACGGTCGACTCGTCGATCGGTCCCAGATTCGGCGCCGTGATGAGGTAAGCGTGCCGTCCGCCGAACGTGTTGGTCACTTCGGCGACCAGCGCGCGCAACGCGCCATCGCGATCGTGGCAATACCAGAAGCTGACCGGATTGAACGCATACCCGAAGATGCGCGGAAACGTCTGCAGCCAGATCTCGCCGTCCTCCGGCAGCCCCGCCTCACGCAGCCCCGCCTCACGCAGGCGCGCGCGCATCCAGGTTGCGAGGTCGGTACCATCGCGCGGGCCATAGTCGGCCGTGCGCAGGCTCACGATGCGCGCGCGGTTCACGCCGAACCACCAGCGCTCGAGCCCGGGCAACGCATCGAGATTCACGCGCAGGCAGAACACCGGATAGACGAAGCGGTTCCGCACCGGCCGCAGGCGGTCGTGCATCACGCGGGAGGCAAGGAGCCATGCGATGGGCGTCATAGCCGTGCCCACGCAGGCAGCAGGCCGAAGTCATCGACCACGCGCAGTGCGGATTTCAGGCCGTCTTCATGGAACCCATAACCGGTCCATGCCCCCGCGTACCACGTGCGGCGCTCGCCCTGCAGTGCGGGCAACGCGCGCTGCGCGGCGATCGCCTGCAGGTCGAATAGCGGATGCTGATAGTGGAAGCGGCGCAGCTCCGTGCCCGGCGCGGGCTCGCGGAATGCGTTGAGCGTGACGACCACCGGCGTTCGGAACGGCAGCGGCTGCAGCTGGTTCACGAGATAACTGACGCAGACCGCGCGCGAGGACGCGTCGCGCTGGCCGCCCAGGTAGTTCCAGGCGGACCACACGCGTTGCCGCCGCGGCAGAAGCGTGGGGTCGGTATGGAGGATGGCGACGTTCGGCGCGTAGCGCACGGCGCCGAGCACCTCGCGCTCCGCGTCGCTCGCGTCGGCCAGCATGCGGAGCGTGTCGGGCGCATGGGTGGCCATGACGATGGCGTCGAACCTGGACGTCCCTTCGTCCGTCATCACGCTGACGCCCTCCTCATCGCGCCGGATCGCGCGCACGGGCGTCCGCAGCCGGATGTCGCCGAGCTCGGCCGCGATGCGCCGCACGTAGGCACGCCCGCCGCCGGCGACCGTGCGCCATTGCGGGCGGTTGGCGATCTGCAGCAGCGCGTGGTTCAGGCAGAACCGCAGGAACGTGGCCGCGGGAAAGCGCAGCACGTCGGCGGCGGCGCACGACCAGATCGCGGCGGCCATCGGCAACAGGTAGTGCTGCTGGAACGGCTGGCCATAATTGCCCGCCACGAGCAGGTCGCCAAGCGAGCAGTGCGTGGTCTCCGCATCCGCAAGGTGGCGCCGCGCCGCGCCGTTGAAGCGGACGATGTCGCGCAGCATGCCGAGGAACGTCGGAGAGAACGCGTTACCGCGCTGGGCGAACACGGTATTGAGGTTCGTGCCGGCCCATTCCATGCGGCCATGGTCCATCGACACCGAGAACGACATGTCGCTCGCATGGGAGGCTATGCCAAGCTCGTCGAACATGGCGATGAGGTTGGGGTAGGTGCGCTCGTTGAACACGAGGAAGCCCGTATCCACGGGCGCGGTGTGCCCATCGAGCGTGACGTCTACCGTGTTCGTATGCCCGCCCAGGTAGTCGCCTGCCTCGAACAGCGTGACGCGATGGCGACGCGACAGCAGCCATGCGCTGGCCAACCCTGAAATGCCGGCGCCCACAACCGCGACGCTTTGTCCCTGTTTTGTGCTTTTAAAGGCTCTCACGACCCACCATCCTCTCTGCTTTTGTTCTTTCTGGCGCCCTTGGGCACTGCGAGTGCTAAGATGAGGCTACCACTTCGGAAAGAAGACTACTACATAGTAGCGAGATTTACTAATGAGTATTTTCGGCAGGCTCAGTTTCAAGGATCAGGCGTTTCAATTGCGCGAGGACGCGATCCTCGACGCGGCGACGCGCATCCTGGCTGGCAAGGGGTTCGATCTGATGACCATGGACGACGTGGCCACGGAGGTCGGCATTTCCAAACCGAGTCTCTACAAGCACTTCAAGTCGAAAGATGCGCTGGTGGGCGCGGCGATGATCCGCCTGATCGACGGAGCGCTGTCGTTCCTCGAGGAACTGCCGGCCGATCTCGATGCGGTGGGACGCCTGCGGGCGTTGCTGGAGTGGGCGCTGCGCGTGCGGCTTCAGGGAGGGCTGCCGTTCCTGCCCTCGACGAGTCCCGGTGTGCGGGACATGCTCACGCGCAACCTGGGCTATGTCACGCGGGTGCTGAAACTGAACGGCCAGTTGAAGGGACTCGTCGCCAAGGCAAAGGCGGCCGGCGCGCTCGACGCGAGCCTGCCCGACGACGTGATCCTGTTCAGCTATTACTCACGGACCTGCGATCCGGCAGTGGAGTACCTCCGGATCTATGCGAAGCTCGACGACGAGGCCATCGTCTCGCACATGCTGGACGTGTGCTTCGGCGGTATCGGCGCCGAAAAGCGCGCTCGATAGCTGACCGCCCTGCTCGGCCAGCAGGCGCTGGTTCTCCGTGGTCTGTTCTTCGGTAGAGACAGACGCGGCCCTTGGTGCGGACGCTTATCGGCGCGTGAGGTGCCTGGGGATACGGCGGCGAAAGTGTACGTACCGGAAACCCCCGCCCCCCAAAAAAACCCCGGAAGACCGCGATCTTCCGGGGTTCGCCGCCATTACTCCCTCGTACAGGCTCGCCGGACAATGCACCCATGGTGATGCGCATATTCCGGTAGCCATTGATGGGCCCGTGCGTGACAGTTTCCCAGCGAGATGGTGGATGCACGTTTGAGCGGGGACTCTATCGGGTTCTGCGACTCACAGACGTTCCGAAAGTGAAGATGCTGGTCGACGCGGGATTCCCGTTCTTGGCAAGACGAATCCTGCCGTTTTCTACTGACTGGCTCGGCCGCGTTTTCGCCGCCGACGCCGCAGGCTCGACAGAGGGGAGCCGATGGTGCTTATGCTGGAGCCCGGGACAGGGGAAGCGCTAGAGATCCCTTGCACCATTAAGAGCTTCCACGACCGCGAGCTGATCGAAAATAGGGATGCCGCACTGGCTGCCACGCCAAGTCCTGCCAGCGGTCCTTCACCCAACTCGGCGCAGTCGTCCGAGGACGGCCAGGAGCGGCCGTTCAATCGCCCAATGAAAATGGCAAGTGTGTGTTGTTTGCGCGACACCCCTCGTCAGCATAGGGGGAGCGGCGTGGCGGTTTTGCTAAATTCCCTGCCACGAGAGCCAGCGACACATTCCTCCGCGGGACCAAGCAACAAAAAACTCGTTCATCTCCCCCTGATGTATATCAACCTTCCAATCGCGAGCGAGGTTCCGCTCGTAGCGCCCGCTGATTCGTGCTGCAACTGCGGATCCATATCGAAGATCAGCCCGATGGCTACGGACCTGCGCCGCATGCCTTTGATGGGACTGGCCGGCACCGAGATTACGGTGGTGCTTCCGTTCCCCTATTGCGACGTGTGTGCCGTTACAGCGCGCCGGCGGAGGCCATCTCCGCTCGGGGTCATGGCCATTACTTGCTTGTTATCGCTTTGCTTCGGAATGCTGCCGGGATTCCGTGACGGCCATTGCGATGACAAGTACCGATCTAGAGGGCCGCGCTCAGGTGGCGGTTCGCCGGGAGTGGAGCAGATACGGCTTTAGTCCCCAAAGTTTGAAAGCACAAAACGGAGTGCGCGGAGCGGGTTGCCTTCTTAAACTTGCGGTAGTTTGCTATCTACCACCAGGAAACGAGGATCCGTTCATGTCACCCTATTCCCTGTCCACAACGCCAGAAGGCATTGTTGATTCGCTGCTTGCCCACATCAACTCCCTAAATGTGGACGTAATGCTCGAGTTTTACGATCCCGAAGGGATGCTAATCGACGCGGCAGGTGTACCGCAGATCGGACGCGAGGCCATTGCCGTGGAACTGGAGAAGTATTTCCAGCTCGGCCTGAAGATGCAAATTGTCCAAAGGCATCTGTTCGTGGCAGGCGACATTGCTTCACTTGTACTCGACTGGTCTCTCATTGGAAAGGCGCTCGACGGCCAAACCGTGCATATGGTGGCCACTGCGAATGACATTGCACGCCGTGGAGCAGACGGCTACTGGCGGTACCTGATCGACAATCCGTTCGGAACGCAATTGCGCATGCTGGGCGCAGCTTGAGATTCCGCCGTTCATGAAGTCCAAACCGCCCGACCTAACCGAATCGATTGCTAGCATTGATTGTCGTTCCGATCTATCAGCCACCGCGCGCGATCCTCGCTGGCAGTTGGTGCTGAAGCGAGACGCGTCTGTGGACGGGCGGTTTTGGTGCTCCGTCAGCACCACGGGAGTGTATTGCCGTCCGTCTTGTCCGAGCCGACATGCGCGCCCGGAGCATGTACGCATACACGACACACTTGAAGAGGCTCGAGCGACGGGCTGTCGGCCTTGTCGCCGCTGCGACCCAGACGGTCCAACCCTGCGCAGTCGCAATGCCCGATTGGTTGCAGAGGTTTGTCGCATGATCGAACAGCGTATCGATCGGGACAATGCCGAACCAGCGTTGGCAACGCTAGCTGCGAACGTGAACAGAAGCACTCGTTACCTGCATCATCTCTTCAAATCACTCACGGGACTGACGCCCAAGGCCTATGCCGCAGCCCATCGCGCGATGAAGTTACGAGGCTCCCTGGAACATTCGGAAAGCGTGACCGAGTCTCTCTACGAGGCTGGGTTCAACTCGAGCGGTCGCTTCTACGAGAACGCGACTCGCATGCTGGGGATGACGCCCACGAGCTATCGCGCGGGAGGCAAGAATGAAGAGATTCATTTCGCCTTGGGACAGTGCTCCCTAGGCGCAATCCTCGTGGCTGCCAGTCGCAAGGGAATCGTATCCATCCTTCTGGGCGATGATGCCGAAGCTCTCTTGCAAGGTTTGCAGGATCGCTTTCCTCAAGCCCATCTGATCGGTGCCGATCAAGAGTTTGAAGCGTTGGTGGCAAACGTCGTCGGTATGATCGAGCAGCCCGCTATCGACAAGAACCTCCCCCTCGATATTCGAGGCACCGCTTTCCAACAGCGTGTTTGGCAAGTGCTTCGCAAAATTCCGGTGGGAAGCACACTGAGCTATGCGCAGGTCGCGCGCCTCGTTGGAACTGACGTGTCGGAGCTTGATATTGCCAGCGCTTGCGCTGGCAACCCGCTAGCCGTTGCGATCCCTTGCCATCGCGTAGTCAGAACTGATGGAAGGTTTTGGGGCTATGCATGGGGCATTGACCGCAAGCAGGCGCTGCTTGACCGTGAACGTTGCACTCACGTGCAATCGTGAGCGACGATAATCATGAACGATTGCCGTGCCTCCGGTTTGAAGCGTCCGGCATAACGCAGCCCAGAGAGGCTCGGCAAAACGATTTCAGGGTACGCGCCGCGTTAATTACGCCACGGCAGCAACAGGCACCCGGAAAGGCGCACCGAGACGATTGAACGCGTTCATCGCGGCGATGGCGATCGTGAGGTCAACCAGGTCCTTCGGCGAAAATGCCGCCGCAGCAGCGGCATAGGCTTCATCCGATGCATGCGTTTCGCTGACACGCGTGACTTCCTCAGACCAGGCCAGCGCGGCACGCTCCTGATCGGTGAACAAGTGCGCAACCTCATCCCACACTGGCACCAGCGTAATTTTGTCGACGGACATGGTTTTTCTGAGATCGCGGCTATGCATGTCGATGCAATGCGCGCACCCGTTGATTTGCGAGACGCGGAGAAACACGAGGTGGACAAGTTCCTCGGGGAGATTCGTCTTCTTCGTGACGTAGTGGTGGATACCAAAAAGCGCCTTTGCGCCGTCCGGTGCGGTCTCTTGCCAGTTCATGCGGGTCATCTCGGTCCTTCTCCGTGGGTGATGCGAATAGTGTCGCCGTCGCGTCCAAGCCGCCTATCGACTTGCGCCGCGATCCATGTCATAACGCAACGTTACTCCGCTGGGCATTAGAGAAACAGGCCCAAAAACTGGCGAAACGACTGGCCCAAAAATGAATCAACCGAATTCGCCCGCTGCGCTGTCCATCCTGGTGGACCGTGCCATCGCCGAGCCGATCGGCGACCAGATCCATGCGAGCCTGCGCCAGGCAATCGTCGAGGGCCGGCTCGTACCCGGACAGCGCCTGCCTTCCGGCCGGGACCTCGCTGCGCAACTTGGCGTCGCGCGCGGCACCGTCCGCGTGGCCTACGATCGGTTGATCGCCGAGAATCTGGTATTCGGTGCAGGCTCCTCGGGCACACACGTTTGCGCGCGGCTGCCCGCGGAGCGAGCGGATGGCGAGGCTTCCCTTGACGGGCCTCTAGCGGATTTCACCCGCCCATTTTCGAGCGCCCCGCTTCCATTCCAGATGGGCGTACCGGCCCACGACGCATTCCCAGCCAAGCTCTGGGCCCGCATGCGCACGCGTGCCGTACGCGCCGATGCCTTCGCTTACACGGCCTATGCCGATCCGCGCGGCGAACCTGCCCTGCGAGCCCAGATCGCGAGCCACCTGGCCGTAAGCCGGCAGATGCAATGTCATCCCGATCAGGTCATCGTCACCAGCGGATACCGGCAAAGCCTGATGCTGGCACTGACCGCACTGCGCGCGCATGGACGCAAGGCGTGGCTCGAGGAGCCAGGCTATCCACTGGGAAGACGCGCGCTGGAAATCATCGGTGCAGCGGTCATACCCGTACCTGTCGATGCCGATGGGCTGCGAGTGGAGGCTGGCGTCGCCAGCGCGCCAGATGCTTTGCTGGCGTTGGTCACGCCGGGCCAGCATGCCCCGCTCGGCGTGACCCTGTCGCCGGCACGAAGGCATGCGCTGCTCGACTGGGCGGCGACAAGGGGTGCCTGGATCATCGAAGACGACTATCTCGGAGAACTACAGCTCGAAGGCCGCGCCGCACCGGCCCTTGCTGCAGGCGAAGGTGCCGAGTGTGTGGTTCACATCGGCGCGTTCAGCAAGACGATCAGCCCGGGGCTCGGCCTGGGTTTCGTCGTTGCCCCACGCTCAGTGGCGGAGCGTCTGGTTGAGGTATCCGCCGTGTTGTCCCCAGCTCCGAACCGGACCACCCAATTGGCGGTGACGGAGTTTCTGAGGAATGGACACTACCTGCGGCACCTGCGACAGATGAAGGCGCTCTATGCGGAGCGCCGACGCCTGACGCTGGCGCATGTCAACAAGTTTCTGCCGGGCACCATGATGGCGGGCCTGGGGGTGATCGCACCGCTGCCACAAACCGCCGACGACCGCATGGTTGTCGGCATTTCCCGGGCGCATGGCCTCGCGCCTTCGGCACTCTCCGCCTGGTATCTTCGCCGCAGCAACGCACAAGGTGGCTTGCTACTCAGCGCGACAAACCTCCGCCCAGACAACATCGAGACCGTCTGCGCGACGCTTGCGGGTATCGTTGCGTCATCAAGTCGTAGCCCACATGAGTCCAACGGTCGCCAACGCGGCGTCGAACGTCCGCTTTCTAGAAATATCGACGACCGCTAAGGGTCGGAAACGGCCACCGCCGGCGGCTTCCCGAACGCCTGTCAAGGGTCGATCGCGGACCGTTGCAGGGCTGGCCGCTCCCGGGCGGCCCTTCATCCGCCTCACTCCTTCATGCAACTAAATTGCATCAATTTGGCGTCAACGCCCCATCGCTATCTCCCTTCGAGCCGCCCTCCCCGCACCAACCGCACGCTCGTGCCGACATTTGAGTTTGCCGCGCACTCCGACATCTGAGAACGACCTAGACATTGGGATGGGGCCAAATCAATGGCGTGGCTGCAGAGCGTCCTCGCCGGCGGGCGAGGCGATGCCGGAAAGCCATACGCGGCTTACATAACTGTTAGATGAATCCGAGGTCTACTGACGGGTCGGATCGCTCCTATCTTCGAAGTCTGCGACGCAGTTCGTGTCGCATTGAAGACAGAATGGAGCACATCAGCATGACTCGTAAGCTTGAAGGAAAAATCGCCCTGGTCACGGGCGCTAGTGAAGGCATTGGATTCTCGATCGCTCAGCATTTCGCAGAACAAGGGGCGCGCGTGTTTTTGACCGGTCGCCGTCAGGCACAACTCGATGCGGCCGTCGAGAGGATCGGGCACGGTGTCGTCGGCATTCGCGGCGATGTTGGCAATCTCGACGACCTCGATCACCTCTATCGCGAGATCCAGGTTCAGGCGGGAAGGCTCGACATCGTTGTGGCCAATGCCGCTGTGTATGAGTTCGGTAAGTTTGGGGATATCTCCGAAACCCATTTCGACAAGATCTTCGATATCAACGTACGGGGCACGCTGTTCTCGGTACAGAAGGCACTTCCCTTGCTGGTCGACGGTGGATCGGTCATCCTCGTCGGCTCGATCGCCTCGAACAAGGGGTATGACCAGTTCTCTGTCTACAACGCGTCGAAGAGCGCCATCCGTTCGTTTGCGCGAGGCTGGACCAACGACCTGCGTGACCGCAAGATCCGCGTCAATTCGCTGGCGCCTGGCCACACGCAGACGCCGGGCCTTGATGTGCTGATCACGCCCGAGCATAAGGCGCAGATGATCGCCGTTGCGCCGTTGGATCGCCTTGCAACCGGCGATGATCTCGCCAAGGCAGCATTGTTCCTCGCGTCTGACGATAGCGCTTTCATCACGGGCGTCGAACTTTACGTTGACGGCGGCGCCGCGCAAGTCTGATTTGCATGGCCGCGAGCCGGAGCAACGCGCGGAGATGTGCGCGACTCCGGCTCGAGAATTGCCAACCTTGTTCATGCATGACGCGTAGCGCTTTCGGCGGGCATCCTCGGCTCGAAATCATTCCTGATGGCATCGAGCTTGTCTTGCAGTGACATGGTTGCTATGCCCTTTGCTGATGAGTGATGGCAGAGGGAAGCGTGACGCATGCAAGCAAGGGCGAGAAGACGCATAGCGCTCTATGTATTATTCACCGCTGACATAAGGGGGCTTATGATCGAGAACCTGGCCGCATTGAGAGTCTTCGTTCGAGTTGCGCGAAAAAGGAGCTTCTCCGCTGGCGCGCGGGACATGGATCTGCCGCAGCCTACCGTGTCGCGCATGATCGCCGCACTCGAGCGCGAGATCGGTACGCCGCTGTTTACACGCACCACACGCGCCGTGGTCCTGACTGATGCTGGCATCGAGTTCCTCTCGCGCGTGGAGTCGATCCTCGCGCAACTCGATGAAGCCGAGCAGGCCGCGCGCGGTACGCATGCGCTGCGGGGTGTGCTACGCGTTGGCACGTCGGCAAGCTTCGCGTCCCGTGAACTCTTGCCGGCGTTGCCAGTATTCCGTGCGCGTCACCCACAGTTGTCGATCGAGTTGCTCGTCGATGACTATCGGCAAGACCTGGTCACCGAGAACGTAGATGTGGCATTCCGCTTCGGTGTGTTGCCCAACTCCTCGGCGATGGCGCGCAGGCTGGCCGTGTGGCCACGCATTCTGGTGGCAAGTCCCGCATATCTTGCCCACCGCGGAATGCCGGCGACGCCAGCCGATCTAGGAGCGCATGAAGTCATTGTCGGCCCGGCGCCGGCAGGGCGAACCTGGACTTTCACGCAGCGCGGAAAGCAGGTGTCGGTCGAAGTGAAAGGTAGCCTGGCCGTGACGAATGCCGAGGTTGGCATCCAAGCCGCGCTGGCCGGGCAAGGCATCGTGGCGGCGGCCTCGCGTGCATTCGAACCCGATTTATCAGAAGGCCGACTCATCCAGCTACTGCCCTCTTGGCAGATGGACATGCTCGAACTTAATGCTGTATTTGCTGCGGGCAAGCGTGCACGGCCTGCAGCCAAGGCGCTTGCCGATCATGTCGCAGGACGACTCACGACGTGAGCAATGACCGGTAATGGCCGGTCTCGGCCTGCTGCAAGCGCTACGCAGCGCGTTCATGTACACCTGATAAGCGCTCCGTCAGACGAATCGCGGGATGGGTCCTCGCTGCGGCGTCTGGTCCGGGAGCGCGACCACTTCCTGATCGATGTAGCACCACCCCCAACCCTCAGGGGGATCATAACCCTCGATGATTGGATGTCCAGTCTCCTCGAAATGCGCGCGGGCATGCATGAGAGGCGAGGCATCGCAGCAGCCAACGTGACCGCAGATTCGACACAATCGAAGGTGCACCCACGGGCTGCCCACTTTGAGGCATTCCTCACAGCCTAGAGCGCTTGGCACGACATCACGGATGGCATACGCATGGTTACAGCCGTTCATACGACCTCCTTTTCACAGTCCTACGCGCTCAGGACGGTTTGCTCTCCTCTGTAGCTTACAACCGCTTCCTGGCGAGTGCCAGATTCGCCAGAACAAATAGGCTGAGCGGCATTGCCGCGTCCGCCTATTGAAGCTGCCTTGTCGGAGCGATCCAGAGGGCGACGTTTCTCACAAAGGCTTTCACATCCTCTAGACCAGAGGGATTCACCAGGACCTCGTCGCCAGGAGGCTCGCTTACGAAGCTCGGGCAGCCACAGCGTGGATCCCAGTTGTAGTTGGCAAAGTGGTGGAAGCTTGATGTGACAACCCCGCGTCCAAGTTGATTCCCGTGCGTATCTCGCGCGCGGTCAAACGCTACCAGCAGGTTAAACGGGCGGGCGCTTGCGGTACTTTGGCCGGTTGCGATGACGCGCGCCCGCTTTTCGCCCGGAGGTGCATCGATGGCGCCCTCATGGGGGTGAGCTGGGAGCAGCTTGATCGTGCCGGAGGGGGAGTCAGGATTGAGCAAGAGGGCATGGATAGGGTCTACCGCCCGTACGTTCTGGAAGTCCCCATTGCGGCCTGAGTGATAGTTTGGCCAGGAAATGTCGGGTGCACCGCGATCGTCGTTGACTTGACGTGACACGTCCGGATCTGGATTCCGGGTGTGAAAATGGTGAGCTTGGCCAACACCCGCCAGATTGCAGACCGAGGCACCGACATCCTGATGATCGCGCGTCACCATCAGGCCGCCTCCGCGCTCATGGAAACGCGAAATTGCCTGGCATTCAGCAACAGAAATTCCGTCTCCCGCGTCGACGGCAAACAGCCATAACTCGTCGTAATCCAGGCGATCAAGCGTTCCCATTATGGGATCAGCGCTACCGTCTGAACGGTTTCGAGACGTGACATCAAAGAGCCTGTGCCCGGTCTCATCGGTCAGTGACTCGAGATAAGTTTGCAGTAGCGAGAAGCGCCCAATGTGCCAGTCATCTTCCGCCGCCGGAATTGTTGTCTGAAGAAGAATTCGCACAGGTGCTTGCATGATGGGATCTCCTGAAGTCATACGACATGTGCCCAATGTTGCTGCTCTTATTATTGTCCCCATTTGGGTCGGAAGAGGGCAATTCTGCGAGTGGGAGGCGTGACTATCGTCATAGTGAGCCGTCCCGATCTTTACAGGTGAATACCCGCGACACCATACAACTGAAAGGAAATCGAAAGCTGCGACCCCTAATTTTCACTTATCCAGTGCAGTCACCAAAACTGGATGAGAACTCGGGAACGAGCGCCCCGAGCAGGACGTTATTGTCGGCTTGATGTCCATTCTCCTCAGATTGTCTCTTCTTTATTGCCCGGGGTTGCTGTACGTCTGAGTTCCCGCTTGCTTCGGTTGACTTGGCCAATCAGTTAGGAGCCGGTCTCATGGAACTACTATCCAACCTCGGC